>CACZMA010000024.1 GCA_902782125.1 Oscillospiraceae bacterium | reverse complement strand
CATCTATGCGGCGTATTTCTACGGCAGGGAGATTATTCCCCTTTTCGACAGGTATATAGCAGAGGGCAATCCTCCGGATGCTCCCGGCAACTTCCCTTCCTGGCTGTACAAGATAATGCCCGTCTATGCCTATAAGGGCGAGGGTGAGTGCATCGATATCGGCACGCCCGAGAATTATGCGCAGACCTGCGAAGAATACAAGGACAGATAACAGGTTTACTTTTTCATAAGCGATAGTATAATCAGTGTGATCCAAGGCGGAGTGTGATTCTCCGACCGGCGGTAACCGAATGGAATTACGGAAGCCCGCAAGCCATGTAAATTCTTACAAGCATGGCAGACGCAGTGAGATTCTGCGGCCGACGGTAAAGTCCGGATGAAAGGAAGTGAATATCATGTCTGATTCCAAAAAATCTGTCGGCGGCAACCGTCGCACTATCATCGTTCGCATCACAACTACGGCTATCTTTACGGCGCTTGCCGTTGCCCTCATGTTCCTTGAGGTTCCGCTCCCGCTGATGCCCCCATTCCTGAAGTTCGATTTCTCCGAGATCCCCGTTCTTGTCGGCACCTTTGCATTAGGTCCCGTATACGGCATCATCATCGAACTGCTGAAGAACCTTATCCATCTTCCCTGGACAGGCACCATGGCGATCGGCGAGATGAGCAACTTCATCACGGGTTCGATCTTCGTAGGAACCGCAGGATTCATCTACACGAAGAAACGCACGAGGAAGGGCGCCGTCATCTCAATGATCATAGCGACTCTCGCACTTGCAGTCATCGCAGTGCCCGTGAATGCTTTCATCAACCTGCCCCTCTACGCATCCGTACTGGGAATGAGCATGGAATCCATCCTCGGCTGGACACAGACGGTCAATCCCGCCATCGACTCGGAGCTCAAGCTCCTCTTACTGGGATTCGTTCCGTTCAATCTGTTCAAGGGTATCGTCGTATCCGCGATAACATTCTGTGTCTACAAGCCCATCTCTAAGCTCATCAACAGCACTTACGAGAAGACCAGGGACTGATCACCTTCTGCAATAGTTATCGGCGATAAGCTGCAGTGACTTTACGCCCACCGGCCACTCCGGACGGGCGATGCAGAACACGTGTCCGCAGTCCATCTCCACACCGTCAACGGTGGTGCTCTGCGCATCGAAGAAAGGAACTTCCGCCCCTGCCTCTTCAAGCGCCTGCTTGAGTTCCAGGGTGTCCTTCCTGCAGTAAGGAAGGTCGTGGTCGCATGTTATCAGACAGACCTTGAGACCGGGATCTCTCACGCCTATGGAGACGAGGTCGAAAACAAAACCCGGAAGGCGCTTTGCATCCGTCTTGGAAGGCATCTCCTTCTCGAAATATATCCCGGGCCACTTCTTCCTGTCGTTCCTGAAAGCACCGCAGATCAGAGCCGCAGACTCCACCGAGCCCTTGAGCTTCTCGAATACCCAGACCTCATGCGCGACGTGCCTGTTACGCGCTGCCAGCGCCGTAAGATATGCAAGGTAAGCACCGGCGGAATCGCCGACGGTATGGAACCTGCTGAATCCGTATTCCTTTGCCGCGTGGTTCATGGCGCGGAAGATCTCATTGATGATCTGCGACAGATCCGCATCGGGCATCAGTGTGTAATCAAGATTAATTACGGGGATCTGCGCGGTGCGCGCGAGATGCATTCCGAAGTTCTTGTCGTTCCTCTTGGTGCCGTAGACAAAAGCTCCGCCGTGTATCAGGACGAAACAGTCCTTCGCACCGGACACGTCAAAAGGCTTATAAAGATCGTATGTGAGCCTGCCCGGCTTGTTAGTATAAACGATGTCGGATTCAACCGTTACATCACCCGGGAACACTTCTGCGGCAAGCCTTGGCGCATCGGACTCGGTGCAGTTGCGGATGAACACCTGAGCCTGTTTGTTTGCAAGTTTTCTGGCGATGGATAACATACTCTCTCCTGCCTTGCCGCTTGGTTTATTATGTAAATTATAATTGCTATTTGGGCATGTCGCAAGAATGATATACTTACATCTATAGTTTCCAAAACGGAGGATCAGGATATGTCTTGCGACAGTCAGGTAGTAGAACGCCTCTCAGGTCTCGTCTCATCTTTTATCTGCCATTCGGCAGGTCATCTTCCGGATGATGTTAAGACAAGGCTCGCGCAGATGAAGGAAGTGGAGACGGAAGGCTTTGCTCCGAGCATCTACGATGTAATGCAGAAGAATATGGAGATGGCTGACAAGCTCGGCCGTCCGTCGTGTCAGGACACCGGTCTGCCGCAGTTCTTTGCGAAGGTCGGAACCGGCTTCCCTTACCTCGAAGAGATCGAGCCCGCGCTCATTGAAGCAGTGAAGAAGGCAACGGTCGAAGCACCTCTGAGGCACAATGCGGTAGAGGTTTTCGACGAGGTGAATACGGGCAACAACGTAGCCCGCAGGATACCGTGGATCGACTGGGAACTCGTGCCCGGATCAGACAAACTCGAACTGTATTTCTATATGGCAGGCGGCGGATGTTCGCTGCCCGGATTTGCCAAGGTGCTCATGCCCCTCGAAGGATATGACGGCATCGCGAAGGCTGTTTTCGATCAGATGACGACATACGGCGTGAACGCATGTCCTCCCTGCCTCGTAGGCATCGGTATCGCTGGTTCTGCGGAAGTAGCGGCAAAGCTCTCCAAGAAGGCCCTGCTCAGACCCGTAGGTTCGCACAACGATAACCCCAAGGCAGCGCAGATGGAGAAGGACATCGAAGACGGTCTGAACTCCGTTGGCCTGGGCCCCGGCGGATTCGGCGGCAAGCTCTCGGTCATGGGCGTAAACATCGAGCAGGCGGCGCGCCACCCGGCAACACTCGCAGTCGGAATGAGCACGGCATGCTGGGCACACAGAAGAGCGGGGATCATCATATCGCCCGACTTCACTTATGATTTCTTCACACACAAGGGAGTCACATTATGAGCATATTCCATTTCACGACGCCGGTAACGGACGAAGATATCAGGAAGGTCCACATCGGAGACGTCATCTACCTCACTGGCGAGATAGTGACCGGAAGAGACGATGTACACCACAGGGTCGTGGTGTCAGGCAAGGAGCCGCCCGTCGATCTTAAGGGCAAGGCTATCTTCCACGCAGGTCCGATCATGAAGAAGATCTCCGCGGAAGGCGAAGAAGACAAGTACAAGGTCATAAGCGTCGGCCCTACGACATCCATGAGGATGGAGAAGGCAGAGGCGGAGTTCCTTGCAGCGACCGGCACGAAAATAATCATCGGCAAGGGCGGCATGGGTCCCAAGACCACCAAAGGCTGCGTAGACAACTGCGCCATCCACACGATCTTCCCCGGCGGCTGTGCGGTAGTTGCCGCAGAAGAATGCGTCGAGACGGAAGGCGTTGAATGGCTCGACCTCGGAATGCCCGAGGCAATGTGGAAGCTCAGGGTAGAGGAATTCGGTCCTCTCGTCGTCTCCATAGATTCATACGGTGATAACCTCATCGAGAACAACAAGGTGGAATTCGAGAAGAAGAAGCAGGCTGCGCTTGAATCTCTCAAGGGCAAGCTCGATTACATGAGCTGATGGACAACGGCAGCTACCCTCTTCTTACCTCGCTTAAGAGCGAAGGGATATCACTTCTCATATTCGATCTGGACGGAACTATACTTGATTCCATGAACATCTGGAATCAGGTCGATATCGAATTCCTCGGAAGATACGGATACGAAGTCACTCCGGAATACACCGACATGGTCAAACGCGTATCGATAGAAGATGCGGCAAGGTATACTGCGGAACGCTATAAGCTTCCGCTTACGCCTCAGCAGGTGCAGGATACCTGGAATCAGATGGTCGGTGAATTCTACAGGAACGAAGTGGAACTCAAGGAAGGCGCGCCGGACTATCTTAACGAAGCGAGGAGCGCAGGATTCAAGATGGGAGTCGCCACTGCCCTGAACCGCACTAACTGCTTCAACGCCCTGCGCAAGAACGGGATACTGGAACTATTTGATGCGGTAATAACGCTCGAGGATACCGGCAAAAATACAGACAAGAGCTCGCCGGATATATTCCTCAAGGTCTTAGACTATATTAACGCCATGGGGAATAATGTTGCTCCCGGCGGAGCTCTTGTCTTCGATGATGTTCCTTCTGCCTGCCGCGGAGCCCGGTCAGGGAGCTTCAAGACATGTGCTGTCTATGATGATATAGGCTGCGGCAAGGATAACTGGAACCTTTTTGCATCATCCTGCGATTACAGCATCAGCAAGTGGTGATCGGTCCTTATTCCTTCTTAACCTTATCCTCTTCCTCCTTCTTTGCGGCTGCTTTCTTTGCCTTCTTATATTTGCTGATCTTAACGCAGATTATGATGACTGCGATGATGACTATTACGAGTATTGGTACGAGTACGATGGATACCGATACAATCTCGAGGAATGCTTCCTTGAAGAATTCCTTTACGTTCTCGAGAGACTCGTTGAATGTCTCTGCGATCTGCTCTGCATATGTAGGCTCCGGCTTAGCTTCCTCTTCCTGCTCCTTTAACTTCTCTTCCTCTTCTTCCTGAGCAGCCTTATCGGTGATCTCCGTTACGCTGAGGTTGAGTGTTGCATAGCTTACCTGGTTCTCCATTACCCTGAGGCAGGACTCTGCGTATTCGATCTCGTAGCGGACATCCGTGAGCTCGCTCTGAAGTACTAAGATCGTATCGAGGTCAGTTGCCTGATCGAGCATCTCCATGAGCTGTTCCTGCTCGATCTGGAGCGCTTCAAGATATGACTGTGTATCAACATAGTCGAGTGTAACGTCAGATGTGCTCTCGCTCTTGCTTACGACCGTGCAGTTACCGTCGAGTGATTCGATAAGCGCATCGAGGTTCTCTGCAGGAACCCTGATGGTATAGTATGCATATCTGAGGTCATCAGGCTCGCCTGTACCTGTAGCACTGAGGTATTCGATGTATCCGCCGTACTCATTGATCTTAGAGGTAACATTGTTACAAAGTACGTCATAAGTGGTTGTCTTGACATCCATGCTGACCGTTCTGATGAGGAGTCTCTCAGTCTCCGGATCGAGCACCTTGCCGTTTGAGTCCGATGAGCTTCCGTTCTCGTATGACAGGTCTTCGGTGTATTCGTATGAATCATATTCCCCTTCGACATCATCGTATGCATAATCTCCTGACTTGTAAGAAGAGGCAGCGTATCCTACTCCGCCGTCATCTGCCATAGCGACAGTCGTCTCACAAGCCTCGTAGGTGACATCGTTATCCGGCTTGTCCTTCTTGCCTGACTTGCCGGAACCTGACGCAGCGCATCCCGCAAGTAATGTTACTGCTGCCGTAATGCTTACGGCAGAGATCAAAAGCTTGTTGTATTTCATGGTATTACCCTCCTGAATCTTGTCGCTTGTACCCTATATACAGACCGGGCCTTCGAAATGTTGCAAAAGGGGGGAACATAATTTATTATCTTTTGAGGACTTTGGTCCCAATATGGAATATAAGGAGATAATAAGAATGAAGATCTGTAGTTCATGCGGCGCTTCCAACGCCGATAATTCAAAGTTCTGCGAGACATGCGGAACACCCCTGGCAGAAGCTGCCGCACCTGAGGCACCTGCCTCTGAAGAACCTGCAGCTGCACCCGAACCGGCACCTGCGGCAGCAGTTCCCGCAGCAGCTCCCGCTGCTTCCGATTATCAGCAGCAGAGCCAGGCACCCAAGTCAGATTATTATGAAGAACCCAAGGCTCATCGCGCCGGCAACGCAAACGGCATCGAGGAGCGCAACATCGGTCTTGCGATCCTGTTCTCATTCCTAACATGCGGAATCTATATGCTGTACTGGCACTACAAGATGAGCGAAGAGTTCAGACAGCTCACAGGCGACACAAGCCTTCCAGAAGGCGGTATGACGATCCTCCTGAGCATTGTGACCTGCAACATCTATCTGTATTACTGGCACTACAAGATGGGTCAGGCAAGCGATCAGCTGAAGGGCGACCCGAACGGAAATTCAGGTGTCATTTACCTTCTCCTGATGATCTTCGGACTCGGACTCGTCAGCCTGATCCTCGAGCAGAGTGCGATCAACCAGGCTGTAAGAGCTTGAACTCGAACTTAGATGAACCGCACGCGGGCTGCCTTCACGGGCGGCCCGTATTTTTGTGCTGTTCAGTAAAAGTCTTCCAAAAAGTCTTCAAATGCAGTGAGATGAAGAGTTTTTTGCAGAAGTCTTGGTCAAGTCCTAAATTGTGTGTAAATTCATTTTCCTCAAATGCTTTTCCCATTTGTTGGTTGTTATGCTATTTCTTTCATGTTTTGTAAC
>CACZMA010000023.1 GCA_902782125.1 Oscillospiraceae bacterium | reverse complement strand
CGTCTGGTTACAAAACATGAAAGAAATAGCATAACAACCAACAAATGGGAAAAGCATTTGAGGAAAATGAATTTACACACAATTTAGGACTTGACCAGACTTCTCTCAAAAAGTCTACAAAATCGCTGAAATGTAGACTTTTTTGAAGACTTTTGCTCCGGCGAGAGCCGCGCAGCCAAAGAAAACGCCGCCCAATACCCGGACGGCGCATTGTTCTTGAACTTGTCTGCTCTTAGAGCTTCGGTGTCATGTTGTGCTGCGTTCTGTCGCACTTGTCAATGTGAATGAACATGTTGTGCAGCAGGTTGACTGAGGACAGGATGACCTCACCCTGATTGAGCTTACGGACATGCTTGATGGCATAATCGTCGAGGTGGCTCTCTACTGCCCTGATCTCATCGTTGAGCATGAGTCTGTGGATGAGGAGAGTACCGATCTGACCGAAGAGGACAGGAGATACGTCCTTAGGGTTCTGTGTTGTCAGGTAGAGGAAGATACCCTTCTTACGGCCTTCTCTTGCGAGGAGTGTCAGACCGCCGTGGAATTCCTTCTCTGAATACTTGGACTTAGCATATCTGTGGACCTCGTCGATGAAGAAGACGAACGGGTTGATGTCGTCTTCGCCGATAACGAACGAAGAGATAAGGTCGATGACCATGCCGCCGATACCTTCTGCCGCACCGAGCTCGGATGTATCGATATAGAGGCTTACATCAGGTGTGTGCAGGAACTCGTCGATAACATCGAGGAGGTTGTACATGGAAGGATCATTCGAGAAGAAGGACAGGAACCTTGTGTTGGTCATCTGGTATGCGATCTTCTGGATGAGGTTGTTGTTGGCATTAGCCTTGAGCATGTCGTAACGATACTTGAAGTTGTAGTTGTTGTCTCTGTCAGGCTCGCTGACCGACTCTGCCTGGATCTGCTCAGGGAGGAGATTGAGGTTGAAGTCGAGGTCGTTACGTCCGACGGATGCGAGATTCTCCTGGATCTCGTCGATATCCTCACCGACCTTGGCATAGAATGTGTTCTCGCCGATCTTCTTCATGTAACGCAGGGATGTGATAGCCTCTGCAAGAACGGCACCTTCGCTGTTGCTCTTCGTCTCAAAGAGCTTCTCCCACTGCTGCATGGAGACCTTACCGGGGTTGATCGTGGTATCTACACCGAGTGTGAGCTTTGTGATCTCTTCGTCAGTGAAAGCATCTCTGTACTCGCCCGTAGGGTCGATGATCAGGGCCTTCTTGCCTGTGCTGATGACCTTATCGAGGATGGCGAGAGCCGTTGTGGACTTACCGGAGTTGGTAGCGCCTACGCACATAAGGTGGCGGTTGAACAGCGTGGAAGCCTTAAGCTGTACCTTAGCTGTGGATTTGTTGATGAATGTTGCAAAAGGCGGAAGCGGATCTTCTTCGTCGTGCATGAACTCGAGGGATTCGAGGAACAGCTTGTATGCTTCGTCTGTAGCGAGGTAGACCTTATCGGTGATACCGAGTGTCTTGAATCCTGCGAGGTTGAACCTGTCGCTGTCCTTTGCCATGAGTGAGATCGTATCGATACTGAGCTCGTGATAGTCGTTGGACTTCTCGTCTGCGATGACGGACATCTCGAAGATGTTCTTCCTGGATGCCTTGTTCTCGAATACCTCTCCGAGGAAGATTCCTTCTGTGGAATCGACGATTACATAGTTGTTAATTGTATTAGGTAAGAATGAGCTGTTGAACTTTGTTCTGTCCGTCATGATGTTGATGTTCTCGATCTGGACGATGCTGCAGCTCCTGTAAACCTGGGTTACTTTACCGATGTAGTAATCCTTGGGGTCTAAACCTTTGTACAAATCTTCTAATCTCATAAATCTCTCCAAAGTCTTGCCTGTCGCAAAGATCGCGCCGTGATATTGACGATGCAGATACCCCCCAGCATCTGCTGACCGTCACGCGGAGCGTCACAAAACAATTTTACAGTGGCGAAAAATGATTTACTACACAAAATTAATAGTAATAAATCTATTAATTGACCACTTACTCACTCTTCCCCGCCGTAGAAAGCCTCATATGCTGCTTCGGCAAGAGTGCCGTCACCGGTTGCTATAAGCGTGCTGTCAGGCGCTGCGAGCCTGTAGCTGCGCTCTGTAAGCGGACCGATGGGCATCTGCCCGTCAAGTCCGAGGAGTGTCTGATAATAAACATCTGTGAGAATGCCGTTGAGGATCTCTTTGATAACGTCGTCGCTGACGCCAGCATCTCTTACCTGCTTGATAAGTGCCCCCGTGGGTGAATCGGCATCTGCGAGGTAGCCGGCTACCAGAGCATCTTTCTCTTCCTTAAGCGCCTGGGCAAATATAGTTGCATCCATAAGCGGCCTCCTTATTCGTCAGAGACGGAATTATAGGCATATAATAACAATTTTTGGAGCCTAATGTAACCCACCGGAGCACTTCGGAGCGATATAATAAGCATATGAGATATACGCAAAATGAATTGATAGCACTGACTTTCGACGACGGTCCTTCGGATACGACGACGGATCAGGTGCTGGACATTCTGGCCCGCCACGACGTCGTCGGCACTTTTTTTCTTATTGGAGATAATATTACGGATGAGCGCCTCCCCGTCATCAGGAGGACGCTCTCGCTGGGCTGTGAGATCGAGAACCACGCGAAGACCCATTCCGACATGAGGACCCTCACCCGCGGGCAGATAATCTCGGAGATAGAATACACGACTGCAAGGATCACCGAGGTCACCGGCAGGGCGCCCGAATTCTTCCGTCCGCCATATATCTACTGCAACGATACCATGTTCGATGCGATAGACCTGACCTTCATATGCGGTCACGGCTGCGAGGACTGGGAGGCGGATACGACGGTGCAGCACCGTGCGGAGAAGACCATCGCGCAGGCCGAAGACGGAGCCGTGGTGCTGCTGCATGATTTCGAGGGCAATGAGAAGACGGCCGAGGCGCTGGAGACCATCATCCCCGCCTTAAGAGACCGCGGATTCGAATTTGTTACCGTGAGCGAGTTGTTCAGAAGGAAGGGCGTGGACCTTGCAAAGCAGCGCGGGATCCTGTTCAGCGATACTTCTCAGGCAAGGATCTGAAGCTTCGCAGAACCCCTGATATCGGCTGAAGACGCACACGCCAGGAACTCGAATTCTCCGGGCTCTGTCACCCATCTGCCCGAAGTCTCGTCGAAGCTTGCCAGATCTGACAGCTTGATGCTGACCGTGACTTCTGCTTCCCTGCCCGCCTCTATCTTCACCTTGGCAAAGCCCTTGAGCTCCTTGACCGGCTTATCGAGCCTGCCTTCAGGCGCTGATACATAGATCTGCACGGTCTCCGATCCGTCCAGGTCCCCCGTATTCTTAACGGTCAGCGTGACTTCAACCGCTTCACCTGTGAGCTCAGCCTTCACCTCACCGTACTCAAACTCCGTATAAGACAGCCCGTGCCCAAAAGGATACATCACATCCTCCGGGTGCCTGTCGTAATACCTGTAGCCGACGTATATCCCCTCGGCGTAATCCAGCTCTATTCCGTCCCCTCCGAAATTCTCCCTCGTCGGCGTCACATCGTACGAGACGGGGAACGTCAGCGGCAGCCTGCCAGACGGGTTCACCCTGCCCATAAGGATGTCCGCACAGGCCTGTCCGCCCTGCATTCCCGGGAAGAACTCGCACACAATTGCAGAGGCATCCGGCTCCCAGTCAGCGATATCGATCGGGCCCGAGACATTGAGCATAACTATGAGCGGTATGCCGCATCTCTTCGATTCCGCCCTCGCGAGATCCAGTGCGGCGCGGTCCTCATCAGGCATCGCCATCGACTCGCGGTCGAAGAACTCCTGGCCTCTCGCGCTCACCGTGACGATGACGGCATCGGTATCTTCCCTGACCTCACCGAAAGTGACATTGTCCCTGCCGGCGATTTCCGCCACACAGTCATATACATTCGTATTAAGCGTCGTTCTTACTTCGGCGCTGCCCTCGCCCGATGCGATCATCTCGCGGGAATGCCTGCCGAAGAAAGCGATCTTCGAGTTCTCGTTAAGCGGGAGCGAGCCGTCATTCTTAAGGAGCGTAATACCTTCGCAGGCGGTAAGATATGCCGCCCTGATGCATTCGCCCGTATCTATGTCTTCCGTCGTCAGATGCCCCTTCACTGCAGGTGTATCCGCGAGTACTTTCAGGTAATTACGGATGGCATCATCCAGCTTTGTTTCGGGCAGACGGCCCTGTTTTACGGCATCGATAATCGGGCCGGAGATTCTGGGTCCCGGCATTATGAGGTCATTGCCTGCCGCGATCGCTTCTGCTTCATCGTAAGCTGCTCCCCAGTCTGACATGACGAAGCCGTCAAATCCCCACTCGCCTCTTAAGACGTCCGTCAGAAGCCACCTGTTCATTGCACACGCAGCACCGTTGATCTTGTTGTATGCGGACATCACCGTGCGACATCCTGCTTCAACGCAGGCCTTAAAGCCCGGCAGATATATCTCACGCAGGGCTCGCTCTGATATGTGCTCGTCGATACCTCTTCTTCCCGTCTCCTGGTTGTTCGCCGCGTAATGCTTCACGTTGGCGATCACTCCGCCGTCCTGTATGCCGCGCACAAAGGCCGGAGCAAGGCGGCTCACCAGAACAGGATCTTCCGAATAACCTTCGAAGATCCTTCCGCCGAGGGGATCTCTGTGGATATTCACATTAGGGGTTCCAAGCAGGATATCTATTCCCAGGGCATTGGCTTCTCTTCCGAGAGCCCTGCCGCACCGCTCGATGACATCGGGATTCCAGGTGGCGCCCATGAGCATTCCCGGAGGATAGCAGCCTACCGCCATCTGCGGCCTGGCAGCCAGCATCTCGCCCAGGTCAGGAGCCTTGACCGCGCCTCCTGCCAAGTCTGACATTCTGCCCGTATCAAGGCATTCGTCGCCTGAGACAAACTCATCTTCAGAGACCGGAATGCCTGCGAGATTTCTTCTCTTACAGTATGCCCTGAAGGCCTTCTCCTGTTCGTCCTGGATGGAATTGAAGCCCGTGCCGCCGTCCATGACGACGAGAGGCGGGACTCCCAGACGCTCAAGATACTTGGTCCTGAAAGGCGAATCGCCAATAACGAAGCGGGCCTTCTCCTCTAAGGACAACCTGCTTATTATGTCGTCTGGCGATGCAAGATATTTTATATTTTCTGCCATAAATGAATTCTATACCTAATCGTGAAAGTGTTCTATAATTAGCAATTATTTTTAGGCGGAGGTAAGACTTATGTCTGACGCGAAGGTATTCAAAGTATTCGTCGTTAACCCCGGAAGCACGTCCACAAAGGTGGAGTTTTTCGAGAACGAGAAGAGCATCGTAGAGGCGAACGTATTCCACGATTCAACGATCCTCAAGGGATTTCCCACGATAAACGACCAGCTTGATTACCGAATAGAAGTGGTCAGGAAATGGCTCTCCGACAACAATGTTGACCTGACCGGCGTCGATGCGATCGTCGGAAGAGGCGGCGCGTGCTACCCCATCGAAGGCGGCACATACGAAGTAGATGACAGGCTCATCGCCGATGTCCGCGCGGCAAAGGGCGGCGTATACCACTCGAGCATGCTGGGTGTCCAGATGGCAAAGATCTTCCACGACGAGTTCGGCGGAAGGCTGCTCATGGTAGACCCGATCGTCGTAGACGAGTTCCAGGACGTTGCCAGGATCACCGGAGTCAAGGGCATCTACAGGACATCCGCAACCCACGCGCTTAACCTGCGCGCTACTGCCCACAAGTACGCAAAGAGCGTCGGCAGGAAATATAACGAGATGAACCTCATCGTCTGCCACATCGACGGCGGTATCACGATAACCGCGCACAGGCACGGACAGATGATAGACGCGAACGACGGCAGCGGCGGAGACGGCCCGATGACACCCACACGTATGGGAACGATGGCCGTAACGGACGTCCTCACCAAGCTCTACGACAGACCTCTGGAAGAACTCAGGAGTCTCTGCCTTGCAACAGGCGGACTTTCCTCATGGTTCGGCACTTCCAACTCCGATACCATCCATGAGATGGTAGAGGCAGGAGACCCCAAGGCAAAGCTTATCTGGAATGCGATGATCTACCAGATCACAAAGTGGATCGGCTCGATGGCATGCGTCCTTCACGGCGAAGTCGACGGTATCGTACTGACCGGCGGACTCATGAGATTCCAGGATGTATACGACGGCATCAACGAGGCATGCTCCTGGATCGCGCCCATTGCATCCTACCCCGGCGAGCTCGAGCACGAGGCCATGAGAGCTGCGGCACTGCGCGTGCTCCGCGGTGAAGAAGAAGCGAAAACATACCCCGGCAAGCCCAGATTCGAGGGCTTTGATTACCTGTAAGGAGACAAACAACATGGGATTCATTGACACGATAAAGGCAAAGGCAGCAGCTGACCTCAAGACGATCGTCCTCCCCGAGTCGGAAGACGACAGAACGATACTCGCTGCGGCAAAGAACCTCGAAGACAAGACTGCAAAGCCCGTCATCATAGGCAAGGAAGAAGACATTCTCGCCGCAGCATCACGCCTCGGCGTAAGCCTTGAAGGATGCGGTTTCGTTGACAACGAGACATCTGAAGACATCGACAGATATGCAACTCTTCTGGCCGAGCTTCGCGCCAAGAAGGGCATGACTTTCGACAAGGCAAAGGAGATCCTCACGACAGACAGACTCTACTTCGGCATCATGATGGTAAAGACGGGCGACGCTGACGGACTCGTATCCGGCGCTTGCCACACATCCGCAGACATGCTCCGTCCCGCGCTCCAGATAATCAAGACGGCTCCCGGCAGGAAAGTCGCTTCGATCGCTTTTGTTTTCGATATACCCGACTGCGAATTCGGTGAGAACGGCGTCCTCCTCTGCGCAGACTGCGCACTGATGCAGGATCCGACACCCGAAGAGCTTGCAGAGATTGGCGCAGAGTCTGCAGAGTCTTTTGAGAGCATGGTGGCACCTCACGCGAGAGTCGCTTTCCTCTGCCACTCGACAAAGGGTTCCGCACAGCACCCGTTCGTAGACAAGGTGCAGTCCGCAGTTGCCATCGCCAAGGAGCGTTACCCCGATGTTGACCTTGACGGCGAACTCCAGCTCGACGCAGCGATCGTTCCCGAGATCGGCGCATCCAAGGCACCCGGATCACCCGTCGCAGGCAAGGCCAACGTCCTCATCTTCCCTAACCTCGAGGCAGGCAACATCGGCTACAAGCTCATCCAGAGGATCGGCAAGGCCGAGGCTTACAGCTTCCTTCAGGGAATGGCTGCGGCAGTCAACGACGTATCCAGGGGATGCAGCGTGGACGAGCTCGCGGGCATAATCGCGATCACCGCAGTTCAGGCTCAGCAGATCGCAGCTGCCAAAGCATAAACTCACAATTAAATTGATAAAAAAACAACGCCTGTGCATTGTCCGTGCGCGGGCGTTTGTTTTATGATTTGCACATGAGCAGATTAGATACGATCTTCAAGAAAGACCACATGGTCAAACGCATTCTGATGAGCATCTTCGGGGTGCTCGTATGCGGTATCGCGGTCGGCTTCTTCAAGCGCGCGATGTTCGGCGTCGACCCGTTCCAGTCATTCATGGCAGGCCTCGACGTAATGATCCCGATAGGCTTCGGAACGCTCTACGTCATAGTCAATGCCGTAATGCTCTTGTTCAGCCTCATCTTCGACAGGCACTATATCGGTCTCGCGACATTCATCAACCTGTTCCTGATAGGTTATGTGGCTGAGTTCTCGCTGAACACCCTGACGAACTTCTTCCCTGACTTAGGGCTCGTCGGACGCGCGGTCTGCCTTCTCATCGGCATACTCGTAATCTGCGTCGCATCGTCTTTCTACATGACGGCCGACATCGGCGTATCAACTTACGATGCGGTCGCTCTGATCATCTCGAACACATGGCATATCGGCAAGTTCAAGTATGTGAGGATAATCACTGACGTCGTCTGCGTCGCACTCGGCGTGGGACTGTATCTCCTCGCAGGCGGCGGCCTTGACGGCATCGGCGCGGTCGTTGGAGTGGGAACGATCATCACGGCGTTCTTCATGGGACCGTTGGTGGATCTTTTTGCGAGAAAGCTTGCCAGACCGTTCCTGTACGGCAAGGATAAACCCGAGGCAAAAGCAGAAACTTAAGTTACAATCAAAACATAACAATACAGCCGGGAGGTCCATTATGATCATCTATGTTAAAGCAGGCAGCGTAAACGGCAACGGCACCGAAGAGCGTCCGTATGCAACCATCAACCAAGCGGCCTCTGTGGCTCAGCCCGGCGATGAGGTAATCGTTGCGCCCGGCATCTACAGAGAATACGTTAACCCCCTGACCGCTGGAACTCCCGACGCGCGCATCACATACAGGTCTGAAGTTCCCCTCGGCGCAGTCATCACGGGTGCGGAAGAGCTTACCGGATGGACGAAGCACTCCGACAAGGTGTGGACCGCGAGCGTAGACAACGAGATCTTCGGCGATTACAACCCCTATACGACATACGTCTACGGTGACTGGTATTTTGCAGGCAAGAGCAAGCACACCGGCGTTGTATATCTGAACGATAAGATGCTCTACGAGGCAGCTTCGATAGAAGAAGTCGAGGCGGGCCTTCCCACCAAAGAGTCCTGGGAGCCCGAGGCATCCAAGCTCAAGTGGTATGCAGTTCAGGACGGCGGCAGGACTGTGTTCTATTGTAATTTCGGCGAGGCAGATCCGAACAGCGAGAACGTCGAGATCAACGTGCGCCGCGAGTGCTTCATGCCAAAGGAAGAAGGCATCGGATACATCACGGTCTCAGGCTTCACAGTCTGCAAGGCGGCAACGACATGGGCGCCCCCGGCAGCATACCAGGACTGCATGATCGGACCGCACTGGTCCAAGGGATGGATCATCGAGGACTGCGACATCAGCAACTCGAAATGCTCCGGCATCGGCCTCGGCAAGTACTACGACCCCGATAACGACCACTACTTCACGAACAAGAAGGTAAAGAGTCCGACTCAGATGGAGCGCGACGCCGTATGCCGCGGACAGTACTACGGCTGGCTCAAGGAGAAGATCGGTTCGCACATCGTAAGAAGGAACAACATCCACCACTGCGAACAGGGCGGTATTATCGGACGCATGGGCGGAGTCTTCAGCATCATAGAAGACAACCACATCCACCACATCAACAACATGATGGAGCTGGGCGGCGCTGAGATCGCAGGCATCAAGATGCATGCTGCGATCGACGTCACCATCAGGCGCAACATCATCCACAACTGCACCATGGGAATCTGGTGCGACTGGGAAGCTCAGGGCACGAGGATCACGCAGAACTTCCTTTATGCCAACCAGCGCCCCGACTTCGCAGTGCAGCTCAAGGGCGGCATGATGAGCCAGGATATCTTCGTGGAAGTAAGCCAGGGACCGACTCTCATCGACAACAACGTGCTGCTGTCAGACGTGTCGCTCCGTATCGCTTCCGAAGGCGTTGCCATGGTACACAACCTGATCTGCGGAAGCTTCACGAGTGTCGGCGAAGGCACGGACAACATAATAGACGGCAAGCTCCGTCAGCGCTATACTCCCTACCACATTCCGCACAGGACTGAGGTAATGGGCTTCGTTACCATCCTTCACGGAGACAACAGATTCTATAACAACATCTTCGTACAGAAGTGGTCAGCTGCTCCCTATTCGGTCGACAGCGACAGCAAGGAAGACGAGTCGTGGTTCGAGAACCGCGAGGTCGGCACGCATGTCTGGGATGAGTACCCCACCTACGATGAGTGGATCTCACAGTTCGATCTTGAATCTGACGTTCCCGATATGATGAAGCTGGCTGTTGCGCACTGGAAGCACCTGCCCGTCTGGTCTGCAGGCAATGTCTATCTTGCAGGCGCAAAGGCATGGAAGAACGAGACCGGTGCGCTCGTACTGCCTGATGCTGATGTGTATGCCGATGTTGAAGAAGTTGACGGCAAGCCTGTGCTCAAGACCAATGTGTATGAATTCATCAAGGGATATTCATGCGAGATGATAGATTCGGATGTGCTGGGTAAGGCTTTCGAGCCCGAGCAGAGGTTCGAGAATCCAGACGGAAGTGCGATCACTTTCGATACCGACTATAACGGCGACGTCCGCAGCAGCGGCGTGATCCCCGGCCCGTTTGCAGCGCCGGTGTAAGTGCCGGGGGGGAGGAAAGTCTCGCAAAAAGTCTTCGATTACCACCCGAACAGGGACTAAATGAGAGAAGTCTGGTTATGTCCATATAATTGTGTAAATTCAAAAAATCAGAAAAAGTGTCATTCTGATTATTCTTCCTTAAAATGTTAATAACCACAAA
>CACZMA010000022.1 GCA_902782125.1 Oscillospiraceae bacterium | reverse complement strand
TAAAACAAAGACCGGATTTGACTCCGGTCTGTTTGCTATGCCCAGTTATTTCAAAACAAAAAACTGCCAACAAGCTCTTGATTTTTGTTAGCAGGTTTTGTGCCCGAATCACTACGAATGTACCGCAGTACAGTACACCCGTAGTAACAAACGCCGGGGGAAAAGTATTATAATCAAATATAGACATACGTTATGCTTCGGCTCGAGGAAAGAGGATAAGTATGATACTCGGTGTACAGATAATCAATTTCGATATATTCGATAACGATCAGGCGGGCATACTGATAGATGAGAGTATAAGTCCCGCAAGAGAAGGCGGGCAGCGCGCGAATCCGATGCGTAAGCTCAACGCCCTGATAGGACGGAACAATACCGGCAAGACCAGCTTTATGGGGTGCCTTGCCTACATGAAGGACTGCGTTACCGACGGCGTTACGGCGGCGTCGATCAGCTGCGGAAGACCGGGGTTCTCAAACATGACTCCCGATAAGTCCAAGCCTTCCAAGTTCAAGGTGTTCTTCAAGTTAAGCGACAGGGAGACCGGCAAGTCAGACTATATCCAGTACGAGCTGTCCATCCTGGCAAACAGGTTCGGAACGCCTGTCGTATCTTACGAGAAGGCCGTGAGGAGCACCCGCGAAGAAGACGGGACATATAAGATGACGACGCTGCTCGAAGTAACGGACGGAGAAGGATTTGTGCTTTGTCCCGAAAGAGATGACGGCAAGACTGAAGAGATCTCGCTCGACGACGATCACCGCACGGCTCTCAGCCTGTTCGGCAAGCTCAGAAGATATACGCATCTCTGCGACCTCTTCCATGAGATATCAGGCTGGTTCTTCTGCAGTTTCTCTTCAGAAGAGCAGAGTTCGTACTTTACCGAGGGCGGCGCGCCCGGCGGCCACAAGCACCTGAACAGCACCGGCTCCAATGTGGGCAACGTGCTGGAATTCATCAAGCAGAGCGACGAGGAAGAATATAACAGGATAGTATCCGAGATCCAGAGCAAGATCCCGACGATGAAGAAGAAAAAGAATCTTCCCAAGGCCCTCTCCGAGAGCCCCGATAAACTCTTCCTGTATCTGCTTCTTCTTAGGGACGGATCTCCCAGGTCTACGATATTCATCGAGACACCGGACAAGGACCTCTACCACGATATGGTGGACGTGCTGGCCGATGAGATGCGTGAGTACTCCATCAGGAACCATTACTGCCAGATTGTGTTCTCCACGCACAATCCCTATATAATCGAGACCATGTCGCCTAAGGAGATATGGGTATTCTCGAGAACATTTGAGAGCGATTCGGGTGATGTGACGATAAGCTGTGCCGGTGCCGATCCGCTCGTCAACGAGATGTTCTCGCAGGGCGTAGGCATGGGCGCAATATGGTACGGCGGATATCTTGATCCGGACCAGAAGGAAGAATGACATGAAGATCGAGATACTCGCTGAAGACAAATCCGGTTCTGTCGTAGTTCACCGCGAAGTGCAGAAGATCTGCGCCAAGGCCGGAATCAATACGGACATAGACGTCAGGCCTCACAGAGGATGCGGAAGCTTGCCCAAGGACCCGAATGCGAAGCCTGCAAAGTTCGCGAATTCACTGCTCGACCTTCTGCCCGCGGAATGCCGTGCGTATAATTCCGTATACGGCAACAAGGACCTGATCCTCATTGTCGTTATGGATTCCGACGACAAGGATCCGCAGCAGCTCAGGAACGAATTATATGAGGTAGCAAGAACGTATGCTCCCGATGTAAGGAGCGTGGTAGGTCTTTGCACCGAAGAGATAGAGGCGTGGATGCTGGGCGACCGTAAAGCCCTTCTGAAGGCCTATCCCGATGCAAACACTGACGTTCTCGATTCCTATGAACAGGACAGCGTCTGCGGTACGTGGGAGGTGCTCTGCCGCGCGATAAGCGATGATTACGAAGAACTCATCGATATCGGGTATCCTGCCATAGGTCACTACAAGGCCCAGTGGGCTTCAAGGATATCGAGATTCCTCGAGCCGGAGAACAATGTCTCGCCGAGCTTTACCACTTTCAAATATGCACTGGAGACGGCCCTTAAGAATCCGAAGCCGCTGGTAAGGAAGACGAGCTTCTGATGGGACGACATATCTATGTCCACAATCCGTTCTGCGCCCGTAAGTGTCCTTACTGCGGATTCTATTCCGAAGAAGGATCTTCAAGGACAGCAGAGTATTACAGATGTGCTGAAGCCGAGGCCAGGCTCCTGGCAGAAGGCGATATAAGAGATGCCGATGACGGACCGGATACAGTCTACTTCGGAGGCGGCACGCCGTCATTTCCGGACAGCTCGCTGGTGTGCGGTCTGCTCAAGACCATAACGGAGTCGTTCGGCATCAGGCCCGGAGCCGAGATAACCATCGAGATCAATCCGTCTTCTCTTACAAAGGAGAAGGCCGAAGAATACCGGAAGGCCGGATTCAACCGAGTATCCGTCGGCGTTCAGTCGCTGTCTGACGATGTGCTCAGGACTCTCGGCAGGCTCCACGATTCGCAGGGTGCAATAGAAGCCATCAAGACGCTTAGCCGGGCAGGATTTACAAACATATCCGCGGACCTGATAACGGGCGTTCCGGGACAGACCATGGAAGGTGTCCTGCAGGACATAGACAGGTTCGTCACTCTCGGCGTAAAACACGTCAGCACATACTCCCTTACATTGGAAGAGGGGACGGCCTTCTATGCGAGGTACAAGGACAGGCTTGAAGATATTGTTCCTCCCGAAGAAGAACGTGCCGTATATCACGCCGTAAGGCGCCGCCTCGAGCAAAACGGCATCATTCCTTACGAGATATCCAACAGCGCGTGTGAGGGCTTCAGGAGCGTTCACAACGGCTCATACTGGAACGGTAGCGAATACTTCGCGATAGGTGCAGGTTCGCACGGGTTTACGAACGGTGTCAGGTACGGTCATGCCGACAGCATCGATGAGTATATCAGGGTGATGAGCGGCGCGCTCCCGGGCGGCGGTCTGCCCGAAGGCTTCATCTATGTCGAAGAGGAGATGACGCTTGAAGACAGGATGGCAGAGTACCCGTTCCTGAGGCTCCGTACGAGCGAGGGGATAGAGGCGGATGTTTTCGAGAAGAAGTTCGGAAGAGATGTACATGAAGTCTTCGGCGATGCCATTAAGGCCAACGTCTCCCGCGGACTGCTCGAAGACAAGGACGGCCGCATCAGGCTCACGGAGAGTGGCCTGGACTTTGCAGATGCAGTTATAAGGGATTTCATGGGTTAATTGATCTTAGGCGGGAGCTTCTCGAATTCATCGATCGGGATAGGCTTGGAGAAGTAGTATCCCTGGAACAGCTTACATCCCATCTCCTTGAGCATATCGAGCTGCTCTCTCGTCTCGACGCCTTCGGTGATCTGCGACAGGTTCAGCTTGTTTGCCATGTCGATGATGCTCTGCAGTATGATGGAGGATTTGTTATAATTGGCAGTCTCCTGAAGGAATACCATGTCTATCTTGAGGACGTCGAGCGGGATCTCCTTGAGCATGTTGAGTGAGGAATATCCGCTGCCGAAATCATCCATCTCCACAATGAATCCTGCCTCGCGCAGCTTCCTTAAGACCTCGATGTTGTCCTGCGCGTTGTCGATGACGGCAGACTCGGTGATCTCGAGGTGGAGCTTGGCGGGGTCGATTCGGTAGCTTCTGACGAGCTCCATGATGACGCCGTAGATATCGAGGAAGTAGAAGTCCTTTGGCGAGATGTTGACGGACAGAGCCCAGTCCCTGCCTTCATGTTTCCAGCGCGACAGGATCTTGCACGCGTTCTCCCACATGCAAAGGTCCAGCTTGTAGATCATGCCGTTCTTCTCGAAGGTCGGGATGAACTTGAAAGGTGCGAGGAACCCGAGCTCTGAATGTATCCACCTGGCAAGTATCTCGCCGCCTTCAAGGACACCGTCGGCATTATACTGCGGCTGGATGTAAGGAACGATCTCGCCGTTCCGGATCGCCTCATCGAGCTCGGTGGTGATCCTCTGCTCCCAGAGCCTGTTCTCTCTTATCTTGTTGTCGTAGAAGACGAGCCTGTTGTTGAAGTCGCCCTTGATGGTCTCGATCGCGATCTGGCATCTGTCGATCATGATGGCAGGACGGATATTCTCGAGGTCAGATGTCTCGTATACACCGACATGTATGACGATGGGTTGTTTCGTATCGTTTTGCTCATCCATCTTGCTGCGGAACCTCGTCTCGAGGCCGCGGATGTTCCTTCTGATGACATCTTCTTCCGTACCGAAATTCGACTTCTTCGTAAAGACCGCGAAAATATCCCCGCTCCATCTGCAGTACACGGCGTCATTCGGGCAGGCGGATGCTATGGTCTTCGATATCAGGATGAGGATGGAATCAGCCTTGTCCTTGCCGTAGACTTCGTTGATGAACTTGAAGTCGTTAATATCGAAAGCGATCATCAGATAGTCTTCGTCCGGTGCAGCGGCCAGGATATCGTTTACCTTCTCGAGGAACCTGTTCCTGTTATAGATTCCTGTAAGGCTGTCGTGGGTAGCTTCCCAGCGGCGCTTCTCGTTAAGAAGGATCTCGTCGGTGTTGTCGTGGATATTGAAGAATGAACCTATGCTGAGGCCCTTTTTGTCCTTCATCAGACGGTGAGAGATATTGACGTATCTGGTCTCATCTTCCCTAGTGTTGAAGCGTGCGGAGATGTCGAAGTCCGTAGTGAGGTCTGCGCCGCCGGTAATGTCTATGAGCTTATCGGTGCAGGCATCAGGCTTCTTGTTCTCGAGGTCGAGTATCTTGTATGCCTCGTCATTTGCATAGATAGCATTTACATCGTAATCGTAGAAGATGATACCGTCGGTATGGTTCTTGACTACGGCATCCGCAAGATTCCTGGCGATCTCGGTGGGCTTATAGATGAGCGTGAAGTAGTACAGGACGATGCCGAGTATCGTGTAAGCCGATATCGTGTGATCTACCGGAGCATCCGAGAATATGAAATAGAATTCGAGTAAAACGTCAAGTACAAGAACGGATGTGATGATCAGATACTTCCTGTAGTAGACGGAGGCAAGCCTTCTCATCCTCACGATAAGGACCTGAATGGAGATGCATACGACGAATACTACGACCGCAAAGTTCAGATAACGACCGAAATTTGATTCGACTACGAAGAACAGGTCTCCGTTAGGGGTGTAATCCGGTTTCACAACGAATACATGATGGAAGAACGGGTTAAGGCACAGCGCTGCGATGTTAACGAGTACCAGTACCGTGATAAGCGTCTTGTATCTCGAACCTCTGTATTTGATCTCGCAGAAGTCCATTATGAAGGCCAGGAGCAAATATGCGAACAGGTTAAGTCCGACGAGATACAGCAGATATCCGATCTCGGCGATGTACTGCTCCTTAGTTACTACTGAGACTAAGTTGGAAACGAGCGGGACGAGTGTTGCAGTCAGAAGGTGGTTAAGGCTGTATGCGACATGACCTGGTCTCTTGCGTCGGTTGATGAACGAGAAGACAACGCAAATAAGCAGGATCGCTCCCACAAAGACAAGTTCGGCTGCAAACAATAGTTTCATATTCTGACATTAACATACGGCGGTGAATTAAGTATTACAAAGCTTTTAATTTCAGAATACATTATTTCAAATAATATTACGCGTGTAGTATTATAGGTTGAACTTCAAGGAAAGGTATAAGGCGGTAATGAAGCAGCAGAGGATATATCCGGCAGTGCGCATAAGCTCTAAGGCGGAGCGTGCGGTAAAGGGAGGACATCCCTGGGTCTATGGTGAGGAGATCACTTCTGAAGATGCGGATATCAGGGACGGCTGCATAGTCGATGTTTTTGCCGGCAATGCCTGGCAGGGTTCGGGATTCTATAATTCCAATTCCAAGATCAGGGTCCGCCTTATATCCCGTAACAGCAATGACGGTTTTGATGATGCATTCTGGAAGCGCCGCATAAGATACTGCGTTGATTACAGGAAGCAGGTCATGCCGGGCGATGACTTCAGGTGCTGCAGGATCGTTCACGGAGAGGCAGATCAGATGCCCGGTCTCACTGTGGACAGATATGAGGATATCCTCTCGGTCGAGATCACATGCCTCGGCATGGAGCAGGTAAGACCTGCAGTATATAAGGCGCTGAAGGAAGTCTTTGCTGAAGAAGGCATAACAGTCAGGGGCATATATGAGCGTAATGAGCTGGCTCTGCGCGAGAAGGAAGGCCTGCCGCTCTATAAGGGATGGTATGAGGACGGCTCCGCGTTGCCTGACTCTGCTATAGTCAGGATAACCGAGAACGGCATAAGATACTTTGTCGATGTCGAGAACGGACAGAAGACCGGATTCTTCCTTGATCAGAAGTATAACCGCGCTGCCGCAGCAAGGATCGCTGAAGGAAGGAATGTACTCGACTGCTTTACCCATACGGGTTCGTTCGGTCTCAACTGTGCCGCGGCAGGCGCTCTGAAGGTTACCAGCGTCGACATATCACAGCAGGCTGTCGACATGGCTAAGCAGAATGCGGAAGATAACGGTCTGTCCGACAGGATGGAGTTTGTGTGTGAAGATGTTTTCGAGCTGCTGACGCGCCTGTCTGAAGAGAAGTCCAGGGCGTACGATTACATCATCCTGGATCCTCCGGCGTTTACAAAGTCGAGGCAGACGGTCGATCACGCGGAGAGAGGGTATAAGGAGATCAACTACCGTGCGATGAAACTCCTGCCGAGAGGCGGATATCTGGCCACGTGTTCATGCTCGCACTTCATGAAGGATGAGCTGTTCAGGAAGATGCTCAGGTCAGCTGCCTACGATGCAGGTGTCCAGATCCGCCAGATAGAGGCGAGACAGCAGGCACCGGACCATCCGATACTCTGGAACGTTCCCGAGACGGATTATCTCAAGTTCTATATCTTCCAGGTCGTGTGATCAGGAGATCTTCTTGTACAGGAAGAAGTCGTTAATGACGTTTATTCCTGCGATGTTCCTGTAGATTATCTGTTCTTTGGCAACGAGTTCGTAACCGTTCCATTCGTATGAATCCCTGCGTGTGATTATATAGTCGAAGGCCTGTTCTCCGATGAGACGGTCCTGCTCCTGTGTGATGACAAGCCAGCTCTTTTCGATGTTCAGATAGCAATAGTACTGAGTCTTCGGAAGTGTTCCGGAAGCCATATAGAAGCCGCCGTCCATGACATCGTAGGTGAGGATATTTGCGTCCGGTGTCTCATTGATAATCTCTGCGAATTTGTACTGGGGGTAATCGGCTCTCTGATACCTGAGCATGAACAGATTCTTGCAGGTAGCGATGCTGAATACGGTCAGCGCCAGGCAGAGCGCCGAAGCTATTACCGGCATCCGGTGTTCTTCGATCCTTTTTGAGATACGAGATACGACGAAGGATGCTGATACAGCTGCAAACGGTGCAAGGTATACGGATATATATGCGTAGTAGGGCAGAACGAGATTTCCGGACAAAACGATGAATATCGTGATGGCGAAGGTGACGAAGAATACCTGAACGGCTCTGGAACGCACATGTCTTCCGGAGAGGAATACTCCGGTGATGCAAAGGATAAGGAATACCGGATATTTTGGGAACATCTTACAGGTGCTCATAAGATTAAGGAACATCGCGGCGAACCTGCCGATCACGGGGATATTCACGATAGGATGCTCATAAGTGGTCACATTCGAATAGAAGACGATGTTGTTGTAAAAATATGCCGTGAACATATCCTGCAGTGCACCTTTGGCGGCAAGATATATGAGAATGGGCAGTGACAGCAGAGCGAAACCTGCAAGGAACATACCGATATCGGCAACGAGCCTGTTCCATGCGCGAGGCTTTACAGTCCAGATGATCATGAGTATACAGATGCCGATGACAGGTCCGAGGAAAGTATATTTGATCCAGAACATGGCTGACGTGAGGAGGCCGATGACAAAGGCGCTTCTGACAGAGGGAAGACGGCCGGGTTCTGATATGGAATCCCTGAGCACGAGATACACTATTACTGTAAGCAGGGGGAAACAGAGTTCTTCGGCGCTGTCTCCGTAATCCATCATCCCGATCGTATACGTAAGAGCGGTAATGGCAGGCATCAGAAGGATCGCAAACTTGCCGGGCGTGCTCAGGAGCTTCACGGTCTTCCATGCAAATATAGAGAAAAGGACAGCCATACCGATCTCGATGAACCAGACCCCGAGAAAAGACCTCTCGGATATCAGGGCAGCTGCGGCGTGGATAAGGAACAGTAGCGGGCCTTTCTGTTCGTACATGTCCTTATACGGAGCCATACCGTGGAGTATGCCGCGCCCCAGGGTCATGTATATGTTCGCATCGTTCCAGGGGTTGAAGGAGTAAAGCGGAGAAGAGCAGGTAACAAAGAACATTAAAACGAGAGAAGATATACTGAGGCAGATCTTCTCGAAGGCTGTAAGACGAGTCTTCATAACTGTTGTTCTGTCAAAATCCTGCATAACGGGATTATAACCGATATCCTGCCAATTAAAAATGCAGCGCACTCCTTGCGGGACTGCGCTGCTGATTCCAAAGCTTATTAACTTCCCGGTGCTTCAGGCCTCTGCCTTCCAGAGTCCGTGGAGATTGCAGTATTCGTATGCAGCGATGACTTTCTCGCCCTCTTCGATAGCAAAAGATGTGCAAGGTTTGTCGCCTGCAGCAAGGTTCCTTACGGAATAGCCCTTATCTGTCTCGAGTGCGATGAATGCGATATAGTGTGCTTCGAGCATGGGGTGCTCAACTTCGCCGACGGTGACTGTAATGACGTTGCCGTTAACGGAGATGACCGGGACGTGCTTCTCGCCTGCGGCATCGGTGCTGTTGGGTTCGATTACCTCACAATCGCAGGGAACATCGAAAGGCTTTACCACAACGCTTCCGTTCTTGGATCTGTAGAATTTCATAAAGAAGTACCTCCCTTTATCTGATATGCAATCAGTATAACATAAGAAATGAGCCTCCGGCGGGAAAACCGAAGGCTCTGAGATATGGGAAAATGGGAATAGAAAAATGTCATGTTGACCGCGTATAAGGTTACTGTAAATCAGGGTAAAAAACTACTCCATATATTACCAACTTTTATACACATCTTGCTATCAGTAAAAGTCTAATCGATAAACATATTATCGAAATGAAAGTCATTTGGCAACTAATATTCAAAAATGCCACAAATTTTGTGCGTTATCTGACCTGAATATACGAATAAGTATACTTTTCCGTTGGAATATCCGGGCGCGAACAGGGATAATCTAATCAGGGAAAAGACCAAGGCCCCTTGTAAGACGAAAGGAGAATTCAAAATGGGTGGAATTTTTGATTTCAAAGACAGAGTAGCAGTTATCACAGGATGCTCGACAGGTCTGGGCGTACAGATGGCAAAGGCACTTGCATCTCAGGGCTGCAACATTGTGGCTATCGCCAGAAGACAGAACCTCATCGATGAGGTTGCGGCTGACCTTGAGAAGACATACGGAGTTAAGGCACTCGCAGTAAGATGCGACATCACAGATACAGAAGCAGTCGAGAAGGCTGTTGACGAGATCTTGGAGAAGATGGGAAGGATCGATATCCTCGTAAACAATGCCGGCACAGGCGCTGTTGCTCCCGCTGAAGACATCACTGACGAGCAGTTCATGAACGAGATCGACATCGACCTCTTCGGTACTTTCAGACTTGCAAGAGCAGTTGCAAAGAAGGCAATGATTCCCGCCAAGTTCGGCAGAGTCATCAATATTGCTTCCATGTACGGCCTCGTAGGCAACAAGGTTGCACCTGCTTCTCCTTATCACGCAGCAAAGGGCGGCGTTGTTAACCTCACAAGAGCACTCGCTTCCGAGTGGGGCAAGTACAACATCACAGTAAACGCTATCTGCCCGGGTTACTTCTACAGCCCTCTTACGAAGGAGACACTTGATTCTGACTTCTTCCAGCAGAACGCTAAGACAATGATCCCTCTCGAGAGATACGGCAACGACGGTGAGCTCGATACGGCTATCTGCTTCCTCGCATCTCCCGCTTCAACATACGTTACCGGCGTAAACCTTCCGGTCGACGGCGGTTACACTGCAATGTAAACCTCATAACACCCCTGTAGAACATAAGGGACTGTGATTTTTTCACAGTCCCTTTTATGTTAATATTATTTTTATTTGAGCTGAGTAAGATAGGAACAGGCATGAAAGAGCAGATAAAGGTATCAAATTCATTCTCTTTCTCGCGCAAGCTGATGAAGCAGGATGCGCGCAATAATCTTAAGCGCCATTATCTGTTCTTTGTAGTAGTCTGCCTCGTATCGCTCCTGGTCCAGGCCGAGTTCGTTACCACCGACTATGTCATCAAGCTCAGGTCGCAGTTCATCTCCGATGTTGTGGAAGCTGCGCAGGGTACCTTTGCGGAAGAGACTGTCACACAGGTTGGAGAGAAGGTCAACGAAGCAGGCGACGATTACGATACCTTCTATCAGGCCTTCGGTGATGCCTTAGAGGACATCTCGACTTCGAACGGTTATGCGAGTGATGTTTTCGGGCGCTCCAAGGGCGTCATCAACAGCGTCATCAACTATCTGGCGAGTGATACCTTCCTCTCGCACGCATATACCACGATATACAGCATAGTAGGATCCGACAGCCTTGCCGAGACGATACTGATCGCAGGCATGGTCTGGTTCTCTGCGTTGTTCTGGTTCTTCGTAAGGAATCTGTACATCGCCATCTGCCGAAGGATAATACTGGAGGGCAGGGTCTATAAGAAGATCCCGTTCTCGAGGTTCGTGTTCTTCATCCGCGCCCGCAAGTGGTCGCGTGCGGCACTTGCCATGTTCCTGATGGTCGTATTGGATTCGGCTGCCGCATCTACGATCTTCCTGGGTCCTGTCTGCTATTACGGACTCTTCCTCATGCCTTTCATAATTGCAGAGAATCCCTGGATCAGACCCGTCCAGGCGGCGAAGATGTCCTGGAACATGATGCGCGGCAATAAGCTTGAACTGTTCAAGCTTGAACTCTCGATACTGGGCTGGAACATCCTCGGCATTCTGACGCTCGGTATCCTCAATGTGTTCTACGTTAACCCGTACAGGGTCTGCATCTATGCGGAGTTCTATGCGAAAGCAAGGGAATCCTATAGGAAGCAGCGCGGTCCCGGCTATGAACTGCTCGCAGACAAGTATCTGTTTGCCAAAGCCGACAGTGACAAGCTGGCGGATGCATATGCGGATGTTATAGAAGAAGTGAGCAAGCCCGAATACGAGCTGGCTGAACTCAAGGGCAGGAAGAAGTTCATCGCAGAACATTTCGGAGTGGTACTTCGCAATACGAAGGATGAACAGGAGTACGAAGATAGCGAAGCAAAGCGCGTAAGGATGCTCGGTTACAAGGACGAGGCAGAAGGAGAGATGTACCCTTCGCGCCTGTCGATAGTCCCTGATAAGAAGAAGTTCCGTTCCCTTGCTCACATTCATTACATGCGGCACTATTCGCTGCTGTCCCTGGTAGTTCTGTTCTTCATATTCTCCGGCTTCGGCTGGGTATGGGAACTCATCTACTATTACATCAAGCAGGGAAGACTCATCAACCGCGGCGTCCTGCACGGACCGTGGCTGCCCATATACGGCCTCGGCGGAATGATGGTACTCATTTTCCTCTACTCATTCCGCAAGAATCCGTTTGTGCATTTCTGGATGACTGTTCTGGTGTGCGGTGCGTTCGAGTATTTCGGAGGCTGGGCGCTCGAGGAGATCTATCACGAGAAGTGGTGGGATTATACGGGATACTTCCTGAACCTTAACGGACGCATCTGTGCCGAGGGCTTGTTTGTCTTCGGTGTGTGCGGCCTGGCGTTTATCTACGTGCTCGCACCGCTCCTTGACGACCAGATACGCAAGTGGAACAAGAAGATAGTGATACCGGTGTGTGCCGTTTTGATAGCGTTCTTCCTGGCTGACATGGTCTACTCGCGGTTCGTTCCGAACACGGGTTCAGGTGTAACGGGTGATTTCGAAGACGAGATCACGCAGACGCAGGTCGCGCAGACGATAGACGAGAGTGAATTAATGTAGGCCGCCGAAACGCCTGTCCATGATCTCCTTTAAGACCTCGGCATACTTCTCATGCTTTATCGCAGGGAAGGCATTAAGAAGTCGTCCGATACCGATGTGCCTCTGCTTTGTAAGTTCTTCCAGCAGTTTGTCGCGCCTTGCCTGAAGATCCCTTCTCGTGCTGTCGGCTCTTGCATCCAGTTCTTCTTTGCCTGCTTCAACCTTGTCCTTGAGTTCTGCATATCCGAGCTTGGCCTGAAGCGCGCCTTCCTCGAGCTTTACAGTCGTCTTGTAAGCGCCGCCGCCGACCTTCTCGGTGATGTAATCGGAACCCTGACGTATGGCCGCGCTGATCTCGTCGATCTCGGCCAGCTTCTTGTTGAAGCCTCTGATCGTAAGGACGGTCGCGACGCAGTCGATGAAGAGTATCACGTAAAGTATTGCAAGTATTATCACGCCTGCAGCGTGCGCTATGATGCCGTGCGTAGGTTCCACCGCCAGGAACGGATGTACTATCTCGACCACGGCGAGGATCCCCAATCCCCACATAAGTGAGAACTCGGGGCAGATATATCCTCCCAGGTTGAACTTCCTGTCGCTGTAGTCCCACCATCTGGCGTGGAAGAGCTTATCCAGTATCCATCCGCCTGCCAGTTCTACTGCCGTCGCGAAAATGGTACCGCCGGCGAAAATGCACAGCAACCTTACCGAATGGGATCCCACTCCTGCATCAGTAAGCGCGGATGTAATGACATTGGAGAGCATGAGGACACCGAGCATGCCGGTGCCGTAGATGGGGCAGACGGGTCCGTTAAGGAAACCTCTGTTGATTATCTTGCCCATAGCGACTGCATGATAAACGACTTCCACCACCCAGCCGATGAAGGAATATTCAAGAAAGTACCAGAGTATCTGATATAGGGTCAGGCCTAGGATCATGCATGCCTCCTGATATCTGTGATTATAGCACTGCAAAAGAAAGGCTGTGATACGAGTCACAGCCTGAGTGGTCTAAAACATCCAGTAGAGGACTACTCTTCGATGAATACTATCTGACATACCTTCGGAGTCTTATCACTGTTTGAGCGTCCAACATAACTTCTGTCTTTTACATGTCTCCATTCGAGAACGATACAAGGAACACCGGCGTAACCAGAATAATCCACACTTCCACCGTTTATCTTGGACAATTCTGAAGACTTCAGTCCGTTTGGATAAATCGTAACTGTTATAACAGAGTCAGTATAATCAAGTGTGCCATTATAACCCAAGAAATCTGTTCCGGCATCATTGGGTGTACCTTGTCCATATGGAGTCAGTTTTTTCCTAAGATTATCATAACCGTCTGCAGACAGGAATTGACCTGTGGCGGCATCGTAAACACCCCAGATGTTCTCATCAGGCTTACCTTGGTTGTACCAAAACAATCCATAAGATGCGGCTTCTTTAGGATTATCGATTCCCGCATAATACAGTTCGATTATGGCTGATTTTGCTGAACGCATATTGGCGATATCCGTAGCTTCGCGGCTCTTCTCAAGCTGAGCGTTGAAGATAGGGATAGAGATGCCTACCAAAACCGCAATGATCGCAACTACGATTAGAAGTTCTGCGAGAGTGAAAGCACGGCGGCCGAATGTTCTGCTGTTAGTCTTGTCTATAGATCTCATGATCAAATCCCCGCTTAAGTTGAGTATTACTAAACTGATCTAATATTAATAATACTCCTGTTATTCATCAAGGAAAATAACCATTCCGATCCTCTTGCCGGATGCGTCTTTGACATAGTCGCCGCCTGCGTATTTCCATTCGACGATGATGCAGGGCTTGCCTGCCATGGATGAATAAGCTCCGTTATTGAACTGTTTTAAGACGGATGCTTTTACGCCTTCCGGATAGATGTTGACCTGAATGACAGCTCCGGTGTAATCAACAGAACTGTCGTAGCCTGCAACGGACATACCGCCGTCGTTAGCTGAACCCTGACCGTAGGTATTGTTCTTCGGCCAGTTCTTGGGGCTTATATTCTTGATGGTACCGGTCTCGGGATCGTAAACACCGCATGCGTTATTGCCGGTGGTGGTGTCATCCCACCACTGAAGACCGTTGGCCTGAGCAGAAGCCTTGTCAGTAACTCCGGCATAGAAGAGTTCAACAGCCAGCGACTTGGCTGTGCGCATATTGGCAACATCGGTAGCCTCTTTGCTCTTCTCAAGCTGGCCCATGAATATTGGGATTGAGATACCGACCAATACAGCTATGATCGCTATGACGATCATGAGTTCAGCCAGCGTGAAGGCACGGTGGTTTTGTCTTGTTTTCAGTTTTGTATGCAGATTCAGAGTGATCACCAACCTCTTAATATCAGTTAGTATATTCTAACACAAATGCCGGTATTATTCAGAATACGGAAAAAGGGATCACGACATAATCGTGATCCCTATTAAGTTAATTGGTTCCCCTTGTTGCTTTTTGTTACATCATATCGTATACCACTGCAAATCCGCCACCCAATGCTGCGAATGCCGTGATTATCAATACCAGGATGAGCAGCAGAATGGTCAGGCAGAAGTAAGATCTCGCGAAGTTCTTAACGTTAACATTGCCGGAACCGCCGAAAGCAAATACGAGAAGGATGATGAATCCTATTACCGGGATAGAGAAGAGTAACTCATATCCGAAGTAACCCCACATCGATATCGGCTTATAGCTCTCAGGTATATTGTTGTAATCAGACATACTATTTCCCTCCATGTCGAATAATAAAAGATTATAGCAAAACGGCATGTTAAGGTGTAGCATAACCTTGGAAGCTTAGCTCAGCGGGAGAGCATTCCCTTCACAGGGGAGGGGTCGCGGGTTCGAACCCCGCAGTTTCCACCACGGGGTTTTGCTGTTTTTTCGGCAACCCCTTATTTTTCGGCGAAAAGCCCGTGGTTGAGCGGTTTGTGCGGTTTTTTTGTAAAGGTTCGTGTTCACTCAAATTCACGTGTTTTTACTCAAATTTATGCAAAATTTGCACTAGTCAAGCAAAAGTAGACACATAAACAAGGAATATATACCCTTAATTCGAACTGTAGACAGCTTTGTACTCTTTGGGAGTCATGTAATTCA
>CACZMA010000021.1 GCA_902782125.1 Oscillospiraceae bacterium | reverse complement strand
GTTTTTGTGGTTATTAACATTTTAAGGAAGAATAATCAGAATGACACTTTTTCTGATTTTTTGAATTTACACAATTATATGGACATAACCGAAGTCTTCCAAAAAGTCTTCGATACCGGCTGATTTGAAGACTAAATTGAAGACTTTTTGGCACGCGGTGGCTCATCAAGGCAAAAAGTCCCGCATTGAGTCCCTGATCCAGCATAAAAGCGGGACTCAAACAGGGACTTTTGCGAATCACATCTTAATCAGGAATCCCTTGATCGCATCGTATAATTCATCCAGGTATCCGACGAAACAATGGTCTGCGCCGTGTATCGGAACCAGTGTCGCATCCTTATAGAGTTCGTTGGCCTTCTCTGCATAGGAATAAGGCACCACATCATCCGCATCGCCGTGGACGATCAGCACAGGACCTTCGTATCTCTCGATCTCGTCTTCAACATGTATGGTCTGCACCACGCGGATATAGTCACCTGACAGCTCAAGGTCATCTTTGTATAGCATCTCGGGAATATGCGCGGGATCGAAATCAATACCCAGCAGATTGCCTTCCCTGGCGATCTCGGGGATCATCCACGCAGGTGACAGAGGAAGTATGGCCTTGAAATCATCACACCTCATTCCGCCGATCAGCATGGTGAGAAGACCTCCCTGCGAGTGTCCGGACAGATAGAGCTCTGTAACCCAGTCAAGAGTCTTTGCATAACTTATTACGGCAAGAGCATTCGTGACCCACTTATACAGAGTGTGGTCCCTGAACTCGCCGTCACTTTTGCCGTGACCGTACATCTCGACGCGGAGAACTGACACACCGGAATCCAGCATCGCATCCTTTGCCGTAATTATGTGATCCTCTTCCATGTGTCCGGTAAACCCGTGGATAAGGATGCACAAAGGTCCCCTGTCAGTCCCTGTGGTCCGGTCCAGTTTGGCGTGAAGCCTGATGCCGTCGCTGTTAATGTAAAACTCTTCCATGTTAGCTCCTCTGGCCAGGCTAATTCATTCGAATGCCGGTCCGTAGTTATAATCCAAAGTAATTGTAGCATCTCCGTCTGATAACAGTGCGGCTATCTCATCTTCCGGAAGATCGATCTTACCGACCCGCGTATATACGTTTGTAGTAGAGCCATAGAAGATGATCATCTCATATCCGGAATATAGAACAATATCGCCGGGTTCGGTAGTCACCAACGTTGCATCGTTTGATATGCTCTCACCTATAAGACCCTGCTTGAGGATCCCTTTCGAATCAGACATCTCGATTGTCAGATCATCGCGGGCCAGGATCTGAAGATCATATACGGATTCGTTATTCTCCCATGTAACAGGAACTTCTGTTCCGTTGATATACAGGTGCATATGAGCCTCTGGTGCCTCATCCAATGTGTATTCAATAATATTGCTGACCCTGACATACCCATCGTCAGAAAAGGCTATAAGATAGATTGTGAATGTGCCGGTAGCTCCGTCCAACCACTGGTATTCAGGCTCTAGCACAAGATCTGCTGCCCGGTCAAGTATCTGTACTCCGTTGTGTTCGATGTGCCAACAGAGACCTGTAGTTGCGTCTGCCTCATTACGGCTTATAGAGTAATCATCGTTAAGTATCAAAGAGTACTCTATATCTCCCGCTTCTATCTGCCCGGTCTGGGTCGTTGCAGCGGTTTCCTGCGGTTCATAGGGCTGCACCCACAATTTATTGTCAGGCATAAGGAAGATAGAATAAACATATACAGCCGCAACGCAGAATGCTATAAAGGTCAGATAAGAATTGACCAGAATATATCCTGCCGCGCCGAATCCAATACCCCTCTTGTGATTTACGGCCGATGTTATGATTCCCGCTACAGATAAAACAAAACCCAGGATCAAAGAGACAAAGCCTCCCACCCGGCAAAACAACATAGTAATTGCATTAAGTGATATATCCTTTGGAAGCAGATATAAGGCTTGAAGAAAAAATATGATCGTATTGGCCAGATAGATAAGCGGTGCCAGGAATGCAAATACAAATCCCAACACGCAAAGTATGCTCAGTTTTCCCTTGTTATCGTTCATTTCGAATTACAGATCAGTCCACGGTAATTACAATCGTTCCCGGCATAGGATCAGTCCACTCTATGTAATACGGGTCATCGACGATGATGCTGTCCAGCGTGAGTTCTTCATCAGGAGTATCTGCGGTAATATCGCAAAAACCTACATTGGCAGCTTTGTTGCTGCCATCATCCATATAGAACACGTCAACAGAGAACTGAAACTCAAAGGTGCTTGTATGGAACTCTTTCTCTGCTATGCAGATATCACGGAGATCGGCAAGGAACGATTCGATCTCTGCTTTTTGCTCAGAAGTGATATCCTGTGATATGAATATGCGTACATCTCTGACCAGACCTCTGCCGATCTTGTACAAGCGCACCCCGTCCAGACTGCAGTCGGCAGAATCAAAAGAATACTTGTTCAGGCTCTCAAGGATATAGTCATTCCAGTATGCAGCAACGGCGGTATAGTAGTTGGCATCTCCGTCGTAAAAAACGGACCCTACAGATGCGGCGTGTTCGGAATCCAATACCCAATAAGTGACCGTACCGTACATTCCGGAAGATTCTGACAACAGCCATTTTTCCGTAAACTCAAGATCGCGGTCCAAAGATGAGAAGTTACCATCTCCGAGATTCTCGATATTCTCACCGCAGACCAGATCCGTGACTTCCTGCTCGAATACTTCATCCGACGGATACTCGGGTCTTTGCGGAATAAGCAAAGACAAACATCCGCTCAACATCACCGCACATGCAATGATCGCGGAAACAACTAAAGCTTTGGTAAGCTGATTTCTCATAAGAGGATTACGGATCAGGTCCTCGTATATCTCGGCTTCTTATAGAGTAAGTCCATGCGGGGTTCGATATCCTTGTCCCAGACAGTATCGTTCCACTGCTCCTGCGGCACTTCCTGGATATCTATGGAGATCGATCCTTCTGCCGCGCCGAAACACTCGACGATATCACCGGCGATCTTCTGTGCAAGCAGCTTCTTCTGTTCCTCGGATCTTCCGGGATAGCATTTGATGGTAACGTGCGGCATAACCTACCTCCCCAACAGGTGAATATTATAAAACGATTATATCACCCTTTTGCCTTCCCAACCGCACTTACCTGTGCGGGCGAACTCTCCCCATATCGAGCGCATCAGATCGCCGGTCTTCTCTGACTCGGGATCATTAACATCTGTTATCCCCATGTCCTGCGCGAACAATACCGGCAGCTCGCTCGCGTGGAAGCACCCTGCACCGGACGATCTTATCTGCGGTGTCTGGTATGTGTATTCGTATGTCCACACGGGGCCTTTGTATGCGGAAGTGATCGCCCTTGCCGGAGCTTTGTAGATCGCTTCCGTCTCCTGGTCTGCGTAACGCTCTTTCGCGCCCTTGCCGTGCTCGGGCTTAAGGCGGAACCTGCGTGCCGCTATAAACATCAGGATGTCCGGGACGTCGTTAACGAAGAGGTTTGCCTCGCTCTTGACCGTTCCCATCAGAAGCGGCTTGTCGCAGCCTGATGCGAGCCTGGACGGATAGTCTCTTATGGTCACGCCGTCAATGACAGGCGAGAAAGCACACCTCACATCGCCTCCGGAGAAGACCTTGCGCTTCAGTCTCTTTGCAGCCAGATAGACTGCCTCCTTGTCGATCGTCCTGAGCTTACCGACCTCGTTCCTGCTGACGCCGATATACTTCAAGAAGAGCTCTGTCATCTTTCTGCTCTCTTCTATGTTCCAGAATGAATCAACGCACGCCGACTGTACTATCGCCTTATCGAAGAGCGGTGCGGCATCCGGATGTGTCATGAGTGCAAGTATGCATGCCGCGCCTGCCGACTGGCCGAAGACCGTGATGTTCTTATCGTCGCCTCCGAACGCACCGATGTTCTCACGAACGAACCTGAGCGCTGCAATCTGGTCATACAGGCCGTTGTTCATCTCGAACGACGGATCTATGTATGACAGGTTCAGGAAGCCTTCCATATTGAGCCTGTAATTGAAAGTAACGACTATGGTCTTAGTGTCTCTCGCGAACCTCCTCATATCGTACAGGAGCTCGTCCGAATCAACATCCGTAAGACCGCTGCCGCCCGTGCAGTACGAGCCTCCGAATATCCACACCATTACGGGAAGTTTGTCTTCAGCCGTGTCCGGCGCGAAAACATTCAGATACAGACAATCCCTGTCCGTGACCCTGTACTCCTTGTGGCCGTGACCCTGAACAGGATTCGCCTTGGCGCGGGCAGCGGACAGAACACCCTCCCACGGCTCCGGCGGGAGCGGATGCCTGAACGAGAGATCTCCTACGGGAGGCTTGGCAAAAGGCACCCCCAGGAAGAGCTTTATGCCTTCTTCAGCGATGCCTTCTATCTGCCCGTATCCGGTTGTGACCAGAGTCTCTGTCATTAATTACTCGATTCCGGTTACCTTGAAGTCCTTGTCTTCGACAGCCTTCGTGAGGACATCGTCTCCGACCTCAGATTCCATGGCGACGATCGCCGTGCCTGCATCGTGAGATACTTCGGCGGAAGTAACGCCGTCCAGCGCTTCGAGCGCCTTCTTGACGGTTGCCTCGCAGTGTCCGCACATCATGCCTTCGATCCTGATAGTCTTAGTCATCTTGGATTCTCCTTTACTTGCTTTCTTGAATATAACATCAGACGGGATATCCGCCAACTTCTTTCTCTTGCCGAACCCAGCACGCTTCGGGTCGAAGAGGTTGATCCTCAGTGCGTTCATGCACACGGTAAAGCTCGATATGCTCATCGCAGCAGCACCGAGCATCGGGCTCATGACGATCCCCAGCCCCGACAGCGCGCCTGCCGCCAGAGGTATCAGCAGTATGTTGTAGATAAACGCCCAGAACAGGTTCTGCTTTATACCCCTGAGCGTTCTGCGGGACAGCCTTACGGCCGCGGGAATGTCTCCGGGATCAGACTTCTCGATAACGACATCCGCGCTGTCTATCGCGATGTCAGTGCCCGTACCGACCGCTATTCCGATATCGGCTTTGGTAAGCGCGGGAGCATCGTTGATGCCGTCTCCTGCCATTGCCGTGACGCCGTATTCTCTCAGCTTATCTATTGCATCGGATTTGTCATCGGGAAGAAGGCCTGAGATTACCTTATCAACTCCCACCTGCTTTCCGACGGCGTTTGCCGTGCGCTCGTTATCGCCGGTCAGCATAACCACATACAGCCCCATATCGTGAAGCTGCGATACGGCATCGGCCGCGCCTTCACGGAGCTTATCCGCGGTAGCGATGATGCCTGCGAACCTTCCGCCGACTGCGAAGAACATCGGTGTCTTGCCTTCGTCTGCCAGGCGCGCTGCATCTGCAAGTGCAGCATTAGGTATGGCCGTCACTTCTGCAATGTAATCTTTGTTGCCTGCCAGCACTCCCGTTCCGGCAACAATGCCTTCCAGTCCTCTTCCGGGTACGGCTCTGAAGCCTTCACACTCCGCTAAGACAACCCCGCGCTCCCCGGCGCACGTTACTATCGCTTTGCCGAGAGGATGTTCGCTTCCGTTCTCGACAGAAGCGGCCGCTTCCAAGAGTTCAGCTTCAGTGAATCCTTCAGCTGCGATAATGTCCGTTACCTCGGGTACGCCTTCCGTCAGTGTTCCGGTCTTATCGAGTGCGATCACCGCCGTTCTTCCCGTGTGCTCGAGGGCAGCTGCAGTCTTGAACAGTATCCCCGACTTTGCCGCTACGCCCGAACCGACCATTATCGCTACCGGCGTGGCAAGGCCCAGTGCGCACGGACATGACACCACGAGCACCGCGATGCCCCTCGTAACGGCAGTCCCCACGGGGGCGCCGGAGGCAAGCCATATCACGGCAACTATTGAAGCAATTATCAATACTGCCGGCACGAAAACAGCCGCCACCTTATCCGCCATCCTCGCGATGGGAGCCTTGGTACCTGCAGCATCCGCGACGGTCTGTATTATCCTTGCAAGCGCAGTATCTTCTCCGACTGCAGTTGCAAGGCATCTGATGAATCCTGATGTGTTCATCGTGGCTGCGGACACTTTGTCTCCGGGGAGCTTGTCAACGGGAACGGACTCTCCCGTAAGAGCAGATTCGTCCACTGCGCTCGCGCCTTCCGTGACAACTCCGTCAACCGGTATCTTCTCTCCCGGACGCACTTCGATTATGTCTCCTGCTTCGACCTCTGATATGTCGACCGTGACGGAAGCTCCGTCCCTTACCACGACTGCGGTCTCGGGAGCGAGCCTGATCAAGGCCTTAAGGGCATCCGTGGTCTTTCCTTTTGAGATTGACTCGAGCAGCTTGCCGACAGTGATAAGAGTCACGATCATGGCGGCGGACTCGAAGTAGAGATCGTCCATCAGCATGTGCGGATCGGAGCTTACTGTCATCCTTATCAGCGTAACGAAGCTGTACAGGAACGACACACCCGAGCCCATCGCGACGAGCGTATCCATGTTGGGTGCGAGCTTTACAAGCGACTTGAATCCGCCTATGAAGAACTTCTGGTTGATGACCATTATTATCCCTGCAAAGAGCATCTCGGTAACGGCTGTCGCGACGGGATTGCCCTGCAGGAAAGCGGGCACCGGGAAGCCGAACATCATGTGTCCCATCGACACATACATGAGGACCAGAAGAAGTATTACTGAAGAGATGAGACGCGACCTGAGGACAGGTGTCTCCTTGTTCTCGAGTGACTCTTCGAGTGACCCGAAGCTCTTATCAGAAGACTTATCTTTGCCTGCGACAGATGCGCCGTAGCCTGCCTCTTCGACGGCTTTGATCACCGCATCCGGCGAAGCGGATCCTTCGACCGTCATCGAATTCGTGAGAAGAGAGACACTGCAGGATGTAACTCCAGGGGTACCCTGCACGGCCTTCTCGACGTGCGCCTGACATGCGGCGCAGCTCATTCCGGTAACATTGTACTTTGTCATAATATCACTTCATCATCTTCTGAAGGAGCTCTACCAGTTCGTCGATCTTCTCTTCGGAACCGTTCCTCACATCTTCTTCCACGCATGACTTGATGTGACTCTTAAGTACTACCTTGGAGAAGCTGTTAAGCGAGCACCTTGCTGCATTGACCTGGGTGAGGACATCGACGCAGTAAGCGTCTTCTTCCACCATCTTCCTGATCCCTCTTACCTGGCCTTCTATCCTGTTAAGGCGGGTGATCAGATCCTTGATCTCTTCATCCGAGCGCATTTTCTTCCTGCAGCAGCAGGGCTTGGTGTCTTTCTTCGAGGACATGTGAACCTCCCTGATATATACCCTGTGGGGGTATGTTGTTTTCGCGATAATGATATACCCCTATGGGGTATATGTCAAGCGACGTCTGCAACAAGGGAGCGGGATAAAAAGGAAACGGTCCCCGGTGGGTAGTTCAGCTCCGGGGACCATTTGAATAAGTCACGGGCGATGGTCTTCGCCCACGCAATATAATATCAGGCATAACACCCGCGTGTGTTACACCTGTGATACAATCACAAACCAAAAGTGTTAAACGGCGGAACGGATCCTTACTTGAGCATCTTGGAGAGATCACCTGCAGAAGGCACGTCGATATTGGTCTTCTTCTCAATAGCGCCGGCTGCCTTCTCGTAGATATCGTTTGCCTCTTTGTTCTTGGACACTTGATCCAGGGCCTCACCGGCCTTCTCTTTGATCTCGTTCAGATCCTTGATGTCAGGCATTTCCCATAACCTCCTAAGAAAGTATTAACTCTTCTATTATAATACTTCGAGACAATTATTTATTGCTGTTTCTGTCTTCCGCGATCTTCCTTACTTCAGCTTCGGAATCCACAAAAGCCTTTACGATCTGCGGATCAAAATGCGAACCGGATCCTTCCTTGATGATATCCATTGCCTTCTCAAACGGCATGCCATCCTTGTAACTTCTCCTGGATACCAGCGCATCGAAAACATCCGCCACCGCCATGATCCTTGCAGACAGCGGTATCTGCTCTCCCTTGAGGCCTTCCGGATATCCCTCGCCGTTCCATTTCTCGTGGTGGTAGTGCGCCATATTCTCGGCCTGCGTCAGATATCCCGCATCCGCCTCGTCGACGGTATGCATCATGTTGTCGATGATATTATATCCGGCATCCGAATGATGCTTCATCTTCTCGAACTCGTCCGGAGTAAGCCTGCCGGGCTTGTTGAGGATCACGTCGGAGATGACGATCTTACCGATATCGTGGAGCGGCGCGGATGCTATGAGGTCCTTCTTGAACTTCTCGCTCAACTGATCCGCATATATGCCTTCTTCCATCATCCTGTCGACGATGATCTCGACGTAGGCTGCGGTGTTCTTGATATGCATGCCGGTCGACTGGTCACGGCTCTCTACTAAGTCTGCCATGATGTTGATCATGCCGGACTGGAGCTTCTCGATGGTCTCTGACTTATGCTCGGCATCGGAGATGTAATCGCTCGTCTCCTGAGTGTTCGTGATGAGCGCCCTGTACAGCGTCTCGATCTCGTCACCCGTCTGGATGTTGAGCCCCTTCACCTTGGACATGGTGCGCTCTCTGTCTTCAGGCGTGGAATAGTCGAATTCCTTTGTTATCCTGGACATCGCCTTGACGGGATCTACGAGAGACCTGTTGGTCAGGTATATGCCGCTAGCCAGGATAGCACCAAAGAATCCGAGCAGGAGCGCGATCATCCTTGAGACGAACGTTGTCTCGTTCTTAACGATTTCAGGCATCGGAATGTCCGCGCAGACATAGCACTTACATGCACCGGTCTGATCGTAGAGCGGAACATACACGGTAAGAAGCCACCCGTACGTATCGTTCGTAACTATGGGGTCGATCGCCTCGCCCGCAAGGAGCGCCGGGATATGTTCCTCGAAGCCCTCATCAAAAGGCACGAGCTCTCCTGCTTCTGCTCCGGGCGTCTCCGGCGTATCCATATCGAAGACGACATGACAGCCGTCTTCTTTTATCTGGTACACATAAAGATATGCGATCTTCGGCGAGCACGCCAGGATCTGCTCCAGCTTGGTCTGGGTCTGCCTGTAATAGTAGTTGTTCTCTCCCTGCTCGATGTACTTGTCGACCATTATCGGATCGATCTGCTCAGCCGCATAATTGGCCACATCGTATGCATAAGACGATTCCTGCGCTATGGAAGACTCTTCGAACTGCTTGAAGCTCGTATAGGATACGGCGCCTGCAACGAAGACTACGACCACCGACACCATCAGGACCACCTTGCCGCTCAGCGACAGACCCTTGACATTGTATTGCCTGATCTTAAGCTCTTCTCTTACGGGGAACACCTTAGTGGGGATGACCCCGGCGAGGATCATGGCCGCTATGACGCTGATCGCCTTGTCCGGGATGTCATATATCAGCCCTGATATCAGATTGGCGGCGAAAGCGTTGTGCGTGAAACCTTCGTAGATCTGATAGGCAAGACCTGACGTTATCTCTTCTCCGAGTGAACTGCCGTAGATAAGATATGTAACGACTGATCCGATGCCGCCGCCTATGACAGCCAGGACGAGCATCGGGACAACTGCCTTCCACGAGACCCTGAAGTACTTTCTCGATGCCAATGCCGATGCTGCAATGGCTATCAGCACGCTTATGACGCTGTAATAAGAGTTGGAGTATTCACTGAATCCAGAAATGAAGTTCGACAGGAATCCGACGAGTATCGCCGGGAAATATCCTCCGACTATGGCTGCCAGTATTGTACCTATGCAGTCCAGATAGAAAGGAAGGGAGAGTGCGGTAGCTATCTGTGAGAACACAAGATTAAGCACTATGCCTGCTATGACCAGACACAGTATCTTTATGTCATTTAACCGTCTGGCGCTTTTTCCCATTTTGACTCCAAACGCTACACTGCAGATTCTCAGATTCCCTTGAATAAGCAGATTATATCATCCTCTTATATTTTATCTTTTAATAATGTGTGTCCGATTATGTAACAATTAATTGCTCAGCAGTGTTACTATTTATCCATGATCGAGATCAGATTTGCAGCAAAAGAAGATATGGATGAACTCATGCGCATCAGACTGGAGATGCTCCGTGAGGTCAACTCCCTGCCCGAAGGTTATGCCTTCAGCGATACGCTCGTCAGATCGTCGGTGAAGTATTTCGAGAGTGGGAACGATGCCACGGTGCTTGCCCTGGACGGCGGCCGTGCAGTGGCGTGTGCCAGTCTGAGCTTTATAGAGATCATGCCCACATACGGTCACCCCACCGGGAAGCGTGCTCATCTGATGAACGTCTATACCAAGCCCTCTTACAGAAGGCAGGGACTCGCAGCGAGAATGCTGAACATGCTCATTGATCTCGCGAGGGACAGAGGCGTTACCGAGATCAGCCTCGATGCCACCGAGAGCGGAAGGCCTCTTTACGAGAGCATGGGGTTCGGAACGAATCACGAGGCCATGAACCTGATCCTGGAAGACTGCCGGGATAAATAATCTTCACAATTTGAACACCGGATTATTACGCAAACGGAGCATTTATACGACTCCGTGTGGCAGATTTCGGCTATTTATATCACATATTTTGTCAAATAACACATTTTTGCCACATTTGAGGTTGAAGTTCACATTTGGTTTACATATAATCCACAATTGTTAATAGCTTGTTACGAACATTCTTAAAAGGTGGCTGAAAATGACTGATACATACAAGCAGTTTGCACAGAGAACAGATAACATCGCGGCATTCCGTGATACTGTCATGAATATCAAGAACGACTCCGGACTCAAGGCAGTTGCCGACCGTTCAGCTTCGGAGCAGAAGATCATCCGTGCATACGATCTTCTCCGTGACCTTCCCGACGGAACAAGGAATGCCGAGGTCAAGCTCACACCCCGCAAGACTCTCGAAGCTGCCCGCCAGTATGCGGCAATGGGCAAGAAGGTAGCCATCCTTAACTGCGCGGCCGACAAGAAGCCCGGCGGAGAGACAGAGAACGGCCACGACACACAGGAGGCAAGCCTCTGCAAGTGCACGACTCTCTATCCCTGCCTTAACAGCACGGATGCTCTCATGAAGTTCTATAATCCTCACAAGAACAGTCTGAATGCGCCGCACACTATGAATTCCTGCATGACAACAGATGACTGCATCTATACTCCCGGCGTTGAAGTTATCAAGGAAGACAGCGAGGGATACAGGCTGCTTCCCGAGAGCGAGAGGTTCACGGTAGACGTTATCTCCTGCTCCGCACCCGAGTTCATCTCCGCATTCACATCTCCGTTCCTGGCATCGTTCGGTTCGAACCAGCCTTTCGAGAGATCACGCATCGAGAACGTATACAGAAAGAGATTCGAGAGGATCCTCTCCATCGCACGCAAGGCAGGCGTTGATGTAGTCATCCTGGACTTCTGGGGTTACAGAAGATCAGAAGAAGATGCATGCATCGTCTCCGAGGCAGCATGCAAGGCAGCAGAGAGCTTTGTCAGCTGCTTTGATACCATCGAGGCTGCAGTCGGCTACTCCTCAGCCGGAAGCAACACATATAACATCTATGCGAGAGCATTTGACAAGAACGAACCATACCCCGAAGTCAGTTCAAGCGTAATGTAACGGCAGAAGATGTTTTCCCTCTCCAAACGCCCTGCAGTGATCTGCGGGGCGTTATCATCTCTCTCGTCAGAAGATATTGACGTAGCAGATATCCCAGAAGATGCTGAGAAGGACCCAGACAACGAGCATTATCTCGGAGAACATCTCATCTTCCCTGCCGACGTAGAGCAGGATACAGAAGACGACTGAAGCACCCAGCACGACCAGAGGGAAGATAATGTCGAGCTTCCCTGGAAGCATGTTCTCATCACTGAGCATATCCTTCATGGACGGATCCTTGCTGATGACCTCCATGAGGGCATCGTATTCTTCCCTGGTGTACTTCTTGCCGTTGAAGATGTCCCTGTCGTAATCCGTCTTGAACTTCAGTCGGCTCAGAGGGAAGTCATTGATAGTGTTCTCTCCGTATACGACCGTGCAGTAAGGACCCTTGGGATCGGATGCGAATACTTCTTCATTTGAGGTGCACAGGAGCATGTTCTTGGGATCGGACATGTCGAGCTCCGAATACTGCAGTGCATTGTCGTTGGTCAATTCAAAATCCGTTGTATAAGCGCGGGCACGTAAATAGTATTCTCCGGATTCGTATTTATCGTATGTGCTGCCGGAATCGCCCGTGATGACGAACATATAGAAGAACGCCTGGATCAACAGGCTGATGATTATTATCGTATAAGATGCCTTACCCTTCATGAATATACCCCTGTCTCCAATTATATTATTCCATTATCCCATAGGAAGAACGGGCAAGTCCTCGCCTATTTCCGCAGAATAGGAAGTCGTATTCCGACGTAATCATAATACTATCAGGATTTGCGGATAAGTAAAATATACTTGAGCGATCCTTCCGGAAGGGAACAATTACAACGAGGGAACGCACAAAGAAATGAGGAGGAAATGATTATGAAGGTGATGAACAAGGTACTGGCAGTAACGATGGTCGGCACGATGCTCTTGTCTGTAACATCCTGCGCCAAGACGTTCAAGAAGATCGACGAGGATGATCTCATGGATGCATTCGAGGATGTCTTCGATTGGGAAGAAGGCTACGACTACCGCGAGAGCAAGGATTACGAAGTCTGGGGAACGAATTTTGACGACGTTGAAGATCCTTATATCTATGATGATTGCTACTATCTCCAGGGTGCGGAATTCAGAGATGAGGACTATATGACATATGCATACTTTGCTTATATTGAATTTGAAGAAGCAAAAGATGCAGATGAATACTTCGAGAACTATTACAATGTTTGGGCAAAGGGCGAGAAAGACGTAGAGCAGGCTTATCACAAGGGAAGCTGGGGCTACTACATCGAATCAAACGAGAAGGAAGCCTTCAGTGCAATGTATTACATCGAGGACACGGTGCTTGAGGTATCGAGCTACGATGAAGACGGCATAAAGCAGGTCAAGGAACTTCTCAAATCTTTCGGTTATCCCTGCTGATAAGTTTTACAGATAATAGATAAATTAAGATCAGCCTGAGAGTATTGTTCTCTCAGGCTGATCTGTTGTTACCAGCGTTATGATTTTATATGAATATATGCTTCGTTCGTAATTACAGCAGGGCGGCAAGCTCGTCTCTCTTCTCCGCGATGGTCTTGAGATACGGCGCATAGTCAGCTTCGCTCCTCGCGCGCAGGAGTTCCGTGATCTCGTAGACAGGCTCATATATGGGCGTGAGAGCCAGGTTGCCCATAGCGCCCTTGAGAGAATGGGCAGCATCAAAAGCAGCCTCAAGATCGTGCACGGCGATCGCTTCTTCGAGAGCTGCAAAGTTCTTGTCTTCGACGGCTTTGCCGATCAGCTTGAAGTAGAATCCCTCGTTGCCCATGCAGCGTGTAAGCGCCTCATCCGTATTAGCTCCGAATTGCTTGAGTGCATCGATCGTAAGCATTCTTATTACCTCTTTCTGTATCAGTTTTTGTCCCGTTCGCGTCTCTCGATCAGGAACTTCTCGAATTCTCCTGCAGTGACCGGCTTGGAGAAGTAGTAGCCCTGGATTATGGCACATCCGAGTTCTTTAAGAGCCAGGTACTGTTCTTCTGTCTCGACGCCTTCTGCAATAACGGGAACTTCCAGATAATTCGCGATATCGATGACGATGCTTATCATCCGGGTGTCGTTCTGCTTGTCGAAGGCAGTCCTGATGAACATCATGTCGAGCTTCAGAGCATCGATCGGAAGTTCGGAGATCATGTTAAGCGATGAGTATCCGGAACCGAAGTCATCCATCTCTATGAAGAAGCCGTGTTCTCTTAAGCTCTTGACTCTGTCAACGATCTGGTCGGCGTCGCGCACATAGGCAGACTCAGTGATCTCGAGGAGTATGTCTTTTGTCGTGATGCCGGTATCCGTTGTGATCTTCTCGAAGATCCCTACCAGATCAGGATTGTACATCTCGGCACGTGACAGGTTGACCGAGACGGGAACGGATATCCCGAGACGCGCTTTCCAGTCCGCGATCTGCTTTGCCGCACTGCGCCAGATATATTCGTCGAGCTGAGAGATAAGTCCGTCTTCTTCGAACAGGGGTATGAACTTGCCCGGAGAGATCGTTCCGAGAGTCGGATGGAACCAGCGTACCAGCGCCTCCGCACTTGATAAGACGGGTCTGTCCCCGCGTATATCGTATTTGGGCTGGAAGAAGACCTGGAACTGCTTCTCCTCGATAGCCTTCGGGAATTCGTCGACCAGCTGCTCCGTGAAGAGTTCGTTATCCATCAGCGTCTCGTCGTATTCGCCCACGGAGATCATGTAGTTGTTGTGGATCTTGTTGGAAGCGATCTTCGCGCGGGCAATACGCGCCCTGAGGTCGAGCTTCTTGTCGCAGGAATAGTACACGCCTATACGTATCTTGACGGATGTCGGCATGTCTTCGCAGGACTCGCTTATCATATCCGCGATATGTCCGTAGTCGTCTCTGTGTACGCAGTAGATAAGGAAGATATCCGCCGCCATTCTGCATATCACGCATTCCTCATCCGTGAAGGTCGACTTAAGGCAGCCGGCAATCCTCTTCAGTATCTCGTCGCCCTTGGCCGAACCGAAACGCTCATTGATAACATGGAAATGTTTAACATCGAGGCAGACCGCATCCGTGTCGGCCAGCGGATGGAACTTGTCGAACTGCTCTCCGTAGCGGTAGAAATACTCGCTCGTAAACAGTCCCGTAAGTGTATCCTTCTCCGTCGCAGTGATTATCTGCCTGTCCTCCGCGAGCTCGATCGAACGCGATATCCTTGCCTTGATAACATCGGGCTGCGGATAGGGCTTCGGGATAAAATCATAAGCTCCCAGTCCGAGGCTCTCGACTTCAGAGTCCTGGTCCGATGTGAGGACGATCACCGGAATGCCTTTGATATCGGGATCCTCCTTAACGCGTGACAGCAGCTCAAGTCCCGTCAGCTTCGGCATCTTGAGGTCCAGCAGGATCAGCGAGAGCGTGTTGCGGTTATGGCTGATGATGTCATATGCCTGCTCACCGTCTTCTGCCATAAGGACATAGTATTCATCGCCAAGTATGTTCGCGAGCATCTCGCGGTTGATCATCTCATCGTCAGCGACGAGGATGTGGCGCTTGTTGTCAATGAATCTGTCTGTCGATCTTGTCATGTATTGCCCCTTCCCTCAGCCGGAGCATCGACCTTTACAAGACTCTCGAGCGTCTCGAAAAGCACCTCCGGCTGTATCGGTTTTGTCAGGTGTGCGTTAAGGCCTGCCTGCAGCGACCTCTGTACGTCTTCATCGAAAGCGTTCGCCGTCAGGGCGATAACGGGTATCTCCTTTGCATCGGCGCGGTCCATCGCACGTATCGTCCTAGTTGCTTCGAGACCGTCCATCTCCGGCATGCGCATATCCATGAGGATAGCCGCATAGTAATTCTCCGGATGAGATGCAAAAAGGTCGACGGCGACCTTACCGTTCTCTGCTATGTCGGAATCGATCTCGCGGCTCTCCAGTATCATCTGCAGGATGTCCGCATTGACCTCGACGTCTTCTGCCACGAGTACTCTGAGTCCCGTAAGATCAACAGGCTTGCGGCCGGTTTTCGCGCCCATCTTCTTCCTGTACGCATTGATGAATTCTTCGATGACGTTCGTCGCGAACAGCGGCTTTGCCAGGAAGCTGTCGACGCCGCTCTGAAGAGCTTCTTCAAGGATGTCATCCCATTTGTATGCCGTGAGGATTATGATCGCGGATTCATCGCCTACGATCTCCCTTATCCTCTTCGCTGTCTCCACACCATCAAGGACGGGCATCTTCCAGTCAACGAGGATGAGATTATAGGGCTGGTGACGCACATGGCGGAGCTTGACCATCTCTATTCCTTCCTCGCCGCCCGGAGCGATCTCGGCCGCGATCCCGGCCTTCTCGAGAACGAGTCTGGCATGTTCGCATGCGACAGGATCGTTATCGATGACAAGGACAGACATCTCGCTCGGATGGATGTGAAGTTCCTTCTCTATGCCGCTGGTGCGGTCGGAATCCGTGAGCGTAACGGTGACGGTAAAGGCGGTGCCCTTGCCCTTCTCGCTTTCGACGTCGATCGTTCCGTTCATCATCTCGATTATGTTCTTGGTGATGGCAAGGCCGAGGCCGGATGAACCGTATTTGCTGGTGTAGGATACGTCTTCCTGAGCGAACGTCTCGAACAGGCGCGGCAGGAACTCTTCGCTGATGCCGATGCCGTTATCCCTGATAACGAACTGCAGGGTCGACTTGTTGTCGTACTGTGCGGTGCGCTTGATATCGAGTGAGATGGATCCGCCTTCGGGCGTGAACTTGACGGCATTGCCCAGGATGTTGATGAGCACCTGTCTGAGCTTCATGTTGTCGCCTATGTAGTATTCGTCAACTTGGCCCTCTATGTTGCAGACATAGCTCTGAGCCTTCTCGAGGCACTGTCCGCTGAACATCGTGTTGATGGACTCGATGAGGCGCGAGAATGAGAATTCTTCGTTCTTCAAGACCATGCGCCCGGACTCGATCCTCGACATATCGAGGATATCGTTGATGAGATTGAGAAGGTGTTCTGCAGATGTTCCGATCTTCTCAAGATACTCCTTGGTCTTGGCAGGAGTATCCGGATCGTTAAGCGCGATGTTATCAAGACCTATGATCGCATTCATCGGGGTCCTGATCTCGTGGCTCATGTTGGACAGGAACGCGGTCTTTGCCTTGTTTGCCTGTTCAGCCGATGCGAGTGCGTCGTCCAGGGCCTTTTTCTGCGCCATATTCTCGCGCATCTCCGCGTCGATGACCGTAAGACCCAGTCCGATGGCATGAACGAGATGGTCCGTGCGGTCTTCCTTGTGGCGGACGCCTGCAGCCCTGATCATCTCATAGTATTCCCTGCCGTTACGTCTGGCGAGATAACGGTAAGCAAGAATCGGTTCCTTAGCAAGGCCGTCGCGGATGTTATCGGGATCGATGAACTTCATGAAGCCTTCACGGTAGTTCTCATCCACGGAGTTGTCCGCATACCAGGTGAACCGGTCGTGGAACGGGAACTTTATGCCTTCTTCCGTCTGATCGTGATCTTTGGGGTCGCCCCTGTAGCAGACGCCTTCGTCCTTGTCCAGGTCGACATAGTAGACACTCCTGTAATCCGAGGACATCGCCGTGATCATACTGTCCTGAACGGTCCTCCGCTTCTCTTCTTCCAGCAGCTTTGCCTGAAGCGAGAGCTTCTCTTCCATCTGTTCCTGCTTGATGCGGTTCTCGGCATCAGAAGTCTCTTTCTCGATAGAGAGCTTCGCATTCTTGCGTATCTGGAAGATAATGAAGGCAAACATGCTCACGAGAACGAGAGCTGCCAGCAGCGACTGGGTAACGCTTCTGACAACGATTCCCTGGGATACAGGCCTGATCTGATCTGCGATAACGGTCTCGCGGATGAGATAAGTCAGCATCCAGTCGGTTCCGGATACCGGGATATAACTTAATGTCTCCGTCGTGCCGTTATAGGTAAAAGTGACTTCTCCCCTCTTGCCGCTCTGGAAATCATCCAGGAACTGCTCGTATGTACCCGAACCGAATTCGGCATTCTTCATCGCATCAAGGAGGTTGTCTTCGACTGCCAGACCTCCGAGATATACGTTTGTCAGCGAGATGCCGTCGCGTGTATAGATATTGCAGAATGTAGTCTCGGTATCATCCGATTGCATCGAGACGCCTTCGAGCATCTCGTCCATGTCGATCTCCATGAAGCATGCGACGAACGGCTTGCCTTCAAGCGACATATCGCTTACGGGAACGGCGATGATGACCGTCTTGTCCTCGATGTCCGTGTTAAGTATGGATATCTCCGGTCCGGAGAGAGTCTTATAGTCAAAGCTGTAATCGCTTATATTATTCTGCGTGCCCAGGGACGTGTAGATAAGGCCGTCCTCGTCAACGAAAGCAAACTTCTCGAGGTCATATATCTGCTTCATCCTCGCCTGGTAAGTCTGGAGGTGCTCCATGTCTGACAGATCATCATCCGTCATCAGTTCGAGTGCGACGTTCAGGTCCTCTATCTTCTCGTTCAGGTTGGCTGAGACTACCTGTTCCCTTCGTCCGGCAAGCTCATCGAGATACAGAAGGCTTACCGACTCGACCGCCTTCTCCGTGTCCTTTGTCGCCAGGAAACCGGTCTGTATCGTACCGACCGTCAACACGAGCGCGAAGATCATGCTTCCGACGATCGCTATCGTTATGGTGCTTTTATTCGCAGTTTGCTTCATACGAACAACTCCCTGCCGTGTCCTAATATATAAAAATTATTTTAACACACGCGCGGGTATGAGGATAACCTGCTGTTATTTATGTTCTCTTTTCCTTTTCTCAAACCTGCATCATAAGCCATTATACAACGCAGCCGAGAGAGCATTTTACTCCTTTTTGCTGTTGATTATTCTTACTAATTCCTTAAGCGTCAAATGCTCTTATATTCGAGCGATGTCAGACCCAGATGTCCTTCGCACTCAATCTCGAGATGTCCGTAGAAATGTTCTATGCTGCCGATAAGTCTCTCGCATTCAGGCATATTAGGACCGGTCCTGAGAGCGATGGCATAACCTCTTTTGCCTTGCTTTATGGTCGCATGTGGTTCATGAGTATTACACCACGGCGTTACCCTGTCTATAAATGATTTGAACTGTCCGGGAACATCAGCCCAGTATGAAGGTGCAACCGATACGATAACCTCAGCATTATCGAACTCATTCATTATGTCCCGTATCACCTGAGCATCGCTCATGACACACTGAGCCGTCTTATGACACGCTCTGCAGCCCCTGCAAAACGCAAATTTATAATCATCTATACAAATGCACCTGGTATCATAGCGGGACTTAAGTTCACCTTCCACTATCTTTACTATCTCAGCTGTTGCTCCTGTCCTGACGGGACTGCAATTAATTATCAAAGCGTTCATTATCACACCTGCTTCTCAATTAGTTTTACTGTTTATTATCCAATCCTATGAGCCTTCCTTTTTCTGATCATACAGTTGATATTATGTTGCATCCGGGTAATCCCAGAATCCACCCTTATGGAAGTTGTCATTGCCCAGAGGCTTAGCCGCCAGTTTGAAAATAACGCATCCATCGGGACATACAACTGTTTTTGAATATCTGCCGTCACCGCCAAGGTTCTCGAGATCACCTCCGCTTCTGACCGCTTCCATAAGAGGATACAGCATCATCATTGTTTTTGAGCAAATACCGTACCCGTCCTTATTAACAGGGCACCCATATGTGCACGTGTAGGTATCACCTATTTCTTCTCCATTACGGCAATATCTCTCCGTATGATCTCCATGCAAAAAGCCGGTTACTTCAATGGTGAATTCATATTCTTCGTCATACCACTTATGCATTGGGCACCTCCGTTATAAGTAAGACTCTTGTCTGAACTGATGATAGTCATGGTTTCTTTGCCATATACGGTCTCCGCTTTTCCAACCTGATCAGGTGTTCTTCATCAGGTTCAGTGATTCCGTTTTTATAGTTATATCCCATCTTAAGATAGAAAGGGACACCTGTTATCGACGCGGGGATCTCAATGCGCTTCGCCCTTAGGAAGAATTCGTCCTTTTCGAGCGTGTCGATAATGGCTCTGCCTATGCCCTTCCCTTGATACTCCGGCAAGACGAAAACGGTAAACAGGCTGCTCTCGTCTTCCTTGCCCCAATAGGGTCCGATCGCGCCGCAGCCGATGATGTTATCCTGCTCCTCCGCGACATAAAAATGCGTCCACGATGCTCTCTCGAGAACATGTTCCGGCGACTCAACTTCGATAAGCTGTTCCATCAGCTCTACCGGATAATCCTTGGTATTCGATATCCGTATGGTCTTACGGATAAGCTCTGATACTGCCTTTGCATCTTGTTCTTCAAATCTTCTGATGTTCATTATCTCCTCCTCGAGAATAAAAGGCCACTTATCATCTGATAAATGGCCTTGATGCTATCTTATTGATTAGTGACTGTTATTCTTGCGCGCTATCAATGCCATATGATGTTCGATCATACATAATGGTGTACATATACATCATGGGCATCAAATTTGTTCGCATGAATACAGCCTCCTATTGTTGGTGATAGTAAATCATTACATACGCATTGTCAATTTCAACTGCCTCATTTGATCTGTTATCCTGATTATTATCTATGTTAGGGGATCACTCCCTCAGACAAGATAATTATATCATCCGAATAAAGATCCCATGATAGCTGTTTATGCTGCATTTCATTATGGCTCTGATACTGTCTCCAAATTGAAAGAGTTCGAATTATAGTGGTCTCCTTGGCGGATAAAAGCTGAAACGCTATATACTGGCGTTTCGAGGTTTTTGCAACTATTCATTGTTAAATGTTAACTGCCTCATTTTCTCCTAAATGAGGCAGTTGAAGAAAAAATGATGCAGTTAAAAGGAGTCAACGAGACACCATCATCGCTCTATGTCTTTTCTCCAGTGATTTTCCGCCCTCGGCGTATTCTTAACAATCTCCTGATTCTCCTTGAGCGTTGCAAGTATCGATTTCTTCGCCTCCTTACGGATCGGTTCGAGGTTTTGCTTTTTCGTCTCGGGGCTTTGTAAGGTCTGGATGATCTTTTGTGTGATACTCGACATCGCATTCTTTATTCTCTTCGAAACTGCATCAAGAACCTTCTCCGCAAAGTTCTTCTCTTTGATCGGATAATGCTTTGGCTAGGCTAAAAAGGAAGCCTTATGAGGTGACTCGCATCAAGCGGCTCGGAGTCTATTACATGTGCATTGATGATCTTCCGCTGTAACCCTCTCTTCACTATTAAGCAATGGGAGAGGGTCAAATGGGACAAGTTTTTCAAAAGAAGTCTGAGTCATAATACAATTCATCTGAAATCTAGAATGAAAGCACAACAAAGGCTGGCATTTGCCAGCCTCTGTTAGTTTATTTTCTATATGTGATCACCATTGTCTGTGAAAGCTGCTTTCCGATTTGATATATAAGCCACCCTATGACTCGTTTAAAAGGCGTCATTGGTATATCCGGTGCATATCTCATGCCTTTGTATTTCGGCCAAAAGTTATTATCTTCCGTCGGATATTCTTTTTCACCCTTATTACCGATGTACATGGCCTGAAATAGATTAAACGGTATCAGCACGCCCACTCCCGGAACATGCGCTTTTCCGGATTTCACATCAAGGTAAAATCTCTTCGTGATATCCTTTGTCCTTCGCAGATCCTTTTCTGTTGGCTTGTAGTCATTCCAACTCAGTGCAGTTATCGGAAGCTGGTGACACTTATTAAAGCCCCACCCGGGCAACGTTGCAGCCAGAGCTTTTGTTGTACTCTGAGCAGATACACCTCCGGTTGTACTGATTATAAGAGCCTTCTTTTTGAAATATCTCGGCCGATGCAGCATAAATGCCATATGATCTGTAAAGTTTTTCATAATTCCGGGCAAATGCCCCTGAAAACAGGGAATAGAAAAAATAACCGCATCGCATTCTTCAATCATATCTATTATTGGCTGCATTTTATTATGATGCGGACAAGTTTTATGTCCTTTGCGAAAACAGTTACTGCAGCCTGTGCAGAATGGAAGGTTTATATCCGATAAATGCACTTCACAAAACTCAACCGTAGTATCAATTTTCTGGATATACTTCTTTGCAACCATAGTTAGCCGCCATGTATTTCCTTTGTGTGGCCCGCCATTGAATATTAATATTTTCATACGCTCTCACTTTCCTCCTCTATAAAACTGTGCGTTTGCAATAGGGATGGAACTATTTCTCGCAAAACACTTTTCTAAACCACGTGATGTTATTTCCGTTCTCGGAGCCGTATATTGCGAATCTGACTTCATCGAAAAGACGCCCGTACCCTTCGTCGATCAATACCTTTCTGAAACACTCCGCCACGTCTTGAGGTTTATTACCGAAAGCACCGCAGCCCCATGCGCCGAGGACGAGATTCCTGTATCCGTTATCTGCGGCAATCAGGAGAAGTATCCTGATCCGCCTTAGCATGGTCTCCTCAACAAGACCGGCGGGAGCAAACATTGCCGCGCCTCTTTTATTGGGAGCAGGAACCGTGATGACGCCTGCCGTAAAAGGCTCAGCAAGTAATTCAAGCGATGCATTGCGGAATACGAGCACATTCGGAGACAAGAGCATGTAATCCGATTCGACCATGCAAACGTGTGTATTGTTGTAACGGTACATTTCAGACGCCTTGGGAGAAGAGATCGATGCATAGAGCGTACTGCATCTGCATAGTGCCTCCTCCTGGGCATTTGCGCCAAGTTTAAATCCGCCACCCGGATTATGGGCATTGGCAAAGTTCATGACGAATGGCTTTTCCATGTCACGTGCTGCTTCGAACGAATCCGAGTTGATGACCTTGAACGTGCAGATCCTGCCGCCAGAAGGAATAGATGCATATTTCTCAAGAAGTTTCTCACCGTCCTCCGGAGAATACACGGTAACACAGTTGTGTTCTTCTTTACTGAACACAACCTTCTTGCCGAACACTTCGTAATATCCGCATTCTGTGATCTTTATTGTTTCTTTTGCTGCTTTGATATTATTCATGCATATCCTTTTGATCTATCTTCTTTTCTGATAAAAATTGAACCCATCCTCAACCTTTATGATACGATACCCCAATCTTTCGTAAAACGCATTTGTCCGCTCATTCCAGCAAGGGGTGTCCAGATCAAACTCATCAGCATAAGGGAAATTCTTTTCTATGCATTCCATCAGACGGATGCCGTAACCTTTTCTGTGATAGACGCTGTCAATAAAGATCCTGCCGATGTATACGCTTTTTCCTGTTTCATCCGGGAATATAATGGCGGCCCCTACAAGATCTTCTCCTATCATTGCCTGATACAAATGCCCCTCACAGGCCATCTGTTTATGCCATTCTATCGAATCGAATCCGGGCGGGCAGTCACCTTTTGTTCCACCGACATTTACATCTGTCTCAAATGCTCTGACAGACATATCCACGATCTTTTCTATCTGATCTGCTTCTGCTCTGACAATATACATCCCGCTTCTCATAACTTATCAATATCATCTTCCCCGTACGATTTCGAGGGCAACACCGTGTACCGGCCGGGAAACAGTTCTTCGCATATCCTGAGCTCAAGATCCTGTCTGTGAGTCCAGTGCCTGACTAAGCCGTCTTCGCCTTCGAGTCCGCATCTGACTGCATAGGGACTGTTGTTGTAATAGTCGCAGAGCATCGCAAACCAGACTTCATTGCCTTTGTCGTCAACCCGGGTCTGCCTCGCAGTCTCAAGATTTCTTCTGATATCATCAGGCTGCGCCTTAAGATAAGCAATATGGATCTGCTTATCACCTATGGCAGTCTTAATTCCTCTGTAAAAATCTATGATGTCTTCATCCGTCATATCACGGAACAGTATCATGTCCTCCACGATGTTCTGGAAAAGAGCGCATTCAGTAATTACAGGTGCCCCGTCCCATCGGCCGTAACGCTTTAAGACAATGTCTTTGAACTGTTCAAAGGGTACACGGCCATTATATATCTCGTATTTTTCCATCGCCTGATAAAAGCTACGGTCTTCGGTCCTTATCTTTGTATAACAAACAACCACATGATCATCTTCAAAATGTGTTTTTGCTTCTATCTCAGATTTCAGAGAAGAATGCTTTTCCAGTGCGGCCCGGTAATCTTCCATACCCATATACGCGCACCATGCAAGTTCCACCGGAGAGTAGTCTCCTTCTTCGAGAACTTTATGGTCCGGAAATCTCTCTGAAAAAAGCTTTACAAGCGTGCTCTTGCCGCTTCCCTGTATACCTTCAACGAAATATGTCATGTTCGATCTTTTTCCTTAAATCTCGTATAGTCCTGTTTAACGATCCTAAAACCTTCATTCATATACATTTGACCCTGATGATGCTATGTGATCCATAGCCCATATCAAGAGTTGTTTTCCATATCCCTTGTGACGGTATGCTCCTACAACGAAGAGATCATCGATCTCATTTCCGTAACAGGCAACTGAACCGATCAGCTCTTCCTCTTCAATAAGAATAAATATATCTGAGGACTTATCCAGTATCTTATTACTGTCATGATACCAGTCATATGGTTTAATGTTCAGCGCCTCTCTCATTGGACGGAAAGCAGCATTATAACCGGACTTGTATTGCTCCATGTACCGTCTGTCAAAAGGAATACACTGCATCCGGGCAGCCGAGATATCTTTGCAGGAACGTCTCATCTCATAAACTCCGAAACTCATAATGCTTTGTCCCTGTCCAGCAAACCGTGTAAGATCCGACGAACTTCCATTATCTTCTTGTTCCTTCCGTTAGGAATAACAACATAGTAAATGACATAGTTCTTTACATATATCCTGTAATACGGATTCTCACGTTTTTTCCTTGAATGATAAGGCTTGAAAGATTCTGCGACAGAAAGCCGGTCAAGAATAGCATTTTCAACATCGTTCAGTAATTCATTGGCAGCTTGAGCATTCTTAAGAACATGTGAAATGTACATCACATGCTCTTCAAGATCAGTGTAAAAAGTTGGGAGATACTGAAGTGTGTATTTGACTTCAGCCATCTAACTGACTCCGCAATTGATCAAACACTTCCTCGTGAGTCATTCTCTCTCTGTTATTTCTTGCAAATTCATCAGCTTCGTCCAATGCCTGTTCAACATTTTGTGTCAGTCTGGAATAAGCATCAATGCTCATAACGACCATAGAACCATATCCGTTCTTAGTAAGAAAAACAGGTTCTCCATCGCTTACGGTTTTCTCAATATCAGTAAACTTATTCCTTAAATCTGAAACGGGTCTTATATTTATCATGATCGAATCCGCCTTATCATTTACTTATCATGATTATATCATAATTATGATAACAGTGATACAAGCTATTGATTTATAAAACTGATGATTATCCGGACTATCCTCTGTCACAGATCCTTTTCCTCATATGTTTTATCCCAGGAGCCAATCTCTATCAGGTTACCTTCAGGATCTGCAATATAGCATGTTCTCTGCCCCCATGGTTCTGTAGTCGGTTCAAGTACCGGCGTGGCTCCGCTCTCAGTCACACGTTTAAACGTACTGTCAACTTCTTCAAAAGAGTCCACATAAAGAGCAAGTTCAAAGTGACCGTTAATTCCCTTCAAATAATCGTATTTACGTCCGGTCATCTTCTCAAAATCCTTACGGCCGTACAGAAGAAATAAAGTTCCGTCTTTCACAAGATAGACATTAGACGTATCTTCGTTTTCCTTAATCTCAAAGCCAAGCACATCCCTGTAGAACCTGATCATACCGGCCATATCTTCAACAAAAAGTCCAAATCCATCTAGATGCACAGTTTTTCTCCTTTGTGTTTTGTCCTGTTGATTATCCGTTCTATCCGATACAGTTTACTTTAAGCCAATGAGCCACGCCATCTTCATCGTTAGACATAGTTATATCGTCTGCTGCAGTTAATGCTGCG
>CACZMA010000020.1 GCA_902782125.1 Oscillospiraceae bacterium | reverse complement strand
CCACACCTGTTCCCATCCCGAACACAGAAGTTAAGCTCGCTGGTGCCGACAATACTCGGCTGGCAACGGCCCGGGAAGATAGGTTGCTGCCGGATCTTACAAGTCCCTTCACGGAGTAACGTGGAGGGACTTTTCATTTGCTCAGATTTTGAAATAAAAATGTAATATTACAATTTACAAGAATTGTTTTATTGGTAAAATTATTATTGTATTTGGGTAATTCGTATTTTGAGGTGTTATATATGGCAAAGATCCTAATCGTCGATGACGATCCTACAGTAGTTAATTCTACGGCAGATATGCTCAAGGCAATCTCATTTGAGGTCATCTCCGCCACAGACGGAAGATCCGGCTACCGCATGGCAGTCAAGGAGAAGCCTGACATCATCATCCTTGACTGGATGATGCCCGAGTATAACGGACTTCAGTTCATTACAGACTACAGGAAAGAGGGTTATCAGACACCCGTACTGTTCCTTACGGGCAAGGGTGATCTTCCTCTCTATCAGATAGAAGCATTAAGCGCAGGCGCAGACAGTTATCTGTCCAAGGGATCAGATCCCGGTGTCCTCATCGAGAGGATCAGAGCCATGATCAGGAGATCAGAATACTCCCAGTCCGGCAAGAAGGGCGCTTCTAAGAGACATGAATACTGCGACGGCGAGCTCATTATAGATGGCGACGTCATGCAGGCATTCAAGCACGAAGAGTCTTGCGATCTTACCAACCGCGAGTTCCAGCTCCTCCAGTATCTCGAAGAGAACAAGGGAAGAGTATGCTCGAGATCAGAACTCTTAAAGCAGGTCTGGAAGTTCGACTTCCTCGGCGATGAGAGAACTGTCGACGTTACCATCAAGAGAACAAGACAGAAGATTGAACCGGACCAGAAGAACTTCAAGTACATCGTTACCAGAAGAGGCTTCGGGTACTTTTTCCCGAATGATCTGACTTGATCTGTATCTTATCCGTACAGGACTTATTGAAGCAATTAGGCGAGAACTGGGTTCTTGTCGTTGTTTTCGCGCTCATACTGATACTGATCGGAGTGATAGCGGGATACCTGATAGGCAACACCTCGCTTAAGTCCCAGGTGGAAATAAAGATCACTGCCCTGGAGCGCGAACAGATGATCCAGAAGGCGGTGTTGGATAACATCGGACTCGGCATCGCGGTATACGACAAGAGCGAGGCGATCTTCGTAAACGAAGCCATCTACAAGCTTCCGGGATTCCTCAAGGACGGGCTGCCGAAGACGCTCGATGCTTTCCTCGAGGCCTTCGATAACGGCAATCAGCTCAAATCCAATTACATCTTAAGCTGCGAGAACGGCGTCAATCTCATAAGGGTCAATTACTTCTGCGAGGGCAGGATATACGAGATCAAGATCCTCAAGAAGAAGGGCACCGAAGAGAGCAAGTTCTTCGCAGGCGAGGATCTCGCGATAGTAATAGTTGACGATATCACCCAGATCAAGGACGACGAGAGAAGACAGAAGGATCTCGCGGCGAACGTATCGCACGAGCTTAAGACACCGCTCACGTCGGTCAACAATTCCGTATTCTCGATCCTCAAGTCAGGTGAGAACGGCGGCATGCCGGATCACGACGACCTAATGATCTGGGCGCAGAGGATCCAGGTCAATGCGACGAGGATGCAGGACATCGTAAACGACTTCCTCGTGCTGTCGCAGTGTTCGCATACTTCCGTCATGGGCATCTTCGATATCAAGGAGATCACGGACAATGCGTGCGCCAACGTATCCGAGTATCCCGGAAGGGCGTCAGTTACTTTCTCGATGCCTTCGGAAGGCCCGTATCCGCTGGTATACGGCAATTCCAAGCTCGTCATGAGGACGGTCATCAACCTGCTTACCAACGCCATCAAGTACATTGATTACGACAATAAGAAAGAGCCGAACCAGATCCACGTCAGCATCGTTACGATCGACGACAGGATCGGAGTCCAGGTAGAAGATAACGGCAGGGGCATCCCTGCCAAGGACATCGACCACCTTTTCGAGAGGTTCTACAGGGTAGATAATTCGGGCAACCACGAAGTCGGCGGATCCGGTATTGGTCTTGCCATCGCCAAGGAGATCGCGGAGATGCACGACGGCGCGATAAGCGTAACGTCGACCTTCGGTTCGGGTTCCACATTCACGCTGAGCCTGCCTTCCGGAAAGACTGTTTTCGACGGCGTGTATGCCGATGCGAGAGCAGGCATAATATCCGAGAAGCCTCTATATAGGGCTGCGGCGTACTTCCTCGGCCTGCAGATGTGCGAGGCTGCGAAGTCCATGAATTACGAGGATCTCATGCCCCTGATAGAAGAATACGAGGGCACGGATGAGACCGATACTCCGGCGAGGGACAAGCTCCTTGCCAAGCTCATATCGACGTTCGGAACAGAGCGTTTTGCGGACCTCGAAGAAGAGCTCTTATATGTTGAGGACATGGAAGAAGACGGACCTCTGACAGGTCTCGAAGAAGAGCCTTACGAAGAGCAGATGCCCGCCCAGGATGCAGGCATTCCGGCTTCAGCGCTCGCAATAGACAGCTATGAAGTCGCTGCAGGCGAAGAAGAACTCGCGCGCATCGCATCCGCTGCGGAAGAAGCAAGGCTCAGGGAAGAAGAGAAGCTCAGGGCAGAGCGCCAGGCTGCGATCAAGTCCGAGAAGGAGCGCATCGCGAGGGAAGAGGAAGAGCGCGTCAACGCCGAGATCGAAGCGCAGGAGAGGCTCAGGCAGGAAGAGGAGCAGAAGCGCCTCGCCAGGGAAGAAGCCCGTGCCATCCTGACCCGCCCGGTGGTCCAGATGTCGCAGAATCCGGCCGAAGCGAAGAAAAATGCAGCGGAATTGGCAAAAGATAATAAAGAAAAACACGTAATTCACCCAACTGTGCAAGGAAAAAGGTATAATATTGACGACATTGTCGCCCGCAGGTCGGCCGACAAGAAGGCAGAGCCGGAGCCTGAGGCGCAGCAGACACCGCAGCAGCCCCAGCAGGCGCAAGTGAAGTCCTCGCTCAAGCAGGTACTTGACGGAAGCAGCCCGCTGCCTGAACAACACGATAACTGACCGGAGCCTATATATAGTGGCAGAAGATAAAGATTTTAACAGATCCAGACCTTACGCATATGAGGTCGTAGGAGGAACGCCCCTCAGGGGTGATATCGAGATAAGCGGCAGCAAGAATGCCGCTCTCGGGATCATAGCCGCGGCCATGATGGTCGACGGCCCGTGTACATTGGAGAACGTTCCCGATATCTCAGACGTCCATGTCATGATGGAACTCTGCAGATCACTGGGTGCGACGATAGAACAGATCGACATGCATACCTATGCGATCGATCCCACCACCATCAACACATACAAAGCATCCGGAGCGCTGGTATCCAGGATAAGGGCGTCATACTACCTGATGGGCGCTCTCCTCGGAAGATGCCATAAGGCTTCGATAAGGCTTCCGGGCGGATGTAATTTCGGCCAGAGACCTATCGACCTCCACCTCAAGGCTTTCCAGCTCATGGGCGCGAGAGGCGCGAGACCCACCGACATTGACAGCGGCATCGTCAACCTCACGGCTGAGCCTCTGCACGGTGCGAAGATCTACCTCGATATCGTCAGCGTAGGCGCCACGATCAATGCGATGCTCGCGGCATGCAAGGCCGAGGGCAAGACCGAGATCATCAACGCCGCGAAGGAACCGCACATCGTTGACGTCGCGAACTTCCTTAACTCGATGGGCGCGAGGATCAAGGGCGCAGGTACGGATCTCATCAAGATAACCGGCGTTCCGGTACTCCCGGGACACTTCACATATTCCATCATCCCCGACCAGATCGAAGCAGGAACCTACATGGTGGCTGCTGCGGTAACGGGCGGAGACGTTACGATCCACAACCTCATCCCTACGCACATGGAGCCTCTCTCGGCGAAAATGCGCGAGATGGGATACCAGATCGACGAAGGCGACGAATGCATTAGGGTCTACAAGAACTCTCCCGACGACGAGATCTGGTCGACGAGCGTCAAGACCTCGCCGTACCCCGGTTTCCCGACGGATCTTCAGCCTCAGACCGTCGTTCTTCTCTGTACCGCGGAAGGTCAGAGCAGGATGCACGAGAACGTCTGGCAGAACAGGTTCCAGTATGTCCCCGAGCTTGCCAAGATGGGCGCGAATATCAATGTATATGAGCGTATCGCCTGGGTAAACGGAATAGACAAGTTCCGTGCGGCAAGGGTGGAAGCTACGGATCTTCGTGCGGGCGCGGCGCTTGTCTGCGCGGCTCTTGCGGCTGAAGGCACATCACACATCACGCAGGCATACAGGATCGACAGAGGCTACGAGCACATCGTATCCAAGCTCACGGCGCTCGGCGCGACCATCAAGCGCGTATATGTCGAAGAATATTCAGAGGACACCGAAGCATGAGTTCGGATCTGTCCATCAAGCCCTTATATTCGAGCAGTGAAGGCAACTGTACACTCATCACAGTCAACGGAACGCATATACTCATAGACCTCGGCAAATCCTGCCGTCTCATTACGAATGCGCTCATCGATTCCGGGGTATATCCGGATGATGTCGCTGCGATTTTCGTTACTCACGGACACACGGATCACATCTCGGGTCTTCAGGTATTTTCCAAGAAATACCACACACCGGTCTTCTGCACCCTCACTTCCGCATACAAGATAGGAGAGGTCGCGGCAGAGGTATCCGTAATAGAAGAGAACGATATCCTGACGCTCAAGTGCGGTGCTGAAGTAAGGGCGCTGCCCACACCGCACGATATCAACGGTTCCGTCTGCTATCGCATCAACAACCTCAAGACCAAGGCATCCGTCGCAGTCATGACAGACCTCGGAAGGTTCACTCCTTCGATGGAAGGTTTTGTCAAGGGCGTTGATGCCGTGCTCTTAGAGTCCAACTACGATCCCGACATGCTGAAGAACGGACCTTATCCGCCTTCACTGAAGCAGAGGATCTCGGGCGGCGAAGGCCACCTCGGCAACGTGGGATGCGCGGCAGCTGCAAAGAAGCTCATCGAGAACGGGACGCATAAGTTCATCCTCGGCCACATCTCTCCGCACAACAATACAGAAGAGATCGCGCTCGAGTATTTTGTCGAAGCACTCTCGAGCTGGGGCATCACGCAGGGCGTCGATTACGAGGTGCAGACCGCGAGCAGGCTGGGACCGGTCAAAGGCTACGACCTATGAAGATCAAGATCGTCTGTCCCGGACACATGAAGGATAAGTGGCTCAAGGACGGGATCGAAGAATACAAGACGAGGCTGTCGAGATTTGCAAAGCTCGAGATAATCGAAGTCGACGACTGCCCTGATTCAATTCCCGTTGCAGAAGCACTTAAGCGTGAAGGCGAGAAGATATTGTCCCACATCAAGCCGGGCGAAGTCGTCTGGGCTATGGACCTTAAGGGCGAGCTCGTCACATCCGAGAAGATGTCCGAGTATCTTACCGGAGACATCGAGCGCGGAGGCGGAAGCCTTACCTGCGTCATAGGCGGGAGCAACGGTCTCGCGCCTGAAGTAAGGGAGAGGTCCGACAGGAGGATCTGCCTCGGCAACATAACGCTGACGCATCTGATGACAAGGCTTATACTTACAGAACAGTTATACAGGAGCTTCAAGATCGCCAGAGGCGAGAAGTATCACAAGTAGGAGAGGTAATATGGCAAACAGCGTACTTAATGAACTTGCTAGAGAATACAACATGAATGTTAAGGGACTCTGCGCGACGGACGTCGTTGACCGCATCCCCGTGAGGATCATGATCAACCAGTATCCGAGAGCGGCAGTCGCATGCGACCAGGCTTACTACAACAAGATCAAGTCACAGATCCCGGGAGGCTATGCTTCCTATCAGAACGGACAGGTATTCTTCACCATATCCAACGGCAATCCCGTCAATTCCTACGAGAAGATAAGGCAGACCATAAGCGAGCTCTTCGCAGAGTACTATGAGGACCGCGAATGCCCCTACTGCCATGGCACGAGCTGCGATACGGCAGGATTCTATAACAACCTTTACGTACCCGTGCACAGATCATGCTACAACAAGGCCGTCGAAAGCAAACTGGAGACCAAAAAGGAAGGCAACTACATCCTCGGTGCGCTGCTCGCCTTCGCAGGATGCCTGGCGCTGATGATGATCAACGTGGCTGACATTCTCTTCTCCGAGAGGGAATATGCGGTCGTCTACATGATGGCGCCCGCTCTCGGCGGCTGCCTCTATGCCTGGAAGGGCAAGAGGAATATCGCAGGCAGGATAATCGCGACGATAGCATCGTTCCTCGGTTATTCCACGGCGATGTATATCGTTCTCGCAGGCGAGCTCGCAGCTTCAAGATCCATCAGCTTCATCGAAGCTGCGACCACGAGATTCTTGACGATAATCGACTATGTATTCGGCGGCTTCTTCATCGACAATATCTTGGATGTCATCCTTGTCATCATCGGACTTGTATGCTGCTTCGGCGTTGCAGGAATGGATATTACCGCAAAGAACAACGAAGGGCCCGAACTCGTCAAACCGCTGAATGTTTAAATCTTTAGTTGACTAAAGAAATCCGTCGTGGTATTATTGCAAGGTCAAAGATAGCACTTTAGTTGACTAAAGAGAAAAATAAAGAGGTAATGCAATGGCCAACAAATACTACACACCGGACGGATTCACGGATCAGTTCCCCGGAATATGCGGATTCAAGCGCGAGCTCGAGTCCAAGCTCAGGAACCTCTTCCTGCTGAACGGCTACGAAGAGATCGAGACCCCCGGAGTCGAATATTTCGATGTATACAAAGAGTTCGTAAAAGAAGAAGAGCTCTACAAGTTCACCGACAGCACCGGCAGGCTTCTGTGCAACCGTTATGACGGCACGATCCCCGCGGTAAGGTTCTGTGCGGGCAGGAACGAATCCTATCCCGTACGCTATTCATATATCGAGAACATGTACCGCTCGGGCAAGTCCGGCGGCGGCAAGCTCTCCGGCTTTACGCAGGGCGGCATCGAGCTGCTCGGTGCGAAAGGGGCAAGATCCGACGCGGAAGTACTCGCGATCGCCATCAAGTCCGCGCTCGAGATGGGCATCACGGACCTGCAGGTATCCGTAGGCCAGGTCGAGTTCTATAAGGGCCTGATGAAGCAGCTGGGGATTGACGAGGAGATCCAGGGCAAGATCAAGAATGCGATCGCCAACAGGGATTCCGTCACGATCGAGAAGCTCGAGATAAGCTCCGAAGACAAGGAGACGCTCCTCATGCTCACGGAGTCAGGCGGCACCTACGAGATAATCGATCAGATCCGTCCGAGAGTCACGGATAAGGGCGCGATCGAAGCCCTTGATAACCTGAAAGAGATCCTGGACATCATGGCAAGATATGATTTCCTGAAGTACGTGTCCATCGACTTGAGCCTCGTCGAGAGCGTCGAGTATTACACGGGCATGGTATTCAAGGGATATACATATGAAGTCGGTTTCCCCATCATCTCCGGCGGAAGATATGACGATGTTGCCAAGGTCTTCGGCAAGGAGATCCAGGCAGTCGGATTCTCGATCTCACTGACGCTCGCGATCACAGCTCTCATGAGACAGGACAAGTACGCTCCCGCCAAGGGCGCATCGGTCATCGTCGGAGGCGACTTCGAAGCGGCGACCGCGGCAGCTGAAGCGCTCAGGGCCGAGGGCACTCCCGCGATCCTCGATACGACCGGAATGACCGAAGACGAGCTGAACAGCTACGCCGAGGATAAGGGAATAGAGACAGTTATGTTTATGAACGGAGGTAACGAGTGATGCTTACTATCGCGCTGCCTAAGGGAAGACTTGCAGACCAGACCCTGGACATAATGGAGCGTGCCGGATACGACGTATCTGCTGCAAGGGACAAATCAAGAAAGCTCATACTGGAAGACAAGGAAGCAGGTCTGAGGTTCATCCTCTCCAAGCCTTCCGATGTTCCGACTTACGTCGAGTACGGCGCTGCGGACATCGGCGTCGTCGGTAAGGACACGCTCTTAGAGGAAGGCCGCCAGCTCTACGAAGTGCTGGACTTGGGCCTCGGCAAGTGCAGGATGTGCGTCGCAGGTCCTGCCGAGCTCAAGGATAAGTTAGATGAGATCCCGAACAAGAGAGTCGGAACCAAATACCCGAACATCACAAGGAATTACTTCGAAGGCGTAAGAGGCGAGAGCGTCGAGATCATAAAGCTCAACGGCTCCGTCGAACTCGCACCTCTCACGGGCCTGGCAGAAGTCATAGTGGATATCGTCGAGTCCGGAAGGACGCTCTACGAGAACGGTCTTGACGTGCTTGAGACCGTCGCCCATATCTCGGCGAGACTCGTGGTCAACAGAGTCTCGATGAAGATGAAGGAAGATGAGATCAAACCGATGATAGCAAAGCTGAGACAGGCTCTGCAGCAAGGAGAAGAAAATGAAGTGTAAGTTAGTATCAGGCACAAAGGAAAACCTCAAGGCGACCGTAGAGAAGCTTGGAATAAGAGGCAAGATGGACTTGAAGCCCGTCATCGAGACGGTGCAGCAGGTCATCGACAACATAAGAGACAACGGCGACAAGGCCCTCCTCGGATACACCGAGAAGTTCGACGGCGTTAAGCTCGAAGCATCTGAGATCAGGGTAACTGACGAAGAGATCGCTGCTGCCAAGGCATCGATCGATCCCGAGCTCATGGGCGTAATGGAGCGCGCGGCAGCCAACATCCGCGCCTTCCACGAGAAACAGAAGGAAGATGGCTTCATGACGGACGTATATTCCGGCGCCAAGGTCGGTGTGCGCGTAAGGCCCATCTCCATCGCGGGCGTCTACGTTCCCGGCGGTACGGCACCTCTGCCGTCCACGGTCCTGATGGACGTCATCCCGGCATCAGTTGCAGGCGTGGGAAGGATCGTTTTCGCGACACCGCCGCGAAAGGACGGAACGATAGCACCGGTCATCCTCGCAGCGGCATCCATTGCGGGCGCTACCGAGATCTACAAGATGGGCGGAGCACAGGCGATCGCAGCAATGGCATACGGCACCGAGACAGTGCCCAGGGTAGATAAGATCTGCGGCCCGGGCAACATCTACGTCAACACGGCAAAGAGGCTCGTATACGGCCAGGTCGACATCGACATGTTCGCAGGCCCTTCGGAGATCCTCATCATCGCAGACAAGACGGCAAACCCCGAGTATGTCGCAGCCGACATGCTCTCTCAGGCAGAACACGACAAGATGGCTTCCGCGATCGTCCTGACGGATTCGCAGGAGCTGGCAGAGAAGGTACTCGAGGCAGTCGACAGAAGGTCCGACGCGGCAGAGCGTAAAGAGCAGCTCGCGAAGTCTCTCGAAGACTACTGCGCGATCATCGTTTGCGACTCGCTCGATACCGCAGTGGGCTTCTCCGAAGAGATCGCCCCCGAACACCTTGAGCTCTGCGTGTCAGATCCCGAAGAGTTCTCCAAGAGGATCAACAACTGCGGCGCGATGTTCCTCGGAAGCTTCTCACCGGAGCCTCTGGGAGATTATTTCGCAGGACCGAACCACACTCTTCCCACATCGGGAACGGCAAGATTCTTCTCGCCTCTCAACACGGGCGACTTCTATAAGAAGATGAGTGTAATAAACTACAACCGCGAATCGCTTGAGCAGGTCTATAAGGACGTCGCAGCTTTCGCGGACAGCGAGGGTCTTACCTGCCACGCGGCAGCCGTAAGAGCCAGATTCGAGTAAATAAAGATGAGTAAGTATTGGAACAAAAAGATAAATGAAGCGGAGCCCTACGTCGCAGGCGAGCAGCCCAAGGCGGGAGTGAAGATCATCAAGCTGAACACAAACGAGAACCCCTATGCGCCTTCGCCGAAGGTAGCGGAAAGCCTCGCGCAGTTCGACATCTCTGAGCTTCGGCTCTACCCGAACACGGACGGCGGCGAGCTCGTTCAGGCCATCGCGGACAGGGAGGGAGTAAAGCCGACTCAGGTATTCTGCGGCAACGGCTCCGACGAAGTGCTCGCACTCTGCTTCCAGGCCTTCTTCGAGAAAGAGGGCAACACCGACCTTCCCGTCCTGACGCCGGAGTTCTCGTACAGTTTCTATCCTGTCTACGAGAGCTTCTACGATATCAGGGCGAAGAAGATACCATTAAGGGAAGACTTCAGGCTCGACGCATCCGACTACGCGGGCGTGCCCAACTGCGGCATCGCGATCGCCAATCCGAACGCGCCGACGTCACGCGCCATCTCTCTTGATGACATCGCGTTCATATGCAAGAGCAACCCGGACTCGGTAGTGATAATCGACGAGGCGTATGCATACTTCGCAGAGCCCTATGAGACGGCGGTAAGCCTTCTTCCCGAGTTCCCGAACCTCTGCGTGGTGAGGACGACGTCCAAGTCCTACTCGCTCGCAGGCCTCCGCATCGGCTACGCGATAGCATCCGAAGAACTTATCGAGGGCCTTAAGAGGGCAAGGGATTCGTTCAACTCCTACCCGACGGACAGGCTCGCGCAGAAGATCGCAGCCGTCGCCATCAGGGACGAGGAGTATCACAAGAAGTGCCGCGAGAGACTGATCGCGACCAGGAAGTACACCGAAGATGCACTTCGCGCATTGGGCTTCACCATGCCGGAGTCTGCGGCAAATTTTGTTTTCGCGAAGCCCCCCAAGGGAGTCCCTGCAGGATTGTTATATAAAAAACTGCGCGAAAAGGGTATACTTGTGAGGTATTTCGATAAGGACGTTCTTCGCGACTACCTGCGCATCACGATAGGTACGGACGAAGAGATGAGAGCGCTCGCAGAAGCGTGCACGGAGGAGATCAAAAATGTCCAGAACAGCTGAGATCGCACGTACGACAAAAGAGACCGACATCAAGGTCAGGATAGACCTCGACGGAACAGGTGCAAACAACATCGATACAGGCATCGGGTTCTTCGACCACATGCTTACCGCTCTGTCCAAACACTCCGGTATCGACATGGACATCACCTGCAAGGGCGACCTTAAGGTGGACGCTCATCACTCAGTCGAGGATACCGGCATCGTCTTAGGCCAGGCAGTAGCTCAGGCTCTCGGCGATAAGGTCGGCATCAGAAGATACGGCTCAGCTTCGATCCCCATGGACGAGGCACTCGGCACCGCGGTAATCGATATCTCGGGAAGACCGTTCATCGTTTTCGACGCCGAGTTCGCAGGAGACTTCTGCGGTGAGATGGACACGCAGCTGTTCGAGGAGTTCTTCAGGTCATTTGCCTTCAACGCCATGATCACTCTGCACATCGCAGCGCCTTACGGCACGAACGATCACCACAAGGCAGAGGCGATGTTCAAGGCACTTGCAAGGGCGCTCCGCGAAGCAACCGAGCCGGACCCGAGATTTGCTGACCAGGTCATCTCGACCAAGGGCGTACTTTAAGTTAATTACAACTATTCGGAGGATATAAACATGCTTATCAAAGACACAAGCTTCATCGACAAGCCGGTGCTCGCACAGGGCAAGGTAAGGAGCATCTACGACACGGGAGATTCACTCCTCATGATCGTAACCGACAGGATCTCTGCGTTCGACGTTATCTTCGACGAACTCATCCCGGACAAGGGCAGAGTCCTCTCTTCCATCTCCGCGTTCTGGTTCGACTTCACAAAGGACATCATCCCGAACCACGTCATCACCACCGACGTATCCAAGTATCCGGAAGGATTTGCTCAGTATAAGGAAGAGCTCGAAGGACGTTCGATGCTCGTCAAGAAGGCCGAGATGCTCCCTGCAGAGTGCATCGTAAGAGGCTACCTCGAAGGTTCCGCTCTCAAGGAATACAAGAAGTCCGGCACGGTCGGCGGCATCAAGATGCCCGAGGGACTCCTCCAGGGCGACAAGCTCCCCGAGCCTCTTTTCACACCTTCCACAAAGGAAGAGTCCGGCCATGACATCAACATCACATACGAGCAGCTGGTCGACCTTATCGGCGAAGAGGATGCAAAGGCACTCCGCGACGCTTCACTCGCGCTCTACACAAAGGTATCCGAGTTCGCTCTTACAAAGGGCCTGATCCTCGCTGACACCAAGTTCGAGTTCGGTAAGATCGACGGCGTCCTCACTGTCTGCGACGAGATGTTCACACCTGACTCATCCAGATTCTGGGATCTTGCAGACTATCAGCCGGGCAGGGCACAGAAGAGCTTCGACAAGCAGTTCCTCAGAGAATGGCTCGAGACACTCGACTGGGATAAGACATATCCCGCACCGACACTTCCTCAGGAGATCATCGACAAGACCGCCGAGAAGTACAGAGAGTGCTACACGAGGATCACCGGAAAGGAAATCTGAACTTGATAGCCATCATCGACTATGGAATGGGTAATCTCGGGTCTGTAAAGAAGGCCTTCGATCACCTCAAATACGACTCATGCATCACGTCGGATCCGTCAGTAATCAAGGCGGCATCCGGCGTCGTATTGCCGGGAGTAGGTGCTTTCGGCGCGGCTATGGAGAACCTTCAGGTATCCAAGCTCGACATCGCGGTAAAAGAAGTAGTGGAAGCGGGAACGCCTTTCCTCGGCATCTGCCTCGGAATGCAGCTGCTGATGGACGGCTCCGAAGAGTGCACCGACCTGTGGAAGGATGAAGAGCCCATCGCAGGGTTAGGCATCATCCCGGGCAGGGTGAGAAGATTCCCCGACAAGGGCCTCAAGGTCCCGCAGATCGGCTGGAACAGGTTAGAGGACGTAACGGGTTCGCTCCTGTCCGAAGGAGACTATGTCTACCTCGTACACTCGTATTACTGCGAGCCTGAGGACAAGGCGGATGCTGCGGCTTACGTAAACTACGGTATCAAGTACTGCGCGGCCTTCGAGAGAGGCAACATCTTCGCGACACAGTTCCACCCCGAGAAGAGCGGCGAGGCAGGCCTTCAGATCCTCTCGAAATTCGCAAGGAGAACCGCAAGATGATAATACTTCCCGCGATAGATCTCATCGGAGGCAAGTGCGTCAGGCTCAGACAGGGCAGATATGACGACGTCACCGTATATAACGAAGACCCGCTCGCGCAGGCACAGCAGTTCAAGGATGCAGGCGCGGAGTGGATCCACATCGTTGACCTGGATGCTGCCAAATCCGGGGTTCCCACCAACCACGAGGTCATCCGCGAGATAGCGGAGAAGACCGGACTCAAGGTGGATACCGGCGGCGGCATCAGGAACATGGACACGCTCAGCAAGTGGATCGAGGAATACGGCGTATCGCGCGCGGTCCTGGGTACGGCAGCTGTCAAGAACCCCGAGTTCACAAGGGAGGCCCTCGCCAGGTACGGCGATAAGGTCGCAATAGGAATAGATGCAAAGGGCGGCTTCGTCTCCGTCGACGGCTGGACGCAGGAATCTACGCTTAAGGCTGTTGATTTCGCGCTGATGATGAAAGATATCGGAGCGACTACTGTCGTGTTCACCGATATCGCCAGAGACGGCATGCTCACGGGTCCCGCCACGGAGGCAACGCGTGAGATGGTGGACAGGACCGGCCTTACGGTCATCGCGTCGGGCGGCATCGGATCCGACGAAGACATTATGGAGATTAAGACTTCCGGCTGCGCAGGCGTCATCGTCGGCAAGGCCATATACGAGGGAAGGGTGGACCTGGCAAAATGCTTACAAAACGTATAATACCGTGCCTCGACGTTAAGGACGGCAGAGTCGTAAAGGGCGTGAACTTCGTCTCCTTGAGAGATGCGGGCGACCCGGTCGAGTGCGCGAAAACATATAACCTGTCAGGTGCGGACGAACTCGTTTTCCTCGACATCACCGCCACGCTCGAATCGCGCGACACGACCATCGACATGGTCTCCCGCGTCGCATCCGAGGTGTTCATCCCGTTCACGGTAGGCGGCGGCATCAGGACCGTGCAGGACATCCGCGCGATCCTCGAGGCAGGCGCAGACAAGGTCTCGCTCAACTCCGCGGCAGTCAAGGATCCGTCCTTCATCAGCCGTGCGGCAGAGATCTTCGGATCGCAGTGCGTAGTGGTCGCCATCGACGTAAAGGCAAGGGAGACGGGCTTCCCGTCAGGATATGAGGTCGTCATCGCAGGCGGCACCAAGCCCACAGGAATCGATGCGCTCGAGTGGGCAAAGCAGGCCGAGAGCCTCGGCGCCGGCGAGATCCTTCTGACCTCTATGGACAAGGACGGCACCAAGTCCGGCTACGACAATAAGATAACTTCCATGATCTCCGAAGCGGTCGGCATCCCCGTGATAGCTTCCGGCGGCGCAGGTTCCATGAAGGATTTCAGGGACGCCGTTGTGGACGGCAAGGCAGACGCGGTGCTCGCGGCGAGCCTGTTCCATTTCGGTGAGATCAAGATATCGGACCTCAAGGACTACCTCGAGGGCGAAGGCATTCCGGTGCGTAAGATCGCGCCCAGCCTCGATATGTGGGCACACATGAAGAAGAACAGCGACGGCATGGTCCCCGCGATCACGCAGGACTCCGAGACCGGCGAGGTGCTCATGATGGCCTACATGAACTACGACGCGTTCAACCTTACCTGCGAGACGGGCTACATGCACTATTACTCCCGCTCGCGCGACACGCTCTGGAAGAAGGGCGAGACCTCGGGCCACGTGCAGAAGGTCGTCTCCTGCAGGATCGACTGCGACAGGGACACGCTCCTCTACACCGTCGAGCAGACCGGGGCCGCATGCCACACCGGCAACAAGAATTGTTTCTACACCGCACTCGAGGACTGGGATCTCGGGACAGATTAATACGGAGGAATCACTATGGACATCTTAAAGGAACTCTACAGCGTTATCACTGACCGCAAGGAAAACCCCACAGAGGGTTCTTATACCAATTATCTCTTCGATAAGGGCACGGACAAGATCTCCAAGAAGCTCGGAGAAGAGGCCGTTGAGGTCGTCATCGCGGCATCTCAGAGAGACCGCAAGGCAACGATCCAGGAGATCGCAGATCTCGAATATCACCTTCTCGTTCTTATGGTCGACAGGGGCATCACACTGGATGATGTCGAAGCCGAGTTAAGATCCAGAAGAAGTTGATTGACTTTATATAACCACCTGTGATACAATCTTCAAGCTAAAACCCGCAAGAGGTCTTTTTTTAATGCGCAAATTTTGCGTACGAAGGCCCGGAAGTAGGGCCAGGAAAGAAGATTTGGAGGTATCAGATCATGGCAAAAGGCGATGCACGTGATAAGATCACACTCGCATGCACAGAGTGCAAGCAGAGGAATTATCAGACCTATAAGAACAAGAAGAACGATACAGAAAGACTCGAACTGAAGAAGTACTGCCCTTTCTGCCGTAAGCACACTGTTCACAGGGAATCCAAGTAATCCCAAAGGATATCAAGATGGCAGATAAGAAGGATAACATCTTTAAGCGCATTGGCAAGAAGTTCTCGGATATCATCGCAGAGCTCAAGAGGGTCACTTGGCCCGATAAGGACAAGCTCGCGAAGACTTCAGCTGTCGTACTGCTCGTGATCCTGTTCTTCGCAGTGTATCTGACCCTTATCGGTACCGGCGGACGTTGGATCCTCGATAAGGTCGGATTCTACGATGTAGTTGAGACAGAACCTACGATCGCTACGACCGCTTCCGAGATGGTAGTGGAACTTCCTGCATCTGAGGCTGAGCCAGAAGCAAGCAGCGAAGGCTGATAATTACTAGGAGTTAAGAATGCCGGAGAATAACGAAGCTAAGTGGTATATCATTCATACCTTTGGCGGCTATGAGAAAAAAGTTAAGATGGCTATCGATAACTACGCGGAAGCCCAGGGCCTTCGCGATGTCATCCAGGAAGTACTCCTTCCCACGGATCTGGTTGTCGAGACAAAGAACGGAAAGCGTAAGGAGAAGGAAGTCCTTCGTTTCCCTAACTATCTGTTCCTGAAGCTCGTATACGGCAATAACGAACAGCTTGACAAGGAACTGTGGTACAGGATCCGTAACACAAACGGCGTTACGGGTTTTGTAGCACCCGATCCGAACAAGCCTTCTCCGATGTCTGATGAAGACCTCATCAAGATGGGTCTCATCGTACCTTCTACTGTTGAGGTAGATTACGAGGTCGGCGATCTCATCATTATCACCGATGGTCCTTTCAAGGACAGCAAGGCTGTCGTAAAGGACATCAACGAGGAGAAGCAGCAGGTTACCGTTACGGTATCCATGTTCGGAAGAGAGACACCTCTGACACTCGATTTCATCAAGGTCAGGAAGGTCTAAGTTATTTTGGTTATGAGGATCCTTCGCGAAGGATCCTGGTAATAGATTTTATTGGGAGGTGGCCAGTATGGCTAAAAAAGTAGCAGGTTATGTAAAGCTTCAGATACCTGCAGGCAAAGCAACACCCGCGCCGCCGGTAGGACCAGCTCTTGGACAGCACGGTATCAACATCGCGCAGTTCGTCAAAGAGTTCAACGAGAAGACAGCGAATGACGCAGGACTTATCATCCCTGTAATCATCACGGTTTATGCAGACCGTTCATTCACTTTCATCACAAAGACTCCGCCGGTACCCGTATTGCTTAAGAAGACTGCAAAGATCGAGAAGGCTTCCGGCAGACCTAATGTAGAGAAAGTTGCAACAGTAACTTGGGACGATTGCAGAAAGATCGCTGAGATCAAGATGCCTGATGTAAACGCTGCAGACATCGAGGCTTGCGCAAGAATGGTAGCAGGCACAGCACGTTCCATGGGTATCGTTGTTAAGGACTAAGAAAGGAGAATAGAGCATGAAAAAAGGTAAAAGATATGCCGAGCTCGCAAAGCTCGTTGACAGATCTACTCTCTATGATCCTTCCGAAGCCGTAAAGCTCGTTATCGAGACCGGTAAGGCAAAGTTCGATGAGACTGTAGAGCTCCACGTAAGACTCGGTGTTGACTCACGTCACGCTGATCAGCAGGTTAGAGGCGCAGTTGTCCTTCCTCACGGTACAGGCCGTACAAAGAGAGTTTTGGTTCTCGCTAAGGGTCCAAAGGCTGACGAGGCAAAGGAAGCTGGTGCAGATTTCGTTGGTGATGACGATATGATCGAGAAGATCCAGAAGGAGAATTGGTTCGACTTCGACGTTATCGTCGCAACACCCGACATGATGGGTAAACTCGGTCGTCTCGGTAAGGTACTCGGTCCTAAGGGACTCATGCCTAACCCTAAGGCAGGCACCGTTACAATGGAAGTCGGTAAGGCTGTAAACGAAGTTAAGGCCGGTAAGATCGAGTACAGACTCGACAAGGCTAACATCATTCACTGCCCTATCGGTAAGGTTTCTTTCGGTGAAGAGAAGCTCACAGAGAACCTCAAGGCACTGATGGAAGCTATCATCAAGGCAAAGCCGTCCGCAGCAAAGGGACAGTACATCAAAAACTGCTCCATCGCTTCGACCATGGGCCCCGGCATCAGAGTCAACGCCCAGAAGTTCGGCTGATATTTTTACAATTAAATACCTTTCTGCCTAAGACAGCAGGCGGGGCATCTGCTCCTCAAATGCATTCCTTCGCGGAGTGCGGCCAGCCGAGGAAGATGAGATACTTGTTTCAAGTGTAATTCTGCCCCTGTGCTGTCTGAACGGTACAGGGGTTTTAATATGAAATTTTAACAAGGAGGAAGAACCGAATATGCCCAGTGAGAAGATTCTTGCAGCAAAGCAGCAGCGTGTCGAAGAGCTCGCTGAGTCACTGAAGGGTGCAGCTACATACGTATTTGCATCTACACGCGGACTCACAGTCGCTCAGGATACTGCTATGAGAGCTGATCTTCGCAAGGCAGGAGTTAAGTTCGAGGTAATCAAGAATACTACTCTGAAGAGAGTATTCGAGAAGCTCGGATTCGAAGGACTCGACGAGATCTTCGAAGGTCCTACGGCTGTAGCTTACAGCGATGAGATCACAGCTCCCGCAAAGATCCTTGCAAAGTATGCTGAAGATTATGAACCGATGGAGATCAAGGGCGGCATCATTGACGGTAAGGTTGCTTCGATCGACGAGATCATCGCACTTTCCAAGGTACCGGATACCGAGACTCTCTACACTCAGGTTGCTTATTCTTTGCTTTTCCCTTTTACAAAGCTCGCAATGCTCGTAAAGGCAGTAGCTGAGAAGAAGGAAGCAGAAGAAGGAGCACCTGCACCCGCAGCTGAAGAAGCTGCACCGGCAGCTGAAGAGGCTGCAGCACCCGCAGAAGAGGCAGCACCCGCTGCAACACCTGCAGAGTAATTAGTCAATATTAATCAGGAGGAAAACTAAAATGGCTAGTGAGAAAGTTACAGCAATTCTTGACGAGATCAAGACATTATCAGTTATGGAACTCTTCGACCTCGAGAAGGCTATCGAAGATGAATTTGGCGTATCTGCAGCAGCAGTAGTTGCAACAGGTGCAGCAGCAGGCGGCGCAGCAGGCGGCGCAGCAGAGCAGACAGAGTTCACAGTTATGCTCAAGAGCTTTGGTGATTCCAAGATGAACGTTATCAAGGCTGTTAAGGACGTACTCGGTATGGGCCTTAAGGATGCTAAGGAGCTCGTTGAGAAGGCACCTGTTGCCCTCAAGGAGAACGTTTCCAAGGATGAGGCTGATGACCTCATGAAGAAGCTCGCTGATTGCGGCGCTGAGCTCGAGCTCAAGTAATTCATTTACTGATCAGCAGTTAAGGAGCCGGCCTTCGGGCCGGCTTTTTAGTACCATAGAAAGTGTAATTGTTAGAGAGTAATTAACTCCGACAGTTGCACTTTTCTTATAATTAGGGGAGTAATTGGCCTGACG
>CACZMA010000019.1 GCA_902782125.1 Oscillospiraceae bacterium | reverse complement strand
TTTGCTGTTTTTGTGGTTATTAACATTTTAAGGAAGAATAATCAGAATGACACTTTTTCTGATTTTTTGAATTTACACAATTATATGGACATAACCAGAAGTCTACAAAAAAGTCTTCATTTGAGCGTTTTTGTAGAACAAATCGAAGACTTTTGCCCCAACACTGCAGTACATCGGCAGCAACAAACTCCTACTTGACAAGTTACCCTGCGCTAACTATAATACGCGTGATTAGTTAGCGGAGGTTAACTGCGCGCTTAACCGGGAGGGTACATATGATGCCGCTTGCATTAGCTGAAGTTGGAGAAGTGAACACGATAAGGAAGATCGGAGGCAGCGCTGAAGTCAAACAGCACCTTGCGGATCTCGGATTTGCGGTAGGCGGCAACGTCACCATAATCTCGTCATTATCAGGCAATATCATCGTCAACGTAAAAGAATCCAGGGTAGCCATCAGCGAAGAAATGGCTAGGAAGATCATGGTCTGACGGGCAAAATCAAAGCCCGGCGGCCTTTTATCAAGTATTCAAAAAGGAGGATGTACATAAATGAGAACACTTAAGGACGTTAAAGTCGGTGAGACCGTAAAGATCAGGAAGATCACCGGCGAAGGTGCAGTCAAGAGGAGGATCATGGACATGGGCCTTACAAAAGGCGTTGAACTTAAGATCCGCAAGGTTGCTCCGCTCGGAGACCCTATCGAACTTACTGTCAGAGGATACGAATTATCCATCCGTAAGGCAGATGCAATGATGGTCGAGCTCGAAGACCAGGCTTAACAGACAAAAAAAATTTGCACTCGCGGTTAGCCATAGGCAACCGCGACTAAGGAGGAAGGAACATAATGGCAAAAGAAATTCGCATCGCATTGGCGGGCAACCCGAACAGCGGTAAGACTACGCTGTTCAACAACCTGACGGGCTCGAATCAGTTCGTCGGTAACTGGCCGGGCGTTACGGTCGAGAAGAAGGAAGGTAAGCTCAAGAAGCACAGCAACGTAACGATCACGGACCTTCCGGGTATCTATTCGCTCTCTCCGTACACACTGGAGGAAGTAGTAGCACGTAATTATCTCATCGAGGAGCGTCCCGATGCTATCCTCAATATCGTAGACGGTACGAACCTCGAGCGTAACCTCTATCTGACAACGCAGCTCACCGAGCTCGGCATCCCCGTCGTAGTCGCTGTCAACATGATGGATGTAGTCAAGAAGAACGGCGACAAGATCAATACCGAGGAACTTGCCAGACAGCTTGGCTGCAAGGTAGTGGAGATCTCCGCGCTCAAGGGCGACGGATGCATCGAGGCTGCAGAGGAGGCAATGAAAGCTTCCGAAGGCACCAAGACGGTTCCGATGCACAGCTTCTCGGGCGTGGTCGAGCACGCACTCGCTCACATCGAGGAAGCTGCACTGCACGATATGCCTGATGAGCAGCAGAGATGGTATGCGATCAAGGTTTTCGAGAGGGACGAGAAGGTGCTGGAGAAGCTCGATATCCCTTCAGACAAGCTCTCGCACATAGAGACAGACATCAAGGCTGCCGAGACGGAGATGGACGATGACGCGGAGAGCATCATCACGAACGAGAGATATCTCTATATCGCATCAATCCTTAAGGGCAGCTATAAGAAGAAGTCGGCAGGCAAGCTTACAGTCTCCGACAAGATCGATAAGATCGTTACCAACAGGATCCTGGCACTGCCGATCTTTGCTCTGGTAATGTACGTTGTATACAGCCTCAGCATGGGTACTTCGATAGCTGACGGCGGATTAGGTATCGGTACTTTCCTCACCGACTGGACCAATGATGTCCTTGGCGGCGAGTGGATGATCGAAGGTTCACGCGCACTGCTCGAGAGCTGGGGCGCATCCGGCTTGGTAGTCGGACTCATCTCTGACGGTATCGTCGCTGGTGTCGGCGCAGTTCTTGGCTTCGTTCCCCAGATGCTCGTACTCTTCCTGATGCTCTGCATCCTCGAAGACATCGGCTACATGGCAAGGATCGCGTTCATCATGGACCGTATCTTCCGTAAGTTCGGCCTGTCCGGCAAGTCCTTCATCCCGATGCTCGTAGGCACGGGCTGCGGCGTTCCGGGCGTCATGGCATCACGTACCATCGAGAACGAGCGCGACAGAAGGATGACCATCATGACAACATGTTTCATCCCCTGCGGCGCGAAAATGCCCATCATCGGCCTCATCGCAGGTGCCCTCTTCGGAGGCAGCGGATGGATTGCAGTCTCCGCATACTTCATCGGTATGGCAGCGATCATCATCTCCGGCATAATGCTCAAGAAGACAAAGATGTTCGCAGGCGATCCCGCTCCGTTCGTAATGGAGCTTCCTGCTTACCACGTACCTTCATGGAAGAACGTCCTCCACGGCACATGGGAGCGCGGCTGGTCCTTCATCAAGCGTGCAGGCACGGTCATCGTGATCTCATCCATCGTCATCTGGGCTCTTAGCAGCCTCGGTACAGTCAACGGCAAGTTCGGCATGGTCGACGAGCTCGCTGAGGACGAGACAGTATGGTCCGACGAATATGTCGAAGAACTCGCAGCAAACATGGGCATCGAACCTGATGAAGTTACACCTATGGATGACTCGATCCTGGCTGACGTAGGTAAGGTCGCATCACCTGTCTTCAGCCCTCTGGGATTCGGTTCCTGGAGAGCAACGGTCGCTACCGTTACAGGCCTTGTTGCTAAGGAGGAAGTTGTAGGTACTTTCGGCGTTCTGTATAATTATGAGGCGGAGACGGAAGAAGACGAACTCGATGAAGAGGGTTCGCAGATCTGGGCTAACGTCAGTGATGATTTCAACGCCATCTCGGACGGTCACGGCCAGCTCGCGGCATTCGCGTTCATGCTGTTCAACCTCCTCTGCGCACCTTGCTTTGCGGCAATGGGTGCCATCAAGAGAGAGATGAACAGCGCCAAGTGGACAGCATTCGCCATCGGTTACATGTGCGTATTCGCATATGCTATAGGCCTCATCGTGTACCAGTTAGGTCTGCTCTTCTCAGGAAGCGTGAACGTCATAGGCCTGATATTCGCACTGGCTATCCTCGCCTTCATGCTGTACATGCTCTTCCGTCCTTATAAGGAATCGAAGAAACTGACCGTTAAGGCCTGATATGAAAGGAGTAACTGACACCTCATGTTCCTGATCGAATGGATCGCAGCTCATTGGATCGACATAGTGCTCACTCTCGCGGTAGTGCTGCTCGTCGCCTTCGTGATAATCAAGATGATCAGGGATAAGAAGGCCGGCAAGTCTTCCTGCGGATGTAACTGCTCGGGATGCGCCATGGCCGGCAAGTGCAAGGGCGCTGCAGGTGTCAAAGCACGGAAGTAGGAGATTCCTCATGTGATATAATGGTCGCATGAATAAGAGAATCTATAACAAACTGAACTTTAAGGCAGCCGTAAGCACAATGCTTGCGGCTGCTGTGCTGCTTTCCTTCGTGGGATGCGGTCTGTTCGACGGCGGTCACAAGAAGAAGTCCCACAAAGACGAGGAGGAGGACGAAGAAGAGACCACGATCGAGGAGACAGAGGCTTCCGAAGAGGTGACGGAGACGACCCAGAGTGAACCTTCTGTGCGCGTGACTCCGGTACAGACTTCCGCATCGGTTTCTGCTGATGTGGAGAATCCCGAGCCAAACTACGAGATGGTGATGGAACTCGATACTGACAACAATACCGTCACCGGATCCATGATACTTACATTTACCAATACTTCGGCAGTCGATCTTAGTGAGATCTACTTAAGAGACTATCCTGCAGCGTTCCAGGACAAGTACGGAACGTATGAGATGGATATCTCGGGCGTACAGGATCTGAGGTCCGGCACCGATGTCGAATGTGAGCGTGACGGTGATGACATGACTACCGTTATCATCCCGCTGGATGAGCCGCTCGCGCCCGGAGAAGAGATATCTCTTTATATGGATTTTGTAACCCCGCTTCCGGAGATCGGAGACAGGTTCGGAAGCTACAAAGGTGTTTATTCGCTGACTGATTTCTATCCGATCCTATGCAGGTTCGATATGGACGGCAACTGGTCGCATGAACCGTATTTCTTCGGCGGTGAGTGTTTCTATACCGATATGTCCGACTATGAGGTCGAGCTTACAGTTCCTGAAGGCTACATGGTCGCGACCGGCGGTCAGATCGTCTCTGAAGAAACAGACGGCGGGCTTACTTCCTATCAGATAACCGCAGAAGACATAAGAGATTTTACTGCCATCGCGAGCGACGAGTTCGTCGAGATAGAGGCGGAGCAGAATGGTGTCCGGTACTATCTGTACTATGTGCCGAGCGACGATCTGGATGCTGAAGCTGCCGAAGCTTATATGGATGTCTGCATAAACAGCATAGAGTATTTCAGTGAGTGTTTCGGAGACTATCCGTATCCGACGCTCACATGTGTATTCTCTACGATGCCTTCCACTGTCGGAGGCATGGAATACAGCGGACTTGTCCTTATATCCAACAATCTGTATTTTGAAGATGCCGATTCCTTCTACGGCTATTCCGCAGACTGCGTCATCGCGCATGAGGTCGGACACCAGTGGTTCATGGGCATCGTCGGAAGCAATTCCTATCTTGAGCCCTGGCTCGACGAGAGTTTCGCATCCTATACGGAGTGGGTATACTGCAAGGAGTTCTTCCCCGATCAGGCTACAGACGGTATCTGGTGGCTCGGTTACGACATGTCCACTTCGATCAGTGATTACGACAACATCACACCGGGTTCGGCATACATCAACCTCTCCGTAGGCGAGATAAACGATGACTACATGTACTGGTACAAGATCTACGCCGAAGGCGCACACTTCCTCTTCCTGCTCGAACAGGAGCTCGGTGAGGACGTGATGTACGACTTCATCAAGGAGTACGTCAGCCGCTGCAAGTTCAAGAACGCCACCACGGAAGACTTCGTCAACACGCTTTATGATGTGGTCGGAACGGATAACACCGAAGTCAATAAGATCGTGAACGTGTTCCTCGATGTGGACTGACGTCTGATGGATCACTTCTATTTTGTAAGGCACGGCGAGACCGTCTGGAACGTCGAAAACAAGATCTGCGGAGCAACAGACAGCCCGCTCACACCGCGCGGCCACGAACAGGCGGTCGAGACCGGAAATCTTATCAAAGCGCAGGGCATTAAGGCTGACGTCATCCTGACGTCGCCGCTGTCCCGTGCATACGATACGGCAAAGCACATCGCAGACATCACCGGTATCCCCCTCGAGGTGGAACCGAGGCTCATCGAGCAGAATTTCGGGATATACGAGTCGACACCGAGAGACGGTGCGGTCTTCCATGAAGCGAAGAAGAATATGGCGAGCAGATTCGGTACGGGCGAGTCGATGCTGCAGGTCGCGCAGAGGATATACAATCTCATAGACGACATCAAGGCAGGCGACCGCATCTGCATCCTCGTGGCGCATAATGGTATAGTCAGGATAGTTGAATCCTATTTCCGCGAGATGGACAACGAAGAGTTCTCGTGCTGCGGGATAAGGAACTGCGAGATCAAGAGATATGATCTGACACAGAAGGGAGCAGGTGCGGCAGATGAATGAAGCGATAAAGAAGTTCAAGATATCGAACATGCCGGATTCTTATACAGCTTTCCTGATACCTGGCTCGATAATGGTCTTCATAGTCGGCGGCGGCCTGACTTTATGTTCTCTGGGATTGTCTGCTTCTATTCCGGACGTGCTCATCGGCTGGATCGCTTTTATACTGATAATCCTGGGCTTCGGAACACCTGTCCTGATCGGTGCCGGCATGAAAGCTGAGATCACCTACGACGGCAAGCACATCAAGGTCAATTCTGTTTTGAAGAAACAGGAGATCGACTTAGAGCATGTTAAGAGCATAAATTATTGGCACGAACCGGGTTCCGGAAGACACCGCGTAGACGGCATCACCATGGAATTCACCTTTTATAAGGGCGAAGATGATGAAGAAAAGACGATCGAGCTTTACGACTCGCTCGGTACCGGCGACGACGACCGGACAGACATAGACAAACTTATAAAGGGAGATCACTCGGATTTCCCGCTGCTCCTGCTGTACGATGACATCATAGAGATGTATCCGGACAAGAAGGCCGAGGAGGAAGAGAAGGAGGACTGACCCGTCAGTTCTGATAAGGAGATATATTAATGAAAGCATTATTTATAGGCGGAACAGGCACAATCAGCAGCGCGATCATCAGAAGGCTCGCGACTGACCCTATGTGGGATGTCTATCTTCTGAACCGCGGCAACCGTGCCGATTCGGTTCCAGAAGGCGTTAACCAGATCGTCTGCGACATCCACGACGAGGCTGCTGCAGCCAAGGCTCTGGACGAACTCGGGGTGAAGTTCGATACCGTGTGCGAGTTCATCGGTTTCCACGTAGAAGACGTCGAGCGCGACTATCGTCTGTTCAAGGACAGGACCAGACAGTACATCTATATCAGCTCTGCTTCGGCTTACAACAAGCCTGCGGCAAGCTATGTGATAACCGAAGGCACGACTCTGGCAAATCCGCACTGGCAGTATTCAAGGGACAAGATCGCCAGCGAGGAGTTCCTGATGCGCATGTACAGGGAGGACGGCTTCCCGGTAACCATCGTGCGCCCCAGCCACACCTACGACGAGCGTTCCATTCCTTTGGGAGTCCACGGTGCCAAGGGCTCCTGGCAGGTCGTAAAGCGCATGATGGAAGGCAGGCCCGTCATCATCCACGGCGACGGCACATCGCTCTGGCATCTGACTTTCAACGAAGACTTCGCTATCGGGTTCACCGCTCTCATGGGCAACCGCCATGCGATCGGCGAGGCGTTCCAAATCACGGGCGACGAAGTGCTTACCTGGAACCAGATCTACCAGACCATCGCGGATGCATTGGGCGTTGAGCTTAACGCTGTCCACGTATCTTCAGAGTTCCTGTCGGCGGTCGGCGATAAGTACGGCTATGACTTCGAAGGCGGTCTGATCGGAGACAAGGCGGTAAGTGTTGTTTTCGAGAACTCCAAGCTCAAGAGGATCGCGCCGGACATGAAGACCAACGTGCCGTTCAGCAGAGGCGTGCGCATTGCCCTCGAGTACATCCTTAACCACCCCGAGTGCCGCGTCGAGGACCCCGAGTTCGACAAGTGGTGCGACAGGGTGATCGAAAACCTCGAAAAGGCCAAGGAAGGGATCTGAGCTCAAGCATTCTGTATATACCTCTTCAGGCCGCCTTTGATGGCGGCCTGTTTAGTCGGTTTTTGTCGGTTTTTGTCGGGTTTATAGCATGTGTTTGCATGCTATTAAGACTTTTTCACGAGGTTAATATGTTGACAATGGAATAGTTCTTGTTAACATATATATAGAAAAGGTTCGACCCACTGCTGAAAGCGGAGGGCCCAGAGCCTTTTTCTTATTAAGGCTCAACTCACTGATCTTTCGGCGAGTCCAGAGCCTTTTGTTTTGCCTGGAAATGCACTGCGACTGTACAGCAATGCAGTACGCAAGCAGTAACAAATAGCCCTTTTATGAGCCTTTTTGCAACTTAAGGTTAAGTTAAGGAAACAAGGATTGCAGGTTAAGGTTCGGGAGGTACTATAATGCCATCAAACAAAACACAGCGGCAAGATGCCGCAGGAGGTAAAAGGAATATGTGGACAAGAAAGCAGATTAAGGAAAAGGCAAAGAAAGCCTTTCAGCTCAATTACTGGAAGTGCGTCCTCTGCGGATTGATCTTCGCCATCATCGTAGGAGGAGCAAGCGGGGCAGGCGGAGCAGCAAGCGGCGGATCTTCGACATTCAGCTCACTGATGTATAACAACCAGCATCGAGAAGAGACAGAGACTGTGGAAGAAGTTGAGGTCGAAGGAATCGATGAGAACTCTGATCCGGTAACCGTAACAGTAGTTACATCAGACGATAACGGCAACGAAATTGAGGTCAACGAGACAGACGTAGCATTCGGAATCGCAATATTCAGCATTGTAGCTTTAACGGTATTCGCAATAGTTCTCGTAGCAAGCGCAGTAGGAATCGCAGTAGATGTACTTCTCATCAACCCGGTAGAGTTCGGATGCAGGAACTTCTTCAGACGTAACCTGGATGAGCCCGCGAAGCTCTCTTCACTGACATTCGCTTTCGATAAGAACTACAAGAACGCAGTTAAGACAGCATTCTTCAAGGATCTTTTCATCTGGCTTTGGTCGCTCCTCTTCGTTATCCCCGGAATCATCAAGGCGTATGAGTACAGGCTTGTACCTTACATCTTCGCTGAGAACCCTGACATGAAGTACAGCGATATCCTCGCTGAGAGCTCCAAGCTCATGAAGGGCAACAAGTGGAAGACATTCGTTCTCGATCTCTCATTCATCGGTTGGGAACTGCTCTCCCTCTGCACATGCGGACTGCTGAGCATCTTCTATGTAGATCCTTACAAGCTCCAGACTGATGCAGCTCTCTATGAGGCACTCAAGTACGGCGACAAGAAGGAAATCGCTACAGTTTAACACCGCGAATATGGGTAGGAATAGGATTAGGAATCGGGGATATGGTATAGTAGGGATAGCCGGCAAGACAGCTTGCCGGTTATCCTGTTTTTAAGAATCACGGCAGAGGAATAATATGGAATACAAGATACTGGTAGCTGATGATGAGAAGGAGATAAGGAACCTTCTTAAGCTCTATCTAGAGAATGACGGATTCAAGGTGGTCGAAGCATCCACAGGACTGGAAGTGCTGGATCTTCTTGACAAAGAGAAGCCCGATATGTGCCTCCTGGATATCATGATGCCGGACATGGACGGCCTTACCGCACTTAAGAACTTAAGGCAGAAGAGCAATATCCCGGTCATGATGATTACCGCAAGGACAGCGGATGCCGAGAGGATACTGGGACTTAACATCGGTGCAGACGATTATATCTGCAAGCCCTTCAATCCGCTCGAAGTCGCGGCAAGGGTCAAGGCCTTCATGAGAAGGTATTATGACCTGGGCGCGGGCAACATTAAGGAAGAAGCCGAAGTCCTCAAGGCGATGGATCTCGAGCTCGATACGGACAAGTGCCTGCTCACGAAGGGCGGCGAGATCATCGAACTGACTTCGGTCGAATACAAGATGATGGAGATGTTCATGAAGAATCCCGGCAAGGTGTTCACCAAGCAGCAGCTCTATGAGTATGCGTGGGGAGATGATTTCTTCGCATCTGACAACAACATCATGGTAGCGATAAGCAAGCTCAGGACAAAGCTCGACGAAGATGCGTCCAAATACATCAAGACGATGAGAGGCCTGGGTTACAGGCTGGAGATCAAATGAACACGCAGACCAGACTCGGAAGATTCCTCATATCGAGATTCCTCATAACGATCGCCGTCGTCGCGGTCTTCGAGTCGCTGGTATTCCTGTTCATCAACCGCGTTGCTTTCCCGGTGGTCATATCGCTGATCATGCCTCACCTGGAGAACCTGAATTCCCTGAGCCTCGGCACGGTCATACTGGGAATAATCGTTCTGCTGATCATACTCGTGCTGAGGATACTGTCTTTCTTCTTCCCGACGATGCAGGGACTTAACGAGGCGCTGCTCAAGCAGGTGCTCGAGGTCAGCGTGGTGGGAGGTCCGTCGGCAAAGAACGTCGAGACCACTACCATCATATGGGTCCTCCTGATACTCTTCACGATATTCGTGATGGCGGTAGTACCCTACGTCGTTGGCGCGGTCACATACACCTCTCTTGTTACACGCGAGGTCAGGAAGCTCGACGCGGAACTCAGACAGCAGCGTCTCGAGGAGGAGCGCTCGAAATACCTCATGATCTCGGACATCGTCCACGACCTCAAGACGCCGATGACAACTGTCACGGGCTACGCGAAAGCTCTGAACGAAGGCATGGTAAAGGGCGAGGACCAGAAAGAGTACCTCGAGGCGATATATAACAAATCCGGAAGAATGAACGAGATCGTCAACCTGCTGTTCGACTACGTCAAGCTCGACAGCGAAGGCTACAGCCTCGTTAAGAATCCGACTGACCTGACCGAACTCGTAAGAGAAGTCGTGGCCCTTAACTATACTGATATAGAAGATGCCGGAGACGAACTGGATGTTGATATCCCTGACGGCCCCATCAATATCGATGTCGACAGGATACAGTTCTCCAGAGTTATCACCAACCTCCTGGTAAATGCTGTCAAGCATAATTCGTCCAAGACAAAGATCGGCGTCTATGTAAGAGAAGATTACGATGACCTGAGGATCTATGTGGCGGACAGCGGTGAGAAGATAGAAGAGGGTGTGGCGGAGAACCTTTTCGAGCCGTTCGTGATGGGAGACAAGTCGAGAACGACCAAGGGCGGTACCGGACTCGGTCTGTCCATCTCCAAGAAGATCTGCGACATGCACGGCTTCAAGCTCAAGCTGGTGCAGGCGCCCGAGATGAACAGGTATCAGCTGGACGGCGGGTATCAGAAGGTCTTTGTGATAATAATAAATAGATAGGCATCAATATGAATGAAGAGAAGTTTATAGTGCTGGATGAGTCGTATCTTCCACAGATGGGAGAACTGTTCAAGAATGCTTTCGCGGGCGAGCCGTGGAACGACGACTGGAGCGATCCGGTTCAGCTCGGAGAATACATCAAGGAGATATCAGGTTCTTATAACGCGCTGAATTTCGGGCTTGTAATTGACGGCAGGCTCGCGGCGATGTCAGTCGGAATGATCCGCCACTGGTGGGAAGGAACCAACTACAATATTGAGGAACTCTGCGTATCGCCCGAATATCAGCATCAGGGGATAGGCAGAAGGTTCCTTACAATGATCGAATCCGAGATCAAGGACAGGGGATTTGCCGGCATATTCCTTCAGACGGACAGCGACAAACCTGCATATGAGTTCTATCATAAGTTCGGGTTCAAGGACTTGGGCGAGCACGTGAGCCTGTATAAGCGCGTGAAGGACTGATATGTATAAGATCTATATTGTAGAAGACGATAAGGGAATAGCGGACGGCATTACTTCGTGCCTGGGTAACTGGGGCATGGAGGGCAGAGTAGTATCTGACTTCCGTAAGGTCCTCGAAGAGGCAGAGGAATATGAGCCGCACCTTATCATCATGGACATTACGCTTCCCTTTATGGGCGGCTATCACTGGTGCCAGGAGATAAGGAAGACCAGCTCCGTGCCGATCATCTTCATCTCTTCTGCCACGGACAACATGAACCTCGTAATGGCCATCAACATGGGCGCGGACGATTTTATCGCCAAGCCCTTCGACCAGAGCGTGCTCATCGCGAAGATCACTGCTCTCCTCAGAAGGGCCTACGATTTTGCCAGGAACGATTCGACTATCGAATTCGCGGGCGCAGTGCTCAACACCAATAACGACAAGCTCTCATATAACGGTACTGAGATCGACCTTGCCAGGAACGAATATAAGATCCTGCTTACTCTCGCGCAGAACAAGAACAAGGTCGTGAGTAGAGAGAAGCTCATGGAAGCTCTGTGGGAGACCGACTGCTATGTCGACGAGAACACCCTGACCGTCAACGTCGGAAGGCTCCGTAAGACGCTCGAGGCGATCGGACTCAAGGATCTCATCAAGACCAAGTTCGGCGTTGGCTACATTCTGGAGGATGAATGCTGAAGGATTACCTTAAGTCACGGTTAGGTGTCATCATTCTGCTGATCGTGGTGGAAGGCATCTTCGCGTCATCGTATTTCCTGTTCGATATGCCCGCTGTAACAGTGTTATACCCTTTGGTTCTGGGCTTTGCAGCGATCGTGATCGCAGGCATCATCGACTTCCTCATAACGCTGAACAAGCACAAGAAGCTCGCCCAAAGAGACTTCCCGGAGCCGTCAGGCGTTATCGAGAAGGATTACCATGAGATCATGGACATGCTTAAGGAGGAGGAAGATTTCTCCCGCCAGAAGGCTAATGCCGACTACAACAACATGATCGAGTACTATACCGTCTGGGCTCACCAGATCAAGACTCCGATCGCATCAATGCGCCTTCAGATACAGTCCGTCGATTCAGACCTCGCCAGAAGACTGGACGGTGACCTCAACAGGATCGAAGCATATGTGGAGATGGTACTTACGTTCCTGAGGCTTGATTCCGACAGCACGGACTATGTTATCAGGGAGATATCTCTCGACGATGTGATCAAGCCCGCGATACGAAAGTTTGCCAGGGATTTTATCACCAAGAAGCTGACGATGGACTTTACCGAGACAAACTTCAAAGCCATCTCTGACGAGAAGTGGCTGTCATTCGTTATCGAGCAGGTCCTCTCCAATGCAGTCAAATACACCAATAACGGCGGCATCAAGATCTATATGGAAAACGGCGTGCTCTGCGTCGAGGATACCGGCATAGGTATAAGTGCAGAAGATCTGCCGAGAGTGTTCGAGAACGGGTATACGGGATTCAACGGACGCGAAGACAAGCGTGCGAGCGGCATAGGCCTTTATCTGTGCAAGAGGATCTGCGATAACCTGGGACACAAGATATCCGCAGAATCAACGCCCGGCGTCGGCACAAAGATCAGGATCGACATGAACAGGCGCGAGTTAGGGGTAGGAGAGTAATATAGCGCGTGTTAAGGACAGCGCCGATTTGTGACAGACTTGTTAGATTTCAGTAAGAACATCTTAAGGAATCAGACTACGAAGAGTCTTAGACTTTGGCTATACTTAAACGAAAGGACGTATAGTTATGAGTCTGCTTGAAGCAAAGAACATCAAAAAAGTATATAAGACAAGATTCGGAGGTGCTTCCGTCGAGGCGCTCAGGAATGTCAGCTTTACCGTCGAGAAGGGCGAGTATGTTGCCATCATGGGCGAATCCGGTTCCGGTAAGACGACACTCCTCAACATCCTTGCCGCACTCGATAAGGCAACCGAAGGCACGGTCATCTTAGACGGCATGGACCTTACCAATGTAAAGGACAAGGACGTAGCCAGGTTCAGAAGAGACAACCTGGGATATGTTTTCCAGGACTTTAATCTCCTCGATACATTCTCTCTGGAAGATAATATCTACCTGCCGCTCGTATTAGCAGGCAAGAAGCATGAAGAGATGAGGGAGAGGCTTGATAAGATCGCAGGCACTCTCGGCATCGCGGATCTTCTTAAGAAGTATCCTTATGAAGTCTCCGGCGGTCAGAAGCAGAGAGCTGCAGTAGCAAGAGCTCTTATCACCAACCCGAAGATCATACTGGCAGACGAACCTACAGGCGCGCTCGATTCCAAGTCATCGGACGAACTCCTGGCTCTCTTCAAGGAAGTCAATAAGATGGGGCAGACCATATTGATGGTCACTCATTCGACCAAGGCCGCATCCAATGCTTCGCGCGTTCTGTTCATCAAGGACGGTGCGATCTTCCATCAGATCTATAAGGGTGATTCCACAGACCAGCAGATGTATCAGAAGATCTCCGATACACTTAACCTCCTCGCTCAGGGAGGTGACCTTAAATGAGATCCGCGTTATACCCCAAGATCGCGGTGGACGGCATCCGTAAGAACAGCAAGCTCTACGTGCCCTACATCGCGACCTGCATACTCATGGTCGCAGTATTCTACATCATGCATACCCTCGGATTCTCGGATATGCTCTCGAACTTCATGGGAGCTGCCACGGCCAAGGATATCCTGGGATTCGGAACGTTCGTCATGGCCATCTTCGGAACGATCTTCCTGTTCTACACGCAGTCTGCCCTGATCAAGGGAAGGCTCAAGGAATTCGGATTGTACAGCGTTCTCGGAATGAACCGTAAGAACCTCGGCAAGGTGGTCTTCTATGAGACATTGATCACATGGGCGATCTCTATGACAGGCGGCATCGTCGCAGGTATCGCACTGTCGAAGCTGGCTGAACTCGGATTGTGCAAGATGATCGGTGTTGAGCCCGTGTATTCATTCGATATTCCGGTCGGATCCGTCCTCTGGACGATCGTCATCTACAGCATCGTCTTCTTCCTTATCTATCTCAATGCCTTCAGGCAGGTAAGATTCTCAAGTGCGATCAACCTCATCCGCGCAGATAAGGCAGGAGAGAAGCCGCCTAAGGCTAACTGGGTCTTAGGAATTCTCGGCCTTGCATTCCTCACTGCAGGATACATCATCGCGCTCAAGATAGAGCAGCCTCTGTCGGCTCTCGCATGGTTCTTCGTAGCGGTAATACTTGTTATCATCGGCACATACCTTACCCTGATCACGGGTTCCGTCCTGCTGTGCAGGATACTGCAGAAGAATAAGAACTATTACTATAAGACAAGTCACTTTGTATCTGTCTCTTCGATGGCATACAGGATGAAACGTAACGGTGCGAGCCTTGCTTCCATCTGCATCCTCCTTACGATGGTGCTCGTTATGATATCTTCCACTTTCGCTCTGTACTGCAACAGGGATCAGACGATCAAGAACCACTATCCCAGACAGATCAATGCATCTGCCATGAGATACGGCTACGATCCGACATATCCGGAGATCGCTGAGAGACTGGAGGAAGGCATTACGGCGAAGACGGAAGAATACGGCACCGAGATCTCCAATGCGGTTGCATATTATGACTATTCAATGGTCGGATACTATCAGGACGGCAAAGTGGATCTTGAGATCAATCCGATGCAGAACTTCACGACTGTCGATTATGACAACGTTGTACAGGCTGTATTCATGGATATAGATGCATATAACACCATCACAGGCGAGAATGCCTCCGTAGATGCAGGCGAAGCTCTTGTAGGAGCATCTGCCAGGATCGACATCGGCAGCGCTGTGGCAGTAGGCGACGAGTCGTTCAAGGTCAGGGACAGGATCGATGATAAGATGAGCATCCTCAATCCTGATATGGTCAATGTTGTAACTACGCTCGTCATCGTCGTTGATGATGTTGACGAAATAGCAGCCCGCTATGCAGATGTCGTCGATTTTACGGGCGAGAGCATGATCTCCTGGCACTGGAGATACCTGTTCGATACTGACCTGGATGCAGAGCACCAGATCGAACTGTCCGGAATCCTCAGCGAGTATTTCAAGGCTGAGATGGAGAACATGAGTCATGTGAGCAAATATGTCGCAAGCCAGGAAGAACAGCGCTCTGACTTCATAATGACCTTCGGAGGACTCTTCTTCCTCGGAATACTCCTGAGCATCATATTCCTGATATCCTGCGTGCTCATCATCTACTACAAGCAGATATCCGAAGGCCTCGAGGACCAGTCAAGGTTCGATATCATGCAGAAGGTCGGAATGACCAAGGAGAACATCAGGAAGAGCATCAATTCCCAGATGCTGACGGTCTTCCTTATCCCGATCGTGATCGCCTGCATGCACCTGGCGGCGGTGCTCCCGATAGTGCATAAACTGTTGATGCTTTTCGGGCACAATAATTGGCCGCTGCTGCTGATCACTGCCGGCGTAAGTGCCCTTGTCTGCGGTGCGTTCTATGCGGCAACCTACAAGGTAACGTCCAACGCTTACTACAAGATAGTATCGTAAGATACAGGAGATAATAGGATAGAAAGAACCCCTCAAGCATACTGCCTGAGGGGTTTTGTGTTTAATCTTTCTTGGAGATCGCGGTCTTGTGCCGTGAAGCCAGTGTCTCGAGATCGTCCGTGTAGAAGCAGCAGCCGTTCCTGCCGTTCTCCTTCATGTAGTAGAGGGCGGTGTCAGCGCGCTTGAACATGACATCCGGATCCATGACGATATCGGTGAAAGCAACGCCTGCACTTAAAGTGATCGGGGGAACGCCCTGTTCGGTCACACCGAGCTGCTGGTTGATGCTGGTGACCTTGCTCTCGATGAGGACCCTCGGGTCGCCTACGAGGTGGACCATGAAGATGAGGAACTCGTCACCGCCGATACGGCAGATATAGTCATCAGAACGGAAGGAGCTCTTAAGCGTATTGGCAACTCTCTTGAGGACCTTGTCTCCGACCTCGTGACCGTATGTATCGTTGATGTGCTTGAACTTATCGGCATCGATGATCATCATCGCAGTGGTCGTAATATCCACGCTGTTCTTGATGATCTCATATCCGGCTCTGTTATATACGCCTGTGAGCTCGTCGTGGGAAGCCTTGAAGTTCAGATGGGAGATGCTGTTCTTATAGGCGTTGTACATGAAGTTATAAGTGCCTGCGAGGTATCTGATCTCGGATGCGCCGACGATTGGAATGTTCTCGTCTTTCTTGATGTGAGCCACGGCATTGAGGACAGGCTGGATACCGAAGAAGTTATGGATCCAGATCATGCCGACTATGATCAGAGTCTGGACAACGATAAGGATCATCACTACGATGAGAGCCCATCTTGCTCTGCTCTCCGTGTTCTGGTGAAGCCGGATCGCTGAGGCCTTCAGCTCTTCAAGGCATTTGTTGGAGTTCTCGCGTATGTTGTCTTTCTGTTCGTAGTAGCTGGAATTATGAACGAGTGTCATTGCAAGCACCAGCTTGTCTTCAGGGCTGAGAAGGCTGTCTTCTTCGGTAAGGACCACATCCTTCAGAGGTTCGGGAATGTCTGTATCGCCGTAAGCTTCGAGGACCAGACGCATCGCATAGTATTCGGTATTCATGAGCTCTACCGAGTGGGACATGCTGTCCTTAAGATTGGCAAGGGCAGGGGAGTCCGGCATGAATTCTTCTATTACGGCGATGGCATTCTCTCTTCTCTTGGTCTCGAAAGCCTCTACAAAGTAATTATCCAGATACTCGCGTTCACCAAGGACCGTGTAGCACTGCACCTGTTCGGTCAGGTAGTCAGAAGCTTCCATGAGGTCGGATGCCGTCTCTTCAAGTTCGATGTAGTTGTCAGAGGAATGCTCGAGCGCCATGAAATTCACATAGGCGACAATAGATGATGCTATCAGGAGCACGGTAACTACTATGGATACAAAGAGCATCGTATGGGAATAGGTCTTCAGTGAGAGCCCCTTCTCCTTGATCTTCCTTATAACCGACATTAACTACTGCCTCCGCTTAAACTACTCTTAAACTACCCTAACGAAGTTAAATATAACACAAACAGATTATCATTTTATAAATAAACCGATAACGAAATGTGCCGTTTATGTATATCTTGCGGTTAATCTTGCGGTAAAAACAAAACAGTATAAAATATTGTTGAGATATTTTTGTGGAGAATTAGGGGATTCATTATGAGCAGATTCTATGATGCCAAGAAGAACAAAGACACTAACTCAACCCTGACGGGTCTGATGATCACGTCGGTGGTAATCCTGGCCATTCTGGTCATCATTGGCGCGATCGGTGTCTCGGAAGGCGAACCGCATATGGTAGTTGTAGCCGTCATCGTGGGACTCATTGCCCTTGCCGAGCTGATCTCCATGATCTGGATCAGGAAGATGCTGGAGCGCGTCACCAGGTATGAGATGATCTTCGAAGAGGATCACGACGGAGTCATTACTTTCGCCAGATTAAGTGAACTTACGGGCATACCGGAAGACAGGATCAGGAAAGACATGACAGGGCCTCAGAAGCACAGATTCAGTAACGTGCGCATCGAAGGCGACAGGATCATCCTTGGCACCGAAGACGAACTTGAAGATATCATCTGCCCCACCTGCGGCGCGACAAACAGAGTCCGCGCCGGCAGCTCCGACAAGTGCAATAACTGCGGATCTTATCTCAGGAGGGCATAACCATGTATAAGAACGCGTCCAAATTCAATTCAAGCCGCATAGCTTCAGTAGTATTCCTCGTTCTGGGAATACCTTCGGCGCTCATCTCGTTGATCGGGATCCTCGCCTCGCTCGGACAGGGTTATATTCCTGACTACATAATCCTTCCGATCGTCATGTTCATAGCTTCAGTGATAATGATAATAGCTGCCATAGCCACACTCCGTATCGTCGGCGCGGCATCATACGCAGCCCGGGCTCTAGAGAGGGACAGCGACGGCATCGTTCCAATGGACACCATCCTCGGCAAGAAGGGTAAGAGCAAGGGTTCTTCCTACGAGAGGCTGATACTCAAGGCTCATGCAAAGGGATACTTTACCAAAGTCGCATATAACTCCACAGAGCGCGTATTCGAGCTGTCTGACCGCATCGAAGAGGCGGGGGACTATGAGAAGCACTTCATCGGCATCAACTGCCCTAACTGCGGCGCACCGCTGAAGATAAGAGAGGGCTCGAGCCTTGTCTGCCCGACCTGCGGCTCAGAAGTAAAAGCATAAGGGGTTCCCATGCGCAAACCGGTATTCATTGCTGCATCCAAGGTAACGCTCGGCATCCTGCTCGTATCTCTGTATATCATGCAGTTCAATGTAGCCTATCCGTTATTCGGCGTGATGAATAATGTGCGGACCGCCGACCTTCAGGTCGATCTGGTCTTTATTCAGCTGGTCGTCTCGCTCGTCATAGGATTTGTCGCATTCGTCCTGGCGATTATCGGAGGCGCCAGAAAAGAATTTGGTCCGCTTATGTCGATCACGATCGGAGTCAAGCTGCTCATGATTCCGTTCTTCGGAATCAACATCTATCTCTGGCTGTTCCTGCTGTCCGGCATGCTGAACCCGTTCCTGATGCTCGGCATCCCTGCCGCAGGCGGCATCGGCATTGTCCTCACATATATCTACATGCTGATGACGGGGCTTCCCGATGTCATATACTCGATAATCTTTCTTATCCGCAGCAGGAAGAAGCCGTCCGTGATCATGGTGGTCGGCATGCTTATGATGTTTGTTTTCGTGCTGGATATAGTCGGCGCGTTCATGCTGAAGGCGGCGTATAAGAAACTGCTGACGTCTTCGGAATCTTAATGTGAGTGTTCTGCCTGTTTTTACTGCATGTTTTACTCACAATGAAGTGGTAACGTAAAAGTAGACACTCACACAAAAAATATATACACCTTGATAAGTTTCAGCTACATAATTAGTTATTAAGTGAACGGAGGTGTAA
>CACZMA010000018.1 GCA_902782125.1 Oscillospiraceae bacterium | reverse complement strand
TCTATTAGGTGGTAAATACAGCGACACTGATTCGGATTTAATCTATAACACAATAGAAGAAGTTCGTGAATTGGATAACTTGAAATCAATAAGCCTTTACCCGTATTGGTATGATTCATTTGTTAGTGCAGGTTTAGAATGTGAGATTGTTGAGGTTCAAGATAGTCATCATGGCTTACTTATTCCGTAATGGAATATAATCTAGAGCAAAGGTATCATTTGATTATCTGTGGCGAGATTATATTTGTGAAAGGTAAATAAACAGTTCAATTCTCCACAGAATGGGAAATGCATCCCAAACAGAGCAGTTAGGTATTAACATAATTCACAATACTTCTTAACTATCTGCTTCTGAGACCTTGTTCTTTGTATATTGTTTTGCGGAAAAACCATTTCAATATAATCTGTATAGTAATTTAAAATCCCATCCGAGTGTAACTCTTTTTCGCCGCAGTCCACTATTAAACTAAATCTGCAATTTCACTTGGAACAGGTTCTGTATTATCAACGCACCAATATTTGTTACCATCTGTATATTTGTGTTCAACTGCTGACCTCAAGTCCCTCATATAATATCCGTATAGTGTCACGACCACTACCAATCCACTCAGTACTAAAGCAATAATCGAACTCATAATAATCAATGAGTTACTGGCTTTAAATAAGCATTTATCTATAGTTAAAACTATTATTGCTCCTACAAAGGGAATCAACATTACCCACCAAGGAAAACCTTCTAAAGTGTTAATAGGAATTGTATTACTTGAAAACCCGGTTCCTTGTTTGTATATATCGCGTGCAATTGCAAATGATAATTCTTCATGAGCATGTATTCCACAACTAATAATAATACAGCTCGCAACCAGTATTACCACGACCAGCAATACAATGGGCAAAACACTTGTTACAATTCGCTCTGCAATGAAATTATTTCTATCCTCTTTGTATTCCATCTCAATTCACTCCAATACTGGATCAAAATAGCCACTATTCTCAACATTAGTCGCGTAACGCGTTATAGTATTAATCTGAAGAAATGTTTCGTTGTCTAGATCGTTTTGGGTAGAAGCATAGATTTGAATATATTCGATATCCATATTTCCAGGATATAAAACCAAATCAACATAATACCAAGCAACTGTATATGCCATATCCACACCAAATAGTTACCGTAAATTATTATGATGGGGTCTGACCCTGTAGACTTTTCTTCTTTTCTTTCAAATACAATTTCAAAGAAACAATGTAGCAAATAAAAGATACTATCGTGATTCCTCCCCCCAATATAATTGAAGGAACATCAGGTCCATTCATATATTTGATTCTATTCCTGCTCAACATGTAATTTTTCTGATGATTATTGTAATCCATAACAATACTATGATACTCCTCATCATTAAGAGGTTTAATATAACCCTCAATGCAAAACTCACTTTGTGTGAGCTGGGTCCCCTTGGAATAAATCAAATTTGTATATATATAATCATTTTCTATAGTTTCTACTAAAAGATAGTTTTTCTCTGGAAATTCAACTATAAAATACACATATCCCATGGATTTTATGTAATCAATTACTCTATATTCATCTAAATAAACATGGGAGTATTCATTTTCATATTGTTTTTCTGCAATTAAATCTATTGGTTCCTTATAATATATAATTGTATAAAATATACCATGAGCTAAAATAAACAAACCAACCAGCAAAAACACGATTGAATAGATTACTTGATGAAGAATAAACCTCTTTACAGTATGTATCCTATTCATAGTTTTGTTCACCGATCATTATGCAACAATTGAAACATCATTAGAAAAACCATCTACTGTATAAATTGGGCTTGGAATATGTTCTTTAGTCTATCATAAACCAGCCGGAGAATTATATCTCCGGCTATTATTATCTGAGGTTTTTCTATCACATCTGCATATAGAATCCCTGCCCTTCATCCTCGTCATCATCGACATCTGGCTCTTCCTCCTCGGTAAGTTTGGAGTATTCCTTCAGTATTTCATGCCTTGCTTTGGAGATTTCCTGTATCAAAAGAAGCATTCCGATCGATCCGCCTATCGCTGCACCGAGGTTATCAAGATCATATCTGGCCTCTATCTCGCGCTCGATCTCTTCCAGATCCTCTTCGTCACTATAAGGAACAAAAGAAGCAACGAATCCTGCAAGTTCTGATGCAATCCCAAGTGACTCCCATTCGTTCAGTTTCATCTTCATGAGCTGGCCTCTCAGCTTCTCCCAACCTGTAACAGGGAGCGGGAACGGTATGTTCTCCTGCCTGATCTTCAGTTCCATCTCCATGTTTTCCTTAAGAAACATCTCTTTCCCGAGCCTGTTGTCACGACACTTTTTGCCTGACGGACAAGTATAGGTTATATATTTCCTGTCCGGAGTCCACGTCACCTGATACCCGTATAACTCCATAGCACGGATGAAATCCTCTTTAGTTCTTGCCCGGGACATTGCACTGCAGATCGTTGACCTGAGCATATCCTTCCAACTTTTCCATCGTTTGGATGCCCGGTACTCCCTCGCCGATCGTCTCTTCAACTTGGTTTCCTCATATGGAAGAAGCACTGACAGACCGTGATTCTTGCAGATCTCGTCACTCAGATTGCGTAATTCCTTCAAAGTATTCGGGCTCTGTCTAAGCTTCAAACCGGTCTCGAAGCTCACCGAGTTAATAACAAAATGTGTGTGCGGATGCTTCGCATCGAGATGTGTTGCTACCAATACTTCGTGACCGGGCCAAGCATTCTCTGCAAACTCCCGTGCTATCTCATGTACTTGCTCGGGTGTTACATTCTCATCGGGATCAAAGGACTGATCGTAGTGATAAAACTGTGTGCCGAGACTCTTTTTGAAGATATCTTTCGTGTTATTGAAGTCGTTAAAAGCATCGTTCGGATCACAATTTATACCGCTCAGATATCTGATTTCCGTCTCCGGATCGACCGTTTTTTTCTCCTGAGAACAGTAGTCGATCACTCTTTTCATGACAGATTTGGTCTGGATTCTCTCCGGAATATAGTTAATTGTTGCCATAGATCCTCCTTGCTATCGCAGCCAATTGCCTGCTGATATCTGAAAGCTCCTGCCTCGTTTCTGTCAGTTCGACCGCGCTGACAGCCCCGCTGTTGACCTTAAATGCGATCTGATTTACGTTGTTTCCTATCCTTTTTAACTCCGTGAACAGCGGTGTAAGGTCCTCACACACGACGATTCTTTCTTCTTTTACCGCGCTGATTATGAAGTCCGTTATAGTCATGTGCGCGCTTTCTGCCTTCGATAAGATCATGTCTTTCTCCTGCGGAGTGACATGAATTGCTATGTTCGCACTCCTCCTCCGGGGGTACTTTTTCCCCCGGATTTGAAGTGGGTTCGGGCTTCCGCCCGATGTCTTTAAGGTGTCTGGCATGCCAGACGCTCTGCTTGCCTTCACATACCCCTGCCCATCAAGATCTATATCCTTCAGGATGGTGTAATCGTATTTGTACTCGTTTTGGACGTCTGACATTGCCGTCACCTCCGTATAAGTCATCAAGGATCTCGAGGATCATCTTGAGCGATTCCGCCTGTTCCGGTGATAACGCTCTGAGGTCGGATTCTTCGGTCAGCTTGTCGTTGATCTCTCTTACCATCTCCTTGATCTTGTCGAACGATTTGACGTTCCCCATTACCAGGACTCTCTGATGCATACACGCTTGTCTGTAGTAGTCCTGTTTCTTCTTTCCGGTCATCTCTCTTCTGGCATCGATTACCTTCTTCTCTTGTTCCGATACTCTGAAGTTGATAATGATGTTCCTATGCCGGTTGTGTTCGTTCTTTTTCTTCTTGGGTTTAGAGTTCTTTTCTTTTACTTTTCCAAAAATCTTTCCCATGGTCTTATGCCTCCTGTGCATCAATGAATGTCTGGTTAAGTTTGTCGGCCATCTTCCTCTGAACCGACGGATACAGATGTGAGTATCTCTCTGTGATCGTGCTGCTTTCATGACCGAGCCTGTCTGCAATCTGTATCGGTGCGTATCCGAGTTCGATCAGAAGAGCACAGCTCGAATGTCTGAGGTCGTGAATCCTGATCCGCTTCACGCCTGCTTTTTCCGAACCCCTCTTCATTTCCTTGAAGAGATAATGCTTACTGATCGGAAATATCCGACTCTCGTTATCGAGTTTGTAGATCGATTCGAAGTAGTCCTGCATCTCATCACAGAGGAATTCCGGAAGCTCGATCGTGCGATTGCTCTTTTCGGTCTTCGGTGATGTTGTCATCTCTTCGCCGTTTACTATCTGATAAGTCTTGTTTATCCTGAGTGTCCTCTTCTCAAGATCAAAGTCTCCTCTTGTGAGTGCGAGCAGTTCTCCGCATCTGATGCCGGTCCAGTACAGGATCTGAAATGCGTAGTATGACATCGGCTTGTCTTTCATCACTTCAGAGAACTTAAGATATTCATCCTTGGTCCAGAAGAGCATCTCGGGGGCTCTCGACTTGCCTAACTTCTTAAATGCGTAACAGGGATTCTTCGGAAGATCGTAATACTTTACCGCGTGATTGAATATTGCCGTGATCTGATTGTTGATGGTTCTAAGGTAAGTATCCGTATAGCCTTTTCCGTCGGCATCCCTCTTCCGTAGCAGTTCATTCTGCCATTGAAGAATATGCGTTGATGTTATTTCTGAGAGAGTTAAGTTTTTAAAGAAAGGCCTAATGTGCTTCTCGATCATGTTTACTTTTGTAGCAAAGGTACTCTTCTTGATCTGAGGTTTGATGTCTTCCAAGTAGATATCTATAAATGACCCGAATCCCATATTGATGTCTTTGGAAGTTTTGGCGAGGAAGATACTCTCGTACTCGAGAGCCTCCCTCCTTGTTTCAAAGCCTCTCTTGATGTGTCTTTTACGCTCTCCTGTCCAGTCGGTGTAATAGCAGGATACTTTCCATTTCTTTCCCTCGTACTGTTTCCCGTTATCTTTGTAAACTGCCATTTACCTCACCCCCTTTAGGCAGGCTTCCTCGTACCAAATGCGGTTTACTTTGCCGGCAACAACGATAGCCTTGGGGTATTCTTTCTTAAGCTCTTCATTAAGCTGTCTGATTATGTCGTATGCCTTAGCCTTGGATACGCCGAAGTCATACATTACTGTGTCTGCTCCAATGAACAGTGGTTCTCTTTCCTTATCCATAAGTCTCTCCTTTCTGTCTGCTGTAAAACAGACATATTTTTGTATCGGTTGTGTGGATAATACACCCTTGATAATTGCCTGTCAATAGTTTTAGTCATAAATTTGTGTCTGTTTTTGTCGTTTTGGTCTTTCAATTTAGGTCTGCGATGTTATAATGGGGATACTGATTTACACACAAATGAGGTGCTATGGATATGAAATTAGGTAGTAAGATCAGGAAATACAGGCTTCTCAATGATATGTCCCAGAAGGAATTGGGAATGATGGTTGGATTCTCTGAAGCCACAGCGGATTCAAGAATGAGGAAGTACGAGAGCGATGCTATGGCTCCTAAAGCAGAGATCCGAACCAAGATAGCCGAAGCACTCAATATCGATATGGAAGCGATCTCAGATATAGAAGTTTCTTCCTTTGCGGACATCATGTATGTTCTCTTTGAATTAGAAGAAGAATACGGTCTTAAGATAGAGAAGAAAGACGGCAAAACTGCTATCGTCTTCGATGACTCCGACAAAGACTTAGAACCCCTTATCAGTTTCTTGACTGCATGGAAAGACAAAAAGGATTCCATAACAGATGACTCTGATGAAGAAGCTCAACATGATTACGATGTGTGGAAGTCTCACTTCGTGTCTGATCTTAAAGACTATTACGGAAAGAAAGAAAAAGAGATAACAGATAACTATAAGAAAGCCGTATCTGCTTACAAGGGCCCGTATTCCGAGACATCTTCAGATGTAGTAATACTCTTAAGGAAGATGGTTGAATCCGGTATGACGCTTTCTACGAGGACAAAGCACATATCACACGGCATCCTGGCTAACGGATTCACGTTCAAGGCAAACGAGCTGCTTAACCCGCCTACAGAAGAAGCAAAGAAACTCTTTGCTCAATTCCTTGCAGAGTTAAAGCATTGGGAGAAGCTCGGCGCTAAGACGTATACCGATGTACAGATGCCGGATGGTTCTTTCTCGATTACATACTATGTCGAGATTAGTTCGTTCGCTGTGATAGTGAACCAGATCAACAATTTTCTCAGGCACTATGTGAGCATGGAAGATCAGAGCGAGTATGCGATCGATGCTTTCGAGAATAGTTTTACGACCGAACTTGAGATGTACAACATCAACTTGAAAGAAGAGATCAAAAACTCTCAGCGATAATTACCTTTCCCAACCTTGGGAACATTTTGGGAACATAAAATCACGAAAGCCCCGTTTTTCGGGGATTTCAAGGCTTATTCTATTACTCAAGCTCTATCGTAGCCGGGGGCTTACCTGTGCAGTCGTAGAAGACTCTGCTGATGCCCTTGACTTCGTTGACGATCCTGTTCGTGACCTTGCCTATGAGAGACCAGGGAAGCTCAGCGGCTTCTGCCGTCATGAAGTCGGTCGTCGTAACAGCGCGGAGAAGACATGCATAATCGTATGTTCTCTCATCGCCCATACATCCGACTGAACGGACATTTGTAAGCGCGACGAAATACTGATTTGCGTACTTGTCGAATCCTGCCAGCTGCATCTCTCTTCTGAAGATGGCATCTGCATCCTGAACGAGCTTGACCTTCTCTGCTGTGACTTCACCGATGATCCTTATCGCGAGACCCGGACCCGGGAACGGCTGACGGAATACGAGATTCTCGGGGATGCCGAGCTCAAGACCCGCCTTCCTGACTTCGTCCTTGAACAGGAGTCTCAAAGGTTCGATTATCTCCTTAAAATCAACATAGTCAGGCAGACCGCCGACGTTGTGATGTGACTTGATGACGGCGCTCTTGCCGAGACCTGATTCGATGACATCCGGATAGATCGTACCCTGTACGAGGAAGTCTACCGCGCCTACCTTCTTGGCTTCTTCTTCGAATACCCTGATGAACTCTTCGCCGATTATCTTACGCTTTGTCTCAGGATCTTCGACGCCTGCGAGCTTCGAGTAGAATCTCTCCTGCGCATTGACTCTGATGAAGTTCAGATCGTAAGGACCTTCGGGACCGAATACCGCTTCTACTTCGTCGCCTTCGTTCTTACGGAGAAGACCGTGATCGACGAATACGCATGTGAGCTGCTTGCCTACTGCCTTGGACAGCAGTACTGCGGCAACGGAAGAATCTACGCCGCCTGAGAGCGCGCAGAGAACGCGGCCTGTGCCGACCTTCTCACGGATCTCCCTGATGGATGTCTCCACAAAAGAATCCATCTTCCAGTCGCACTTACACTTGCAGACATCCTTAACGAAGTTGGCGAGCATCTTTGTGCCTTCCACCGTGTGCACTACTTCCGGGTGGAACTGTACGCAGTAGAGACCTTCTTCGACGTTCTCGGCAGCGGCAACCGGGCATACTTCAGTGTGTGCCGTGATCCTGAAGCCGGGCGCGGGTGTGGCGATGTATACAGTGTGGCTCATCCAGCAGACTGTTTTCGGTGAGATGTCCTTGAAGAGCTTTGCATCTGTATCGACGAGCACATCAGTATGGCCGTACTCTCTTACGGGTGCCGCCTTGACCTCGCCGCCGAGCAGGTAGTTCATTAGCTGTGCGCCGTAGCAGATACCGAGGACCGGAATGCCAAGCTTGAACAGCTCCGGGGAGCACTTCGGTGCGTCATCTTCGTAGACGGTGCTGGGACCGCCGGTGAGGATGATGCCCTTGGGGTTCAGTGCCTTAATCTCTTCAATGCTTGTGGTGTGAGGTCTGACTTCGCTGTAGACGTTCTGTTCTCTGACACGTCTTGCGATAAGCTGGTTGTACTGTCCGCCGAAATCGAGGACCAAGATCATTTCCTGCGCCATAGGAGCCTCCGGGAAACTAATTTTTATGGGTTAATTATACTCTCGAGCAGAACTAACCGCGCTTGTCTAATAGTTCAAATAGTGGTTTTGCCAAGGGGCTTATGTTTGGATGAGATATACATAAGCGATAACGTGCGAATGCCCCTGCTCCCACAGACGGAATTCAACTCCGCCCGGCGTGGGGACGGAATCGACGGGAAGCGTGAATTCGAAGGTTTTCTGTCCGTTCTCCTGAACCGTGAACTGCTCCGTCTCGCCGTAATCCTCATCGCCCAATTCCCAGTCGTACTCGAGCACGGTACCCATGGTAAAGCTCTTATCGAAAGTGACCATGATGGTTATGCCGTCATCGTCTATGCAGTAGCCCGCGGTATTAAGCCATCCGGGCTCCTTGCTGTAGTGCATGTAGATGCCGTTCTCATCAGTATCGGACGCGCCGTAGATCAGTGTGCCGTCCGACCAGTCGGGTATGTATTCATAGACCAGGACTGCCTGGTTCGGATGATCTTCCGTGCCCGGCCAGTCGATGAAGCCGACCTCGTTCTGGAAGTCTCCCGCTCCCTCATCGTTATCTTCGGATGTATCGAGGTATTCATTGTACTGCTCCTCGGTAAGCTCGCCTGCGAGATAGAGGTTCGTTACCGCCTGGATATAACACTCCTGCGCCTGTGCATCTGAGACCGCGCCTGCGCCGACCATATCATAGGACGTGAACGGCAGGATGCTCCATCCGAGCACGATCTCGGGATCATAGGCCGTCGTATCGAAATAGATCGTCTGAGAGTAATCCTCGCCATCCATGTCAGGGATCTTCTTTGCCAGGTCGAAGTATATCTCAGCATACATCGAACTCCAGATCTCGTCTTCGGTCATATCGCTGCAGCCGCTCTCGATCCTGATCGCAGCCATATAGGCCTCGGTCACGCGTTCGTCGGACGACAGATACGCGAGTATATCATCCGAAGACGGCGCTTTGCCGGTAATGTTGTACGTGTAAGCATATTCAAAGGAACCCTCGGGCTCGCAAGTCATCCCGTTATCTACGATATATCCGATGTACGCCTTCGTGAACTCACCAACGGCCTCATCCAGGAGGTCGCTGTTGTACATGCCGTCATCAAAGGCCCTCATCTCCGCGAGATCCAGCGTGTAATACTCCTGGTCGAAATCCCCTTCTGCCAGCCCTGCAAAGAGGCCTTCTACTGCAGCTTCCGCATCTGCCTCCGATATCGTGGCGATCTGAATGTAAGACGGCCTGTCGATCTTACTCATTAATCTGGTCACGGCCGAATCGTCAATGATCCAGCTGCCGTCTTCACTGAGTTTGAAGCTGATCGAGAAATAATCGGTTACTCTGGTCTCATAAGCATCGATCTTCTCCGTGTATTCTTCTTCGGTCATCATATAGCCTTCATCCCGGACAAAGTCATTCAGGCTGAAGTACGAGAGCTTCAGTCTGACCTTAGCCTTATTGTGCTCACGGTCGACCTGTATGCTCTTATACTCTTCGATCTCGGTCTTCGAAGCCATTTGCATTACGATGCCGGCCTTGCTCTCATCTTTGAATGTGTACGAGTATTCCTTGCCTGTAAGTTCTTCGATCTCGTCTTCATCGCCGCTTTTTACGGCCTCGATGAACCTCGCGGACAGATCCTGAAGCATCGCTTCATCCTTTGCCTGACTGATCCCGCAGCCTGCTGTCATAACGGCTGATATAGACAAGACCGCAGACAGGAGTACTGCTGCGGCCTTTCTTCTTAAACTTAACTTGTTCATATTACCTGATTATCTGTAGATGATCTCTTCTCTTGCAGGACCGGTCGAGACGATGGAGATCTTTACTCCGAGCTCCTTCTCGATGAATTCGACATAAGCCTTTGCCTCATCGGGAAGCTTGTCGTAATCGGTAAGGCCTCTGATCTCGCCCTTGCCCTTCCATGAAGGCAGGTACTCGATAACGGGCTTGCACTTATCGAGCATGGTGGGATTCGGGAAATCCTTTGTGATCTCTCCGTCGATCTCATAGCCTGTGCATACCGGGATCTTATCGAGGTAACCGAGTACGTCGAGATTGGTGAGAGCAACATCTGTCGCACCCTGGAGCCTTACGCCGTAACGGGTAGCAACGCAGTCGAACCAGCCGACTCTTCTCGGTCTTCCTGTCGTAGCGCCGTACTCGCCCTTGTCGCCGCCTCTGTCCCTGAGCTCTTTTGCAACAGCTTCATCGAGGATCTCGGATACGAAAGCACCGCCGCCTACGCTTGAAGAATAAGCCTTTGTGACTGCAACGATCTTCTTGATCTCATAAGGCGGGATACCTGCACCGACGGCGCCGTAGCCTGCGAGAGTGGAAGAAGAAGTAACCATCGGGTAGATACCCATATCGGGGTCCTTCATGGTTCCGAGCTGGCCTTCGAGAAGGATCTTCTTGCCGGCCTTGACAGCCTCATACAGGAATGCCTGAGTGTTGGTAACAAAAGGCTTGATGAGTCTTCCCTGCTCGAGCATCTCTGCCAGCAGCTCATCCGGGTTGAGGGGATCCTTGTGATAGAGATTAACGAGGAGCGCATTCTTGATCTCGAGGACGCGCTCGATCTTCTCCTTGAGCGTAACTTCATCGAAGAGCTCTGATACCTGGAAGCCGATCTTCGCATACTTGTCCGAGAAGAACGGAGCGATGCCGGACTTGGTGGAACCGAACGCCTTGCCGCCCAGTCTCTCCTCTTCGAACTTATCGAAATCAACGTGGTAAGGCATGACGACCTGAACTCTGTCAGATACCAACAGCTGCGGATTAAGGCCGCGCTCATTTATCTCGTTATACTCGTTGATGAACTTGTGGATATCGAGAGCAACACCGTTGCCGATGATGTTTACGATGTTATCGTGGCACACGCCGGAAGGCATGAGATGCAGTGCGAATCTTCCGTGCTCGTTTATGATCGTATGGCCTGCGTTCGCGCCGCCCTGAAATCTAATGACGATATCAGAATCGTTAGCGAGAAGATCCGTGATCTTACCCTTACCCTCGTCGCCCCAGTTGGCGCCAACTATCGCGGTTACCATATTAATTCCTCCAATGGTATAAAAATGACGGACCTATTATAAAACTAATTTCCGATTATTGCGAGTTACTGAGCAAGTTTGCAGATAACAAGCTGTCTTAAGGTCGACTGTCCGTTCTCATATGCGCATGTTACCAGCGTCAGCTGCGGCACATCGGACACGCCCGCATCGATGTAATTGATAAGGTCTTCCTTGGGGATGACCAGCGACGACTCCACTGCGAAAACATACACCGTACCGTCCGTTGCCGTGAACACTACCTGGTCTCCGGGCACGAGCTTGTTGATCTTCGCGAAAGCAGTTCCGTTCTTGAAGTGGTGTCCTAATATCGTGGAATTTCCGTTCTGACCGGGCACTACCGAATACTCATAGAGACCTACTCCGTAACGGAGCGATTCCTTGGTGGCAACATCCCACACCGGCATCTCCTGACCGATGGCATCTATCGTAAGGACGCCGATGCAGTTGAGGACAACTTCCTCTCCACCGCCGCCTGACTGTGCCTGGCTGCTCTCCATCTCTATGATGGCTTCCTCGTCACCGTAGTAGTCGATGCTCTCCCCCGGGACTTCGTTGCCGTCCTTGGGAACGACCATCGTTATCTCGGTGTTGCCCGCACTCATCTCCGAATGGATGATGTTCATGGCATCATCCGTTATCTGTGAACGCTTCCAGGCCTTGAACGGCTCTATCAGAAGGAATATCACGCCGGCTATCAGCAGGATGCCGCTGATGATTATAAGGATGATATTGATCCTTCTTCTCTTAAGTCTGTCTGCTTCGCCCATATCACTGCGGGACATATTAGGTACACCTCGTTTTATTAATCAAAATCCACTAACATTATACCCCCTATCCGTGCTATTATGTTGTTTACTCGCGTAAAAACAAGGGAGGGGACAACATGGACTCAAAAGTCGACACTACAGTTTGGGAAAACGCACTTAAGCTGCTCAAATACGATCCCAGTGTTGATAAATTTGCATACGATTCCCTCCTCATGAACATGAGGGTCGAATACTGCGATCCCGATGTCATGATCCTCTCCGTCCGCGACGAATATTCCCTTACTCTCGTTAAGGGTCAGACCCTGGGCCAGACGGTCCAGAAGGCCATAAATTCTGCTGCCGGCAAGACTATCACGGTAAAGTTCGTCCTTCAGGGCGACGAGAATGCCGTCAAGACTTCCGTAAGCTCCGAGAAGAAGGCATTAAGAAGCGAGAAGAACACTCCTTCGGTGTCGGGTCTGTCCGGAGAGTTCACTTTCGATAACTTCGTCGTAGGAGACTGTAATCGTTTTGCGCATGCGTCGGCAATGACCGTAGCGGCAAAGCCCGGCCAGAGGCAGCGTAACCCCTTCTTCCTGTGGGGTAATTCCGGTCTCGGCAAGACCCACCTGATGAAGGCCATCGGCAATTCGATAATGCAGCAGTATCCCGGCAAGAAGGTCATATATACGACCTGCGAGGAGTTCACCAATGCTTTTGTTGCCTGCGTAAGTAAGAATAATTACGAACCTTTCAGGAATAAGTACAGGACCGTTGATGTCCTTCTTATCGACGATATACAGTTCCTTATCGGCAAGGAAGGTGTTCAGGCTGAGTTCTTCAATACTTTCGAGGCGCTGATAAGTGACAAGAAGCAGATCGTAATTACATGCGACAAGGCTCCGAATAACCTCAAAGAGCTTGATAACAGGCTTGTCTCGAGGTTCCAGGACGGTATCATGTTCGACGTTCAGCCGCCGGATTTTGAGACGCGTAAGGCTATCTTCCTTCAGAAGATGGAGACTGACGGTATTGAGATCTCTGATGATATAATTAACTTTGTTTGCGAGAACATAACTACAAATATAAGGCAGCTTAATGGTGCTTATAATACTTTGTCCACTTATCTTGCGCTTGCCAACGGCAGCCTGACGCTTGAAGAAGTTGAGAAGATAATGGCTCCTATCATCTCTCCAAACAATAAGAAATACCTTAAGCCTGAGGTCGTTATAAACGCAGTTGCAAAATACTATGATCTTCCTGCAGATAAGCTCTCTTCAAAGCAAAGAAGCGCTGAAATCGCTGATGCCAGGAACGTTGCAATGTGGATCTGCAGAGAGTATCTCGAGATGAATCTGGATAAGATAGGCTCTTATTTTGGAGGCAGAACTCATTCTACTGTATTGCACAGCTGCAATAATATCGATGATAATCCCCAGCTCAAGAAGGATGCTGAAGAGATCATCAAGCTGATGACCACCTGAGTGTTTTGAACATTTTTTGTTCGTAAGTTCATAAGTCAGTGTAAATTTACTGTCGACAAATTGTTCACAAAAAACCGATGTTTATAACCGACAAGTTATGCATTTGATATTTGACCGTTTTAAACAACTTTTGAAATGGCTGCAGGCCTTGTAAAAATTCTTTTAGAACGGCTTTTGAACAATATATTCAGACCATAATAGAGAATACTACTGAGATATTGAAATATTGCACTGCACACGCCCGAAAATGAGACTTTGTAACATAGTTAAAGTGGCCAAAACACCTTTAATTCCGCTTGCATATATAGTATAATTTACCGCGGAAAAAAATTTAATACGGGAGTGGAATATATGAAGCTTACATGTAACAGAGACGACCTCATTAACAATATCTCTATAGTCCAGAAGGCAGTTTCATCCAACAGCACCAACGCTCTGTTGAACGGTATCCTTATCGAAGCTTCTTCAGATAACAAGATCAAGCTTACGGGATATGATCTTCAGACCGGTATCGAGGCAGATGTTACCGCAGATGTATTTGATAGGGGTTCTATCGTAGTTGATTCGAAGCTTTTCGGTGAGATCATAAGGAAGCTTCCTGAGAATGATGTTGATATCAATGTAGATTCCAACTTCACCATGAAGATCGAGTGCGGAAGTGTTAAGTTCAAGATCTCCGGCATGGATCCCGAGAACTTCCCCAGGATCCCCGAGATCGACGAGACGACTTCAGAGAAGATCGTCATTCCGCAGAAGATGCTTAAGGGTATGATAAATCATACTTTCTTTGCAATCTCCAAGGATAATTCACGTCCTGTCCTTACTGGTTCCAACCTTGTATCAGACGGCTCCACCCTCTCCATGGTATCCATTGACGGCTTCAGAATGGCCATCAACAAGGAAGACATGGGTGCTGATTTCCCGAAGATCAATTACATCGTACCCGGTAAGGCACTTGGTGAGATGAGAAACATCTTAAGCGATGACAAGGATGCAGAGATAATCCTTTATACATCTATGCAGAATCTCCTCTTCGATATCGGCAATGTCCGTATGGTATCAAGACTTATCGAAGGCAACTTCATCAACTTCGATTCGATCATCGCGAAGAACCCAAAGACAGTCATGAAGATCGACAGGAAGGCTCTCTTCGATGCAGTAGACAGAGCTACGCTCATCATCGTTACTGATGACCGTAAGTGCCCGGTACAGTTCACAATGAGCGATCCTTCAGTTCTTAACGTTACCGCTCAGTCCGAGCAGGGTGACGTTCACGAGGAGATTGACGTTGAAGTAGAAGGCGATCTTGTTGATGTTGATTTCAACTCCAAGTACATTCTCGATGCTCTTAAGAATATCGACGATGACGTTATCAGGATCGAAGTAAACGGTACCCAGGGACCTTGCATCATCAAGCCTGTTGAGGGAGAGAAGTACATCTACCTTATCCTTCCTATCAGACGCTGATGTACATCAGGAAGATACATCTGGAGAATTTCAGGAATTACACAGGGCTCGACCTAGACGTCGGGCCTTCTGTTAATATTTTCTACGGTAATAATGCTCAGGGTAAGACGAATATCATTGAATCGATATATGTCGGAGCTTCAGTTGCCTCACACAGGACTGCGAAGGATCAGGATCTTATAAGATTTGGCAGCGACGGATATAAGATAGACCTTCTGATAGCCTGTGACGGAGGATATGATACCGAATTATCGGCTCAATATAAGGCTAATCCCAAGCCTAAGAGGGTATTAAGGCAGGATGGAGCCGAGATCCGCAGAATATCCGACTATATAGGCATTTGTAACACTGTTATCTTTGCTCCAGAGGACCTGAATATCGTCAAAGGAGCCCCTTCTGCCAGGCGTAAGTTTCTGAATACGATAATCATGAAGGTATCCCCTACTTATGTGAACCTTCTCGGCGAGATCGGAAGGCTGATAGAGCAGAAGAATGCGACCCTGAAGGATGCAAGATTCGGCCATTCAAATGGTGATATAGGTTCAACGCTTGATTTCTGGGACTTCTCGATAGCGGATCTGTCTGCAGACATCATCCTCAACAGATACCGTTTTGCACGATTATTATCCGGTATGGCAGCAAAACATCACGCTTCCATATCAGGCGGCAAGGAAGAGCTCTCTTTGGACTACGACACGATAGGGGGCACTGTGAGCGTTCTGGAGGGCTTCTTATCAGAAAACGGGGTGTATGATGACTTTATGGCCGGAAAGCTCTCACAGGGCAAATATGGGGCAATTAAGGCTATACTCTCTGAAGCAGTTCTTTCCAAGTTGAGATCGAGCCGTGAATATGACCTCGATAAGGGCATATCTTCGATCGGGATCAACAAGGATGACCTTAATATCAAACTGGAAGGCCTTCAGATGAGGAATTTCTCTTCCCAGGGACAGCAGAGATCTGCAGCTCTGGCACTCAAATTAGCCGAATTAGAGATAATCCGCAGATTTGTCTCCTCTACCCCGATCCTGCTGCTTGACGATGTATTCTCAGAATTAGATTCTTCACGCCGTGCAAGCCTTGTAACGGCCATGACGGATGCCCAGATATTCATTACCTGTACTGAGAAAGAGATGATCGCAGGCGAATTAGAGGGTCTTATAGGCACAAATCAGGCCAATTACTACAAAGTATCTGCCGGAACAGTCATTCCGGAGTGATTTTCTATAGTGATTTTCTATATTATAATAATTATATTTATTAGCTTGAAAATAAGAAAAATGGTATAATCAGATAGCTGAATTGAGTCCAAACGTACGGAGGAACCATGTTCGTTCATATAGGCGGTGACATGTCAGTACGCGCGGCGTCCGTTACTGCGGTGATCAATCTCGAGGAAGTCCCCCCTTCAAGGAAGGATGTAGCCGAGTTCATCAACAGTGAAGACGAAGCCGGAAGACTTCAATATGTTACGGAAGAGATTCCCAAGACGATCGTCATAACAGACGATAAAACATATGTTTCCTCAATCTCGGCAACTGTACTGTTAAACAGACTGGAGTCTTCCGGAATCACCCCGGAAAGTGCCCTGTAACAGTATTACAAATCCTTATTTCTCAAGGGTTACGGCGATTATATTAATAATAGGGAGAATTTGAGCAAAAATGGCAGAGAATGAGAATGAACAGCCCAAGAACAGCGGCGAAGTAGACCTTTATTTCCAGCCTGTAGAGGATTCTGACAGTGATGAACTCAAGAATCTGGCGGAGAATCCGAGAGCTCTGACAGAGGACTTCAAGGATGAGTCCATGGCAGATGTTGCTGCGGCTTCAGAAGGTCAGGATCAGTTCGATACATCCAATAACAGCTCCTATGATGAAGGAGATATTCAGGTCCTTGAAGGTCTTGAAGCGGTCAGGAAGAGACCGGGAATGTATATCGGAGATACTACTTTGAGAGGTCTCCACCACCTTATCTACGAGATCGTTGCTAATTCCGTAGATGAAGCACTTGCAGGACGCTGCGATACAATTGATGTTGTCCTTAATAAGGACGGGTCCGTTACTGTTACGGACGATGGCTCCGGAATCCCTGTAGGTAATCATCCTAAGCTCGGTATTCCTACAGTTGAAGTCGTTCATACAGTGCTTCACGCAGGCGGTAAATTCGGCGGCGGAGCTTATACGGTATCCGGCGGTCTTCACGGCGTAGGCGCATCCGTTGTTAATGCTCTTTCTTCTCACATGAAGGTCCAGGTAAAGCGTGAAGGTAACATCTATGAGATCGAATTTGAGAAGGGTAAGACAACGGTTCCACTCCATATTGTAGGCACCTGCGATCCTTCTGATACAGGTACTATCACTAATTTTATCCCTGATAATGAGATCTTCCCTGACATCAGATTCGACTTCGATTCAATGATCACAAGATACAGAGAGATGGCATTCCTCAACAAGGAAGTAACCATCGATCTTACAGATGACAGAGGCGAAGAGCCCATTAAGAAGCATCTGCACTATGACGGAGGAATTATCTCTTTCGTTGAGTATCTCAACAGACATAAGGAGCCCATCAATGTACCTCCCATCTATTTTGCTACAAAGCAGGGAGACAGCTTCGTAGAGATTGCTCTGCAGTACAACGATTCCTATCAGGAGACCGTATACTCTTACGCAAACAATATCGCTACACCTGAAGGCGGTACGCATCTCGTAGGCTTCAGAAGTGCCATGACACGTGCCATCAACGATTATGCAAAGAAGTATAAGTTCCTTAAGGATGGAGATTCCAAGCTCCAGGGCGAGGATACAAGAGAAGGACTTGCAGCGATAATCTCAGTTAAGCTCACGGATCCTCAGTTCGAGGGACAGACGAAGTCCAAGCTCGGTAATGCCGAGATCAGACCCATGGTAGAGAATGTAGTATCTGAGAAGCTCGAGATCTACCTTGAAGAGCATCCAGATATTGCAAAGCTCATCATGGATAAGTGCCTGTCTGCATCCCGTGCGCGTGATGCAGCAAAGAGAGCAAGAGAGCTTACCAGAAGGAAGACAGTATTTGAGAATAACTCACTTCCCGGTAAGCTTGCAGACTGTCAGTCCAACGAAGCAGAGTTCTGCGAGATCTTCATCGTAGAGGGAGACTCCGCAGGCGGATCTGCAAAGCAGGGAAGAGAGCGTAAGTATCAGGCGATCCTTCCTCTCTGGGGTAAGATGCTGAACGTTGAGAAGGCTCGTATCGATAAGGTTTATTCTAATGAGAAGCTCCAACCGGTAGTTATGGCACTTGGTGCAGGAATCGGCGATGAATTTGATGTGAGCAAACTCAGATATCACAAGGTCATCATCATGGCCGATGCCGATGTCGACGGTTCTCACATCAGAACACTTCTCCTCACATTCTTCTTCAGATACTTAAGGCCTCTCGTTGACGGCGGATATGTCTATATCGCCTGCCCGCCGCTCTATAAGGTTTATAAGGGCGATGAAGCATATTACGCTTATGACGAGAAGGAGATAGAACAGATCAAGGCTGAGCATAAGTGGGAGAATCCTCTTATCCAGCGATTCAAGGGTCTCGGAGAGATGAGCTCCGAACAGCTCTGGGATACTACTATGAACCCGCTTACCCGTAAGCTGCTCCGCGTTACTCTTGCTGATGCACAGGCCGCTGATGAGACATTCACGCTCCTCATGGGTGATCAGGTCGAACCCCGTAAGGAATTCATCCAGGAGAATGCTAAGCTTGCTAATATCGATAACTGATAGTATTATTAATCTGATCTGTAAGACGCCCTGCCATTCGGTGGGGCGTTTCTAATTGTTCCACGTGGAACAAACCTCCTGAAAACTTCTCTGTATTGATGAAATGTTCCACGTGGAACATTCAAAAAGTGTAATAACAATGCAATATAATAATGAAATTACTAATGATACTATATTTATATATTATAGAAATTAGGGGTAATTAGTATGGCTATTGTTATCTCACTGGTAAATCAGAAGGGTGGAGTAGGTAAGACTACTACTGCTGTAAGCGTAGCGGCTTTCCTGGGAAAGAGAAAGAAAAAGGTCCTTCTCGTTGATATTGACCCGCAGGCAAACGCCAGCAGCGGTCTCGGCGTAGACAAGGGATCTCTTGAGAAGACTGTATATGATGTTCTGATCAAGGATGTGCCAATAAGCGAAGTCATTTTCGAGACGGATGCGCAGAATGTGGATATCGTTCCTACCAACATAAATCTTGCCGGAGCGGAAGTTGAACTGGTCACTGCCATCTCCCGTGAACAGATTCTCAAGAAGGCTCTTGCAGAGGTCCGGGATGATTATGACTACATCATCATCGACTGTCCTCCGTCTCTCGGTCTTCTTACGATCAATGCCCTCACGGCATCAGATAAGATCATTATCCCGATCCAGGGTGAGTACTATGCTCTTGAAGGTCTTGCTCAGCTAGTCGAGACGATCAATATTGTTAAGAAGAAGCTCAATCCGAATATCGAGATCCTGGGTGTAGTTCTGACGATGTTTGACCTCCGCACACAGCTCTCTAAGCAGGTCAAGGAAGAGGTAGAGAATTACTTCGAGAAGAAGGTGTTCAAGACCGTTATCCCGAGGAATGTAAGACTCGCTGAAGCTCCCAGCCACGGCCAGGCGATCAGCGATTACGATAAGAACTCGAAGGGCGCCAAAGCCTATGAATCATTGGCTTCCGAGATAATCAAGAGAACCAAATAAACATAGACGTACATCTATATATTAACCCGTTACGGGGGGAGAAAGAACTATGGCAGCAGCAAAAAAAGGATTAGGAAAAGGACTGGGTGCGCTACTCTCATCTGAGGGTATCCCGGAGGATCAGAAGGACTCTGTAGTAGAGCTTAAGATCAACGATGTATCACCGAATACGGATCAGCCTCGTAAGACTTTTGATGAAGAGAGGCTTAACGAGCTTGCAGATTCCATCAAGGAGAACGGCGTTATCCAGCCTATAATCGTTCAGCGTAAGGCAAAGGGCTATACGATCGTTGCAGGCGAGAGAAGATGGAGAGCCGCAAGACTTGCAGGGCTTAAGCTAATCCCCGCCATCGTAAGAGACCTTACGGATAAGCAGGTCATGGAGCAGGCGCTCATCGAGAACCTCCAGAGAGAAGACCTCAATCCTCTCGAAGAAGCAGAGGCTATGCAGAGCCTTATCAAGACGCACCACATGACGCAGGATCAGCTGTCGAAGAAACTCGGTAAGCCCAGAGCGACCATCGCTAACGCTCTGCGTCTTCTCAACCTCGACGAATCTCTGCATGAGTTCCTGGTACGCGGAGACCTCTCTGCAGGCCACGCCAAGGCCATCTTAAGCCTCAAGGACAGGGAAGACCAGAGAAAGGTTGCAGACGTCATCATAGAACGCGATATGAGCGTCAGACAGGCCGAGGAATATGTCCGTAAGTATGTTGACCTTCAGAACAATCCAAAGCCCGTTGCAAAGGCCGTAGAACTCGATCCTCAGGCTAAGCTCAGCATTAAGGAAGTAGAGACAAGACTTAAGAAGTCTCTGGGATCCAAGGTAAGGATCAAGCCGTCAGGAGATGCATCCGGCAAGGGAAGGATCGTTATCGATTACAAGAATCCCGAAGATCTGGACAGACTCCTTGAGATACTCGGATAAGGTACATTTGCGGAGGTTGAAAAGCCTCCGCAAATCGTATATACTTAAGTGCCTTTAGATACGGAGCTGTATCGAAGTGGTCATAACGAGGCGGTCTTGAAA
>CACZMA010000017.1 GCA_902782125.1 Oscillospiraceae bacterium | reverse complement strand
TTTGTAATCAGCAGGTCGTGGGTTCGAGTCCCACAAATGGCTCCAAAGCGCAAACCCTTGAAAGTTAAGGCTTTCAAGGGTTTTTCTTTTAGTTGGGTTTATGCGTTTTTGGTGGATTTTCAGTCAAAATGGGGACAACTTGGGGACAGTCATAATTATTGCTCGCTTGAATTGAATATGTATGCGTAATAGAATCGCATTATCTAAAGGATTTTTGTCAAACTTGATTATTATTAAAATGACAGTCTTCTCGGCAAATGTGACGGGTAACGAAGCGGAGCTTGCACTTATGAAAGAGTATTATCCAACAGCTACCAGCGTAGCAGATAGCTATTCATATCAACTTGCTGGTAATTGATTAAGTAGGAGTTATTTAAAAATGAAAAGAATCATTGCTTTTCTGTCCTTGATATTAGTGCTTTCTGCATTTTGTGGATGTTCAGGCCCGCCTGTAGGTTTTCAGGATGTTGAAAACATCGCAACCATTGATTTTATGTTCGATAATGGCGGCAAGTATGATTATTCGTTTGATCTTGAAAGCGGGGTGTTCTCTGCTGATTGCTTGGACGAATCTACAGAATACGTGCTTGAGCAAACAGAAATAGAGGCAATAAGGACAGCGATTGAACCTGTGGGCAAGTGGCCTGGTGATTTTCGCTATTCATCTGCCGGATATAATTATCCACAGAAATATACTATGGTTATAACGTATGCTGATGGTACAGATTGTGTGTTAACAGGAATTTCTTCAAATGGCAGTAACTGGCCAGAAGGATTTGAAGAACTGAAATCAACACTTGATGAAATTGTACAAGCAAGAGTGTATGGAAGCTTCACTGTTGATAAGACTTATAGTTATGATGGCGCATATTATGCACTCATTACTGAAGGCGATAAACTGATGGTAATCACAATATATTCAAGTGATGAAAACGAAGTTTATAGTTTTAAACCTTGTGGAAAGAAAGGTTTCTGGGGGATTTGCTGGGATAATGATAATTATGATCTGTGGATTCAGTTAGAGGATGCTGGTGCGATTTGCTACAGTATGACAGATGAAATCTGGACTCTAAATGATGATGCAATTAGACCTGAATACATTACTGGTGGATATGTTTTTTAGATATGAAAATGAATGGATTACAATATAGAAATGCACAGTTGGTTTGTATCAGATAATATGTAAGAGATATTAACCGTTGCAACCAATACTATGCCGATTGCAGGGGATAGATTATATACCTGAAGGAGGTTCACCATGTTATCTCTCGACGTGTTAGGTCCTATATTTTCCGCGATAGGCACTTTTTTATTTGCAGTTGTAGGGCTATATGTTTTATTGTCAATAGTGCTCTTTATTGTTGACGGATTAAAGGCAAAAGAGCAGGGACGCAAGATCAAAATTGGCATCAAGATCATGTTCATCATCGCCATGGTCATCTTAGCTGCCATGCTTGCCCTGGGAGTATACGTAATTGTGTTGCTCTTTTATCTTTTTATTCACGGACCTTTCTAAGTTTCGTTGGGTGGGGCGGAGAAGTAATTACGACAGAGATAAGAGGATGGTACAAACATGAAGAGGATACTTTGCTTTGGTGATTCGCTTACATGGGGCTACGACCCTGCAAAGCGCGTAAGATTCGAAGAAGACAGCAGGTGGCCATGTGTTATGCAGGCGGCTCTTGGTGATGACTATAAGGTGATCGAAGAGGGGCAGAACGGCAGGACGATCGCCACGGAAGACCCTGCAGAAGGCGAGAAGAACGGGCTCTCATATATCGGTGCCTGCCTCGAAAGCCATACTCCGTTGGATTATGTGATCATCATGTTGGGTTCCAATGACTGCAAGCGGAAGTTCTCTTATTCTTCTATGGACATAGCAGGTGAGATGCAGATTATGCTCGAGAAGGTACAGTCTTATAACCGCTACAGATGTAATGACATGTTCAAGGTCATCCTGGTCGCGCCTCCGCATTTTGCTGATACGATAAGGGATTCCTGGCTTGGCGACAGCTTCGGATATGAGAATGCCGTCAAGCTGTCCAAAGAACTGGCTCCCTGGTACAAGCAGCTCGCGGACATGTACGGCTGCACGTTTGTCGATGCGGCAGAGCATGTAAAAGCAAGCCCTGTGGACAGCATCCATATGGACAGCGAATCTCAGCGCACGCTGGGCATGGTTCTGGCGAAAGTGATCGCTGATTCTGCACAGGAATAGTCTGCAACGCGAATGAAATAATGAATCTGTTCGGGATACGTTCTCTGGCAATCCTCTTTGCTATTGGAAGAGAAAAACGCACACGGAACAAATAAAGACAGAGTACACATCTCAAACCTAGTAAAACAGTTGTTCCCATGAAGTATACCAGCAGTATAAAATTCATCATCCTGTCTGTAGTGATGGTGTGTTCAAATACATCGCAGCGATCTATACAATTAGGATAGAACGAGACATACTTCCGGTCTGGGTTATAAACACAGGAATAAGCGCGGGAGAGTTGTTAGTTATGGGAAAGGTGGAATATGAATAATAACCATGCAAACAACATCAGTACTTTCCGCAAGAAAAAAGTCTCTGTCGGAAAGATAATAATCATATGTATCGTGGCATTTTTGGTGGTCGCGGTAAATGTCATGTATTTAACTGATCGTGTGATCAAGTCAGAAACGACTGATGAGTGTATGAGGAATACTTCGATTGGCCGAACGGTGATTAATGTAAAATTTGGTGTTTATCCGGAATTCTCTGGAACGGTTAAAGAGATCAAAGCCATAAGTGTGAATCAAACCTACCATAAAGATAATGAATACGATACTTTTAAAGTTGTTAAAGTGATTGTGTCGGAATCTGATAAAGATGAACCGTTTTATTATTGTGATTCAATTGATATCGGAGAGAGTAGTACTGATATAAGTCTGGCTGAAGCATTGATAAGGGTTGCCGGTCCTGAAGGTGACTGCTGGTTTTATGTGGACTGTAGTACATTTATATTTGATGAAGCATCCGACGCCAGGGGGCTTACTACGATAACCGTTGGCTCGGAAGTAGCATTTGCTTATGGACCAAAAAAAGACATTAAGGCTGCTTATGTATATGCAGTTAAGGCTTGTAGTAGTGCAAACTTTGCAGATGACTCGATTAATGAAACAACCCGCTTCGATGGTGAGTTTATCTTCGAATATATACTCTTAGTGCTTATTCCAAGCATAGTGGGCGGAGCACTTTTAATCTGTTTTATTCTTACTTTCATAAAACGTTACAAAGAGGGCGATAGTCTAATACCGATGATTATCGTATTTATCTTGGGAACAATACTTGCGTTGTTCATTGGAAATAATATTGTTCTATATCTTAATGCATCCCACGCGCCCGCGTCTTCTATCACCTCGCATGCCCCGATCATCTACCTTTACACTGAGTCAGATGAACCTGTTAATGTTCAGCTGGAACTCGATGGAAGACTCACGGTTACTTATCCTGAATATGTTCCGGATGAGGGCTGGACTGTAACCGCGTCGCCTGACGGTACGCTGACTGACAGCGACGGAAATACATATCCGTTCCTCTTCTGGGAAGGTGATCTTAATATGGATTACGATCTCAGTTATGGGTACTGCGTTAAGGGCAGCGAAACCGAAGAGTTTCTGGACAACGCACTCGCACAGCTCGGACTCACTGAGACAGAAGCTGCTGATTTCAAAGCATATTGGCTGCCACAGATGGAAGGCAATGCCTACAACGTTATAACGTTCCAGACGACGGCCTTTGACGATGCAGTCTCACATTCCGTTACACCGGAGCCTGATACGGTTATCAGAGTTAATATGCTGTGGTATGCTTCAGAAACAGAAGTGGAAATCGAACCGCAGGATCTTGCCGGCATGAATCCGATGCCGGAAGATCGCGATGGTTTTGTTTTCGTCGAGTGGGGCGGAGAAGTAATAGATGCGTTTGGTTAAAAGAGTAATTACGATAATTGCTGACAGCCTTCTGATTCTATTTTGCTGCGCGCTGATTGTCAGCCGATTTTTGCCTAATACTCATGATCAGATTGGGCTTTACGGCTTACGGGTTCTAACTCTAAAACAGGATGTAACAATAACCGAATCAAGCGAAGATGTTTCGGTAACACTGGAGAAAGGGTCCGAGGTCTCTGCTGATATTATCCTTGAACGGGGTGTGTTGTATACCGAGGACATTAACGGCGTGCACTTTCACGAGTACATTCCTCTGGAGTATTTTGTCGAAGCTGAAGAGTTGCAGGCAGATCTTAATGAAGTAGCTGAGAACGCCAGGTCCGTTAAGATGGAAAAGATGCAGGCCGGTATTGTCTGGGCTGTCTGCTTCTCAGGAGTCTATCTGTTAATGGCTGTTCCGGCATCAATCGTAGCAATTAAGAAGGAAAGATTCTTGGCGTCGTTTTTGATAAATGTAATTCTTGCGCTGATAGTGATCATTCTGTGTTATTCAAGTATTGGCTATTAGCGATTGTATTTCGGGATACGTTCTCGGGCAATTAATTCGGGGAATAATACTTATTTATTGCCGGCTGCGGTTATCCCGCATCGCTCGATCAGGTCCTCGAGATAATGCCTTCCGCAGAGTTGGTTATAATAGAAGGTGCAGATCGCATCGTGGCAATATCTTTTGAACAGCGAGGCACTTAAAAGGAGGGACCCTATGAGATTAACTGATGTTGACATTGGACAGCTGTTATATACTCCCTTTGCAGCAGATCACACATACGATCACGACGAAGAGGAACAGGGTTTCTTCAAGAGACACTTCGCGCGAAAAGCACCGCCGGAAGTGCCGTTCTTCAACAGAAGAGTGGAAGAATTCGGCAGGGACACATTGTATGACGATGTTAGGGAAAGGTGCGATGCGTATAAAGTTAACGGTGCTCCTGACGAGACCATGGTTGTTCTGTCTCGCAGTTATTTGATCCTTCCGGGAAAAGAGATATTCCCGCTCTATGACATATTCAAATTTGCGATCAAAAACGAGCCGTATGACAGACGGCCTTATGAGCAATATGCCATAGACAGATTCGATAAGCCGTATGACCCGGCATATGTCAGTGAATTCGATAACGAAGAAGGGTTCGAGCTTGCAAGATTCAATATAAGGCTCTTGATCACCGACGAGAATAATATTGATTATGAGTATGTTTTCCCTATGGAAGTATCTGACAGAAGGGATTTCCGAGAACAGTTGAATGAGCGTCTGGCTCCGATCGGTGCACATGACTTCTCTGACGAAGATGTCATGGACGGACAGTTTACCGAAGAAGAGCCATGGGAATAATCGTGTCGATTGGAATGTTTTAAAAATCAAATTTGTAAATATACTCGCTCCAATATATTCATATATGCATATCTATGTTATAAAAAGCTCATACAGTTACACCTGCTTGGCGAGCATCTGAACGCGGGATGCGCATTGCCTATTAGAACTATTGGTTATGTTTCCATGATTACAGGAGGTTCCCATGGCAAAGGTTTTTGCGTCGACTGATACTTCAGTTAAGGTGTGTCCCATTTGCGGTTCGCAACTGGTTCCGGCAGATTACTACAGTGCTGTCAAAGGTAACTCACAGGTCGTTGAATCCAAGACTGATTGGTCGAATGGCAAGACGACCAACACTATTTCAACACAGTATAGCGATGTTCAGAGATGCAGAGGTGTCTATTGTATGTCGTGCTACTACAAGAAGATGGCCGGCAGAGTTGTTCTGTTTCGCATACTGATCCTTGTGGGTCTGTTGGGCATCATCGCTTTCGGCGTGTTGTCGTTTGTTCTCGAGAACACTGCTCTCCTTCTGGCAGCTATCCCATTCCTTGCAGCGCTTGTCCTAGGCTGGACTAATATCGGTGATAGCGGCGTGATCGGCGAGAATCCTTATTCTGGTCTTACCAAGGAACAGATAGAAGCCCATGCGACAAAGAGTAATGATAATATAGTGAATTCCAATTCTTCAGAATTCATCGCGTGCGTTCCTCATGATCAGATTCCGCAGGGAAGGACATTTCTGTCATTGTCGTCGTTTAAGAAGTAAAGCAGATTATAAACCGTTTTAGTTGAAGAACAACTCTTCAGGAGACGACATTATGGCAAGGTATGAATATGTAAACGAGACTAGCTATAAGACACCTATATAGTTGTGTTTGTTATTTCGTTTGTTAAAGCAAAAGAGAAGTATCAGCAATCCCCGGTTGGTGGTAAAATATTTTTAACACCTAATGGAAAAGGGGATTAATTATGTCAAGAGTCAATGTTTACACCAATGCCGGAGGCGGGGTAGAGAGCGTTAATGCCGATGCCCGTCAGGCAGGCAAGGTTACGGAAGTCAAAAGAGATGTCAATGACATCAGGAGCGAGATCTTATCTCTGAAGATCATGGTCCAGGCAATGATGGAGATCATGAATGAGAGAGGAATCGAGACCGAAGCAGTAAACGCCAGGATCGAAGAGATCATGACAAGGCCGGAGACTTTCGTGCCTACCACGAGATTGTCGAAGCCCTGCCCCAAATGCGGAAGGATCATCATGGATAACGGCAATACACCTCTCATGGGATCCTGCCTGTATTGCGGCGAGGAAGTCAAGTTTGTTCCGTTATTTGAGACGGGATCCGAAGCGTGACAGACAGAGCGAGGGGGGATAGAGCTATAAGCAAGTTATTCTCATATGTTTGTCCAAGCTGCGGCGGGCAGATGGATACCGACGAAGATCGTAAGCTCATGGTCTGCAGATCATGCGGCAATACTTATGACTATGATTATTTCGGCGAAGAGAACCTGTTAAAGGCTGCCGGCAAGGCGCTGGCAGACGGCGAGTATTCAACGGCAAAGAACATGTATTCGTTCATGCTGGATAAGGAGCCTTCGAACGTTAAGGCTCTGAAGGGTCTGCTCCTGGCGGGCAACAGGGTTAACAAACTGTACGACATTACCTTTAAGATCAAGGAAGGGAAGTTTGTTCCCGGATGCTTTAATCTTGATAAGTACAGGAACACCAACAGTCCTGAGGCGGTTAAGTTCTTCGAAGATACAGACAAAGTCTTGTCACTGTACAAAGAGTATCTCGAACTCAAAAAGGCCGGTAAGAACCTTGAAGCAGATGAGGATAAAGCCGAGCGTGAGCTTGATGACAGCAGCGGCGAATCATTCTTCTACTATGATTCTGATGAGGGACTGAAAGCTAAGGCCATCGGTGCAGGCGTGATTATCGTGATCCTGGCCGACTTGACTCTGATCTTCGGCTTGGATTATGAGACTCCGGTGTGGGTCGTACCTGTTCTGGCAGTGGCAATGGTCGCAGCGTTCATTTATCTGCTCTCGGCACTGCTCAGGATGCATGCTAACAAGAAGGAACGTAAGGACTCCCTAATGACCGAACTGGATTCTATCGATACCGCGCAGGACGATAACAGGCATGAGATGCATAGAGTTCTGGGTGAGATCAATGCAATCTTCAAAGAAATGAATTCATACTGATCGATACATATGCCTTTTAAGATAATCCGTAATGACATAACAAAGATCAAGGCAGACGCCATAGTCAATACTGCCAATCCCGAGCCGGTATATATGGCCGGGACTGATGCCGCGATCTACAGGGCGGCAGGCGAAGACAGGCTGCTCGAAGCTCGCAGGAAGATAGGCGCTATAGGTGAGGGCATGGTGGCGGTAACGCCTGCTTTCGATCTTGATGCAACATATATATTCCACACGGTCGGTCCCTCCTGGCAGGGCGGCGGTCACGGCGAGGCGGATACCGTCAGATGCTGCTACGAGAACTGCCTTGCAAAAGCGGTCGAGCTCGATATAGAGAGCATCGCTTTCCCGCTCATCGCGACAGGTGCATACGGATTCCCGAAGACAGATGCATTGCTCATCGCGACGTCGGCCTTCAGCGCTTTCCTGACGGAGCACGAGCTGGACATAACGCTGGTCGTCTTTGACGGTGAGTCGTTCGAACTGTCCGGCAAGATCTTCCGGGACATCGACGAGCTCATCGACGAACGTTATGTGGAAGAACAGTTCGAATGCGAGTACGGCATGCCTCTCGGGGCGGCGCCGGAAGAGATCTCTGAGGAATCGTGCGAAGAAAGATACTTGAGCAAGCCCCGGAGGCGGTTTCTCGCCACGGAACGTAACAAGCTCTGCATGGACGAATGTGCCGCACCTGCATCGGCTATGGCAGCAGCAAAGGCATCGCAGAAGCGTTCCCTCGACGACGTCGTCAAGAATGTGTCCGAGACCTGGTCCGTCAGCCTTCTGCGCCTGATCGATGAGAAGGGCTACACCGATGTCGAGGTGTACAAACGCGCTAACGTTGACCGTAAGCTGTTCTCGAAAATAAGAACCAACAAGGACTACAAGCCCAGGAAGAATACGGCGGTGGCTTTCGCGCTCGCGCTGAAGCTCAACGTTGACGAGACCAAGGACTTCATCGGACGGGCAGGATATGCGTTCTCGCCGTCAGACAAGTTCGACCTTATCGTTCAGTATTTTATCGACAACGAAGTCTACGACACGATGACGATCAACCTCGCCCTGTTCGAACACGGCCAGCCCCAGCTCGGCGAATAATACATCTTCTCGAAATGTCGCTTCCCATGCGACCACCACACCTTCCCCGGAACGTATACTGACCTTAACTTCAAAGGCCGCACGGCGGCAGAAAGAGAGGATAAGGACATGAGAAAGGGATTAACGGAGATCGTATTCATCCTGGACAGGAGCGGATCCATGGGAGGCCTCGAGAACGACACGATAGGCGGCTACAACTCCATGATCGCCAAGCAGAAGAACGAGGACGGCGAGGCTTTGATCTCGACTGTGCTGTTCGATAATCAGACGGAAGTGCTGCACGACAGAGTATCTCTCGATAATGTGGAGCCCATCACGGACAAAGAGTATTACGTCAGAGGTTCAACGGCGCTCCTGGACGCAGTCGGAGGTGCGATCCGTCAAATCGGCAACATCCACAAGTATGCAAGACCTGAAGATGTACCGGAGAAGACGCTGTTCATCATCACCACGGACGGCATGGAAAACTCGAGCACAAGGTATACATACGACAAGGTCAGGAAGATGGTTGAACGCCAGAAAGAGAAGTATCACTGGGAATTCATCTTCCTGGGCGCGAACATGGACGCGGTTAGCGTTGCAAGCAGGTTCGGAGTCGATAAGAGCAGGGCAGTAAGATACGAGTGTGACAGCGAAGGGACCAGGCTCAACTATAGTGTGATGTCCAGGATGGTCTCATGCGCCAGGGCCTGCAAGTCTTCCGAAGAGATGGCGGCAGCTTTTGATTCCGATGAGATGCTAGGCGACATCAGAAGAGATTATCAGAAGAGACACAAGAAATGATCAACAGGTGATCGCCTTAAGCATCGAATAGCCCCGCCTGATGTGTTACACTGACAGCAACACACGAAAGCGGGGTATTTTTATGGCATCCAAGGTTTACTTCACTGACTTCAGGACAGGTCTCGGAACATCACTCACCGTAAAGCTCCAAAAGCTCATCAGGCAGGCCGGCATCGGCACGATCGACTTCGATAACAAGTTCGTTGCCATCAAGATGCATTTCGGAGAGCTGGGCAACCTTGCTTACCTCAGACCGAATTATGCAAAAGCGGTCGCTGATGTCGTCAAGGAGAACGGCGGACTGCCCTTCCTGACCGACTGCAACACACTCTATCCCGGAAGCCGCAAGAATGCGCTGGAACACCTGGACTGCGCTAATATCAACGGTTTTAACACTGTTACAACGGGCTGCCAGATAATAATCGCGGACGGACTCAGGGGAACGGACGACATTATCGTTCCCGTTCCGAACGGCGAGTACTGCAAGGAAGCTTATATCGGCAGAGCTGTCATGGATGCGGACATATTCATCTCACTCACACACTTCAAAGGACACGAACAGGCCAGCTTCGGCGGTGCGATCAAGAACATCGGAATGGGCTGCGGCAGCAGGGCAGGCAAGATGCAGCAGCATCAGTCAGGCCATCCCCACGTAATTACCGATATGTGCAGGGGCTGCAGGAGATGCGCTAAGGAATGCGGCTCAAATGCTATCAGATATGAGAACAACAAAGCATATATAGATCCCGATCTATGTAAGGGCTGCGGACGCTGTATCGGCGCGTGCGCTTTCGATGCGATCGAGAACGACAACTGGGATGCACCGCAGATGCTTGGCAAGAGGATGGCGGAGTATACTGCTGCGGTAATAAGCGGCAGGCCGAGCTTCCACATCTCCCTGATAACCGATGTATCGCCCAACTGCGACTGCCACGGCGAGAACGATGCCCCGATACTTCCCGATATCGGTATGCTGGCTTCTTTCGATCCGGTCGCGCTCGATCAGGCCTGCGTCGACCTGTGCTCGAAGGCGGAACCCATCAGGAACAGCCAGCTCGGCGACAACATGGCAGATCCGCACTTCCACGATCACGGCGACCACTGGCATAACAGCAACCCCAACGTATCCTGGGCAGAGACGCTCGAACATGCCGAGAAGATCGGCATCGGTACAAGGGAATATGAACTTGTGACAATGAGGTAATCCATACACTTGCATGTATAGCGCAGACAGGCCGAATTAAAGGTTGTTATCTGACCGGGTAATCTCCGGTAAAGCATGCGTCACAGTATCTGCGGCCGCCTCCGCCGAGCATGCCGTCAAGGTCTTCGATTCCGAGGTAACCGAGAGAATCCGCACCTATAAGTTCGCAGATCTCGGGGATGGTGTGCTTGCACGCGATGAGGTTGTCCTCGTCCGGGACATCCGTACCGTAGTAGCAGGGGTGCATGAACGGCGGCGAACTGATCCTCACGTGGACTTCGGTCGCACCCGCATTGCGCAGGAGCCTTATCTGATCGGCTATCGTGTTGCCTCTTACGATGGAGTCGTCGATTATTACCACGCGCTTGCCGGACACGACTGACGCTATCGGGTTGAGCTTGATCTTTACTGCCTGCTTGCGCTGTGCCTGCGAAGGCTTGATGAACGTCCTTCCGACGTATGAGTTCTTCACGAAACCCTTCTCGTAGGGGATGCCCGACTCTGCGGCAAATCCCAGCGCCGCGTCTATGCCTGACTCCGGCACGCCTATTACTATGTCGCAGTCGCAGGGGTGCCTGCGCGCGAGTATCCTTCCGGCCTCGCGTCTGGCAGATGCCACGGAGATGCCGTCCATCACCGAATCAGGTCTTGCAAAATATATGTACTCGAAAACGCATTTCCGCATCTCGCTCTTCAGCCCGGAATCTAAGGACCTTACTTCGCCGTCTTCGACCACCACCATCTCGCCGGGGTTGATGTCTCTTACGAACTCCGCGCCCACGGCTTCGAGTGCGCATGTCTCCGAACAGAATACCGTCGCGCCGTCGAGATTACCCATGACCAGAGGCTTCAGTCCCCACGGATCTCGCGCCGCGATCAGCTTCCTGGGGCTCATGACGAGCAGGGCATAGCCGCCCTTGATCATGCCCATGACTTCCCTGACCGCTTCCTCGACCGAAGGAGTGGATGCTCTTTTCAGCGCTATGAGATAAGCGATTACTTCCGAATCTGTCGTCGTATGGAATATGGCACCGTTATGTGCGAGATCGTCCCTGAGCTCGTCAGCATTTGTAAGGTTGCCGTTATGTGCTATGGATATCGTTCCTTTGGAATAGTGGGAGACGATTGGCTGTGCGTTCTCCGGAACGCTCGCGCCTGAAGTCGAATATCTGACATGGCCTATCGCCATATCACCGGTGAGGCCTTCTAACTTATCTGCGGTGAGCACCTCGCTGACAAGTCCCATGCCTTTTACGCATTTGAGGGTAAAATCATCCGTATCTGCAGATACGATACCGCAGCTCTCCTGTCCCCGGTGCTGGAGACTGAAGAGTCCGTAGTAAACTTCGCCGGCACAGTTCTCTCTGCCGTGGATTCCGAATACTCCGCATTCCTCGTGTATTGCCATGCGAAGATTTTACACCCGTACGCCGCAGCATAGACCCGTGCTTACCATATATGTTTGTTGGGGTTTATCATACCCTCTTTGCATGATAACGAAGTTGTGGGCAGGAGCGGGAAGTGCTTGCATGTTGTTTTCGAGTGTGATAATCTTCGGGAAACCATTGATGAAGAGTGAGTAGTCGGATGGGCCTTTTTACAGAGAGTCGCGGATGGTGGGATCGCGGCATTGGGTATCCGGTCGAATGGACTTCAGAGGGCGACAGGAAATGCCTCAGGGCAGAGTATTGAAGCCGGAGCGTTGAATCTCCGTTAACAAAGTTCGGCATATGTCATGTATGCGCTAAGAGGACGAAGCAATAGCGACGTCAAGCCGGGTGGCACCGCAGGTTAAGTAACTAACACCTGTCCCAGCAGCAACCAAACTGCAGGGGCAGGTTTTTTATTTGGATCTGTCCCGACCAAAAACTTTTTAAGGAGGACATGAGAGATGTCAGACACAAAAATACCTTACAAGATCTACCTGAGCGAGAATGAGATGCCTACTTCCTGGTATAACCTCAGGGCCGACATGAAGAACAAGCCCGCACCGCTCCTCAATCCCGGAACAGGCAAGCCCCTCACGGCTGAAGAGCTGACTCCCATCTTCTGCGATGAGCTCGTTGCTCAGGAATTAGATAACGATACAAAGTTCATTCCGATCCCGGAAGAGATCCAAAACTTCTACAAGATGTTCAGACCTTCTCCGCTCGTTCGTGCTTACTGCCTCGAAGAGAAGCTCGGCACACCCGCGAAGATCTACTATAAGTTCGAAGGCAACAACACAAGCGGAAGCCACAAGCTGAACTCCGCCATCGCGCAGGCATACTACGCTAAGAAGCAGGGCCTCAAGGGCGTTACAACAGAGACGGGCGCAGGCCAGTGGGGTACTGCTCTGTCGATGGCATGCGCTTATTTCGGCCTCGACTGCAAGGTCTACATGGTAAAGGTATCCTATGAGCAGAAGCCTTTCAGAAGAGAAGTAATGAGAACATACGGTGCGTCCGTTGTTCCTTCACCTTCCGATACGACCGAAGTCGGCCGTAAGATCCTCGCTGAATTCCCTGGCACAACGGGAAGCCTCGGCTGCGCCATCTCGGAGGCAGTTGAAGTCGCTACCAAGAACCCGGGCTACAGATATGTTCTGGGCAGCGTTCTTAACCAGGTACTGCTCCACCAGTCCGTGATCGGTCTCGAGACAAAGGCAGCTCTCGATAAGTACGGCATCAAGCCCGACATGATCATCGGCTGCGCAGGCGGCGGATCCAACCTTGGCGGTCTCATCGCACCGTTCATGGGCGAGAAGCTCAGAGGCGAAGCAGACTACCGCATCATCGCAGTAGAGCCCGCATCCTGCCCGAGCTTCACACGCGGTACATTCGCATATGATTTCTGCGATACAGGCAAGATCTGCCCTCTCGCGAAAATGTACACTCTCGGCAGCTCTTTCATCCCCTCTGCAAACCACGCAGGCGGCCTGAGATTCCACGGCATGAGCTCCACACTCTCACAGCTCTATCACGACGGCTTCATGGAAGCAAGAAGCGTAGAGCAGACAGCAGTATTCGAGGCTGCAGAGATGTTCGCAAGAACAGAAGGCATCCTGCCGGCACCCGAGAGCTCACACGCTATCAGAGCAGCGATCGACGAGGCTCTCAAGTGCAAGGAGTCCGGCGAAGAGAAGACGATCGTATTCGGTCTCACGGGAACAGGTTACTTCGACCTCGTTGCTTACCAGAAGTACAACGACGGCGAGATGAGCGACTACATCCCGACGGACGAAGACATTGCAGCATCCGTCGCCAAGCTCCCCAAGGTCGGAGAGTAAGGTGTTTACATATCACGGATGAGGTGTATAATCGTCGCATGAACAATTTTGCATTTACAAGCTTTGGATTCTTTTTTGCCTTTACGAGTAGGGGTATATAGTTCACTGCATGTAAATACATAACTTGATTTACGTAATTAAGAGCCCCGCAGTGAACAAGCTGCGGGGCTTATTTAATTCCTTGAGGAGGAGAAGAGCATGACACAGAAAGAAGCAGGCAAGAGGATCGAAGAGATAGACGAGAAGATCAGGCAGCTCTTCGCAGAGAGACTCGAAGCGAGCAAGACAGCCAACGAGACACTCACCAAGTCCGAGATAATCCAGAAGAGCAGGCGCTACGAGAGAAGCTATCTGTCCGGACTCGAGAGTTCCAATTCACTCGTAGACAATTACGAGCGCGTTCTCTTCTCCACGATGTTCAACTTAAGCCACTCATACCGCAATACCGAATACGGCGCGCGCACCGAGCTGGCTGACCAGATCAGATCTGCACTCGAGAACACGCCAAAGGAACTTCCCAAGGCACCCATGGTCGCCTGCCAGGGAATAGAAGGCGCATACTCGCAGATCGCGACTGATAAGATCTTCCGTCATGCGAACATTATGTATTTCAGGACATTCGACGGTGTATTCCAGGCAGTCGAATCAGGCCTCTGCGAATACGGCATACTGCCGATCGAGAACAGCTCCTACGGCTCCGTCACTCAGGTGTATGACCTCATGGTCGGCCACAATTTCCACATCGTAAAAGACTATAAGCTCCGCATTAGCCATAAGCTCCTCGCCAATCACGGCGCGAAGCTCGAAGACATCCGCGAAGTGTATTCACACAATCAGGCGATCGGCCAGTGCAGCAAGTTCTTAAAAGAGCACCCGGACATCAAGGTAAACATCGTAGAGAATACTGCCGTCGCAGCCAAGAGCGTTGCGGACTCGGGCAGGACTGATGTAGCCGCGATATCTTCTTCGGACTGCCAGCTGCTCTACGGCCTCGATTCGCTGAGCGATGAGATCCAGAACACGGACAACAACTACACCAGATTCATCTGCATCACCAAAGAGCTCATGATCTATCCCGGCGCATCGAAGACATCGATCATGCTCGCACTTGGCCACACGCCGGGCGCTCTGGCTGACACGCTGGCCAAGTTCTCGTCGCTGGGTCTCAACCTCACGAAGATCGAGTCCAGACCCATCTCCGGCAAGGACTTCGAATTCATGTTCTATCTGGACTTCGAGGCTTCTGTTTATTCTGAAGAGGTGATCACGCTCCTCTGCGAGCTCGACGCCGAACCGACCGAGTTCGCATACCTGGGAACGTATATCTGATTGCGGCAGAGGCGCAGAAATTACGAATACAGCCCTCTCACGTGCTCGATGAACTTCGAAGCGAGTGCGCTGGGTGTCTTCTCCTTGTCCCAGGACAGGATATAGTCGACATTTACCTGAGGCACGATCTTCTTAACTACGACGTCGGAGTCAGCGGAGATATTCTTGGCGACCGACGCGGGGAAGATCGCGATGCCGATGTTCTGGTCGACGAGCTTGGATGCATTCGATGAGTGCGCGGTCTTTACTATGAACCTCGGCTCCTTGCCGGTCGACTCGAACCAGCTCCGGATCTCTTCTTCGCGCGAGTGACGTGATGAGATTATGAGGTCGGTATCTGCGATGTCCGCGAGGGTGACAGTTTGTTTCTTTTTCTTGGCGAGCGGATGCGAACCGGGGATTATCGCAGCCCAGGAATCGCTGTACACCGTGATGCCGTCCAGGTGCTCGGTGTTCAGCGGAGTCATCGTTATCGCGAGCTCGAGCAGGCCCGACTTCATTCGATACGTCAGATCGTCCACCGTGCCGCACCATAAGTTATAAGTAACATTAGGGTATTCCTTCTTGAAGCTCGAGATCCACTCGGCAACCAGGGTAGGACCGTTGCTGTCCACGTGCCCGAGATACAGCGTGCCGCTCAGGCCATTCCTGACGTCGGATATCTCGGACTTGGTAATGTCCGCGAGCGCGAGGAGCTGTTCACCGCGGCGCTTCAGCGCGAGACCTTCGGGCGTGAGCGTGACATGACGCTTGCCTCTTATAAGAAGAGTACATCCCAACTCTTCCTCGAGTTCCATCAGCGCTCTCGAAAGCGGCGGCTGCGACAGGTGCAGACGTTCTGCTGCACGCGTGATGTTACGCTCTTCTGCTACCGTAAGGAAGTATTTGATCTGACGCAGGTCCATGTGTGTTTTCCTCCTCGTTTCTTATCATACCCGTAAGGTATCGTTATCCGCTTACTATTTGTATTTTATTTCCTTTGCTCATAGGGATAAAATCACCCTTGAAATCATTCAACGATATTCTAAACGCATTGAAAATAAATATCAATACATTTTGAGTATGATTTCAAAACTCGCGGGCCAAGTGGTGGATTAGACGGGTCCCGAGACCAGGAGGAGAATATGAGACCTTACGAGAAGAAATACTTAAATGAATGCTACCAGGAGATGCAACAAGAGCATGATGCATGCGGCATCGGACTCGTAGTAAACATCGACGGCAGGAAAGAATACAGAACTCTTGATGACGCTCTCTCGATCGTTGAGAAGCTCGAGCACAGAGCAGGCAAGGACGCTACCGGCGAGGTAGGCGACGGCGTGGGTATCCTCGTACAGATCTCGCATAAGTTTTTCGCAAAGGCAGCAAAGAAGGCCGGAATAGAAGTAAAGGAAGAGGGCGACTACGGTGTAGGCATGTTCTTCCTTCCGCAGGATACAAAGAAGAGAACGCTCGCGATGCGCATGTTCAAGGTGATCTGCGCCAAGAACGGACTGAACGTCATCGGCTGGAGAGAAGTTCCCACTGAGCCTGATATCCTCGGCAAGGTCGCAAGAGACGCGATGCCCGTGATAATGCAGTGTTTCGTGGAGAGACCGGAAGGCTGCGAGAAGGGTCTGGCTTTCGACCGCATGCTCTACGTCGCGAGAAGAGAGTTCGAGCAGAGTACTGATGATACATATATAACTTCGTTGTCTTCCAGGACTATCGTATATAAGGGAATGTTCCTGGTAGGGCAGCTGCGCAAGTTCTACAAGGACCTGCAGAGCAAGGACTATGAGACTGCGATCGCGATGGTACACTCGAGATTCTCGACGAACACAACGCCTTCCTGGGAGAGAGCACATCCTTACAGATTGGTCGCACACAACGGCGAGATCAACACGATCAGAGGTAACTTCGACAGGATGCTCGCGCGTGAGGAGACTCTCTACAGCCCCGCGATCGAGAACGATGTTGATAAGATCTTCCCGATCATCCACAAGACCGGTTCCGATTCCGCGATGCTCGACAATACTCTCGAGTTCTTCATGATGAACGGCATCCCGCTTCCGCTCGCAGTCATGATGATGATCCCCGAGCCCTGGAAGAATGACTCTTACATGGAGCAGGAGAAGAAGGATTTCTACCATTACTATGCGACCATGATGGAACCCTGGGACGGTCCTGCTGCCATCCTGTTCACGGACGGCGTCATCGCAGGCGCGACACTCGACCGTAACGGCCTCAGACCCTCAAGATATTACATCACGGACGATAACAGACTGATCCTCTCATCCGAGGTCGGCGTTCTCGATATCGAGCCCGAGCACATCGTCAAGAAGTCGAGACTGCAGCCCGGCCGCATCCTCCTCATCGATACGGAGAACGGAAGGCTCATCTCAGACGAGGAGTGCAAGAAGATCTACTCGGAGAAGAACCCCTACGGCGAGTGGCTCGCTCTGAACCTCCTGCATCTGTCCGAACTGAAGATCCCCAACAAGAAGATCCCGGTCCACACGCAGGAGATGAGAGACAAGCTCTACAAGGTATTCGGCTACACATATGAGGACGTCAAGAACGAGATCCTGCCGATGGCCATGAACAAGGTCGAAGCAACAGCTTCCATGGGCACCGACATCCCGCTCGCGGTACTGTCAGAGAAGCATCAGCTGCTGTTCTCTTTCTTCAAGCAGCTCTTCGCACAGGTCACCAACCCGCCGATCGATTCCATCAGGGAAGAGATCGTTACGGACACGACAGTATATATCGGTTCCGACGGTAACCTCCTCGAAGAGAAGAGCGGCAACTGCCGTGTGCTCGAAGTCAACAACCCGATCCTGACAGGCGTCGATCTCGTGAAGATCAAGTCGCTCGATCAGCCCGGCTTCAAGGCGGCAACGGTATCCATTCTTTACTATAAGAACACTTCTCTCGAGAAAGCCCTCGACCAGCTCCTGATCACTGTGGACAGGACATGCGCCAAGGGTGCGAACATCATCATCCTCTCCGACAGGGGCATCGATGAGAACCACGTCGCCATTCCTTCGCTCCTCGCGGTATCAGCCGTCGAGCAGCACCTCGTTCAGACCAGGAAGAGGACCGCGGTATCTCTCATCATCGAGAGCGGCGAGCCCCGTGATGTTCACCAGATGGCAACGCTCCTGGGCTTCGGCGCGCGTGCGATCAACCCCTACCTCGCACACGAGTGCATCGCGGAGATGATCGACAAGGGCATCCTCGATAAGGACTACCACACCGCGATCGACGACTATAACTACGCGATATTGCACGGCATCGTCAAGACTTCGGCGAAAATGGGCATCTCCACACTGCAGTCTTACCAGTCCGCGAAGATCTTCGAGGCGGTAGGCATCTGCTCTGACGTAATAGACAAATACTTCACCGGCATCGTAAGCAGAGTCGGCGGCATCGGTCTCGAAGAGATCTCCGAGGGCATCTTGTACAGACATGACAAGGCGTTCGATCCGATGGGCCTCGAGAGTGATACGACCCTTGACAGCACGGGCTTCCATGCACTCAGATCCGGCAACGACAAAGAGGATCATCTCTATAATCCCAAGACCATCGTTGCCCTGCAGAAAGCGGTAAGACAGGGTTCTTACGAACTGTTCAAGGAGTACTCCGCGATTGTCGACAACGAGAAGCCGCATACATTAAGAGGACTTCTTACATTCAAAGATACAGGCAATCCGGTGCCGCTCGAAGAAGTCGAGCCCGCATCCGAGATCGTCAAGAGATTCAAGACCGGAGCGATGTCTTACGGCTCGATCTCCAAGGAAGCACACGAGTGCATGGCCATCGCGATGAACCGTCTGGGCGGCAAGTCCAACACGGGCGAGGGCGGTGAGTCACCCGAGAGATTCGGCACCGAGAAGAACTCCAAGATCAAGCAGGTCGCTTCGGGAAGATTCGGTGTTACCAGCGAGTATCTGAACAGCGCTGAAGAGATACAGATCAAGATGGCACAGGGCGCCAAGCCGGGTGAAGGCGGACACCTCCCCGGTAAGAAGGTTTACCCCTGGATCGCAGAGAGAAGATACTCTACCCCCGGTGTCGCTCTCATATCGCCTCCGCCTCATCACGATATCTATTCGATCGAGGATCTGGCGCAGCTCATCTACGATCTGAAGAACGCAAACCGCAAGGCGAGGATCTCCGTCAAACTCGTATCCGAGGCAGGCGTGGGAACCATCGCATGCGGCGTCGCGAAAGCAGGCGCGCAGGTAATCCTCATCTCCGGTTATGACGGAGGTACGGGCGCAGCTCCCGCGAGCTCGATCCACAATGCAGGTCTGCCCTGGGAGCTGGGTCTCGCTGAGACACACCACGCACTCATCGAGAGCGGCCTCAGAGGAAGAGTCGCAGTCGAGACTGACGGTAAGCTCATGAGCGGTAGAGACGTCGCGATCGCAGCGCTCCTCGGAGCAGAGGAATTCGGTTTTGCCACCGCACCTCTGGTATCCATGGGATGCATGATGATGAGAGTCTGCAACAAGGATACCTGCCCGTTCGGCATCGCATGCCAGAACGAGGAGCTCAGGAAGAGATTCAAGGGCCAGCCCGAGCACGTCATGAACTTCATGCTCTTCATTGCTGAGGAATTAAGAGAGATAATGGCTCAGTTAGGATTCAGGAAGCTCGAGGACATGGTCGGAAGAACAGACCTTCTCAAGGTCAAGGACAAGCAGATCACGAGAAGAGCCGAGATGGTCTCTCTCGCCCAGATAATAGACCCGTCATACGCGGATTCCGAGGTAAGGCATTTCGAGCCGGAGCAGGTGTATGATTTCGGGCTCGAGAAGACGGTCGACGAGAGAATGTTCCTTCCTGAACTCGCGCGGGGCCTTAAGAAGGGCTCGATCAGGATCGACGACGTTAAGGTATCGAGTACCGACAGAGCAGTAGGAACCATCTTAGGCTCTGAGATCACCGAGAAGTTCGGCACCGGCCTGCCTGACGACAGCGTCATCGTGGAACTCACGGGCGGCGGCGGACAGAGCTTCGGCGCGTTCATCCCCAAGGGTCTTACGATGAAGCTCACGGGCGATGCGAACGACGGTTTCGGCAAGGGCCTGTCAGGCGGCAAGCTCATCATCAAACCCGATGAGAAGTCCGGGTTCGATCCGTCCGAGAACATCATCGTCGGCAACGTCGCACTCTACGGAGCGACGAACGGCAAGGCGTATGTTTGCGGAAGGGCAGGCGAGCGCTTCATGATCAGGAACTCCGGCGCGACAGGCGTTTGTGAGGGAACGGGTGATCACGGACTTGAATACATGACAGGCGGCAAGGCCGTAATCCTGGGCGAAGTAGGTAAGAACTTTGCAGCAGGCATGAGCGGCGGCATCGCATACGTATTGGACGAGCATCACACTCTCTATACGAAGATCAACAAGGCTCTCGTAGAGATGAGTGAGATCGCGGAAGACGCAGATAAGAAAGAGCTCAGGAACATCCTCGAAGATTATGAGCAGGCAACCGGATCTTCCAAGGCGAAGGAGATACTTCAAGACTTTGACAAGTATGTCGCATTCTTTAAGAAGATCATACCGACGGACTACCGTCACATGCTGACCCTGATCGCCAAGTACGAAGAGCAGGGCATCGCACATGAACAGGCAGTGTACGAGGCTTTCAAAGAGAGCACTAAAGTCGGAGCTTGACGCGGGAGGAATATATGGGCAAGGCAACAGGATTTTTGGAGTTCGACAGACGCGAGGATTCGTGGGTCGATGAGAAGACCAGAATTACCGGTTTTGAGGAATTCCACAACCATTTAAATGAAGAAGAGAGACGCTGCCAGGCATCAAGATGCATGGACTGCGGCGTGCCTATGTGCCAGTCGGCAATATGCCTTAAGGGCATGGTAACGGGATGTCCCTTACATAACGTTATCCCCGAATGGAACGACGAGATATACAAGGGCCACTACGAGCATGCGCTTGCAAGGCTTCTGAAGACATCCAACTTCCCGGAGTTCACGGGAAGGGTATGCCCCGCACTCTGTGAGAAGGCATGCATCAACGGGATCAACACGGGAGCGGTCACGATCCACGATAACGAGCTGTTCCTGATCGAGAAGGGTTATGAGATGGGTTACATGAAGCCCAGAATCCCGAAGACCAGATCAGGTAAGAAGGTCGCAGTTATCGGAGCAGGTCCCGCAGGACTGGCAGTAGCGGACCAGCTGAACCACAGAGGTCACGAAGTGACGGTGTTCGAGAGAGAAGACCAGATAGGCGGACTTCTGATGTACGGTATCCCGAATATGAAGCTTGATAAGAGCGTCATCGTAAGAAGAAGAGAGCTCATGGAGGCGGAAGGCGTCATCTTCAAGACAGGTATTGACGTAGGTAACGGCGCTGCTTTCGATGAGATCGTAGATGAGTTCGATGCGGTCGCGCTCTGCTGCGGTTCCAAGAAGGCGAGAGCCGTTAATGCGCAGGGTGCGGAAGGCTGCAAGGAAGTCCACTATGCGGTTGATTTCCTGAAGTCCGCTACCAAGGACCTCCTGGGAGGCAAGAAGGGCAAGTGGACCATCAGCGCTAAGGATAAGCACGTTGTCGTGGTAGGCGGCGGTGATACCGGTAACGACTGCGTAGGAACATGCATAAGACAGGGCTGCAAGAGCATCACACAGCTTGAGATGATGGCTCAGCCGCCGAAGGAACGACAACCAGGCAACCCCTGGCCCGAGTGGCCAAAGGTCGAGAAGACCGACTACGGTCAGCAGGAGGCCATCGAGGTGTTCGGTCATGACCCGAGGATATATGAGACTACCGTTAAGGAGCTCATCATGCAGAAGGGCAAACTGACTCAGATCAAGACGGTGAAGGTTAAGTTCGAGAACAGGCAGCTCGTGGAAGTCGAGGGTACCGAACAGCTCATAAAGTGCGATCTCCTGATTATCGCCGCAGGATTTGTCGGGGCTGAAGACTATATAGCTCAGGAGAGCAAGGTCGAGCTTACACAGAGAGGAACTGTCAAGACTGAACCTGAACAGTATCAGACATCAGTCCCCAAGGTGTTTACGGCGGGAGACATGCACAGAGGACAGTCGCTCGTAGTGTGGGCCATAGCAGAAGGCAGGCACTGCGCGGCGGCAATGGACAAGTATCTGATGGGGTATACCTCATTGATATAGAATAAGTAAGGTAAAGCGGACCCCCAAAGTCGGACAAAGGCTCTGGGGGTTTTTATATGGAATACAGTACGGAGTAATTCACATGATAACCCTTAATGATTATCTGTATAGTGGTGACACGGTAGTTAAGATCTTGCATAGTTATTCCAATGATCTTAAGGAAAGCGCGATCAGAGACAACAACGGTGTTGATCTTGCGCACTGTAATTGTCTGGTTCAGATGATCGGACTCTTGGAACATAATGAATTCCTGACATTGCAGTCACAGACGATCCGCGAATTCTATAAGTACATGACCGAGAAGTATCCGCAGCTTGCGTTTACTTTCAAGGGAAGGATCAAGTCTCTTATACGATTGGAAGAGAAGATCAACGGTAATATAGTGGAGTACATTTATGAATACTATAGCAGGACCGGGAAGTATCCTTCAGAGTCTGAGATCAAGGATCAATTAAGGCGTATCAAAGATCTTATTGCATACAGAATAGTTATATCGCTTCCCAAGTGTCATCTTGCTCCCGGTGAGAACAGGGAAGAAAGTGAGATCAAATACATATACGAGATCGCAAATGCGCTTCCCGGCTTTTTGGAAGAGCGCGGATTCGAGCCCGAGATATCCGGTCTTGACCACCGGAGCGACAGAATCAGGGAGCAGTACAGGCAATACTACCGTGACTATATTCTAACGCCCAAGTCGTTTGAATACCGCTCTTTGCATATTGCATTTTTTGACAACACTTCAAGGAGCAACATCGAAGTGCAGATCAGGACTAAAACGATGGATGACAATGCCGAGATCGGTCCAGCAAATCATCTGGGCTATGAGAAGAGACAGGAAAAAGACCGTGCACGTCGCGAGGCTATTCCTTATGGTGAGAACGCCTTCTTTGATAACGCATATGAACGCGGGATGATGCTTCAGAAGCTGGACTTGAGCAAAGTAGATGTCAACATGTTCGGTGCTGTTGACAATGCCATGATCAATGACGGCTGCGGATTATACAGGGGAAGGCTGATCCTTCCTTATGAGCACCTGTCAAGATTCCAGAACGACTTAGTATAACTTTTGGGAGATGGATATATGAAACCATTAGTAGGTGTCATGCCTTTATGGGATGATGAGAAAGACAGTTTATGGATGCTGCCGGGCTATCTTGAAGGTCTGCAAGAGGCCGGCGCAACGCCCGTTATTCTTCCTCTGACCGAAGACCGGGAAGAGATAGAACATCTTGTCGATATATGTGACGGGATCCTTTTGACGGGAGGACATGATGTCGATCCTTCAGTCTATGGTGAGGAAGCTTTGAATGGTACGGTGTTATGCTGCAAGGCGAGGGATAATATGGAAAGACTCGTTCTTGAAGAAGCCATGCAAAAGGATAAGCCGATCCTGGGGATCTGCAGAGGGATCCAGCTGATATATGCTCTGTTAGGCGGAACGCTGTACCAGGATCTGCCGACACAGCACCCGTCGGATATCGATCATCATCAAACCCCGCCATATGATGTTCCGGTTCATGATGTATTTATAAAGAAAGACTCTCCGCTATACGACTGTCTTGGTTCTGACAGGATCAGCGTAAACAGTTATCACCATCAGGCTGTTAAAGATGTAGCTCCTTGCCTGGAAGTAATGGCCGAGTCTGAAGACGGGATCGTCGAAGCACTGTATAAACCTTTCTACAGGTTTTTGTGGGCTGTTCAATGGCATCCGGAGTTCTCATATAAGAAAGACGATAACAGCAGGAAGATCTTTAAGGCATTTGTCCGGCAATTTTGAGTAATTATTTATTATCGTTTTTTGACTCCGAACGCGCGTTTTTGATTAAGTTTATTTGATTATTGTAAATGCTCCGAGCGCCCCAAAACCGTTGATTTGCCTGCAAATGCTTAAAACTGTGGGGGGTTCAGGTTTCCGGGATCCCGGGCAAATATCAAACCATACCCATAAGGTATCATTGTGCTTAAATTATTCGTATTTTATTTGTTTACGCGTTAGCGCTACAATTGCACTTGAAATCAAAAACAATAGCCAAAAAGCATTGTTAGATAATAACAATACCTTTTGGAAATGTTTTGAAGGAGGAGAGTTTATGGACACAAATTTAATCAGCAGCCTGATCGATGAGAAAGTGTTCGGCGTCTGGTTCTTGATTGGCGCGGCACTGGTCTTCTGGATGCAGGCCGGATTCGCGATGGTAGAGTGCGGCTTTGCCAGAGCTAAGAATGCAGGAAACATCATCATGAAGAACCTGATGGATTTCTGTATCGGAACAGTAGTATTCATCGTGATCGGTTTCGGTCTCTTCCTCGGCGAAGACACCCTCTTCGGCCTCGTAGGACTTCCGAACCTCGACATATTCACGAACTACGCAAGCTTCGATTGGTCTAACTTCGTATTCAACCTCGTCTTCTGCGCCACAACGGCAACGATCGTATCTGGCGCGATGGCAGAGAGAACAAGATTCCTTTCTTACTGCGTATATTCAGGAGTTATCTCCGCAGTGATCTATCCTATCGAAGCTCACTGGACATGGGGCGGCGGCTGGCTCGCACAGATGGGATTCCACGATTTCGCAGGTTCCAACTGCATCCACATGGTAGGCGGTATCTCAGCCCTCATCGGTGCAGCTATCCTCGGACCCCGTATCGGTAAGTTCGTAAAGGATAAGTCCGGCAAGGTTACTAAGGTTAATGCATTCCCCGGCCACAACATCCCGATGGGTGCACTCGGTGTATTCATCCTCTGGCTCGGCTGGTACGGATTCAACGGCGCTGCCTGCACAGATGTGGCTCAGCTCGGATCGGTATTCGTAACAACGACCATCGCACCTGCAATCGCTACAGTTGTCTGCATGATCTTCACATGGGTCAGATACGGTAAGCCCGATGTATCGATGTGCCTCAATGCTTCACTTGCAGGTCTTGTTGCCATCACGGCTCCCTGTGACGTAACAGACGCACTCGGCGCTACAATCATCGGTGCAGTCTCCGGCGTCCTCGTAGTATTCGGCGTATGGTTCCTTGATAACGTAATAAGAGTCGATGACCCTGTCGGTGCTGTTGCAGTACACATGTTCAACGGTATCTGGGGAACTATCGCAGTAGGTCTCTTTGCTACAAACACAGCTCCTGCTTACGCCATCGCAGATAGCGCAGGCAACGAGATGGTAGGTCTGTTCTACGGCGGCGGCGCGAAGCTCCTCGGCATCCAGACGATCGGTATGCTCGCTACGGCAGCTTGGACAGCAGTTACTATCACAATTACATTCTTCATCATCAAGGCCATCTTCGGTCTCAGAGCATCCGAGGAAGAAGAGCTCACAGGTCTTGACGTTACAGAGCATGGTCTTGCAAGTGCTTACTCCGGTTTCTCCCTCATGGATGTATCCGGCGCAATGATGGAAGAGAACGAGAACACAGACCTCGGTACACCCGAATATGCAGAGGCTTCCGAGGCTCAGAAGAACGCAGCAGTCAAGGTTGCTGTTGCACCTGAGATCGATACCGGCATGCATAAGGTAGTCATCATCGCCAAGCTGTCACGTTATGACAAGCTCAGGAAAGCAATGAACGATATCGGTGTCACCGGTATGACGGTAACCCAGGTCATGGGCTGCGGCATCCAGAAGGGTGCGGGCGAGAAGTACCGCGGCGTTGAAGTAGACGCGACGCTCCTGCCCAAGATCAAAGTGGAAGTAGTCATCTCCAAGATCCCCGTTGAGACGGTCATCGAGAAGGCTAAGGAAGTCCTTTATACGGGACACATCGGTGACGGTAAGATCTTCGTCTACAACGTAGGCAAGGTCGTCAAGATCCGTACCGGAGAAGAGAACTACGCTGCACTGCAGGACGTAGAGTAACACTGTTACGAATTTAAGGAGGAATATATCTATGGAAATGAGAGCAGTACCTGAAATGTTCGGAGAGAACGTTTTCGACGACAGAAACATGAGAGCGGTATTACCCGAGGACGTCTATCTGTCCTTAAGGAAGACGATCGACGAGGGCGCCAAGCTCGAGCTCGGAGTGGCAGACCAAGTAGCGGCAGCCATGCGCGACTGGGCGCTGTCCAAGGGTGCCACACACTTCACACACTGGTTCCAGCCCCTTACAGGCGTAACCGCTGAGAAGCACGACTCGTTCATCGAACCCTCACCTGACGGCGGAGTCATAATGGAATTCTCCGGCAAGGAACTCATCCAGGGCGAGCCTGACGCATCTTCCTTCCCGACAGGCGGCATCAGAGCTACCTTCGAGGCAAGAGGATATACAGCATGGGATCCTACATCTTATGCTTTCATCAAGGATAAGACACTCTGCATCCCGACCGCGTTCTGCTCATACACGGGCGAGGCGCTCGATAAGAAGACACCGCTCCTCAGATCCATGGAGGCCCTGAACAAGCAAGCTCTCCGTATCCTGAAGCTCTTCGGCAACGAGGACGCGAAATACGTTCATACATCAGTCGGCCCCGAGCAGGAGTACTTCCTCATCACCAAGGAGATGTACGACCGGCGTCCCGACATCAAGTACACAGGAAGGACCCTCTTCGGCGCGAAAGCACCCAAAGGCCAGGAGATGGACGACCACTACTTCGGCGTCATCAAGCCCAAGGTACAGGAGTTCATGAACGACCTTAACCAGGAACTCTGGAAGCTCGGCATCCTCGCCAAGACAGAGCACAACGAGGTCGCACCCGCTCAGCACGAGCTCGCACCTATATATTCTTCAACAAATATCGCTACCGATCAGAACCAGCTCATGATGGAGATCATGCAGAAGGTAGCAGCAAGACACGGTCTTGTATGCCTCCTGCACGAGAAGCCGTTCGCAGGCGTTAACGGTTCAGGCAAGCACAACAACTGGTCGATGTCGACAGACACGGGAATCAATCTCCTCTCGCCCGGTGCAACTCCTTACGAGAACGCACAGTTCCTGCTCTTCCTCTGCGCCGTCATCAAGGCAGTGGATGATTACCAGGATCTCCTGAGACTCGCAGTGGCTACCGCAGGCAACGACCACAGACTCGGTGCGAACGAGGCACCTCCGGCAATTATCTCGATCTTCCTCGGCGACGAACTGTCAGCCATCCTCGAAGCCATCGAGAACGACACACCTTATGAAGGTGCAGAGAAGAAGATCATGAAGCTCGGCGTAGACGTACTGCCCGGATTCGCACGCGATACTACAGACCGTAACAGGACTTCTCCGTTCGCGTTCACCGGCAACAAGTTCGAGTTCAGGAGCCTCGGTTCTTCCAACAGCATCGCATGTGCCAACATGATGCTCAACTCCGCTGTTGCCGAGTCCCTGAAGATCTACGCAGACAGGCTCGAGGGCGCAGAAGATTTCGAGACTGCTCTGCACGAGATGATCAAGAAGACCATCAAGGACCACAAGAGGATCCTCTTCAACGGCAACGGTTACGATGAGTCCTGGGTCAAGGAGGCAACAGAGGTCAGAGGTCTGTCCAACTATCCGACAACACCTGACTGCATGCCCCATCTGTTGGACGAGAAGAACGTAAAGATGCTCACATCTCACAAGGTCTTCACCGAGGCAGAACTCAGGTCCAGAGTCGACATCATGCTCGACAACTACAGCAAGCAGGTCTTGATCGAAGCGAACACCATGCTCGAGATGAGCCGCAAGCTGATCCTTCCCGCGATCGAGTGCTACGAGACAAAACTCTCAGGTGCTGTAGCAGCAAAGAAGGCAGTATCTCCTTCCGCAGCATGTGTCTACGAGAACGACGTCATCGGCAAGCTCTCAGACCTCGCTGACAAGGTATACACCGGAGCAAACGAACTCGAGAAAGTAATAGGCGAAGCAGGCGCAGCATCAGACATCATCGCAGAGAGCGTATCCATCAAGGATAACGTGATCCCCGTAATGAATGATATCCGTGCGGCTGCAGACGAAGCAGAGAGCTTTGTCTCCAAGGAGTGCTGGCCGCTTCCTTCTTACGGTGACCTGCTCTTCAGCGTTAAGTAACTGACCCTCATATTCCACCCAAAGCGTAATTCCCGGGGCCTTAATTGGCCTCGGGGATTACTGGGATTATATAGACAAATATCAATATTAAATACAGAAAGAGATGATGACGTATGACTAAGTATATTTTTGTAACCGGCGGTGTTGTATCAGGATTAGGCAAGGGTATTACGGCGGCAAGCCTGGGAAGGCTTCTCAAGGCTCGCGGACTCAAGGTCGCGGCGCAGAAGCTGGACCCCTATATCAATGTTGACCCCGGAACCATGAGTCCCTATCAGCACGGTGAAGTCTACGTCACCGAAGACGGCGCTGAGACAGACCTCGATCTCGGTCACTACGAGAGGTTCATCGACGAAGACCTTAACAAGTATTCGAACCTCACATCGGGCCGCGTCTACTGGAACGTTCTGAACCGTGAGAGAAGGGGAGAGTATCTCGGATCCACGGTGCAGGTCATCCCGCACATCACCAATGAGATCAAGGAATTCGTCTACCGAGTAGGCAAGCAGACCAATGCCGACGTCGTCATCACGGAGATCGGCGGTACGGTAGGCGATATCGAATCGCAGCCCTTCATCGAGGCGGTAAGACAGATATCGCTCGAAGTGGGAAGAGAGAACAGCCTCTTCATCCACGTTACTCTCGTTCCGTTCCTGCGCGGATCTGACGAACACAAGTCCAAGCCCACTCAGCATTCGGTCAAGGAACTGCAGGGAATGGGCGTTAACCCGGGAGTTCTCATCCTACGCTGCGACGAGCCTCTCGAAGACGAGATAATGAAGAAGATAGCGCACTTCTGCAACGTCAAGGAAGACTGCGTCATCGAGAACATTACTCTTCCTGTTCTGTATGAGGCACCCCTTATGCTCGAGGAGGCCAACTTCTCCGAGATAGTCTGCAGAGAGCTCGGCATCGATGCAGGCACGCCTGACCTCACTCACTGGAAAGAGATGGTCGACAAGATCCATCACATAGACCAGAAGGTCAGGATCGGCCTTGTCGGCAAATACGTTCATCTTCACGATGCATATCTGTCTGTCGCGGAAGCGCTCAGAAGCGCAGGCTATGCTAACGATGTCAAGGTTGAGATAGAGTGGATAGATTCAGAACTCATCAATGAGCAGACCGTAGGAGACATGCTCTCAGGCATTGACGGCATTATAGTTCCGGGCGGCTTCGGCGACCGCGGCATCAACGGCATGATCCTCGCAGCAAAGTATGCGCGCGAGAACAATATCCCGTATTTCGGCATCTGCCTCGGAATGCAGATCGCAGTCATCGAGTATGCGCGTAATGTGCTTGGAATTGCTGATGCGAATTCAGGTGAGTTCGACGAGCAGTGCGCTAACAAGGTCATCGACTTCATGCCCGGTCAGAGTGATACGATCGACAAGGGCGGCACACTGAGGCTCGGCGCTTATCCCTGCAAGATCGCACCTGACAGTCTGCTCTACGAGTGCTATGGTCAGGACGAGATCTACGAGCGCCACAGACACAGATATGAAGTCAATAACGATTACCGTGCGAAGTTTGTGGAAGGCGGTGCTCGTTTCGCGGGAACTGCTCCCGACGACTCGCTGGTGGAAGAGATGGAGATCCCCGGTCACAGGTTCTACTTAGGTGTTCAGTATCACCCCGAGTTCAAGTCCAGACCTGACCGTGCGCATCCGATATTCAGGAAGTTCATTGCCTCAGCGAAGGGTTGATAAGAAGATCAGGTGATCAATAATAAAGCCGGCTACTTGAAGTGAACCGGCTTTGTTTTTTTGTCTCACCACTGTCTGAGCGGTGTACCGACATTGTCACGGAACGAACCGATGCAGATCTTGATCAGATCTACGAGCCAGCCGATACCGAACAGACCTGCTGTACAGAGCCAGAGTATTCCCGTGCCGATCTTGCCGACATAGAATCTGTGGATGCCGAATTCTCCAAAGAAGATGCAGAGAAGAAGTGCGACAAGTCTGCTCTTGTTGGATGTTGTAGTAACGTACTGAGTCATTTTTCTCACCTCCCTTATCCATCTCGGATTATAGAATAGTGCCCCCTTAAAATCAAATTGCCGGGATTGGGGCCGGTGGCGGGCAAAAATACACTGCAAAGTCCATGCATAGCAGTGTATAAAGCAGTGTATATCTCCCGGAAACTCACTGTTTTCGCTGCAAAATCCACGCTATGCAGTGTATAAAACAGTGTATTTTATTCCTGCAACAACGGCACTGGCACCTTACGAGAAGAGCCGGCCCTCGCGAGCCGGCTCTCCAATCCCAATCCAATCCCAAATTACTCAAAGCCTTCGGCAGATGCTCTCATCTGCCCTTGATGTAATTGTTTGCATGGACTGATGATACGGTAAACACAAAAACTCGCGATTACGGATTTGAGACTACAGTGTGTAAATACTGTAAAGAAAGAGTGTCCAAAGAATCTTTTATGTTTGTTATGTTTTCATTCATAGGTCCGTAATAAAGGCGGTGTATCCTAGACCCAAGGTGAGGAAAATGAAAAAGAAGATTGCTGTTTTTGCAAACGGATACGGTTTGGACAGTCTCAAGGCACTGCTTAAGGGCTTCCGTTCCGCCGACGTCAACAACGAATATGACATATTTGTGTTCTTCAGCTACGCCTCCTACGACGAGTTCGAGGAATTCAACAGAGGCGAGCTCAACATATATGATCTCCCGGATCTCAAAGACTATGACGCTCTCATCGTGTTGTCCAACAGCCTTAATTCCATCGAGACAGGAATAACGCTCGTCAAGAGGGCAATCGAGGCCGGTGTCCCGGTGTTCAGCGTCGGCATTGAAGTCGAAGGCGCGATCAGTATCATATTGGACAACGTGTCCGGCATGAAGGAACTTGCCAAGCACCTGATCGAAGTGCACGACGTTAAGCGTGCGGCCATCATCGGAGGCTATAAGACGCATCCTGAGAGCATCTGCAGGATCGATACGGTCAGGCAGGTCTTCGAAGAACACGGCAGGCCCATTCCCGAAGAGAACATCTATTACGGCGACTGGGGCAACGTCAAGACACTCGAGATAGCAAAGCACCTGGCTGAAGATCCGGCAGGACTTCCCGATGCGATAATCGCGTGCAACGACGTTATGGCGCTCGCATGTTCCACTGAACTTACAAGGCTCGGATACACGCTCCCTGATGATGTCATCGTCACGGGCTACGACTATGTTCCCAAGGGACAGGCATTCTATCCGGTGCTGACGACGGTAGATACTGACTTTACGACGATCGGCAAAGCCTGCTGCAACACCATCACGGATCATCTGAACGGCAAGGCTATAGAGATGCAGATCCTCATCAATTCCAAACTGATGGTAGGTGAGAGCTGCGGATGCTGCCAGGACGGACGTTTTGATGAGAGGCGCCGTGAACAGGGTAAAGCTACCTACAGTGATGCGCTTGACAGAGAGTCCCTCGACGGAAGCGAACGTGCCCTTACGCAGCTCATATCTTATACAGACGAATACGGCGAACTCACAAAGAAGCTGGTCGATTACTATTCCAATGATCACGACTTTGTCGGCAACAACTTCCACATCATCATGCACAGCAAGTATATTAATGATGTAATGGCCGATGAGCAGGAGGTCTTCGAAGACGGCCTGGATGACGGTCCGATGCAGAGTATCGTCTCGATCGGCACAAATGACGAAGTAACTGCAGGAATTTCCGCCAACAGGCATGACCTCATTCCCGGATATAACAGGGCTGACAAGGAGAGTCACGTGTATTTCCTGTTCCCGCTCCACACCGGTATGTATAATTACGGTTATGTCGTAGTGAACGGAGATGCGAGGATCACGCGCGAGTATCTTGACCTGCACGCTTACGTCGAGAAGTTCATGCTGGCATTCAGGATCCAGAGATCCAACATCCAGCTCAAGTTCTACAACGACAGCCTGAGGAAGATCTCAGAGATCGATACGATGACGGGTCTGTATAACCGTCTCGGATACGAGAACAAGGCTACGCCGATCTACGAAAACTGCAAGAGGTCCGGCACAAGGCTCATGGTAATGTTCATAGACATCAACCGCATGAAGAGGATCAATGATGTTTTCGGGCATATCAGCGGAGATGCTGCGATAAGGCTTACGGCGAGTGCGATCAAGACCAACCTGCGCGAGGACTGGATCGCGGTAAGGTTCGGCGGAGACGAGTTCCTGATCATCGGCGGCGTCAAGAATAAGGATGCTGCGGAAGCGTTCAGGTCAGATGTCTTAGCTTCGGTCGACAGGTTCAACCATGAGGGCAGCTGGCCGTTCCGCCTTTCAGTCAGCTCGGGCTTCATTATCAGCGAAGAGGGCGACGACAAGCCGCTGACCGAGTACATCAAGGACGCTGATAATCTTATGTATGAGACTAAGAAGAAGATGCACTCTGAGAAATAAGTAACGCATCTCTTCATCCCGGCCGCCGGATTCACCCCTCCGGCGGCTTTTAATTTGCATTTGGTTGCGCTGCGGGGTTCGCTTCGGCGGAAAAGTCTATCAAAAAGTCTACATTTCAGCTCTTTTGTAGACTTTTTGAGAGAAGTCTGGTTATGTCCATATAATTGTGTAAATTCAAAAAATCAGAAAAAGTGTCATTCTGATTATTCTTCCTTAAAATGTTAATAACCACAAA
>CACZMA010000016.1 GCA_902782125.1 Oscillospiraceae bacterium | reverse complement strand
GAGAGAATCCAGGTCAAACTGAAAGGACTGACTCCTTGCCAGGCAAGGAATCAGTCCTTATACTCATTTTAAGCCGTCCAACTTTGTGGGTTCACTTCACATTCGTGTCGCCCGTTTTATTTTGGTTTTGCAAATCGACAAAATTGAAAACCAAAAGCCGGCTCACGCGTGTTCGATCACGGTTACCTCGCCGCTCGAGCCGTTGACCTCGACTGTATCGCCGGTCTTAAGGACAGTTGTCGCATTACCGCAGCCGACAACTGCAGGTATGCCGAACTCTCTGGCTACGATAGCCGCATGCGACAGCGGCGCACCGATGTCGGTTACTATCGCAGACACCTTAGGAAACACTCTGGTCCAGCCGATGTTCGTGGCGCACGCGACAAGTATCTCGCCCGGCTCGATCGAATCGATGTCAGCTATGTCAGTGATCACGCGAACGGTTCCCCTGACTTTGCCTGCCGCGCCCGGGAATCCGGATACATCAGAGCCGAGCTTGTCAGATGAAGCTGACTGCGAATAGAAGTCCAGCCTGCGATCAGGATCTGCCATCCATGAAGAAGGGTCGAATCTTCCGATGATGACAGCAGGGTAAGCCGGACCTGAGATGTATTTCGCATAGTTTTCCTTACGTTCAGATAGGCCTTCGGGGATATCACCTGTTCCCTTCACCAGCGCCAGCGCTTCATCCAGATACAGCATGAAGATATCGTCGCCAAGTCCGTTGATCCCGCCGGCGCGGAGCAGGAATTCACGCAGTATGCTGAATATCCATACTCCCTTGCTCCTGATCTCTTCCCTGAACCTGTGAGCGCCCGCGAACTTATCCACCATCTTTGCGGCTTTACGTGCCTTGGCAGGGTCAGTCTCCTGAAGCTCCGCCATCGCCTTCTTATATTCTTCCTCACTTGCTGCGAGCATCGCATGGGCATTGACGCCGAGGTCCTCATAATTAGCAAGCGCATTCTCAATATACCCGCCCGTCTCATACGGCCTGGTTTCTGCAAGTTCCATCTCGTTGATGCAGCGCTGGCCGCACTCGTTCATATATTCATCTTCATCTATCTTTCCATCACGGAGGTCTTCAAGCAGGAGTACGGGCTTCATGCTGGCGAGCATTCCGAGTCCGCCTCCGCAGAGCCTGCCTGACATATCGGGGCCTACCAGTTTGTCCAGTTTGCTTCTGGTTCCGAACAGCGGAACCATCTGTGTTCCGCATGTGGCCATGACCGCAGAGAGCCCTTCCTTCAGGCGTGGGATCATGACCTTGTCCCAGTAAGATGCCAGACCGGCATTGGTATCAATCGCACGGATCTCTTCTATCATGTCCTTCGATATCTGCTGCAGGTCTCTTACCATCTCAATCTTCTCGCGCTTGCTCATCTTACGCATTCCGGTCTTATCGCCGAACACGAGTTTCTTGAGATTACGTCTGAACGACTTGGCATCGAAAGGCGCGATCGGCACCTCGGTCCCCTCCGGAACACTGCCGACGATATCCTTGATCGCATCGTATGCTTTGGGACGGCTCATGCCCATCGCGACCAGCATCGAGCAGACCACGCTGACATTCATATAAGCCTGACCGTCAATTGCGGTGAGCCATTCCGGCAGACCAAGGAATTCGTTTATCTTCTCGAGCGCGCTGTATGTCGCAGGCGTGAGAGGCTTCATGAAGATCTCGCCGACGTTTGTTTTCGTGAGAAGATGTTCGCCTGACAGACTTCCGTTGATGCGGTAAGTCCTGCGGTCGATCGGATTCATCGTGGTGATGGGGCGCGCCTGGAGCACATAAAGCCTGCCGCCTGAGACTGCCCACTCGATGTCGACCTGGCATCCGTAGGAATCGCGGATCTTGCCTGCGTATCTGAACAGTGACTTTGCATGAGGTGTGAGATCGTGTTCACCTTCGTATGCATACTTCATGGCATCGATCCTGAATTCTGATGCGTCTGCCGTGCCGGATACGAGCAGCTCGCCCTCGCCCCGCACGAAGTTGCCTACCATAGTTGCCGCACTTCCCGTTATCGGATCAGCCGTGAACAGAACGCCTGCGATCTCAGGCTTTACGAATTTCTGCACGACCGCGCCGATGCCTTCAAAAACTGTCTGGGCAGATTCGGAATACACCTCGACACGCGAAGAATATGCGCTCATGCCGACCGTGCGAAGAGCATCTTCAATCCCATCCGGCGCCACATCCGTTACTGTCTCGTACTGACCGGCGAAAGAGTTCTCCCCGCCATCCTCGTTCAGCGCCGATGACCTGACCGCATATGTGCATCCCTGAGGAAGATTCGCAGCGAGATATTCGAGCACTTCCGCGCGGGGCTCACCGTCAATAAAGCCGTCTGAAGTGATGACAAATCCGTCCGGCACAGGAAGGCCCATGCGGACCATTCTGACAAGTGATGCTCCCTTGCCGCCGGCTCTTCCCAGTACCTCGTCCGGGCACTCTCTGAATGAATACATGTATCTCATGGCAGCAGCAGGTCGACCCTCATATCGACATATTTGCGGAGTTTCTTCGGGTCTTCGAGGTCGAGCCCCAGGTGGTCTCTGATGTCCTCATATCTGTAGAGCACGAGCTGCAGCATCGTCGACAGTTCGTACGCGATCATGCGGCACTCGGTATCGGTCTTCTTGTCCTTTCCGGTCTTCCCTGAATAATGTGCCTTAACGAGGCCGTAGCTGAACTGCTCTTTGGACAGGTCGCGCTCGAAGAGGACGAAGCTCGTGATGGCTTTGGTGAATGAATAGTTCTTCACAAGGAACGACGCAATGACAAAGTGAAGCTTCTTAAGTTTGTCTTTGGGACTTAAGCTGGATTCTACTATCTTCTGCACCTTTGCATCGGACAGCGCGGCTTCGTATTTCCTGAGGAACACCTCGTATATGAGCCTCTCGCGCGAACCGAAGCAGTAGTTGATCATGGCAGGCTGAACGCCGCTCACTGCCGCGATCTGGCGCGACGTGACCTTGATCGGATCTTCGCTGTCCGTGATAAGTGAATCGACGGCATCGAGAAGCTTCTGCCGGGTAAGTTCTGTTTTCGCTTCCTTCTGCATTATGACCTCCGAAGACGTGCATGCTGACACTCACATGTTAGTTATTGAACATGTTTAATAATGTAGCACAGCCGTTATCAGCCGTCAATATATTTGGGGGCCGGCGTTAAGAATCTCCTACAGTTACCCACTCGTCCGATTCAGCCAGATATACGCAGAAATTGATAAGGCCTTCCTGCGACGGATCTTCCGCATAAGCCTGATAGATCAGGTATCCGAACTCATCGTACGTCTCGCCTGTATCTGTCTTGACGCCATTGTAGTTTACACTGAGGTGTGAGTCTATGACATTTCCGTCCGGGTCTGTCTCATAACCCTCACCAGGGAAAGACAAACCGGAATAAGACACTGGCGTTCCGTCGATCGCATCGAAGAATGCTTCCCACTCTGCTTCGAGGTCGTGTGTGTCCTGAACATATTCTGCGAAAAGCCCGCAAAGGGCATCTGTGTCTTCATCTTTTATGTACTCGAAGATCTTCTCAGCATTGGCACTCTCTATCTTCTTCGGGTCGTTCTTAAGTCTGTCCAGAATGCTGCATCCGCACAATGACACTGACATAAGGATCGCAAGTGCGACTTGAAACTTTCTCATACCTATATCCTCCGCCTGCTATTATACATCAGGCGCAGGAGATCACGCATGCCGTTATTCTATCCAGAAGTTGTCAGTACCCTCAAGCCGGTCAATGCCGTAGTCGATCATGCGCATCACCTGCTCGTTGGTATACCGGCCGCCCTTCTTCCTGTTGCACCGCCAGCACAGGCACTGCAGGTTATCGATATCTCTTCCCGTGCCGCCCTGCGCGACCGACCGGATATGGTCCGCCTCGAGCAGCAAATAATCACCAAGCCCGTAGCACAGGCTGTCCAGGTAATCTCTCGAGATCCCGCAGATCTGACACGTATAATTATCTCTCTCAAAAACTTCATTCTTATCCGCCGGCCTTATCCTTCTCCTGCGCGCCACATCCCTGCGGATATCCTCCTGCCTCGCGAGTCCGTACTGCTGCATCTTGTATCTGAAATAGACAATCATCAAGACTATGACCGCCAGTATCAGCAGGACACCCAGCGCGATGATCAGCGGCGCACTCTCACCATAGATCGCAAACATAAAATCTCCCTCCGTAAATAACCTTACATCTATATGATATAGCAACGCATTGAGATTAATGGGACAGTAGCGAGGCATAGGATTCACCTTGCAAATCATGCCCGTGGTGATATAATCGAATTAATCAAAGATTTGATCACTTCCATGTGACCAATCGAAAACCCCGAAGTCACCGCTTCGGGGTTTTCTTACGCCTTTTTACGAGGGCTTAGCTCGTTTTGGGTCGGTTGGCTTCATTCTCTATCCAACCACTTGCAAATGTAATAAGCTATTACACCTGCCACAATAGAGATTATCAAAGATTTGATCATCTCTTCCACTTGGCATCACCCCCTTTCACCGTTTCCGGGGAAGAGGGAAGCCAACGCTTAAAGTATAGTTTCAAAGAAGGCCGAAAAATCCGACAAAAACCGACAAAAACCGACAAAATGCGCTTCAGCCGTATTTGTTGACAATCAATCTCAAGCGCGTTAAAATGACACCGTGTCATTTATTTGCAAACCCGGAGGTAACTATGCCCAGAGTCAGCGAAGAATACTATGAGAACAAGCGCCGCGAGATAGTAGATGCGGCATACCGCGTGTGCACCAGAAAGCCCATCACCTCCCTCGAGATGAAAGACATCATCACCGAGACCGGATACTCTCACGGCGCCATCTACAGATACTACAAAGACCTTGACGAGATCCTGAAGGACCTGGTCATCACGATCAACGCGAACAACAAGATCGACGACAGGCTTGAGGCGATCCTTGCCAAGGCAAAGCCTGACAAATGGGAGGAAACGATCTACGCCATCTGCGGCATGCTTGCCGATTACATGAAGGAAGTCGGCACGGACCTTCTTAAGGTCTCCATCTACAGCGACATGCTCGCGATGGCTGACCCCGAACGCGCGATGAATATCGCCTCCAGGCTAGGCAAAGACGAGCAGAGTCCCCTGCTCTACGCGACTGTGGCCACCGAGAAGTTCCTTAAGGATGTCATCAAGGCAAACAAGCTGAGGCCGGTGTCTTCCGTTGATGAGATCATCCAGTTCATGATCGTCAATTACCACGGGATCCAGACAGGCTACGTACTCACTGAATGCTTCAAAGTTCCTCATGTTGAAGGCAAATACAAGCCGGAAGACATGTTCGAACAGCTCGCAAAGTCCGTCATACTCATGATGGGCGGAAAGGTAAAGAAATGAACTTCCACACATTCGGCAACAAAGAAGGCAGCGCAGTCATCCTGATCCACGGCATGCTCACTCCCTGGCAGATCTGGAATAAGGCAGCAGAAGAATTCTCGGGAACTCATTATGTAATCGTACCGGAATTAGACGGACACACCGAGAACGAGAAGAGCACTGTCATCAGCATAGAAGACGAGGCGCAGAAGATAGTTGAATACATAAGAGAAGAATTAGGCAGCAAGGTATACCTTCTTGCGGGGCTGTCGATGGGTGGAAGGATCGCTGCGGAAATTGCAAAAGATCCGGGCCTTAAAATACAAAACCTCGTTATCGACGGCGCGCCGCTGATCAAGTTGAACGGCCTGTTCAAGAGCATAATGAAGAGCAATTACAGGAGCCTCATGAGTAAGTCGAGATCCCGCGACCCCAGGATAGAGGCATCATTCAAAAGAGATTTCCTCCCCGGAGAATACTGGGAACCATTCACCAGGATCGCTGACAATATGGACAGTCAGTCAATAGATAACATCATCGATTCAGTCTTTGCACCGTTCGAATTTGCCAAGTATCCGGAAGGCATGAAGATTCTGTTCATGCACGGCACCAAGGGCAACGAGTCCGTCTCGAAGAAAGGCGCGCTTAAGATGAAAGAATTGAACCCGCAGATGGAGATAAGGTGTTTTGACGGACTCGCGCACGCAGAACTTGCCTGCTTCAGGAACGAGCAGTGGATAAAGGAAGTGGAAGGATTCATATCATGATCGATTACATCAGAGAGAACCTGAGCTACTACCCCATCTACTACCGATTCCTGTTCAAGACTTCGAAAACATTCACACCTGTCAATGTTTCCTACGGAAGCGATAAGGACCAATACTTTCTCTATTACGAACCTGCAGAACCAATATCCGACAAGATCGTCGTATGGGTCCACGGCGGCGGCTGGAATGCGGGGAATCCGAAGTTCTTCGACTACGTCGGCCAGCGCATGGCGGGATACGGTTACCGCTTCGTCTCGATCGGTTACCGTCTGTCGCCCAAGAACAGATATCCGGTTCAGATAGAAGATGTCTGCGCCTGCTTCAACAAAGCAATGGAATACCTGCGCGGCAAAGGCATCGACACCTCCAGAGTCATCATCTCCGGCCCTTCTGCCGGTGCGCACCTGTCATCCATACTGTGCTACAGCAGGAAGGTGCATGAGCAATACGGCGTAGATGTCTCAAATGTCATTGGTTATGTCGGCTTCGGCGGACCGTACAGCTTCAGAGATGGCCAGGGGATGACGATAAGTCTTCTCGAGAACATGCTTTTCGCGAAGGGATATGACAGGCGTGAGGCTGAGCCGTGCAGGCTTATGGATAAGAGCGATATTCCGATGCTCCTGATACAGAGCAGGCATGACGGCCTGCTGAAGTTCAAGTGTGCGGAAGATTATGCTGCCAGAGCTCTGGAGGTCGGTAATATGTGTGAGATCTATGAGGTCGAAGACAGGCGCAACACGCATTCGTGGTATACTGCCGGGTGTTTTCTCTTCGACCGCAGTGAGAGCAAGACTCTGGACAGGTACCTGAGGTTCATCGAAGAGGCGTGATCCGTTCCGGGTGATAAAAATGTGAGTCCGGGAGGCCTCTTTACTCGCAAAAAAGTCACACGGTCGCTGATGCCGATAAAATAAGGCTTTGTAACAGTGTTACACGGCACTGTTCTGCCTCCGCGCCGCGTTATCTGCACCCTGTCTTCTATAATGTGTTATCATAATCCTACTGCCAGAGTCGGCAGTAAACATTTTCCCGGGAGGTGCAAAGATATGCAGAGTGTATTGGATTTTCTTAAGGCGGCAGATACTTATTATCTGGCTACGGTCGAGGGCGATCAGCCGAGGGTAAGGCCTTTCGGGACGATAAACGAATTCGAGGGCAAGCTCTATATCCAGACAGGCAAGTCCAAGGAGGTCTCCAAGCAGCTTCACGTCAACCCCAAGGCCGAGATCTGCGCTTTCAAGGACGGCAAGTGGCTGAGGATCGCCTGCGAGCTCGTGGAAGACGACAACCGCGAGGCAAGGGTCGCAATGCTCGAGGCATACCCCACGCTCAAGGCAATGTACGATCCGGACGACGGCAACACCGAAGTCTTCTACATAAAGAATGCCAAGGCAACATTCAGTTCATTCACAGAGGCTCCTTCTACTGTAGAGTTCTGATGATCAAGTAAGTCTGCGCCCGCCTTTGCCGCGGGCGCTTTTTTCTCACGGAGGGGTGTATGAGAAGAAGATTCAGAGAGTGGTTCAGCATCAAGGTATCGCAGGATCCGGGACAGATCGTCCTCTTCGCGATCCTCGTGTTCAACATCATTTTCTTCCTGATCGCGGCAATGCTCATTATGCTGCTCGCCGGCAAGACGGGAATGACGTTCTTCGAGGCGCTGTACTGCACCATCACGATGGTACTGGACGCAGGCTGCATCGAGGCAGTCGTCGGTGACGTCGGAGCGGCAGGTTATCTGATCCCGGTCGTCTGTATCGGCATAGTCATTATCGGCATGATAACGTTCAGCGGCGCGGTCATAGGTTACGTTACGAACTACATCTCAGGCTTCATCGAGAATTCGAATTCGGGCAATACATCCATCAATGTCTCAGGTCACGTCGTCATCCTCAACTGGAACTCGCGCGCATCAGAGATAATCAACGACTTCCTGTACGCCAACCACGAGCAAGTCATCGTCGTGCTGTCGGATGCGGACAAAGACGCCATCACCCGTGAGGTCAACGAGAAGCTGCAGGACACGATCCGCCAGGAGAACACCCGTCTCAAGCAGGATCTGATGAGCCGTCCCTTCTTCGAGAAACACTTCAGCTACAGGCGCAACAAGCTCAAGAACAACCTGACCGTCGTGGTAAGGCAGGGCGACATCTTCTCGGCAAACCAGCTCCACAACATATCGCTGCTGTCTGCCAAGTCCGTCATAATCTTAGACGACGAGCAGGCAGGTTCCGTCGAGCGCCAGACCGAAGGCAACTCCAAGACCATCAAGGCTCTCATGCAGGTCGCGGACATCGTCTCGAAAGACTATTCCCGCGACAACCAGCGCATCGTGGTAGAGATCAACGACGACTGGACCGAGGACCTCGTAAACAAGATCATCAGGTACAAGCAGATCTACCGCAAGTGCACCATCGTCCCCATCAGAGTCAACGTCATACTGGGCCAGCTCCTGTCGCAGTTCTCCGTCATGCCTAACCTCAACCTGGCATACAGAGAGCTATTCTCCAACAAGGGCGCGACCTTCTATGTTGACGAGGTCAAGACCGACGATGACCGCACATATATAGATGAATACATCAACACCCACGACAAGGCGATCCCTCTGGTATCGCGCAAGATCGAGGGCAGCAACTATTTCTACTACTCGGCTTCTTCTCCGGAAGATCTGTACGCCACGACTTCCACGCCGGCCAAGCAGTTCGACGTCAAGCTGAACCGTGACTACTGGATGGACAAGAAGAACATCCTCATCCTCGGACACAACAGCAACTGCACCGAGATGATGAAGAGCTTCAAGTCATTCACCAACGAGTGGAATCGCAAAGATACCGGCGAGCAGATCCTGAACATCATCGTTATCGACGAAGCGGAGAGCCTGAAGGCCATGAACTTCTACAAGGACTATCCGTTCGTATCCAAGACGATCGCGGCATCAATCTACGACAAGGATCTGATGTGCAAGGCGATAGAGAAATTCTTCGCGGACAACCGCGGAGATATCTCGATCCTCATCCTGTCTGACGACATGGTTCCGGGCAACGAGCAGGATTCGGCGGCACTCGCGAACCTCGTCTATATCCAGGAGATCATCAGCAACATGTCTTCGGCTGACTCCACGTTTGACCCTGACAGGATCGACATCGTCGTCGAGATCGTCAACCCGAGACACCACGACATCGTCAACAGCTACAGCGTAAAGAACGTCGTCATCAGTAACAGATACATCAGTAAGATGATCACGCAGATCGGCGAGAAAGATGCGATCTTCAATTTCTACAACGAGATCCTCACATATGACGATGCAGATGCCGAGACCTTCGACAGCGAAGAGATCTACATTAAGAAGGTGTCTACTTTCTTCGACGAGATCCCGCCCGAGTGCACGCCGAGAGACCTCGTCTATTCAGTCTGGAAAGCATCGACCGATCCGTCGATCCCCAAGGCAAAACAGACGCCGACGCTCATCCTCGGCTACGTCAAGCGCGAAGGTAACGTCGTCTTGTTCAATTCAGCTGACGGCAAGTCCGATAAGGTCAAGCTCGACAACGGCGACAAGCTGATCGTATTCGCAAATCACTGATACTTAAGAGAGGCGGTCACAGGGGCCGCCTCTTCCATTACCGTTATTCTTCTGAGATTCAGTCGCTCGGGCTGTCGACGTCTTCGTCTTCGGTGCTGCCGGCAAGCCTTGCCTCTTCGAACTTCGCACGCATTGTGGGATTGTGCGCCGTCAGCTTCTTGATCGTCAGGTCTTCGGCCTTCTGGTTCGCCAGGCGCAGGTTGTTCTCAGAACCGACGAGAGCCTCTCTTACCTTCTGCAGGTGAGTGATGGTCTTGTCGATCTCGTCGATCGCGGTCTTGAACTTATCGCTCGCGAGGCGGTAGTTACGACCGAACTTATCCTTGAACTCTTCGAGGTCATTCTCGAAGTTAGTTATATCTATGTTCTGCTCACGAACGAGCGCGAGTTCCTTCTTGTACTGTGCGGAGTTCTTCGCCGCACTGCAGAGTATGCCTATGATCTGCAGGAAGAACTGCGGTCTTATGACATACATCTTCGGGTAGCGGTAAGACACATCGACTATGCCCGTGTTGTACAGGTCACTGTCAGCTTCGAGGAGCGATACCAGGATCGCATATTCGCAGCCCTTCTCGTTCCTGTCCTTATCAAGTTCCTTGAAGAAGTGTTCGTTCTTGTGCTTGGTCGCGGTAGTATCCGCCTCGTTCTTCATCTCGAACATAATGGATACATACTCAGTGCCGTCTTCGTCGTAGTCACGGAAGATGAAGTCTCCCTTGCTGCCGGACTTGGCATCATTGTCCTTCTCGAAGTAGGCCTTCGGGAAAGTCATCGCACGCACCTTGGAGAACTCGTTCATACAGTGCTGCTCGAGCGTCTCACCGATCATCTTCGTGGACATACGCGTCTTCAGATCCTTGTAGTAGTCGATCTGAGCGTCCTTGTCCTTAATGCGCTGCTCGTACGTCTCCTTCAGGGTCTTCTCGTTAAGAGCGGCCTTCTGGAGTGCGAGTTCGTTCTGATTCTCGAGTTCGGCAATCTTCTTATCCTTCTCAGCCTCGTCTTTGGCGGCCTTGCTGCGCTCCTTCTCGACGGCAAGTTCAAGCTCGGAGTCGTGCTTGTCGATCTGAGCCTCGAGCTCGGCGATCTTCTTATTCTTCTCGGCTTCAAGGGCAGCTATCTTCTTGTCCTTCTCAGCCTCTTCCTTCTCGGCCTTGCTGCGCTCATTGGCTACGGCAAGCTCGAGCTCGGTGCTGTGCTTGTCGATCTGAGCCTTGAGGTCGGCGATCTCCTTGTCCTTCTCCGCAATGGCATCATTCAGCTTCTGTTCGGCCTTTGCCTGCAGGATCTCGGCATCCTTCGCCTGCGCATCCTTAAGGCTCTTGGCACGCTCGTCCAGGTCCTTATGGAATTCCTTATCTCTAATCTGTCTTGCAATAGCCGCATAACCGGCATCGTCTACCTGAAAATACTTCCCGCAGTTGGGGCACTTGAGTTCTTCCATAACCATTCTCCCTTCGTTTGATTTCCATTATAACGATATCACGGGAAGGTTGCCATTAATCGGACAGATCAACACTTGACTGAATACGTAAAGAAAAACTTTCGGTTAGTTATTGCTAACGAATCTCAAAAGGTGTAAAATCGCGTATCGGTTAGCAAACGCTAACACTTCCAGATCAACCGTACCCAAACAGCAGGAGGCCCAGATGGAACCCGGCAATCTTATCGCTTACATCGTATTGGCAATTATCGTAGCTTGCGCAGTGTGGGGAACCGTACACCGTATCCGTCACGGGTCATCCTGTTGCGGCGGGCACGATCCCGCACCGAAAAAGGTAAAGCCCTCGGACACCAACAGGAACCACTACCGCCTCACCTACTCCCTTAGCGTGGACGGCATGCACTGCTCCAACTGTGCGAGGCGCATCGAGAACGCCTTCAACCGACGTGACGGCTTATGGGCAAAAGCAGACATCGGACAGAAGAAGGTCGAGCTGCTCGCCAAGCAGGAGATCTCTGAAGACGAGTGCCGGGAGATCGTATCAGGTGCCGGCTATACATTGCTTTCAATAAAACGAATGTAAATACAGGAGGAACTATGAAGAAGCTCACAGACATAGTCTGACTATTGGCTCTGACCGCGACATAGGTTATTATTCAGTTATTACCTTAACAGGAGCACTGTGATGAGCTACCGCGAAGCCAACGACGATGACCACGAGCTTATCGTAAAGCAGATAAGATCCAACTATATCCAGAATATCCTGCTCCTCACGCCTGTGATCCCTGTGGCGGTCCTGGCGATGTGCCTCTCGGAGAACATGATGATCAGGGACAACTACGACGAAGAGACCATAGTGGTATGCACGGTCATCTATGCACTTATGCTCATCGGCGCATTAGTCTTCGTCTTCATTCTCATGATGCCTACCTTCAAGTGCATCAGTCTCATCAACAAGCACGAGTATACCGTAGCAGACTGCACCGTACAGAGCATGGAAAGGCAGGCCGGCTACAGGTATTCGCGCCACTTCATCAAGGTCACGTATCCGGACGGATGGTGGATGAAGCTCCGTGTTCCGCCTAAGATCTTCTACAAGACCAAGACAGACATGAAGGCGATAACGGTAAAGTACAACGAGCCTGAAGGCAAGAAACAAAAGCTCGCAGAAGATCTGGCCGTGATCTTCTGAGCCTCACTTTCTGCGTTATAATCTCTCGAACAGAAGTCAATTTGCAAAAAAGCATTTGATCAATACCCGAGAACATCTTCCATGACGAGTTCTTCCATCTCGGAAGCATTCTCCAGGACGTAATCCTTGAGGTATGAATTGTCTATGGAACCGCCTGCGACCAGGACATACTCGCCGTTCTCATCCTCCATCCAATTGCCTTCGCCATAGAGATTCAGCTCAGCTATGATGATCATGTTGTCCTGAAGATATACCATCGCCTCTATGGTCGCATCGCACACATCCGGTTCATCGCCGATAAACCAGTTCATACCTTCTTCCGTCAATCCGCGGAAGTCCTCGTACTTTTCCTTCATGGCATTATATGCCTTCGTTGCTTCGAGGGCGGAATCATAGACTCTGAACCAGCATTCCTCTTCGGAAGTCTTGTAAGAACCGCTGTTCCAGACGTCCAGATACACCTGACCGTTCATATCACGCTTGCAGACGTTCCATTTGTCATAAACACCGTATTCGGCATCGTTTGTCTCGAGATCATAATCCGTTGCATAGCGCGTGCACGAGCACAAGCCGCCAAACACCATCGCCAATGTAACTCCGATCACTGCCACTTTCTCCAGGATAGCACTCATCTTCTTTACCTCCGCTGTCCGTTTATACCTTCTATACAGGCATGGACATCGGAAAGTTGCAGGCACAGCAGTTAGAGTTCCCTGGTGATTATTACAGCATCTTCCGGCTGATCCTTAACGGCTATCTGGAACGCATCCTCATATATAAGCACACCCGGGATCTCATCGCATTCGGAGACATAGAGCTTTATACCGTACTTATTACACATCTCACGGTAGAACGTCATCTGATCCCAGATATCCTTCGCTTCGGCACTATCCTTGAACCACGTGACGGCGCCGTCAGGATTATTCTTCTCATAGAAAGGAGGAACAGGCAGGACTCTCTCGAAATACTCCCTATTGCGCCAGTATTCCTTCTCCTCTTCTTCCGTTAACGTCTTGCTTGATACAAGCCTGCCTACAGCCGTAAAGATGCCCCTGGGCTGCTTTGTGATGTAAGCACAGTCTTTCATGTGTACTCTGAAATACTTCATATATATCCCCACACGCTTTGTATTCAAAGTAATTATATCATTCGGGTAGAACTTAGTTTGTTTATGGTGGAAAGAGGTGGAATTGAGCCACGAGATTTTCGGATTCCTGAAAGCCAATAAATTCAAGGGCTCCAGAGTTTTGTTCAAAAAATCGTACGACACTTGTACGACAAATGCATTTTTTGCATTCCACAGTTTTTTGAGGATTTCAAAGATTGCTCCCGAATTGATTTCGGGAGTTTATTCATTTTGATGAATATTGATGAATCCATTACTTCCCACCACTTTACAAAGAAGAACCGGCCCTTGCGGACCGGCCTTCACTTTGCTTTTCTATACTGATTATCAGAATCAGAAAAAGATATGCCAAACGAATAGGCTTCTTGAATTGCCTTATCAAATGATTCAAGGTGGAGAAAAAGTTCAGTATACCTGATATAGACGGTGTGCAGTTCCTGCCTGTCGAATATGACGGCAATTTAGAAGGAGGTTACCAGTGAGTTACCATGAAAGAAGAAGAATCAAATCTGATTCACTACTCCTGTTTGTATTATTCCTGATTAAGTCTACTTACAAAGTTTACTGACTGGTGAAATAAGATCAGATTATTTAAAAATACCGGAGCTATGCTTATAGATTATATGCTGAATAATCACCAATGTTGCTGCAACAAATGCAGCGATCAACACTAGGATCTGTTCAGGCGAGATAAGGTCTTCTTACCGCTACGATCCTGCTGGTCGCAGAGTTTGTCGAGCCCGAAGAGCGTCATATCATATCAGTATTCAAGATCATCCAGGAACTCCTGGCGCCTTCTGGTGTTAAGGGCAAGACACAGTTCCAGATTCTTATGGATAAGCTTCCTGACACTCACAAAGCCAGATGGTTCGCAGGTGCGGCACTTAACTCTCCCGAGCAGGCGATGTCCTCAGTCATGAGCACGGCCTTGTCCAGGCTCAATGCATTCCTTGACTCCGAGCTTGAACAACTCCTCTGCTTCGATACAGTCATCGATGCCGAAAAGTTCTGTAACGAGAAAAGCGCACTGTTCATCATAATGCCGGAGGAGAATCCTAACACGTTCTTCCTTATCTCACTAATCATCCAGCAGCTTTACCGAGAGATACTTGCAGTAGCAGACGAGAACGGAGGCAAGCTTAAGAACCGTTGCGTATTCTTCTGCGACGAGTTCGGCACGCTTCCAAAGATCGACTCAGCAGAGATGATGTTCTCAGCCTCCAGATCCAGAAGACTTCAAATAGTACCTATCATCCAATCCTTTGCACAGCTCGAGAAGAACTACGGCAAGGAAGGCGCAGAGATCATCATCGACAACACACAGATCACCATATCAGGCGGTTTTGCCGCGCTTTACGCCCGTAAGATTATATGTCACTTTACCCTGAGCGTTGCTGACGTTCATGACTTTTGCACGAGCAACAGTCTGCTTCTTTTTCTTCAGTTGCTTCGGTCGCAGACTCTTCAGGCTGCTGAACTGTCTCGTCCGCTAACACGATAGCCGGAACCATTCCGACGATCAGAGCCATGCTGACAGAAAACGCCAATAAACGCTTTAACATAATTATAGATCCCCCTTTAAGTCACACTACTGTGTACAGTAGCTAGATTATAGACCAGCTATTTTTTCAAATGGAATTAACGGCTTCCACTAAACTGTGACTGTTATTTATTGGAAAAGATCTAAAACTTAATTACCGCGGAGTTCGTCCAATGCATCAACGTACATGTGCTCGTCGGTCATTCCCTCTTCGCTTCTGAGCCTGAACGAATAAGCGATCTTTATGGTAATGCTCTTATCATCGACCGATATTATTGATTCTATCTGCTCTTTCAGCTTTTCGGCGACAGCTTTGATAGAATCGCGCGAATCGGCGTAAGTGACCACTGCCAATACCGAGTCGTTCGGTCTTGCGACAATGCCCGTATCGCCAACTTCATCGACTATCTCATCAACGATCCTCTGGAGAACACTGTCAGAGAATTCTTTGCCGTAATCTTTAAGGATACGGTCGCTCTTCGTGTTCTTTAACAGGATCAGTCCGTAATCCCTATTGAAGGAGTGATACTGATTGGAAAATTCCGAAATTGCTTTAATAAATGAGTATGTATTCTTTACGCCTGTAACTTCATCGACCTCGGGAGCCGTTCCGAACTCGCCGAGATTCTTTTTGGCTTCATCCATATCGATCAGGTAACCCATTATTCCGACTATCTCACCATCACGATAGACGGGAAACTTTGTAACAGCCGTGCTATGCGTAACCCCGTAGATTATGCACTCGCACGGTCTTACAAAAATACTGCTCCCGTGATTCAGGATATCATTTTCACTATCGTCGTATGCGCTGTCAGTCAAATGCCATTTCATGTCTTCGCCGCGTTTGCCGATTATCTCGTCCGCGGAATCAAGCCTGAAATAGTCAAGAAAAGCTTTGCTCGCACCGATGAACCTGCGTTCCTTGTCCTTCCAGAAGAACTTGATGTTCGATCCCCACAAAATGTTATACCAGAGCAGAGAATTCTCCTCGGAATTGATCATGTTTCCGACCGAAGCACCTTTCTCAAGGATGGTCTTTGATGAAACTTCGGACAAAGGCTTGATGCAATACAGAAATTCCTTACCGTTTGAACCGGGCTGCATAAGGATCGTGGCCGTCACCCAATGGAAGTTTCCTTCTTCGTCCTTGAACCTGAAAGCCTCCTCGATGAAACCGACCGGACTCTTCTTGATCCTGTCGCCGAAAGTCGAGAAATCCATGAATTCAATGTAGCGCGCTCTGTCATTGGGATGAATGCTCCTGTTTGCCATCATCTCAGTGGACTTGTGCATGTCCATCTTCTCAGGTCCCTGGAAGAACCTGAACTTGCCGAGTATCGGCGTAACCCTCTGCTCTTCGGGGCAAAACAGCAGAACTACCACAAAGAGATGGGAAAGCTCACGTAGCCTGTAATCCAGTTCCTCCGTCTTCTCCCGTTCCTTACTGACCGAGATGTTATAGATGGAAGCCTTGATCATGTGGCTTCCGTCATTCTCCGCAACTTCGCGTGCGACAAGTCTCAGATAATGTCCACCTGCGGAATAGTAAAATTCTTCCTGTTTCTTGGTCTTGGCCAAAAGCTCCGCAAAGGTACGATACTGGTTAAGGAGCGGGGATCCCGGCATATAGATCTTCCCGTCAGCTTCTATGTTACTCGGAAGCTCGTCAAAGATCTGCAGTTTGTATGCATCATTCATGAAGAGCGTTCTGTAGTCAGTTCCGTCATAGACTATGAGTTCAAGCGGTGCGTCAGTACTCCTAACATGGTATTCGGCACTGTCGTAGAAAGCAGTCCATTTGCGTGCCTCTGTCTTTATGCCTTTTCCGCTTACGTTGGCAAAAGCTTCTTCGAGTGGCAGCGGCTTTCCGTAAAAGTATCCCTGAAGTCTTCCGCAGCCGATCTCATGAAGGAAGTCTTTTTCTTCTTCCGTCTCAACGCCTTCCGCGAGCGTCTTGATCCCTATATCCTTAGCCATCGTAATAAGAGACTTCAAAATAGCCTTTGACTTGACGTTCATGGAAGAAAGGAAACTCATGTCAAGCTTGATGACGTCTACGTTGAAATCCTTGAGCAGGTTCAGTGATGAATACCCGCTTCCGAAATCGTCCATCCAGACGGCGAAACCTTTTTCGCGGAAGCCTTCGATCACTTCCTGCATGAAATCACCGTCGGTAATCATCATGCTCTCAGTGATCTCAACATGTATGTAATCACGCGGGATGTCGTACTTGTTTACTGCATTCTCGAGCACTTCGAGCATGTCGCAGGTCAGGAAATCGAGTCTTGAGAAATTTATGGATACCGGAACCATGTCCAGATCGGCTATTAGCCTGTCATGGATGTCACTGCAGACCTTCTCAATCATGAAGATGTCGAGTTTGTATATGAGTTCAGCCTCTTCAAGCGAAGTGATGAATTGTGCCGGAGAAAGAAATCCATATTCAGGATCTACCCAGCGCGCCAGCGACTCAAAGCCGCAAAGCTCGCCAGTGAGCGTTCGGATAACGGGTTGATAATAGACTTTGATCCAACCGTTGGCGATCGCATCGTCTATCCTGTTGACTACGTGTTGTTCCAGCATCCGACGGTACCCCAATTGTTTAATACCCTAATTATACCTACATCTCGGGGTGAAAGCAAAAATATTTAACAAATTGGCAGGGATGCGGATCCCGCTTAATCTAAACCATCGCCTTCTGTAGCCAAATTCAGGCCGACATAGCTTACAAAGTAATATTTTTCCTTAAGTTCTTCGGCGATCTTAAGGAGCTCTTCACACGTTAAGTCACGGTCGAATTCGATCTGGAAATCGCCTGAAAGCTTTAGGTATCCGACAACCTTGGCACCGATCTCATTACAGATCGCGTTCATCTTCTCCATGTCATTTGGAGTACCCAGCTTAAAGCTGACAAGCAGTTGATTCTTGACATAAACATAACCTGTCTTGGAATCTCTGACAATGTCGTCCTTACTTGCAGGTTTGTAGTAATTGTCTTTTTCAAAATCAGAATCAGAACCGCCTTTATCTTCATGTATCAGGTAATGCTTTCTCTCAGCACTGTTTGTGCATATGAGCGATACATATTTGCTGCCTGCAGAATTACGGATTTCAACTCTGAACGTGCATTCCTCATCGATCTTGTATTCAAAAAATGCCATCCCGCCTTTCTCCTTATCCAGCGGTTGGGAAGACGTCGGATTGCCGAATGTCTTTGTCAGTTCTTTTTCAAGCAATGAATAGTAATCCATCATTTCTTCTTTTGAAAAAGGTGACGGCTTCAATGAATTGTCAGTCTTTGAATTTGAGTTGACGCACTCCACCATATTATAATCATCAGTTAGTAATCTGATTGAAACTACCAATTTCAAGATTTATCATAAACAAGCAGATTTCGAATAACTCAGTCAGCCGATATAACCCGTTAGAACAATTTTCATGTCACATACATTGTTTTTATGTCAATTTTCAGGCGAATTTCGGATTTGACGTACAGTTTTGGCAAAGTTCCTTACGTATATATAGTTCGATATATTCCTGATTCTATTGTCTACTGTCAGTACGAATATTGGAGTCGATCCAGCTCATTATATAAGTTGTTGCGATCGTGTGGTTGCCTATCTGGCAGTGCTGATGACCGCCCTCTGATTCCGTGAACAGTCTTGTTGTAAGAGTGTGGGCGTTATGAATACTGCTCCTGCATCTTTCGAACTGAACCCGCGGTACATAGTGATCCTTCTCACCTGCAAGGAGCAGAACATCCTGTCTGATATTCTGGTACTGACCATTCAGGTTATGCTTTCCAAGCTTCTGATACATCTCATATGGAGTGGAAGAACCCGTGATATACATGCCCTGCGCGAGCATCCAGTCTGCGATTACGCTCTTTTTGCCAATTCTTGAACACAGGAAGTTTATGGCTTTTTCGTGTTTTCCTTTTATAAGAGTCCTTATGATCTGTTTTATGGGAGACGGATATACGTTAGTCATTACTTCAAGACCGTTATCCAAAACATCGTAGGCGACAACCTTGTTGATCCTTGCCTCATTTGCGGCGCTTTCCAAAGCAAAATATCCGCCCCAGGATATTCCGACAAAAGCACAGGTCTTCAGATCAAAGAAGTCTATAACTTTAGAAGCAGCCTTATGGAAGGCATCTGTAAAATATATGCCCTGATCAATGCATTCTCCCTGACCCGGGCCTTCGAAGAGTATGATGCTGAAGCCTCTCTTTACAAAATCATTGACCTGCAGCACAAATTCTTCAATAAAAGAATCATAGCCGCCGCAGACAAGTATAGTCTCCTTTGAGTTATCCGCTTCCATCCTGAAACACTTCATATAGCCTTTCTCATAGGGGATCGCAAATCTTTCAAAGGATATATCATTTTGAGCAAACCCCAGATTGAACTCATTAAGACATTTCCTGAATACATCTTCTTTGCGGGAATCATCATGCTTCAGGAAGAATTCTGCCATGCGATAGTAGTAGGCGGCGTGCATATGCTCATTGGAATTAATTGCATCATTTGCCAGAGATAACCACGCTTCGTACCATTCGTCTATGTTTTTGACATTTGCAAGTGCTGATATTACCTGGTCTTCATCGCAGGCTTTTTCACCATAGGTTAGAACTCTGTTTATTTGAAAATCAAACTGCTGAATAGAATTTACTGTCTTATACATAATACATAGATGTCCTTTCACACGATAAGGTGACACTTGTTACCCCTCGGCTGTGATTATATAATTGCCCTGTAAACTACATCAAGCATAAAGACTAATGTGTCACACATCCGGGAGAATTGTGTCAATGAATACAACAAACGGCATAATTGCCGAGAGATCAAAAGAAGCTATTGCATCCGCGATGCTCGAGGTCATGAAGATCTACAGTTATGACGAGATAACCGTGACACAGATAACTCAGGAGGCGGGGTTGTCGCGCAAGACTTTTTACCGTCACTTTAATGATAAGGAACAGGTACTCAAATACCTTTTTGATTCGCTTTATCAGGAATGCGTCGAAGAGATCGTCAGAACCGGGCTTAGCCACTACTGGGAGGTCGTTCAGTGCTATTTTGATTTTTGGGAAAACCATGCAGACATTATCAAACTCGTGAAAAGAAGCGGCCTGCTTCCAATACTTTTCGAAGAATCATACAGCCGTTCCTTTGAAGTGTTTAAGATCGTCAGGACTCCGGTCTTTGCGAAGGCCAACGAAGATTTGCTTCCATACATGCTTGCTTACAGCATCGGCGGCATGCAATCCATGCTCATGAGATGGATTGAGAACGACATGACCGTGGAATCAAATTTGATAATAAACTGTCTGAAAAGAAGATATAGTTCAGAAATAATCTAACATGCCATGATCTATTTAGGAATAATACATTCCTGTATATTTAATTCCTGATAGATAAGGATAAGAATTTTGTCGGAACCTCTATCGGCGCAGGCATGGGCATTGAGGCGGAAGCATTGAGCAGCAAGACTTCCCAGCTTCCGAACATTGCTTTTGAAACACCTAAAAAAGTCATCGGCACCAATACTGTTGACAGCATGAAGAGCGGCCTGATCTACCAGAACGCCGCTCTTGTCGACGGCATGATCGACCGCATCGAGGAAGAGTATGGAGAGTCCTGTGTGCTCACGGCTACCGGAAGATTCGCTTCGATCATTGCACCCTTGTGCCGGCACAAGATAATCCTTGATACGGATATGATGCTCAAAGGCCTTATCGAAGTCTATTACAAGAATCAGTCAGTATAGATATCTTCAGACAGCTTTTTCATTATCAGAAAATCGCCCGTGGCTCCGCCGTAGATCTCATAGTAAACGGTGTCGTCTTCGCCGGGCATCAGATAGACAAAGCTGACTTGTCTTTTGTCGCCGTTTACTATGAAGTAAGCTTGGTCCTCACTTACATCAAGAGGTTTAAGTTCTGCGGAATTGTAGTAGGCTTCTCCCGTCCAGGCATAGTAATCTCCGTCTATTTCAAGACTGATGGTCTTGTCTTTATAGTAATTTACCCTTTTGATCCTGGCGGCATTCATTTCACACACGATATATCCGAATCCCGCGAAGATCAGATAGAAAAGTATGAATGCGATTCCCAGAAGGAACGTGAACCTTTTCTTGATGAGACTTATCAGGATAACGATAAAAGCGATGCCGAGCACGGCGAAAAGATAATAGGGTACATATTTGCTTGAGAGCTGGGCGGCCTTAAGCGTACCCTGGATACTTAAGATAACTCCCAATGCAAGGATGATGCATTCTATTATCACAGATGTTTTCCTCATTGGAGTTCTCCTTCTTAAGTAGTGGTTATATTATACGCTAACAGGCAGTTCAGATATTTGGAGTTCTTCCGTATTATTGTAAGATTTTGTCCGTTGTTACCATTGAGTTCGGCATGCTATCCTAACCTCATGTGGATTACTAATTGCCAATCAGTCATATTGGCATTCTGATCCACTGTATGATGACGATAACGGTAGAACTGTAACTGAATTTAACGCTTAAGAAGCCGGAGAAAAGCACAGTACGTAAATCGTACAGTAAAATTCATGATTATCTGAAACAGCTTTATTATTCAAAAAATCGATTTAAGAAAACTGTCGATTAATCTGTCTACCATCATTGTTTTGATTTCCACCAGGCGGTCTGTTGTTCAATATATATGCACTGATCCACATGATCCTTCAAATACATATCAGAACCAACAGGAAGAAGCACCATACAATCATGAGAAGTTAAATAGCTTATCATATGCTCCAGTCTGGCACTAGAAGAATAGAAATTGCTGGCTTTATACGGGGCATAGAACACCTTTTTCCCTGAAGCATATCCGACCGCAGCTGATGCACTCCATCTCTCACCGCTCAGCTGCCTTAACTTACAATCATAACGTTCGGGAGTAAGACAAAAGCTTTCAGCCAACTGTTCAAACGATTCTTCCACATGTTCGCTTTTCAAAGCTTTCTCTATGGATTTCCTCACGATAAGATTCTTATATGATTCATAGCTTGGTTCAAGATTCCAGCTGATGTCTTTTAATGTCTCTTGAGTGACACTGTTATCATCCAGATATATTTCCAGTCCGTCTTTGATCTCTATCTGTCCTCCCAAAAGATATGAGAGATACATGCATCCCTGCTGATATTCGCTGACCAGCGCATATGATCTGCCGGTCTTAAAAACAGTGTCAGAATAATACCAAAAGTCATCCATCCCGTTGTTAAAGAACGAGTAGCCCTGAAGAATATGAATGCATTTTGAGGCATCTGTTCTGATAATCATAATAAATAGCAGGGCGCTCCTCCTGTTTAGACTTTTTTACTGTTGATTATCTTTACTAAGAGTCTCTCCTAAAAAAAGATTATAACATGATTATATTGTTGGGCTTACAACCAGTACGAAAAAGGGTCTTTCGGTATTTTTATAATAGTGTTAAAAAGCGGTCGCTCAGTTTAACTTGTGGGATTATGATGTTTCGAACCATAGAGAACCACCATTCCCCGAAAGCCAATAAATCCAGCGGTTTCAGAATTCTGCCAATTAATCCGTACGACAAACTTACGACAAATACACTTTGCAGCTTGTTACGGAAGCCATATGGGGCAGACGATAAATATTCCCCAAAACCAAACAGTGGCTATGACAAGAGCTTCAGAAACGCACCAATAGATCAATCGAGACGTCTTGGCAGTGAGCGGGCGGATAAAGTAAACAGCCATCACGAATAACTGTAATAGGATAAATACAATGGTCTCCTCTACTACCGGAGATATAAAAAAGTCTGCAGCTCCTTTGGTAACACCTTTTGCTATGAGCCATAGATTTGAAGCCAAGAATCCTGCAATTGACAGGACTAGTTTGGTGCTTGTTTTATTCATGACCTTCACTCCCCGACATATTCATATACAATCGCAGGGAAAGATACGAAGACCCCGGAGTTGTCCGTTCTGTAAGTATCGATTCCTGTTGCCTTTACTCTTACACCCTGTTCGCCCAGGTCAAAATCGTCTTCGCCGTTGCTCCCGTAAACGGTTGCAAGATCGTCATCCGCTTTGAGAAGAGATACCAGGCCGTTACTGCTTGCATGATAGAGGTATTTACCATCGATCTTGTTGGCTGATACCTGATATACAGAGTCAAAATGCATTGTATGTGGCGTAACAAAGAATATGAGAACACCGCCGGTCACCAGCGCACAAAGGACTGCAATTGTTAAGACAACCGCAAGTACGGTCTTACGTATTTTACCCTTTCCCGATGCTTTGTTGGCCATAACACCCGCTCCTTTGATACACTATAGAGTGATTACATAATTATACTATCAATCTGACATATTTACGGAGGTAGTCGATGTTCTGTTCAAACTGCGGTGCACAAGTAAACGATCAGGCGAGATTCTGCCGCAACTGCGGAACACCTGTGAGCAATCCTTCCTATACACAGCCTGTGCCACCCGCCGCTCCCTCTGAACCGCCGAGAACCGAACCGGTCAAGAAGGACAAATACGGCAGGTTCAGCCGTGAACGGGTTATCGCATCCGGAGTTCTGGGAATCTTCTTCGGCTATCTGGGTGTGCATAACTTCTTAATGAAGCAGCCTGTACGAGGCGTTCTCCATATACTATTGATCATAGTGCCGTTTTTGCCAATTGCACTGCTGTTCATCGATATTCTCAGCAGCGGCGGCATAAGCGATCTTGGCATTGACTTCATGCCGCCGACCTCGGACTTGACCGTATGGATGTCTCCGGGTTATTTCTCTTGGCTCTGGGGCGTGATAGAAGGTATCGTCTTACTGGCCACCAGCCGCAAATACAGCAGCGGTAAAAAGAGAGCCTGAATCCGGATCAGTAATCTTTCCTCTGTCCGCAGATCCGGCACTTCTTGATAAGAGATGCCTCGAAGGAGCTGCCGCAGTAATCGCAGAGACCTTTGGACTGATATTCTTTCTTCGTCTTATCATCAGGCTCATAGCTATATGAATACGGCTCTCTGTTATACACCGAATAATCGATAAAGAACCCTCTCTGTCCCCTGTTCTCGACCGGAGCCTTAACGCTCTTCATCGATTTCCACAGATTGCAGTTCTGCACACAGCGGGTCATATCGCTGATAAGAGTCTCTTCATCGATCTTGCCGAGCATCTGCTCCAGCTCTGCCTCACGCTCTTTGGCATGGTCAGCATCAGGTGCTCCTATGAGCGGATTCTCGTAATAGTAGGCATTGCCGTCTCTGAACAGAACGATGGTAAAGAACTTCTCGTAATTGGCACTGCAGCTGAAGCTGATCATTACGTGATCCTGTTCATCACAAAGGCTGCTCATGATCTGACTCTCATCAGGCATCACATTCATCAACTTGGCAAAAGCCGCTTTATCGTCAGCACAGTCGGAACAATCCATGCCGTAGAAGCTCTGAGTTCCGCGAGGTCTTATATACAGTTCCGGCTCACCGCCCGGTGTCTTATACTGGAACACATCAGCCGGCTCGATAATCCTCTCCACAGAGAATACAGGCTGTGTCTGCCTGCCCTTTACGGCTTCTGCACAGGCATCCTCCGAGTCGAACTTGAGATAGCAGTAGTAATCCTCTCTCCTGACCTCCCTGGGACATTCCCTGATCCAGACATCAGTAGCTATCAGAAGGACAGCCTGCTTGAAGACACTCGTTACACCGGGATTAACATTGATCATAGATAACCTCACAGAATTTATACTGCCTACATTCTACAACAACAGATAATGCGAGTGAACTCTGCCTTCTTCATTGCCATATCAACTCAAAGCCTCCAGTATTCCTGACAGCACGCAGATGGCGATGTACGATACCGCGGTAAAGAGGATACCTGCGCGGACGTGCGTCCTCGAGCGGTTCACGGTAAGGATCGTCATCACGGAAGCAAATCCCAGCGCGAGAGTGCCCCACATCGCGAGGATCCTCAGCGGCGTATAACCGTAGATACTGTAGTAGAGCACAAGCTTGCTCATCGCGACCACAGCGAAAACGATACTCTCCGACATCAGCATAGTCACAAGGACACGCGCTGCTTTCGAGAACCTGCCGCCCTCATCGGTCTTGCCGAGAAGGGTGATCGCGAGGTAAACGCACATATTTACCGCCATGATCCCGGCTAACTCGAAGAATCCTTCCCTGGCATAGTGCGAGACGAGCATGCCTTCCGGCACGGTTCCGGTGAATCCGCCGAGCATGTACATAAGACGCTTAACGAAGAACACTGCATACGCTGCGACGAATACTCCTGCCGCGATATAGACGAGCGTCGAAGATACCGTCTTGCCCTTGGCACGGAGACTGTTGAGCACGGAAGCAACCTTGCTCTCGTTCTTACCGTCGGATGATGCAGACCTTGAGATGAGACCGTACAGATAGAAGCATACGGGCACCGCGAAGATCATGCGGACTATTATCTCGGCAACAGTCTTGAAGCTCAGATAGCTGAACAATCCGTTAAGCACCGTTTCGATCACATGTGCGAGATCCGCGTCGATCATTGCCATGAAGCCGATCGACATCAGAAGCAGGCCGCACATCAGGACTGTAAATACGATGCCGCCGATCAGACTCTTGATGCGCGCACCTGATCCAGCTCCTTCATCCGAAGACTTGCCGAAGAACCTCCAGTCGAGAACTACGTTCGGAAAACCTGCGAAAGGCCTTACGCAGAAGCCGCTTATGAGATCTGCCGGAAGGAATCCTGAAGTGCCTCCTCCGAGAAGGACATTATTCGATACCAGGACCGAATATACGGCGCTCAGATGCATTCCGAAGAGCGAGAGCAGTTCATTCGGGCCGAAGCATGCCGTAAGTCCTGCCAGGAATGTAATGCCGTACCAGAATACAGTCTCTGTTGAAGGCGCCTCATTGCCGCGGCGTCCGCGCCTTACCAATTCATTGATAACGATGAATATAAGTGCGAACAGCGGATATGCGATCGAGACCTTCATATGTCCGTTTCCGCCTGACGGATCTATCATGAAAGTGTTGTTGAAGTCCGTCATCAGCCTAACATAGGCGTATGCCAAGGGATAGGCCAGGGCGATCCCCAGCCTCTTAAGTGTTACTGTGTTGTTCATTTATGATCAGTCCTCTTTGTACTCGAGAATATCTCCCGGCTGGCAGTCAAGTGCCTTGCATATATCGTTGAGAGTCGAGAACCTTACGGCCTTTGCCTTCTGGTTCTTAAGTATCGACAGGTTTGCCTGAGTTATCCCCACTCTTGCAGCCAGTTCTCCGGAGGAGATCTTGCGTTTTGCCATCATTACATCCAGATTAACTATGATCATGATCTTCCTCCTTCCCTTAGATCGTAAGATCCATCTCTTCCTTCATCGTAATGGCCTTGTCGAAAACGACCTTAACGCTCATTACGACCAGTGCCATGAACAGCGACACGATAGTAAGTTCCCAGCATCCGAACCAGATGAATCCGCCTGCGACGCATACAACTGCGATGCCTATGAGTGCTGCCGTGATGATGCCCATCAGCTTGGTGTTCTGACGGTCGAAGACCTTATCCTTGCTCATGTTGGTAAGAAGCTTCAGAAGTGAGAAGAGAACTACGTATGCTCCGACTGTTCCGAGATAGAACACTACCGCGAGCATAGAGATCTTCTCGATCTCGGTGACTCCCGCCCAGATAAGCGCGATATACTTCGTAATAACGATTCCGAAGATATCGCCTACTACCGTTATGCCAATGAACATGAGTGTGGCGATCTTCGTCCATCTGATGATCCCATTGTTATAGCCCATAGTATGTACCTCCGATATAGGATTAGGTCGACCTTATACCGGTATGGTAACACTCAGTTTTCTGTTTTTCAAGAGTTTTTTATCGATTTTCGATATAATTTTCTCGTTTGGCGGTTTACGCTAAAAAGAACGCGCACATACGTGCGAGGTAATCCGGAGCCGTATCGAAGGCCGCATGACCGTATCCGTCGTACATGTAGAGCTCTGCCTTACCCTGCGGTTCGAGAGCCTCGTAGATGTCCCTTGAAGCCTGTCCTCCGAGAACGAGATCGTCTTCCGCACCGAGGACCAGCACGGGGCATTCTATGTTCTTAAGTTCAGGTGTGATGTCGAAGCCGTCTGTTGCTTTCGCGAAAACAACGAACCGGGCAAACTCTTCTTCCGTCACGGACCTTCCGGTATCTGCGAAGAAATCCTGCGTGGCTTCTGCTATCGATGCAGGATAGATCTTCGATGCGAACCCGAGGCAGAGATCCTCGCCCCTGCCTTCTTCGGCAAGTGTTACCCATTCTGAGAGAGCGCTGTTGCTGTCGTCGAATCTCGCGCAAGTGGAACCCGCCACGAGCTTTGAGACAAGCTCAGGATATCTTGCCGCGATCACGAGGCTCATCATGCCGCCCTGCGAAGCGCCGAAGAGATACACCCCGGAGAGTCCGAGTGCTTTCATCACCTTGACGGTGTCTTCCGCCATCTGCTCGATGGTGTAGTTGTCGGGAAGAGCCTCTCTCCTGTCGAAGAGGTATACGGTGAAGTCTTCCGTTACTGACTTATACTGGTTTGCTATGGCATCGGCCGAGAGCAGCACGCTCTTAACAGCAAGACCGGGAAGTATGACCATTGTCCTGGGACCTGCCCCGAACTTCATATATCTCATCGTGATGCCTTCGGTCGTGATGCTGCTGATATCGGTGCTCATAGCTCTGCCCTCCTTATACCATCTTACACCCCGAGCGCCTCGAGGAAATAGTCAGTTGACATCGTCCCCTTGAGAGGCTGCACAGTCTCGTCCGGAAGATATGAATAGTATTCTTCCTCGCTGATCTCGACTTTTTGGGAAGTCACAGGGTCAAAGTAGTAATACCTTACCGTAGAGTATGCATTCGGGTCCTCGTACACACTCCCGTACTGCAGCATGTCGTAGTTCGACTTCACGAGCGAGAGGTTATCCAGAGACATAAGATCATCCGTCATGTGTCCGATGTATGTTCCGGACCATCCGCCGTTCTCCTCGATTCCGCCGCCCGTCACGATGCAGTTGCCGCGGGGCTCGTATGTGTTATAGCAGTCCTCATAGCCGTACAGGCTCTTGAGAAGGACAGCCTCGCCTCCGGTAAAGGTATAGAGCTTGCCCCAGCGGACGTACCCGTCGACATCGACACTTAATATGAGCTCAGGGATATCGTCGTCATTGATGAAGACAAGATCGCAGAGTATCTCCTGATAGGATCCTTCGTTGTATCCGTTATCAAAATCCTCCGGCTTGATGTTCTGTACTATTCCCGCATAGGCAGTCTTCCAGCCGGTATCCGGACACGAGAAAGCCTCCGGGAGGAACATGGACATATCGTCGCCTTCGGTATATACGGACGAACTTATGCCGCAGCTTAAGATCGTCCAGTAATAAGCGCCTCCGATGTCCTTGTACTCCATGACATAGTCATATCTCTGGCCGTCCTTAAGAGGGTTGTATCCCGGGTCGTTCTCCATCGCGAGGTCATCGTATTCAACTGACGTAATGTAGTAATACTTGCCGTCCGTCTGCGCAGCTATTACGGTCTCGCACATCGAGTATCCGCCCCAGCCGCGCGTATACCAGAGATATCCGTCGGCAAAGTATCCGCCGCTGTAGTATGTTCCGTCCGTCGAAGTCGCTACATTGCCGTTAATGCGCACAATATCTTCTTCAGAGATATTAAGGATATTCTCCTCTATCCACATGAGCTGATCTTCGCCCACGCGGTATCCGGGAATGCCTGCGAAGAGTCCCTGCGGATCATCGTACTCGGCATAAGCATCGTAGTCGGGATAGTAGCTCGCGATATCCACGAGCAGGCCCGCATCCGTTATGAGGAACTTGTTTAACACAAAATCATCAGGCACATTATCGTGGTCGTATTCATGGTAAGACCACCTCGAGATAAAGCTCTTCAGTTTATCGTAGTCAGGCAGGTCTGTCAGCGCGACGTCGGCCATCGCAGGCTGGGTCTCCCTCGTCTCGGCAGTCTCTGTGACCACAGGCTCCGCCCAAGGCATGCCTGCACTCTCTTCCGTTTCAGATTCGAATACCTCTTCCGTGGTCTCTTCAGGTTCTTCCGCACGGCTGCTGTTTACCAGGTATGCGACGCCTATCCCTGCAGGTATGACCACCGCAGCAGCAGCCGCTACTATTACGGCTTTGCCTGCAGCCGTAGTAAAGAATCCTGTCCTGGCTGCTGCAGAACCGGCCGCCTTTGCCGCACCTTTCGCTACTGCGCCTGAAGCTGACTTTGCAGCAACTGTCCTTGCCCCTGCCGCCGCCACCGCCGAAGGTATAACCGCGCCCGTTATTGCGCCGAGTATTGCTGCTGCCGGAGGTACTGCAAGAGCACCTGCGAACGCGGCGAAATACCTCGACAGCGACACGGATGCTGCTGCAGGCTCGAGACTGTCATTGCTTTCCTGCTCATACTGTTCGACCGCCCTGCGGATAAGTGCGCGCGAGGACTTGAGCCTCGTCTTCACCGTACCCTCGGGGCAGTCCATGACCGACGAGATCTCTTCTACCGACATCTCATCGTAGTAGTAAAGGAATACGGTCCGGTACTGCACATCCGACAGTTCGCTCCTCAATATGCCGTTCAGCGTGTCGCGCTTGCTCTGCTCGGTGATGTAGTACTCGGGTATGTTATCGGGGCCGTCTTCAGTTATCTCATCTTCCATGGCCGCCTCATCGTAACGGACATCGCCCTTCCTCTTACGGACGATATCGAGGCTCTTGTTTACCGCTATCCTGTTGATCCAGGCGACGAGCGTCTTGTCCTTGTCCAGTGAATCAATGTTGCCAAGGACCGAGATGTATGTCTCCTGCATCGCATCTTCCGCATCCTCCGGATCTGCCAGCACGCCGAGACATGTCGCATACACACCCCTCGACGTCTTCTCATATATCTTCTCGAAAGCTTCGTTGTCGCCTTCCCTGTAACGCCTTACCAGTCCGGCGAATTCTTCGTAATCGTTTGTTGCCATTGCCCTTGTCTTGCCTTTCGTCTGATTCGGTCGAATCCGACTAATAATACCACTACATGTGTAGTTTGGACCGACCGTTTACATAAGTAAGACGGAGCAGGAGTGCTTTGGGTTCATTTTGTTTTGAATTTTCTTGAAGTTCTTACAGTTCGCGGTAATACGGGCAGATGTTCACATAGCTGCCGTCCTTCATTCGGAAACCACCCGTGATCGTGCCGAGCTGCGTGAAACCGAGTCTCTCGTACAGGTGCCTCGCATGGATATTGCTCTCGACGACCGCATTGAACTGCAGCACTCGGAAGCCGAGGCGCCTGCCCTGCGTCAGACAATCCTTGACCAGCTGCTCGCCGATGTGTCTGCCTCTGGATCCGGACGAGACCGCATAGCTCGCATTGCATATGTGTCCGCACCTGCCGACATTGTTCGGATGCAGGATGTAAAGTCCGTATATCGTGCCGTCTTCTTCAGCAACGCCGGTGTAGCTCTGCGAAGCAAAGAACGCCGCGCCTGTCTCTTCGTCCAGCGGTTCGTCCTGCGGGAAAGCATTGCCCTCCTCCACCACCTCGTTCCAGATGGCGGTCATGGCCGGAAGGTCTTCTTGTCTGTATTCGCGGATAGTCATTGTGCAGTGTGTCCTTGGTTTTTGTCCATTATACAGCAGCAAGGACTGCCGTGCAGTGCGTCGTGCTGTCAGAACAGCCTTTTTCGAGGCGAAAAAACAGCACGGCAGACAGCAGTGCGGTGCAGGTTGCTGTCAGAAAGCATCTTCCGGGCACAAAAATACAGCAGCACAGATAGCGCTGCTGTACGGTTTGCTGTATGTTCAGGAAGGCCTTACCCTTCGTACCAGTGCTTGAGCTGCGAGAGCAACCCGTCGTACTGGCTGCGCCTGTCGTTGTCGTTCAGGCCTTCGGGATTGGGCATGTGGTCCATCAGGAAGTCTAGCAGATCGTCCTTGGTCTCATACACGAACGCGCCGTCGGTGTAGCACCACTTGCAGTAGTCCTCGTTGAAGAAACCATCCGGCTCCCTGCTGATGTTGATGTCCTCGGAGAGCGGCATTCCGCAGCACTGGCAGAACAGCTGTCTCGGGCTGCCGAGGAGAGTGTTGATCGACACGTCGAACTCGCGCGAGAGGATCTTCAGCGTCTCGGTGTTCGGCTGAGTCTCGCCTGTCTCCCAGCGGCTTACCGCCTGCCTCGTAACCAGTACTCTCTCGGCGAACTCTTCCTGCGTGAGGTTATTGTCTTCTCTTATCTTCTTAAGTATGTCTTTGGTCTCCATGTTGAGTCTCCTTTGCGATTGATACCTCAAGTATGCACCTGCACCAAAAGGCGCACAAGCAACTAGCTGTTGCTCCAAGTTTTCAGCACTTCGAAGAGCTCGTCGTAGTTCGATGCGCAGTAGTCAATATCGTATTCGCGCACGGCCGCATCCACATCTCCTGAAGGCATGAACCACACCGAAGCAAGACCTGCGTTTTTGGCGCCGAGCATGTCAGACGAGAGTGAGTCGCCGATCATTATGCAGGTCTCTTTGGGCTCGCCGATGCCCTCCAGACATATATCGTAGAACTCTTTCTCCGGCTTGTTCACGCCCATGTCTTCGCTGATATAGAGATGCTCGATGAATTTATCGAGACCGGTCGAAGCCATCCTTCCCTGTGCATTGATGGTCGCGCCGTTGGAAGCGATGTATATGCGTGCGCCCGGGATCTCTTCTCTGAGTTTCCTGACAAATTCCAGCGCGCCCGGCATCGGCACGCCGTTGACTGACATCGTCCTGATGAAGTCGGCATTTACTTCGAGAGGATCGAGACCTGTGCTGTCACCTTCGCAGAAGTCGAACAGATCATTGAACCTAATGGTGAAGAGTTCGGTGCGGTTGATGGTTCCTTTCTCGAGTTCGAGCCAGAGTGATTTGTTCTTAGCCTTGAAGTGATCGTAGACTTCATCGGTGAACTTAAGGCCGTTCTTGGTCACTACGATCTCGAGCGCCCTGCGTTCCGAAGCGTGGAAATCAAGCAGTGTCTGGTCGAGATCAAATATGAAATTCCTGTGCATAGACACTCTCCTTAAGTGACATTTATAACGACTAATTCAGGGTAATCATTGATCCTCACCGGAGCGACAGAGTTGCCGAGACCGCGGCTGAGCACCAGTGACATTCCGGAATAGTCGGTCATGCCTTCGTATGGCTTGGGCAGCAGTTCGAACTCGGGCGATATGAGACCTCCGACTCCGGGGATTATTATCTGTCCTCCGTGATAGTGACCGGTCAGGACCAGGTCGGCACCGAGGCTCTGATAGAGCTCATAGTACTGCGGTTCATGAGCAAGCATGATAACGGGCTTCGATTCATCAAGAGCATCATAAGCATCAAAGTCATCCAGCGACTCGTCTGCGACGCCCGCCAATATATATTCACCCATATCTATATATTTATCATCCAGCATCACAACCCCGAGGGACTCCATATCACTCATAAACTCATCCATCTCAGGACCTGCGAGTCTGACTTCGTGATTGCCTGTGATATAGTACACGGGCGCGATCTTGACCGCCTCTTCGACGAACTGAAGCGCGATGCTGTACGAAGTGTGTGTAGAATCAACAATGTCTCCCGTGACGACGATAATGTCCGGATCTTCTGCGGCAATCTTATCAAGAAGCACCGACTCTCCTAACCCGAACACCTGGTTATGCAGATCAGATACCTGCACGATCTTGAGATCCTCATTAAGTCCCAGGTCCACTTCATATTCCGTCTTAACGAGATGGTAGTTCTGATACAGGCAGAATCCGCATATGACTATCTCGATGACCATCAGCACGGGGACAACGGCAAACTTGGCCTTCTTAGTCTTGTGACGGAATATCTGCATCCCGAGGAAAGCACCGATCGAACCTCCGAGCCAGGCCCACAGGAGCAGGTTCCTCTCAGGGATACGACGGGCGCCTTTCTTTGCATATGCTTTGTCTGCGCCATATAAGATGAACGCGACGAGGTTGATCAGGATGAGATAGTAAACCAATATCATTCAATCATTATACATCAAGCCAACCCGGGCACCGCTTATGCTATAATCGCATTAATAACCATCGAATGGGGGGGGATTAAGGGATGGATGAATATACTTTATTGGGATTAGCATCTTTACTGTTTTTTTATGTCAGGCCGTTCATCTACGGCACAGCTGTTCTGGCAGGTCTTGTCACTATGATCTGCAAGCCCAGGACCACTAAGATCCTCGGTCTGTCATTTGCCTTATCTTCGGCATCGCTCGTATTGGAGTGCGTAGCCCAGATAGTATTGAAGACAGAAGGCGACCAGGCATACGTTGACTTCTCATCTTCGATGGGTCTCATACAGTTCGCCCTCGGGATAGGTGCGATCGTCTGCCTGTGCATCTTTATCCACAAGAACTATGGCAAGAAGCTTATCTATCTTCCGCTCCTTCTCATACCGCTCGCAGAAGCAGTCGTTACAATGATCACTACTATCACATTGGGTCAGACTTTGTCATCATTTGCTCTGGGTTACGGCGTATCCATCGCAGGCGTTGTCATATCATTTATCTTCGGTGCGGTCACATCCCTTATCGTCATCAAGGCATTCTTTGATAACAGAGATGAAGAAGAAGTCATACCCAAAGCATGGCTTTGCAAAGTCATCGCTCTCGTCTGGAGTCTTATCGAAGCCGTACTACTTACCGTTATCTATGCATCGGCAATGCAGTCCGGGATCTCGGGTCAGGCTGATATGTTACGTATGCTGATCACTGTTGTTACTTCCATTGTCTCTCTGATACTGCCGCTGTACGTCATGATCAAGGCGATAACCGCATGCGTGAAGGGCGAGGGGTAACGCCGCGGGCATTTGACATTTTCGTGATATAATCACTCTATTCGCAAAGGCCGGAACATTGCAAGTGCAGAGAGAGTGACATGAAGCTTAGAAGGCAGCTGTTTGCATCCAAGGATCCTTACGACGGCACCAAAGCCGATTTGTTTCTTGCGGCCTGCAAAGAGAATCTGGACTATCAGATCGCGCACTGCGAAGACTACAAGAAGATCTGCACGGGACTCGGCATCAAGTCCTCTGAAGACATCAAGACGATCGCTGATATCCCCTTCATCCCGACCATGCTCTTCAAGCAGCACAGGTTCAGTTCGGGAAGCCATATATTCACACTGACATCCTCGGGAACGAGCAGCGGAAGGAAGAGCGTCATCGGGTTCGAATTCTCGGCGGCAATGGCAGCGCTCAGGATGTCTCTTAAGATCACCAGATATCACGGCGTCATATCACTTAAGCCCTGCAGATATATCGTCATGGGTTACAAACCTACGAGGGGCAACAAGATGGCAGCGGCAACGACCGCCTACCTTACGACTTTCCTCGCACCGGCGATCAGCAGGAAGTTCATACTCCAGCCCACGCCCACCGGTTACAAGCCGGACTTCGACGGCATAGTCGAAGCACTCAAGAAATACGAGAATGGCAGGCATCCCGTAAGGTTCATGGGATTCCCTTCCTACACCTTCTTCCTATTCCGTCTGCTCGAAGAGAGAGGTCTGTCTTTCAAGCTTCCCGAAGGCTCGAAAATAATGCTCGGCGGCGGCTGGAAGCAGTTCTACCAGGAGGCCGCAGACAAGGACACGTTCTACCGCATGGCGAAGAAGACGCTCGGGATAGAAGAAGAGAATGTGGTGGAGTTTTTCGGCGCGGTGGAGCATCCCATATTGTACTGCGACTGCTCCGCGCACCACTTCCATGTTCCTGTCTACGGCAGCGTCGTCATAAGAGACCCGGACACATTGGAGCCCGTCGAGAACGGCAAGGTCGGCCTGGTCAATCTCATATCGCCGCTCACCAAGGCAACGCCCATCCTCTCGGTCATGACGGATGACCTGGGCGTACTTCATGACGGTACTGACTGCCCCTGCGGAGTCAAGACGCCGTATCTCGAGATAATCGGAAGAGTCGCACCGGAAGACATCAAGACGTGCGCTGCGGGAGCGGCGGATATCCTGGAGGGAGTGAAAGTATGATCCTGTTTGACGGCAAGATATATGAGAGCATCGAGCAGAACCGCCTCCTCGAAGAGCTCCGGGAGAAGATCCCCTCCATACTGCAGCGCGAGCCTCTGTCGCCGGAGATAATAATCGATGCGGTAGATCAGCTCCGCACGGATACACTCGCGGGTAAGTTCGACGACCTCCTCGCAGACCTTCCTCAGGACATGGTCGAGACCTATAAGAAACAGGCCGTCACTCTCCTGTCCCGAGAGCACCTTCGGATGAAGGTCAGAACAGAGCTCGGCAACACAGACGAGTACGTAACGGAGGGGCTCGAAGGCTTCTCGCAGATCAGGGTAAAGAAAGTCCCCCTCGGCGTCATCTTCCACATCGCAGCGGGCAACATGGATTTCCTGCCTGCGTACTCACTCGCGGAAGGACTTCTTACGGGCAACATCAACATATTGAAGCTCCCGTCTGCAGATAACGGTCTGTCGCTCAAGCTGATAATGCAGTTCATCGAATACCAGCCGCTCCTCAAGGACTATATCTACGTGTTCGATACGGCATCCTCGGACATCCAGGGCATGCGCCAGATGGCGAACCTCTGCAACGCGATAAGCGTCTGGGGCTCCGACATGGCGATCGAAGCCGTACGCGGTCTGGCACCCACCGGCGTAAAGCTCATAGAGTGGGGACAGAAGCTCGGATTCTGCTATGTGTCCAATCCGGACAGGACCGCCACCATTGCATCAGACCTCACGGGTCTGGCAAAGCACATCGCTTTCACAAAGCAGCTACTCTGCAGCAGCTGTCAGGTCATATATCTCGATACGGATAACATAGATGAAGTTCGATCTTTTGCAGAGCAGTTCTTGCCTTACCTGCAGGAAGCAGTCGGAAGCAATGCATCTCAGGAGATCGGCATCAGGGCAAGAGACACACTGGTCGCGTATACGCAGCGCCTCAAGGGTTATCTCGGCGAGCAGGAAGTCTCGTCTGACGTCATCCGCGGTCAGGGCATGAGCCTTATCATCAAGGAAGACAGCAAGCTCGAACTGTCACCCATGATGTGCAATGTCCTGGTCAAGCCGCTCCCGAAGAGCAAACTTACGACCGTGCTCTATGAGAGCAGGAACTACCTCCAGACGGCAGGACTCATCTGCCCGCATTCAGAGCGCGCGGAACTGACCGGCCTTTTGGTAAGGGGCGGTCTTGTGCGCGTCACCAAAGCCTCCGACATGAGCTCGTACTTCCCGGGCGAGGCGCACGACGGCGAATACGCCCTTGACAGGTACATGAGAATCGTTAATATCCAAGAAGATTAGATAACTAACGAGGCAGGATAATGAGAACAGTTCTTTACATGCTGGCCCAGTGCACCTGGGGAATACTTCAGACTTTGTCGGGATTCGTCGTCTTCCTTATATGCATACGCGACAAGCACTACTTATATCACGGCGCCGTCGTAACGGAGTGGAAGTTCGGTTCAAGCGTGTCCCTGGGGCTGTTTGTTTTCGTCTCGGCAAACCCGTACTACAGAGGCATTCCCACAAGAGAAGAGACCGCCTCCCGCCTGCTCGTACACGAATACGGCCACACAATCCAGTCGCTCATCCTGGGCCCCCTGTACTTCTTCGTGACCGGCATCCCCTCGATCGTGTGGGCGTCAGTCCCGGCCCTTCACAAGATGCGCCGCAAGAAGCAACTCTCATACTTCTCCTTCTACACCGAGCGCTGGGCAAACTACCTTGGCGAGAAGATAACCAAGACCAAGTCGATGGGGCAGCTGTTCATAGATTAAGCAAGCAAAAACGGGGCGCATGGAGCGTCCCGCTTTTGTCTTTGAAGGCCGGTGATTAATTTGTGGCTGCCAGAGGGCCATTTACGCACAAAATATGCATTATCGGCCTATTGTGCTGATTTTGTGAGTGTTTGGAGCTTCAGAAGGCACAAATTCAGCACAGCCCTGATCCACGCCAAACGACAAGCAAAAAGAGGGGCGCCTTACAGCACCCCTCCATAAGTTATGGCTATATCAGCCTATCACTCCACGATCTCGATCCTTACGTTCTTTATATAGATCGTTGAGGTCGAGCCTTGCGCACCCATGTTGAACTCGAGTCTGCCGTAGTTGTCGTCGGCATCGTTCATCGTGAACTCGAACTCGAATTCCTGATAGTCAGGGGTAAGGTCGATCTTCGTATCCTTCAGATATCTTATCCATCCGACATTAGGCGCGGTGACTGCGATTATCATGGTCCTGTCTTCTTCCGCGCACGCTTCAAACGTCAGCTTATACGTCGTGCCCTGTATCAACGGCAGATCCGGCTGTACGAGCTGGACAGAGTATTCTTCCGTACCGGCCTTCGATGACGTGATGATCATCTCGCCGTCAGAGATCTGTGCTTCGCCCTCTCCGCCGTAGAACAGCAGGAAGAACCAGTTCTCTTCATCGTCGAGAGGCTCTGCCTCAGCGAAATCACCGTTCCATACGAGGTTGCCGTCTGCAGTCGTTGTCCTGAACTCCTGCTCGGGTCTCGTTACGTCGGTATCGTATTCTGCCTTCTGGTAGACGCGTACATAGTCGATCTGGAATACAGCATTATCGAAGTTTGTTGTCTCATCGGGGTTGCCCGGCCAGTCTCCGCCTACTGCGAGGTTCATCTGGATAAAGAACAGCTGGTTGAACGGTGCGGGATAATCCTTCATCTCTTCACCGTCGACCTTAGTGTACCAGTCGTTTACGGTGTTATATAGATTACCGTCTATATACCAGCGCATCTCGCCCGGTTCCCACTCGATGCTGTATTCATGGAAATCATCGGCGAAAGTGCCTTTGTCCAGAGTATATATACCCTGCTGCTCGGCATGGGGTTCACCGTAGTGGACCGTACCGTATGCGATGTTCGTCTGGTTGCCCAGGACTTCCATGATGTCGATCTCACCGCACTTCGGCCACTGACCATAGTATGACTCGTCCTTCGGCATCATCCAGAGCGCCGGCCAGAGGCCCTGTCCTTCGGGCACCTTGGCGGAGATGACTACCTTGCCGTACATGAAGTCGGTCTTGTTCTGACCCTGGACCTTGCCGGAAGTATAGTAATCGTTGCCGTTCTCGTCGGTCGTCTTGATGGCCTTGATGTTCAGGCAGCCGTCCTTGACGTAGATGTTCTGCTCGGAATCCGTGTATTCCTGCAGCTCGTTGTTGGTCCACCCCGGATCACGGAGCTCTTTGTTCCACTTGGTCTCATCGAGCTTGTTTCCGTCGAACTCGTCACTCCAGAGAAGGTTATAACCATTGATCTGGGGAGTCTCGGTCTTAGGCGCGGCACAGCCGGACAGACAACCTGTCGCCATGGCCAGGATAAGCGCGCCGGCAAGTAACTTTTTCGTTTTCATAAACGGCAGCCTCCTTATGTTTTCAGCTGTTATTAACCTAACACCCACGGGCGCGGCGTAATATCGTTTTGTTGACATTTTTTATGATATAATGACCTTAATCCAAAACAGCCGAGGTGCGCGCGATGCCCTATGAGAAGAGACATTTCTACCGTGATTACATCACCAGGAACGAAGATTTTCGCCGTGCCCCGTATAACCCCGAGCTTGAGTTCTATTCCGCGATCAAGACCGGCGATATAACGTCCCTGCGCAAGTTCCTCGCCCAGCCCCTGCACGAGAAGGAAGGTATGGGCAAGCTCTCGGACGATCCCCTGCGCAACATGAAGTACCACTTCACCGTCACGGCCGCGCTCGCTGCCAGAAGCTGCATCTCCTGCGGCATGGACGTCTCGTCCGCATACGACATCAGTGACTACTACATAAACAAGGCCGACAAGGCCCGCCGCATCGAAGACATCTCAGACCTTCATGTGCAGATGTGCATGGACTACGCCGGCAGGATGCAGAAGCTGCGCAAGGACAGTATCTGTTCCTTGCACATCGCGCGCTGCATCGATTATATCTACGACCACCTGGACACGCGCATCACTGCGAGCAAACTGGCAGATGTGTGCGGCCTGTCGGAGAGCTACCTGTCGCGCCTGTTCAAGCAGGAGACCGGCCAGACGATCAGCGACTACATAAGCGACTGCAAGATCACGACCGCGCAGAACATGCTCGCCGACTCCGACTACTCGCCCACGAAAATCTCCGCCGCACTCGCTTTCCCCAGCCAGAGTTACTTCACCTCGGTGTTCAGGAAACGCACCGGCATGACACCCTGCCAGTACAGGACTGCGAACAGACGTTTCTGATCCTTAACCCCAAAAGTCTTCATTTTGTTCTACAATTCGTCTCGTATGTAGACTTTTTTGTAGACTTCTGGTCAAGTCCTAAATTGTGTGTAAATTCATTTTCCTCAAATGCTTTTCCCATTTGTTGGTTGTTATGCTATTTCTTTCATGTTTTGTAACC
>CACZMA010000015.1 GCA_902782125.1 Oscillospiraceae bacterium | reverse complement strand
GACCGCCACGTTATATCCGTAATCCTTACAGATATTGCCGTAGTTTCGCATTATGTCGCCTTTGGTGTCTGTGGAAAGCAGGCTCATACCTGAGGCAAGAGGATCAGTTGTTATATGAGCGATTTGTTGCAACGATGAAGGCAAATTCTGTTGTCGGATATTTCTACGGGCACAAAAACGATTATTTGATTTTAGGAGACCATTATTATTGGTTTATGCCTTTACCGGAGAACCTTGCGGCTGATCTGATTAACCGTACTACTGTTGATAATCTCGAATTCAGAGATGGTGCTTATTACTACAAAGGTAATGGTCAGAGCGCTAAGTAGGTGCATATGAGTTTGTTTCTAAATGCAATTGAGTGCAACTGGAGCTTGCATAGCGCGGGAGACTGGATTTCTACTGAATGGGAAATCTACTATGATCATACATACGTAACCAAGGTCAGTTTTGTTCCGAAATATGACCGAGAGACCCATCAAAAGATTAATGTTGCTCCAATCATTAATGCGGGTAAGCTTGACGATAAAACATTTTCCGATTTGGAGAAGCTCTTAAAGACCAAGGAGTGGAGAGATCCTAACTTGAATATCCGTGCATATGATGGCGTAGCTTGGAAGATTGATTACTATTCTACCGATGGAAATATTCTTAACAGTAGTGGAAAACTTGGATATATCTATGGAGAGAAGTTATTAGAGGATATCGTTAAGGTGCTTTCTGAAATGCAAAAGCCTTATGGCGCTCCTGCTTGCGTTAAAGTAGAGAAACAATAGTATTTGTAAATATTGAGCGCTATAACAGCATGATAATTAATTATTCACATCACGTTAAAACTACATAATAGTAAATATTGTATAGTTAGTATAAGCATGATGTGAGGCAATCTATGAAAACACGAATAACAACTGATACAAGTTTAAATGAAATTGAATCACTGATTCGTGATGAAGTGCCTGAATGCAGATTTTGGGGCGACTTGGAACTCTCTACGGATGATTTTTATAATCTGGGAAACTGTATTCGGAAGAGCAGTTGTCATTCGAATGACAGTATTGAACTTCTGTGCAGGAATCATCCCCACTGCATAACAACATATATGGTTTTCTTCGCTGTATATAAGTATAACTATAACTTTTGGGGTGCATTAGCTGACGAATTGGGCATTCCGATCCCGCAAATACAGCAAGAAACACTTGGAGCTTGCGCCAGAAGAATGTTTGGCAAGTATTCTATGGACTACTCTGAAGCCAAAGAAGAAGCTAGAAAGAATATTGCTCCAATTCTATATGAGGCATGCATTCCACCTGATAGCAGCCTTGAGGATTTGTTCTATGTCCTAAGTTATGACACTTATCATGGGTTTGATCCTCAGTTGATCATAGATGATTTGATCGATATGAGATCATATGCGATACGAAAGCCTCTTCTTAGATTCCTGTCTCGATTCAAAAACGATCGAGCAATTGATTACCTTCTTGAAGTCTATGATGCAATCATCTCAACCGAGCAAAAGACATCAATTCAATCACGTTATTCTGAATCATATAGTGAATGGAAAGAGAAGGAGAAAAGCAAATCTGGTATATCTAGCCGAAAGGAAAAAGAGCATCAGACAAAACCATATCTTTTCTTTGATGAAGGACGAAACGGTCTTTCAATTATGCTTCCGCGCATAATAGTTGAGAATGAGTGGATAGATACAGCAAAGTGGAGTATCACTTCTAAGAATGGGTTTGCCAGAACAGTTGAGTGTATGGTCTTCGGCGATGAGGGGAGACGATTTACCGGTGTTCTTTCAGTTTCTGTACCGCCAGACGAACTATATACCGTAATTTTACAAGACTCTGAAGTGTTTGGTGATAAAACCATGAAACAATGGGAAGTCTCTGGTATTACTTCTGATAAACCCGTTTGGTTTAACAATAATGGACGCCAAGTAAATGCTAACTATCTCCTGCATCCATATGGCATACTTATTCTTCCATCTAGTATTAGTTTATCGACACAATCAGTAAGTGTTGAAGAACAATACTATCCATACAACACTGATTCATACCGAATTGTAAGTGTTTCTCCTTTGGGAGGAGATGCTAGATTAGTCTTTGATTGTAAGGGCGAGAATGTAGAATTGCTTTCCAGACCTCAGTTTAATCTTGAACTCGTGGGCAAACACTTGTTTAATGTGGAAGATTCAAATCTGTTTACAGAAATACCACAGTTGATAATTGAGACAGAGGGTTCAGTTAGCAAAGATTATCTTGAATTACATGTAGGAAACTCTACATATCCGATCAAACTCTCAGGCGAATCAACTACAATCGATCTTATTGATTGTACGAACGGTGAGCTGAATAGATATGGAACATATAGTATCAGGCTCTATCAGCGCGGTCGCTTTATGAAACAAGTTGAGTTTAATTATGTTCCTGCAATTAAGACCAACTATACATCTACATTGTTCTGGCCAACAGATAGAAAAGAACTAAATAGTGTCAGCACATTGCGTTTCAAGAGATTAAAAGACTGGGAGTTAGTATTCGATAGGTGTAATGTTAACAGCGATGAAGAATACTATATGGTGGATGTTCCCGCCTATGTCGGTTCGATTACTGTCGATTTAAAAACCCTGTCAGATGAATTTTCTTTCCGTTGCAGTTTTGAACTTCCTATAAATCCCTTTGAGTACGATATCTTATCTCTTAAGGGCGATGTTGTTGAGAAATCTTGTAAGCTGTTTAGAACGGATGTTAAAAGCCTTACCGAGGACGAATTGTGGTTTTCTTTACGCACGTATGGTGTATTCACAGAAGATGAGTATAAGCTGGCCCTTAGAACTGTTAATGGAATAGATCAAGAAGAAAGCATCAAATTAAATAATAAGGGTTCTGGAAACCTAAATATTAGTGCATTCTTCGATACAATAAGGAATAGCCCACTGCCGTTAGAAATAGTCTTAATTAATGAAGAAAATCCGGATAATGCTATATCTGTTGTATATGTATCTGAAACCAATTCATTTACACAACCGGTAAGAGCAAAAATCGGAGAAAATAAAGACTATGTTTTGATTAGTGCCGAAGATGATAACAAAGACCTTGATGTTCTGCATTTTGGGTTTAATAGGGAAACAATTCATCTCACTTATGATAATTCAAAGCTGTCTAAGAATGGCCAGTTAAGAGGTTATCCTTTCCCGTCAAGGTTGACTGAGGGGATTTATATAGTTTCTGGCGAAAAAACAGAGTCGATTTTTGATGTGGAAGACGACAGTATTTCTTTCAATATAAGGAATAATATATTGCATGTCCGTTGTCCGCGTGAGGATAAAATGATCAAAACTACTAAGCATCTTCTGGATTATGTGTTCAATGATGTTCTTTATCTTTTAACCGGAGACGAGCTTGAGAAATCAAAGTCGTATCAGATAATTACTAATCCATCTTCAATCAAGAGACTTGAATATGTGCCGATGGATGATGTTGATATAGAACGGTTAGTAGCTTTTGCCTATCTTTATAATGGTAAAGTAGATAATCATAAAAAGGATTTGCTTTCACAGATAATGAGAAGTATTTCCGTCTCGTTAATGAAACGAGGGGATAGGTATAGGGTTATTGAGCTTCTGACTCAATTGGATTCGCCGCAAGAAGTCTTTGATTCCTGCATGAAAGACTATTCCTTGCTGTTAGAGTACTCAGACAATCCGGGAAGGCCTATATTAGCCGGTAAGGTTGAGAAGTATTCACCTGAACTGTCAATGATTCTGATGATGAGTACAGATGGACCAATTCGAGACTGTTTATGGAAAGAACGATACATTGAGCTCATTGGTAAGGATGCAATTAAGCATCTTCTTGCTGTTCCATCTGCAGAGAATATCGAAGAAGCGACTTCAGAAATGAAGAAGTTTATAAGAGAAGAGAAAAATAACGGCGTTAAGATTAATCTTGATGCTCAGATTGCCGGCAATGTCGAAGCAATACAGGGCATGATTGGATATGACAAGTGGTATAACCCTACTTTCGATATATCGAAAAAACCGGATTATGGTATCTACTTCGGACGAATCAAGTATGTCGATCAGTATGTAAACTGGTATAAGAATACGCATGATAATAATCAGGAAATGAAGGCTGATCTACGGAAAATGATGAAGGATGCCGTTGAATTATATGGCGATCAGCTCATTGCATGTGCTGATGAACTTTCTCAGAATATTGAAATGCGACGAATAACCAAACAATACATGCGTGCTATTGAAGATAGAATTGAACCTGGAATATCCAAATCGAGCTATGCGTGGTTCTTCTATTTGCAGGGTATCGCTGCATATTTAACAAGGCTTCCGGTTGGATATGAATCCTATGACAAGCATAGAGTGATAGGAATCAGATTTATGTCGTCAGCGAGTATTATTGCTCCGAAGCTTTCTCAGAGAGACATCCTTATGGCTCAAGTCTATATCTATCTCAAGAGAAAAGAGGAAAGATTATGTCAATGAATCCAAGACAAACTACGGATAAGATTCGTAGCGATTATCGTAACTATATTGCATCAATACTTACCGTTAAAGATAAAGAAATAACTGAATTAGCTCATTCGGCTGTTGGTAATACGGAATTTGTAAAGGGACCGTATCTTGAATCCACTTTGCCGTTTGTTGATGGAAAATCATTAAAACAACTTGCTTCTGAGAAGCTGATCAGTGATGAATTCGGTAAGATGGGAGAATCGGTTCACTTTAGTGACTGGAAACTAAGGATTCATCAGGAAAAAGCCCTTAGACATATAATTGAAAAGAATCGTAACATGGTAGTATCCACAGGAACTGGATCCGGTAAAACGGAGTGCTACTTATATCCGATTTTTAATTCTCTTATGAGAGAGAAAGAAGCTGGTACACTTGATGCTGGTGTCAGGGCACTATTAATATTCCCTATGAACGCCTTGGCTAATGACCAACTTAAGAAATTGCGTAAACTTTTGAAGGATTATCCGGAAATCACTTTTGGGAGATATACCAGCGAAACAAGGCATAAATTGCCGAAAGACACTCCAGAAGAATCTGAAAGACGTTTCCATGATGAATACGACGATGAACATATAAGTGATACGGAAGAAGTTTATAGAAAATCTATTCCCAATGAGATCATGTGCCGTGAAATGATGGCAGAAAAACCTCCGCATATACTAATCACAAACTATGCAATGCTTGAGTATATGCTGTTAAGACCAGATACAGCACCGTTCTTTGATAATTCTTCTGCTAAGCACTGGAGATATATTGTTATTGACGAGGCACATACATATAAGGGTGCAACAGGTACTGAGATTGCTTATTTGTTGAGAAGAGTAAAAGAGCGTATCCATCACAATATGAACGATGAATTCCGTTGTATTGCAACATCCGCTACTCTTGGAAATGAACAAGGGAAAGCCGATCTTGCTAAATTTGCAGAAAACCTATTCGGTGAACCGTTTGCAGCTGAAGATATTATTACTACTGAGCGAAAAAAGCGAGATATTCCAGCAGATGCCAGGGATTTTATGCCTGAAGAATATGTAGCTCTCAAAAAGCATGTCGACAATATGGAAGAATCTGAAAAGAGCAGTTATCTGTATGCTGAACTGGTTAAAGACACCAGATTGTTTAGAGTGTATGCTGCATTAAGAAATAATCCTAAGAGAATTGAAGAAGTTGCAAGTATTGTCTTTGATGACATCTCTTCTGAAAGCGAAAGAGAAAGTGCCCTAATCAATCTCATAGAACTTTCAGCTGCTGCAAAAAAGAACGATGATGAAGCTGCGCTCCTGCCTGCTCGATATCACCTGTTTATCAAGTCTCTTGAAGGTATGTTTGCACAATACTATCCTTCAAAAAAGGTGTATTTAGACAGAAAAGAACGAGTATACATTCAAGATAAGTCCTTTGCAGTTTTCGAATTGGCTAATTGTCAGAAGTGTAATCAAGAGTATCTAGTAGGAAAAACAAAGACCAAAGGTGACGGTCAATACTTTGTTCATACCAGCAGTGACGAAAAACCTGAGTTCTATTTTATTTCAAATGGTGAAGAAGAAGCTGAATTGACTGGCTTGGACGAAGATGATTCTATCGAAGGCGTAGATAAGATGAAAACGTTAGATAAGTATCATCTGTGTCTTTGCTGTGGTAGAAAGACTCCCTATTCAGAAAAACATCCAGATGTTTGCTGCGGACGTTCTGATCCTGAGCGTGTAGTCACTGTATATAATCTGAAATATGCCGGTAAGAATAATGAATCGAACTGCTGTCCTTGCTGTGGTTCAACTCAAAAAGGACTAATCAAAAGATTCCTCACAGCAAACCAGCCGGCAACGTTTGCTGTAGCTAAAAGTTTGTATGATGCGATTCCACCAAGACCTTCAATTCATCTGAAAGAAGGCATTTCGGTCAGTGATGATATCTTTGCAGATGACTTCTTTGATGATTCTGGTGATGAAGATAAATCTGATTCAATTCCTGAGGCTCTTGCAGATGAGAGTGGTCGTAAGCTATTGATCTTCTCGGATAATCGACAGGAAGCGGCTTTTTTTGCCGGATTTTTCGAGAATAAATACAACTTGATAATGTGGAGAAAGCTGATTCTACAGTGCTTGCAAGATGCTCCGGATAAAACGTTGTCCATACCCGACTTGATAAAACGTGTTCGAACTGCAGCTGATAAGACTGGAATATATTCGTTTGACCAGGAAAGGAATGCAAATCTATCAGATGATCAAAAACTTGAGCTAGCCGCTTTGTATGTAATGCAAGAATTCATGACTCCTGACATTCAAACTGGTTTGGAAGGACTAGGATATGTTCGGATTGCGCCGGAACACATGAGTATCAAGGATACTGCTGAGTTAGCTGGATTAAAAGGAGATGACGTTTGGAATCTACTAAGATTTATGATGGATACACTAAGGCAAAAAGGTGCAATCAGTTATCCTGAAGGTATATATGCTACGAATGATTTCTTTGCTCCAAGAAATCACAAGGGCTATTTCAGGCAATCAGTCACAAACACCGAGTATGGTGAATATGTGTATGGTTTTATTCCTGAAGCAGGAAGGATTAATCGCCGTTATTCTCTGATGATGAAACTAATCGGAGATGAACCGGAAATGGATGCAGAAAAGAAAAATGCATTAGCAAGGGAGAGTTTAAACAAGGCCTATCAATTGCTTCTCAAATTGAGTAGCAAGAAATACATTATCAGTACGGTTAATTCCTCAAAAGGAACTGTATACTTGTTGAACTTCGCAAAATGGTATTTCCACCTCGTAGAGAAGGATGACACCCTTTATCATTGTGATAAGTGTGGAAAGACGTTTGGATACTCCATACGAAATATTTGTCCGGAAATGAAATGTAATGGAAGATTACGGCCGGTAAAAGCTTCAGATATTCAGAATGAGCCGTATTATAGCGATTTGTATTCTGATAGAAAAATAATTCCTATGGTATCTAGAGAGCATACTGCTCAACTTTCTTCGAAGACAGCCGGAGAGTACCAAAAGAACTTTGAACAGGGAATGATTAATGTTCTTAGCTGTTCTACTACTTTTGAGATGGGTGTTGACGTTGGTGAATTGGAAGCAACATTCCAGAGAAATGTTCCTCCTGAAACCTCAAATTATATACAGAGAGCTGGTCGTGCAGGCAGAAGAACTTCCTCTGCTGCTTTCTCGGTCACTTTCTCCAGGCGAAGCAGCCACGATATGACATTTTTCCATGATCCTGCTCAGATTATTGCTGGCAAAATTGCTCCGCCGATTCTTGAAATCGATAACGATAAGATTGCTGAAAGGCATTTGAATTCTATAGTAGTATCTTGGTTTTTTAAGAAACATCCTGAGTTCTTTTTTGAGAATACTAAGAAAATAGTATCCTATGACGAAGATGAAAACATGACGACTGTTTTGTATCGTGACCTTTCAGAAAGACCACAGGAATTGTTGGAAAGTATTCATAACATCATACCTGATGATATTTGTCAGAGCTTAGGAGTTGATGAATGGGCGTTTATCAATGATCTGGTTGGAAAAGAAGGTTCTTTGACAAGAGCAATTGAAGAACGTACAGCTGATGTTGATGGGCTTAAGACATTTGCTAATGAAATACTTGCAAAGCAAGATGCTTCTACACGTGGAGAAAGATACCGCGCCGATGCTGCTTTAAAGCTAGTAGAAACGTTGGAAACAGAATCATCAATCTCATTCTTAAGTGCAAAAGGGGTATTGCCCAAATACGGGTTCCCGATTGATACAGTATCATTGGATATTATTGGTGGCACTGATGAAGAAGCTAAGAAAATAGATCTTTCACGTGATTTAAAGATGGCAATAAGTGAGTTTGCTCCACCAGCTAAGATCGTTGCAAATGGCAAGATATGGGAGAGTTATGCAATAAATACCATTCCCAATAAGGGATGGCCTGCATACATATATCATGAGTGTCCAAAAGCGGAAAAGTAATGAGTCATGGCGGTCCGTATAAACAAGCAGCTGGAGCAAAGCATGCTTTTAAGACGTTGCTGAAAGTGCATACAAATAACGAAATAAGGAATATTTACTATAACTGTAAGTTTTTTCATGCGGTTTGGTTCTTTGGTATGAAAAGGGAACTGTTCAAACAGCAGAATAAGAAAGGTTTGCCTGAAGATGCTGTAATGGAACTGACTTTATTTGCTGAAGACATAATTGATCCAACACCAGCAATAGAAAGGATTTTCAAATTAACACTTCCAATAGATGATGAAAGAGATGTTGTTACTAGATTCACTGATGAGAGCTTTCAATTGTTGCTCGATTCGGTTTTGTGCCCGATGTTTCACCTTTTGCCGTCTCCATCGGCTAAGAGCATACTTATTGAAGATAATTTGAATCAATTGCTTTATGAGCAGTATCGACTTCTTGATTTTCTTGAGGATCAGGAATCAGCTGTTATTAATGGAGCTGCTGGTACAGGTAAAACAATGCTTGCAGTAGAGAAGGCCCGTAGAAATAGTGTTAATGATGAAGCTGTTTTGTTTCTTTGCTATAACAGATTGCTTTGTGACCATCTGAATAAGACACGTAAAAAGAATCCTTCTAAAGCATATTCTAAGCAATTTGCTAATGTTGATTTTATGACTATATCTCAACTTGCTAAGGAAAAGACAGGAAATTATAAGGATTATGATGGACTCATTAGTTGGTTGATGGACTGTTGTGATAACCCGGAAAGTTTTGGATACAAGCATGTAATAATAGATGAGGGTCAGGATTTTGGATTAATAGATTCTAATGTCAGTCATTCAGAAGCTGAAGTAAATTGTTCTATATTAGATTGGCTTCAAGAAGCAACCAAAGAAGTTGGTGGTTCATTCTATTTGTTCTATGATAAGTATCAAATGATTCAAGGTGGAGAAAAAGTTCAGTATATCATCCCTGAATGTATTACTAATAGTGATTGCAAGATTACTCTTCACTATAATTGTCGAAATACTAAAGAAATAGCCCAGACTTCGGTTACTCCGTTAAAAGATAGTAAGAATCGTGCAATAAAGCCCAAAGCAGCTTGTTCTTGGTATGAACCGGTCAGACCAAGTATGCACATAATTGGGAGCGCTAAGAAAGCAACAAAAACGATTAACGAGATTCTTGATAAGTATTACGAGAATGAAGTTTCAGACGTCGTTATTCTTACACCCGGAAAAGAAGAGTTTAGCTGGATAGCGGATTCTTTGGAACAAGGGGACGATAATAACGAAGGGTATATGATCTATCCACATAACGGTGTGAATTATAGAGTTACTACATGCATAAAGTTCAAAGGCTTAGAAGCAGATGCTGTTATTATGGTTGATTTGAACAAGGCTTCGTTTACTGGTTATCAGGGCCTCGAATTCTATGTTGGAACTTCAAGAGCAAAGCAGTATCTAGACTGTGTAGTATGCATGGCCCCTAATGATTATCCGGAAGTGATAGCTGCACTCGATCCTGATGCACCTATCAAGAATGATCCAGAGAAACTGAAAAAAGTACTCGGTTCACTGTTTGCATCTGATATAGTTAACCGCTGATTTCAAAAGAGCATTTGATGCTAAAGAGATAAACTTGGTTTAATGAATAGAGGTGTATAAAGTCCTTGAAGCATTAGATTCAGTGAGAATCTAATGCTTTCTGTACGATTAATGTCAAGATGTTAATGCAAGAATAAAATAGGGAACAATAGGACAGTGAGTAGTAAATATAGTTTTAAGGAGGTAAGTTACGATGAATAACGAAAATGTGGGTTCTCGCTATATCGTTCGCACTGAGAATAAGAATTCTAGAGAGCAGTTAATTAGTTTTCTTGAAAACGAAGGGTATAGAAGCAAAGTGGATGAGACAACTAACAGGCAAATTGTATTGGATTCGATTTTCCCAATTGTTGTGGATACAGATAATGCCACTTATGATTCACTCCATTCGACAACTAGTGCAGCAGCTGCAGTTTCTTCTCACGCTGTAATATGTGAGGATGAATTTTACGTTCTGTTTAGAGGCTCGCATAGGTAATATGGTTTTTTGTCGTAAGTTTGTCGTACGTATAATTTAGCAGAATTATTAAACAACTGAATTTATTGGCTTTCGGGGCGTGATGGTTTTCTATGGTTCGAAACATCATAATCCCACAAGTTAAACTGAGCGACCGCTTTTTACCATATAAAAGAATAAGCAAATGATCTTGCTCCGTTCTATTCGCCTGAAGCGCAGGCGGTTTACGATGCGTTTGTCAAACTTGAGTAAACGATTTTTACTGATGTGACATATTATGCAGAAGAATCTGTGCTTCTTCACGTGTCATAGATAATCCTCTTTAATAAATTATGAAATATAAAATAGACGCCCGAAATATGTTCGGACGTCCTTAGTAGGCTCCTGTTTTTTTACATTAATTGGTGTAAGTTTGGTGTAAGTTTTGTAAATTTGAGCATTCTCCGTGTCTCGAAACCCTTGATATTATTGGGCTTGCGAGAAATTGGCACTTGCTTGAATCCCTAACCCGCAGTTTCCACCATCAGATTTTTGTTGTTGTGTTCAGAATTTACTTTTTGGCAATATTTTTGCCATATTCTTTATCTCGCATTCAAAAGAACTTTTAATTATAGTGATAGTCTATTTTAAAGAAATAGGAGGTGGCGGCTATGAGAACAAGCAAACGAGGCTTTACTTTGGGCGAGCTGTTGGTAGTGGTTGCCATCATCGGTGTGCTTGTAGGTATCAGCATTCCTATTTTCACTTCGCAGTTAGAGAAGAGCAGACAGGCGACGGATCTTGCTAATATGAGAAGTGCTAAGGCTGCGGCTCTCGATGAATGGATGTCGGAAGGAATGCCCGCTGACTACAGCAGGAAATATGATGCGGCTAAGGGCATAATGACAGATGCGACGCCTGAGGGCTACGGACAATCTACCAAACCGGCTAATACATTCTTCAACGGCAATGTAAGCGGTACCCCTAATGAAAATGGCGTAGCTAATTATCTGACAATAACAATCGATGCTTCCGGAGCTGTCTCATATGTTTGGGGAGCCGGATCAAGCTTGGGAAAGTGGAATGCCATTACGGGTAAAACCAATAATGGAAATTGGTATAAAGTTCAGGATGTTGGTTCCGGCGGATCTAAGGAACAGACTTATAATCAGGTGATCAATGGAACGCCGAATTCTGAACGTAAGGAGGCGGATATTGAGATACTTAACGCAATAGCTGCATCCTTTAACGGAATGAGTGAATCTGATGTGCAAGCACTATTTTCCACACAGAAAGCAATTGATAATGCTACAGGAAAGAATGGCCAGGTCTTGTTCAAATACACCGTAGATGGCAATTATTCCGTCCGCTTGAATCCCGATGGAGCTACGACAAATACGGACTATTTTGACTCAATGGGGTACAATCCTCAAGTATGGTCAAATAAGAATAATGAGAGTAGTTCGTTTTATATAGGTGGCGGTGTAAATAATTATGTTGATACATATCTTTTTACATCTGACGCACTAATAAGTCCTTCCAATCAGGACAAAGCCGTCAAAGTAAGCTTCAGCATCGTTGACGGCAAGGTCGCTAATACCAAGGTCTGGATCAATGGATTACAGAATGACGGATATGTATCATCTGTCGAATAAAGATACTCTGTGAATGATATAGATATAAGTTTCCGGCTCTGATACAATAGTGCTTATTTTTGAGTTGAGGCACTATTTATGATCAAAAGACCGTTTATTACAAAAGAGCAGGCTGAGCAGATTGCGAAGGTTCACCCCACTCCGTTCCACATCTACGATGAGGCCGGTATAAGAGCCAACTGTGAGGCAGTTAAGAAGGCGTTCGCATGGAACAAGGGCTTCCGTGAGTATTTTGCAGTTAAGGCTACTCCCAATCCGTACATTATGAAGATAATCTCTGATTATGACTTCGGATTTGACTGCTCTTCTGAAGCAGAACTCATACTGTCAGATGCTGTCGGTGCCGACGGTGCACATATCATGTTCTCGAGCAACGATACGCCTGCTCGTGAGTATGCACTGGCCGAGAAGCTTGGTGCGATCATCAACCTCGACGATATCACACATATCCCGTTCCTCGAGAGCATCATCGGTGACAAGTTCCCCGAGGTTATGAGCTGCAGGTATAATCCGGGAGGAGTATATACTCTGAGCAACGGCATCATGGATAACCCGGGTGATTCCAAGTACGGCATGACAAAAGAACAGCTTTTCGAAGCATATAAGCAGATGGCAGAGCATGGCGTCAAGAAGTTCGGTCTCCACGCTTTCCTTGCAAGTAACACTGTTACAAACGAATACTACCCTAAGCTCGCGGGCGAATTGTTCGAACTCGCGAGAGAGGCACATGAGAAGCTCGGCATCGAATTTGCGTTCATAAATCTGTCCGGCGGAGTCGGTGTTGATTACCGTCCCGACCAGGAGAGGAACGACATCGCTGCCATAGGCGAGGGCGTAAGAGTCAAGTTCGAGGAGATCCTCACACCTGCAGGTATGGGAGACACTGCGATCTACTGCGAGATGGGCAGATTCATGCTCGCTCCTTACGGCGCTCTCGTTACGACGGCGATCCACGCCAAGCACATCTACAAGGAGTACATCGGTGTCGATGCTTGCGCGGCAAACCTGATGCGTCCTGCAATATACGGCGCTTACCACCACATCACTGTCCTCGGCAAAGAGGATGCTCCCTGCGATCACAAGTATGACATCACGGGTTCTCTTTGTGAGAACAACGACAAGTTCGCAGTCGACAGGATGCTTCCGGAGATCGAGAACGGTGATATCCTGTTCATCCACGATACGGGTGCGCATGGTTTTGCAATGGGATATAACTACAATGGCAGGCTCTGGTCAGCCGAGCTTCTCCTTAAGCCTGACGGATCCGTTCAGGAGATCAGGAGAGCGCAGACGCTGAAGGATTATTTCGCGACGTTCGATAATACGGAATTCGCAGATAAGCTCCTCAAAGACTGATCAGAGATCTCCAGCTGTATCGTTAACGATATTTTTGGCCCAACCATACTTCCTGTAGTGTATGAACACTACGGGAAGTTTTATTATCTCATCCAGATTGAGGATGAAATATACGGCCATGACAGGAAGATTAAATACGAATGCAGCCAGTGCTCCCGCCGGAACGATGAAGGCCCACATGGTAACGGAGTCGCAGATAAAACCGAACTCGGTATCGCCGCCGGAAGGGAAGATGCCGCCTATCAGGACTGCGTTGATCGACCTTCCGAGTATGTAGTAGCTGCACATCAGGAGCATGTACATGAGATATTCTTCGGCTCTGGGGGTAAGGTTGACTATCCACAGTACGAGCGGTGTCGATGCAGCAGCAATGAGGCCGAGGATGATGCCTGTTATTATGGTGAGCTTGAATATCCAGTCGCCGAACTTCTTGCCGCGCTCGATATTGCCCGCACCGAGCTCGTTGCCGACCACGATGGATCCGCCTGCACCGAGCGCGAAACAGAAACAGGACACGAGATCCTTTACGACTGCGACTATAGCATTTGCCGCGATTGCATCGGGCTCCATGTGTCCGATGATGACTGATATCATGGTAAAGCCGGTTCCCCAGAGGATCTGGTTCATGACGTAGGGGGCAGAGTACTTGCTGAACCTTCTCCTGAATTCTGTATCCACCTTGAGATCCTTCGGGGTTATCCTTAAGAGCTTCGAACGGTGTGCGAAGAAGAGGCAGAAGGCAAATCCCACGAAAGCGGAGATCGATGTGGCAAGGGCGGCACCTGATGCACCCATCCTGGGAGCTCCGGCAAGACCGAAGATGAACACGGCATTAAGCACGATGTTGAGTATGACCATGATGCTGCTTGCGGCGGTACACTGCTTAACATACCCGATATTCTTCAGGATGGACTCGTATGTTATCGAGAACGTCATGAACAGGTACGATACCGACGCGAACCTCAGGTAGGGAACACCTTCCGCGATTATCGCCGCATCGGCAGTATATATCCTCATCAGACCTTCGGGCAGGAACATCGCACATCCGAAGAACGGCAGCGCTATCAGGATGGACAGGGCAACGCTGTACCCGAAAAGCTTCTTTATCGACTCCTTATCACCCTTACCCCAGTACTGCGCCGCAAACATGGACGCACCATAGGATATTCCGATGCTGAACAGGTTAAGGACGAAAGCAACCTGAGCCGCCAGCGATACTGCTTCCATCGCTTTCTGGTCCAGATTTGCGAGCATGACGGTATCCGATACCGGCACCAGCGCGAACATGAAGTTCTGCAGCGTTATGGGCAGTATCAGTGATACGAGCTTCCTGGTAAATCTTTTGTCCTTAAACATTTCCATGCGGGTATATTAGCAAATCGGACTGTTTATTAAAATTCAAATCCTTGCGTTTTATTATTCATTTCTGTCGTTTTGTCAGAATCAATAAGAATGATATTATTCAAAAGAGGTCTTTATGTCGCAGGATTATAACGCAAGGTTTAAAGAGATATTAAGCAGGCTGGCTCCCGATAAGAAGAAGGAGCTCTACAGTCGCATGCACTCTCTTCCTGCAGAAGAGCGTGAGGGGTTCATCAGGGATTTCGTTAAGAAGTACGATGCGCGTAAGATGCCGCAGAAGACCGAAGCTCCGGCAAAGCCCCGCAAAAAGCCTGATGCCAAGCCTGTTCCTCATGGCAAGGTTCCTCACAAGAATGAAACTCCCGGGAAACCTGCCGAGCCGGTGCGCAAGAAGGTAAAGCCGGAAAAACCTGCCGAGCCTGTCCGTAAGAAGGTAAAGCCGGACAAGCCCGTAAAGGCACCGAAGGAGACAGAAGTTCATGAGACGGAGAGATCAGAAGAACCTAAGACTTCTGAACAGAAGGAGAACAAGTCACCGCTCCTGTCAAAGATAATCGTCGGTATCCTTATAGCCCTGCTCGGAGCCGGTGCCATTGCCATAACGGCGATCAATAACCATGAGGACATAAGCAAGCTCCTGAGCATTATCAGAGGCGAGACACAGCCTGTAGAGACTTCTGCCACAGAGAATGAATATAAGATCGCGGCAAGCCTTGCAGTGCAGACTTCGGGTACTGCAGCTGAGACCGAGGCTACGACTCCGGCGCCTACACCCACGCCCATCGTGATCAAAGAAGATGCTCCTGACCTTACCGGACTTGTCATCGTCATAGATCCAGGTCATCAGGCAGAGACCGATGATACTGAAGAGACATTGTTCCCGGGCGCTACCGTAGGCAAGCCCCGCTGTACCAGCGGAGCCGTCGGAGTGGATATCAATACCAAGGAGTATGAGGTCACGCTCGAGATAGCACTTGCCACCAAGGCATATCTTGAGGCTTGCGGTGCGAGTGTAATCCTTACGAGAGAGACAAACGACGTCAACCTGTCCAATCAGGAACGCGCCGATATAGCGGTAGCTGCATCGCCGGATATATTCATAAGGATACATGCAGACAGCGTTTCCGATTCGGAAGTGTCAGGCGTAATAGCATATGTTCCGGATTCGGGCAATTACATCGAGACCGATAAGAAGCTCGCGGACAGCCTGGGCACCCTTGTGGCTGAAGCTCAGGGCATAGACTATCTCGGATGTTTCTCCACGAATGCTTATACCGGACTTAACTATTCAACATCGGTGAAGTCCGTGCAGCTCGTTGTCGGATTCCTGTCCAACAGTGAGGATGAGGCCAGACTTAATGATGATTCGAACACATATGAGATAGCTGCTGCGATTGCAGAATTCTGCGGGGAGCTTTAATAAATATTGTTTGATATTTTTGTTTTTTATAGTAACCTAAATTGGTAAGGTCTTTGAGGAGGATATTAATATGTCAGCTGATTTTTCCGATGAACAGATGAGGCAATTTGCTAAGATGAGTTCCGTTGACGAAGTCGATGCGGCGTTTGGTAATAAAGAGGCAATCAAGAGTGAGTTCCAGTCCGCCAAGGAAGTAGAGAGACTTACTGCCATGGTCGAAGAACAGCAAACCCTTCTGCATGCAATGTGGCTGATGCTCCAGGAGCACAGTGCCACAAATGAGGAATTCGATGAGTGCCTGAAGACGGCAGTCCTCCTGCGTAAGAGGAAGGACTTTAAGACTGAGAAGATCTGTCCCAACTGCGGCAAGCTCATGCAGAAGATGGAGAATCTCCTGTTCACATACAAGTGCTATTACTGCGGTGCCGAAGATCTCGGCAACCCTTATAAGAAGTTTGACGGTATCGATCCCAATGTCGTATATGAGGATCTGAACGAGGCTGCTCAGGAAGCTGCGGCAGCTGAACCGGCTCCTGTTCAGGATATACCTGACGAAGAGGCAGAACTGCGTAATGCCCAGGAGATCTTAAGCAAGGAATACCAGCCCTACGATGTATCGCAGGACTTGAAATTCGACGAAGAGGACGTATAATTACATATTACCTCTTCTAGAGGATCATCTAACACGGGGATGCACCGGTTTCGACGGGGTCGGAGATACCGGGGAAGCGGGTGGAGGATTCTCGTTGGCCTCCTTAAAAAACGGGAACTTGCAAGTAATTGCAAACAACACTGAGCTCGTAGCAGCCTAAGGCTACCGTGCTCCCGTCGATCTGTACACGGGATGCACGTACAACTCAGACCTTGCTCCTTAGAGGTTAAGGGAGATGTCCACTTTCCAAAGCTTTGAGGGAAGCCCGTGACATAAATTCATGAAGCTACCGGAACCGACGCCTGACAGCGGGCTACGCGGGAATGGGAATAATTCATCCACTGTCTGCACCCGGAGAAGCCTGTTAGATCTGATTTCGGACATGGGTTCGACTCCCATCATCTCCACCAAATTAAACCCCGTAGGCTCAAGGCTTGCGGGGTTTTTCTTGTTTTTGTATGTATGACTTTTTGTTTGACTTTTCAATTCTCGGAGGCTTTGAGCCGCTCGAACGTTAGATTTATAACGTCCGCAGCTCCTTCAAGCTCACCGTCGACCGTGTGCTTATAGGTTCCGAACGTGTCCATGTTTTCAGAGTGGCCGATCAGAGCCTTCAGGGTACCCTCGGCCAGGTGCGTCTGTGAGCTTACGATCGAGACGAACGTATGACGGAGTGAATACGGAGATCCGGGAAGATTCCGCTCCGCCCTCAGATCGTTCCAGTGATGCCGGGCTGTGTTTGGGATAGGCGGACCGCCTGCGCCGTTACAGAATACCCACGGGCCACGGAAACCGCTCGCGAGGTTCCTGGCGATCGTATCGTCGAGGATCTGACGCGCCAGAGCAGGGAGCGGAATGGAGCGCCGTGCGTTTCTGTTTTTGCCTTCGGTTATTTGCCCCGCGTTATTGACAGCCCTGCGGATCGTCAGCGTGTTCCCTTTGATGTCACCCTTCTGGATGCCGTAGGCTTCGCCCGGTCGGAGGCCACAGAGCAACATAATCAAAAAAGCGGGATAATACCAGAGTTCTGACGGCTCGAACAGTCTCGCGATGTCTTCCGGCTGAAGTATCTCACGCTCGCCCTTGTGATGCCCCTGCGGAATATACAGCTGACCACGCCAGTCATCACAGTAATAATTGTTATATGCGAATTTATGCAGGCCTACTATGACCGCGCGCAGGTGTGTCAGTGTTTTATGGCTGAGGCTTGTGATCCGATCGGAGTGAGGTCTGGCATCGTTTAGAATGGCCTGCCAGTCTCGGAGGTTCAGCTTGTTCATCCTGCACTTCCCGAGAGTGGGAAGGATGTAAAGGCGCGTATACAGCTCCGCCTCTCGATAACCGTCACGTCTTCCGATCCTTGCCTCGATGTCTTCGAGATACAGCTCGACACATTTGGCCACGGTCAGAGAAGAGGATCCCCCGAACTCGACCCAGTCGTCATATTTATCCAGGACTTCGCGCTTCCCCTTCATGCCGGGAGTCGATGAATAGAACACTTTTTTGATGCCGTTCTTTTGGCCCTGGATGATCCAGAGCCTGCGCAGCTTATTCCACTTAGGTACTGCCACGACCGTCACCACCTTCCTGAGCATCGAGAAGCGCCTGATAATAAGCGAGGAGCCTCGCCCGGTTCGGTTCCGTCAATTTATCCATGTCGACCCGAATGATCGGCTCGCCCTCCGGCGTCAGATCATAGCCGAGCAGCCACGCGGGTGAAACGTTAAGAGCTTGAGCTATTTTGTTAATAGCCAAAGATCTCGGAATTGTTTCGCCTGAAAGATACCGGGATAGTGATGACTTATTCATTCCAGCCTTCGCAGCAAGCTCGGAGGCTGTCATCTGACGCATCTGCATTCCCTCGTTAAGGATAAGATACTTATTACTTGTTATTACAGTGACGATAATAAAACGATACCGTTATCAGAACTTGAAGAAGAATTAGCGTTTATGGGTAGAAAACGGGGTTCGACCTGTTCGTGTTCTGCTCCACCAAACCTCAGAAGTAGGAGGGTTACCGGCAGCGGTAACCCGTTTTTATTGCTCTGAAATGCCTAAAAAACAAGGGCTTGCGGCTTTTAACACATCAGAATCGAATCTGTCATTTCTTGTTGTTTCAGATCAGAAACACTTTTTCTCGTGAGTCTGTTTGCAGTTTGCAAGGTTGGCGCATTTGTAGCAGACTTCGTTGGGACATGTGTCGGATGCGAAGAATCCGCGGATGTTCTCATACGTTGTATCTGCGATATTTGCCAGCGCTTCATTGGTCAGGAACGCCTGGTGCGAAGTGACGATGACGTTCGGCATCGATATGAGCCTCGCGAGAGTGTCGTCGTTTACGATATGTCCCGAATAGTCATGGAAGAAGATGTTGGATTCTTCTTCGTATACGTCGAGGCATGCAGCTCCGATCTTACGCTGCTTGATGCCTTCGAGCAGTGCTTCGGAATCTATCAGGGCACCGCGTGATGTGTTGATTAGGACAACGCCCTTCTTCATTCTGGCGATGGTATCGCTGTTTACCATGTGCCTGTTCTCTTCGGTCAGCGGGCAGTGGAACGATATGATGTCACTTCTTTCCCAGAGCTCGTCCAGAGACACATAATCGATGCCTGAATCAGCGGCGGGGAACTTGTCATACGCGATTATGTTCATTCCGAATCCACGGCAGATATCGATGAAGATCCTTCCGATCTTGCCCGTGCCGATCACGCCCACGGTCTTACCGTGCAGATCGAATCCGGTCAGTCCGTTCAGGCTGAAGTTGAAGTCCTTGGTGCGGATGTAGGCCTTATGGATCCTTCTTACCGAAGTCAGGAGGAGCGCCATCGCATGCTCTGCGACGGCATAGGGCGAGTATGCGGGAACGCGTACGATGTGTACCTTCCCGTATGCATATTCGACATCGACATTGTTGTATCCCGCGCATCTTAATGCGACGAGCTTTACGCCGAGTTCAGACAGCTTGTCGATGACCTCTCTGTTGATATCGTCGTTAACAAAGACGCATACTACGTCGTGTCCCTCGGCCAGCTTTACCGTGTCCGAAGTAAGCCTTGTCTCGAGGAAAGTAACCTCGAATTCTCCGTTGCTGTTTGCATCTATGAACGACTGTTTATCGTAATCTTTGGCATCAAAAAATGCGACCTTGATCTTATCCATATTATTCTCCTTTCTGCGGTATCATCCGCAGCCTCCTATATTCTACACTCATGCCTGCTGTTATTGTTGTGGTCAGAGTGTACTGATTTGCTATAATTAATCAGTTCTGAATTTGTATGGGGAGGAATTGCAATGAGTTCATTCAAGGACAAGATATTAAGGACACCGAGGACATGGACGGATAATATTCTCTTAACGGGACTCCTGTCTGTCATTCTCTTCTATGCCGGTGTGTTGATCGCAACGCTGCTCGGTGTGGGATACCTGACGCGTCTTTTCACGCCCGACCCTGACACACAGGGATTCATGAGCCTTTATGCAAGCTTCTTAGGTGCATGGCCGGTATATATTCTGATATTCATAATCTTCAAGGGGAACCGACCCATTCTCAAGGAATTCATTCCCGAGAAGAAGAGCAGGATATTCATCGGCCTGATCGCGGGCGCGCTTGGCGGATTTGTTCTCAATTCGATCTCTGTCGGCGGAGCATACCTGATGGGCGACATCGATCTCTCGTTCTCGGGATTTGATCCCCTGCCGTTGCTCGGATTTGTCATATTCGTTTTCATCCAGTCAGGTGCAGAGGAGATCATGTGCAGATGCTATGTCTATCAGAAGCTCAGAAGAAGATATAAGAGCCCCTGGGTCGCCATAATCGGCAACTCGCTTTTGTTCATGGCAATGCATCTCGGAAACAACGGGCTCACGGCAGCTGCCCTGGCCGAGCTCTTCCTCTGGGGAGTATTCTTCGCACTCGTTGTATTCTACTTCGATAACCTCTGGGCTTCTTTTGCTCTGCATGCATCCTGGAACTTTACACAGAACATCATATACGGACTTCCCAACAGCGGGATCGTCTCCCAAAGCTCCATCTTCAAGCTTGAGGCTGCATCTGACGGCTTCTTCTATGACACCGGCTTCGGCGTTGAAGGATGCTGGGGTTCAGTGCTTGTCCTGCTCGTTGTTATAGTTGTCCTCGTGGTTGTGTTCAGGAACAAGGAATGCAACGACCTGTGGGCAAACTGGGAGAGACCTTCAAGGAAGAAAGATAAGCCGGCTGCGGAGACAGTCTGATGGAAAATAAGAATGATCTGGGCGGCACTTTCGATACTGCCGTCTCACTCTACGAGAAGATGCGTCCCGGTTATGTCGGTGACATATACAAGGCCATCTTCGATTATGTCGATATCGGCGAAAGCAGCAGAGTCGTCGAGGTCGGAAGCGGCAGCGGCCAGGCCACATTACCTGTGCTTCAGACGGGCTGCTCTCTTACTGCAGTTGAATACGGTGAGAATTTCTCCGGGCTTCTGAGAGACAAATTCGAAGGCTATGAGAAGTTCCGTGTGGTCACAGGCAAGTTCGAAGACGTACCGCTCGAGAATGACACATATGACCTTGTGTTCTCTGCGACGGCATTCCACTGGGTGCCTGAAGATATCGGCTACCCCAAGGTGTATTCCATCCTGAAGGAAGGCGGTGCTTTCGCGCGGTTTGCCAACAGACCGCAGATAAGCAGAGACGATCCGGAGCTTCTCAGGGAGATTGACGAGATCTACGACGGCCACTACAACAAATACTACGGAGTAAGGTCCGGTACCAGGAAGTGGTTTACGGAGGAGTCCGCGAGAGCCATTGCCGATATCCCTGCAAAATACGGTTTTACCGACATCAGATACCATCTCTTCCGCAGGGACAGAACGTTCACTGCCGGAGAATACGTGCAGCTGCTTGGGACGTACTCAGACCACATCGCGATAGAAGAGAGCGAGAGGAAAGTCTTTTTCGGGAAGATAGAAGATGCGATAGAACGTCACGGCGGTATGATCACGATCAACGATACGTTGGACTTGGAATTGGCAAGGAAGTAGAAGTTCTCATGTGTTTAACAGGTTCTTACTTATCCACCGTCTGTAATGTTATAATCGCGCTATGAAGAAAGCCGGTAATCTGAATATGTACCATAGAACCAAACCGACAGGATATATTAAGTTTACGACTACATACAACGGCCGGAAGATCTATTTCGGCTTCGACAGAGATTTTGTATATGTTAACTGTGTCAGCTACGAAGACGGCTCGGATGTACCATGTGAGGATGTGATACGATGTCTTTTTGAGATCCATCAGACCAATCCCTCGGTTGCCATGGTCGACGGAACAGGACAATACCTGTATGACCATGAATCGAGAACTCTCAAAGAAGACGGCAACGGGCCGGTGCATGGAAACAGTATCGTTTTCGATCGGGAAGGAAGACCGATCGTTAAGGTGGTAGACGATGTTGTCTATTCAGCATATGTCAAGTGTGCATGTGATAATAACTATCCGTCAGCCGCTTTTATAGTAACCGGTTCAATGGATAAAGCCCGCGCACAGATCATAACTTCGGGCTGTTTTACTCCTCTTAAGAAAAAATACCCTCCGTTTGGCAGATACTATTGTAGCTGCAAGACATGCGGGGCAAGATACAGCCTGAGCAGATGGGCTTTTCCAAAATGGAAACGCATAACACCATATGAATGGCCGGATGACGGAACCTGCGGAACTGATGCTTGACGGGAAATCATTCCTTCGCATTGTTTTGATCCTGATCAACTGATCCTTTGTTATATTACAGAAGCTGTTTATTACCTATTGAAAAAGTAGGTTGCGTGATGTATCCCATATGCCTGCCAGGGCCAAATGTGCGATCCTCGGCTGGCGTACGCTCAAGGAGATCCTATCCAAGTAATAAGGCAGCTGCATATGTAAGGTCCTGTTTGAGTATCCGGACGAAATAAAGTATCCTTGTCGGAAGAAGGTAAAGACAAGGGAGCAGGTTTAAGTGATACTTCAGACAGGCATGCGTACAGATATTCCCGCATTCTACTCGGAATGGCTGGAAAACAGGATCAAAGAGGGTTTCGTGCTTGTAAGAAATCCTTATAACCCGTCGCAGGTAACAAGATACAGTCTGTCTCCGGATGTCGTTGACCTTATAACATTTTGCACCAAGAATCCTGCTCCGATGCTCTCGAGGATGTCATGCCTTGAGCCGTACGGACAATACTGGTTCGTTACGATCACGCCTTATGGTAAGGATATCGAACCCAACGTCCCGGACAGGCGGAAAGTCATGGAGTCGTTCCGTAAGCTGTCGGATACCGTAGGAGTAAACTGCATCGGCTGGAGATATGATCCTGTATTTATCGATGATGCTCATTCCGTAGAATGGCATACCGAAGCCTTTGAGGACATGTGTGCTTTCCTTGAAGGATACACGAAGACCTGCGTGATCAGCTTCATCGATATCTATAAGAAGGTCGAAAAGAATTTTCCTGAAGTGCGTGCGGTAAGGATAGATGACAGGATCCGGCTGGGCAAGGCTCTGATCGACATCGGCAGATCTCACGGCATGACGATCAAGCCTTGCGCAGAAGGCAAAGACCTGGAGCCATATGGTGCAGACTGCTCCGGCTGTATGACGGTCAAGACCTATGAGACTGCGCTTAATGCAGATCTTGAGGTGCCACGCAAAGGTATCAATCAGCGTAACGGGGAGTGTGCATGTCTTCTCGGCCCTGACATAGGCGAGTACGATACATGTGGTCACCTGTGCAAGTATTGCTATGCAAACACTGATCCTGCTCTGGTAAGAGAGAACATGAGAAAACACGATCCCACCTCGCCTTTTCTTATCGGAGGCCCGATGCCTGGCGACAAGATCCACGAAGCAGAGCAGAGAAGCTGGATAGACCGGCAGATGAGGCTGGACATATGATACTACGGTTGTACTGCCAGGCGGAACATTCGTAGTGCTTTTCACCTCGAAAATGCCCGTTTGTTACTACAAGTGTACTGCTATGCGGTACAGTATGCGGGTTATTGTTTTGATTAAACTGAATTACCAGTCCTGTTCTGAGAACTGTCCTTTTAAAGACCCTGTCTGCGCTTTGATTCTTTGCCGATTAACTATAGAATATGGTAAAAATCTTGCAAGGGAGGTTATCAGGTGATCAAGGTATACAGATACCCGGGTACGGACTGCATAACTCCCGAGATAATCAGAAGAGAACTTGCCGCACCTGATGACGGCAGAGATCTTATTTTTGTCGTTCCCGAATTTGCCAAGGCTCAGGTCGAGCGTGAGATCATCGGCCAGCTTGAAGGTGCGTGCTCCAAGCGTGGTGCCGGGATCGATTCAGAGGGGGCAAAGATCCCCGTCTTGTCATCTTTTACCGGCGGAGATGTCGTAAGCTTCATCACGCTCTCCACCAGGATACTGGACAGTATGGGGCGGGAGGCATCAGGCTCAGGCTCAGACATCATGATGAGATGTGCGATCTATTCGATCCTCGCCAACTACAGCAGTGACTTCAAGTCCTTTGGCAAGCTCACCAACAGGTTCGAGTATATCAACATGCTGATCAACCTGTTAGGAGACTTCAGCAGGTACGGCATCAGGAGAGAAGAACTTGATGAGGCGATAGGAGCATCGACTCCTTACTCTGCAGAGTACAGGAACAAACTGGAAGACTTAAGGCTCGTCATGGATGCCGTGGATAAGATGAACACCCAGTTCGGTCTGTCGCTCCTCAAGGACAGGATCTCCGAAGCGTCTCAGGCCGTGATGGCACTGTCCGATGCAGAACTCGCATCGAGGCGCATGTCTGGTCTTCGTAAGCTCCTGTCTTCAAGGTTTGTCTTTATCGGCTTCGGTGCAGGAAGGAAGCTTACCCCGCAGGAATATGCGCTCGTTAAGCTGCTCTCATCAAGAGGCGGCAGCTTAAGCTTCTACACACTCTCCGCCGGAGATGAGGAAGAAGCGATGCTTCCGATATATAAGGTCGGTAACGAGTTTACCTCCGCGATGCGTTCGGCGGGGGCGGTCACAGAAGACTTCGAATACCACGCTGAAGGAGGGATGAATGCCTTCTTTGAGGCTTTCGCGCGCGGAGAAGATTATGCAGGTGAGAGGACAGACAGGGTCCGCCTTGCAGCGATAAGCGGCACCGATAACCAGATAGGATACGTCTTCTCAGAGGTAATAAAGCTCACCAGGGACGAAGGCTACAGATACAGGGATATAAGGATCGTATGCTGTGACGAGGATATGGCGTCGAGACTCCGGAGCAATGCCGAGCTCTACGGCCTGGATATATTCATCGACCGTAAGATAGATCTGTGGTCTACCGTTATTCCCGTATTCGCTGAGACGGTCCTCGAACTCCCGGTGCATAACTACCGCATCAGCGATATACTCCGCGCCATGAGGTGCGGGATAATCAAGCTGCCGCCCTTTATAACGGACAGCTTCGAGAACTACTGCAGACTTAAGAACATCACTGACGGAAGAAGGCTCTTCCGCGAGAGCGTATATCTTAAGAAGGCTGATGACGAAGGGGACGGCTTCCGCCCGGAGATCTACTTCAGCATGCCGTATGACGGCATCAGTGAAGGCAGTCAGGCTGATGCCGGCCGGTTCTTCTGGGAAAACATCGTCGTGAAGAAGATAATGCCGCTCAGGGATCTGGCAGAGAAGATCAATTCAGAGAAAAATCTCAGCGGTAAGGCGGGATTGCTCAAGGAACTCATCAATAATCACAGAGGAGACGTAGAAGCGCTGAGCAAGGAGCAGCTTGATTCCGGTGACAGCTCATCGGCATCCGCACTTGTCAGAGGCTATGACGAGATGATGCAGCTGCTGACATTCTTCACGCATGAGATGAACGATGTCCCGATCAGCCAGAGGGCATTCATCTCGCTCATCAGGACAGATATGAAGAACCGCGTCGAAGGAACGATACCGCTTAAGGTCGATTCCATAGAGATCACGACGCCTGACAGGGCGTTCGTCGCACCATGCAAGGTAATGTTCCTCCTCGGTGCGACCAGGGATAATTTCCCGCACAGGAAGAGCGCGGAAGGTCTGCTCAGTTCGGGCGAACTCCGTAACCTCGCTGATTCCGTTAAGGACTGCGAGCTCCCCGACAAGGATGAGGTGAAGTCGCGCGAAGAGACGGTGACCTGCTGCCTTATGCTCGGTACCGTTACGGACAGACTGTATATGGTCCACAACGCGGATAAAAACTTCACGAGCTGCGTGTTCGATTACCTCAGGAACTGCGCCCCGGAAGATGCGATCGTGACAGGCTTTACCAATCCTGCCAAGGGCGTGTTCCATAAGAGGAACCATGACTTCAGGACTGCTGCAATAGCGCCTGAGACAATGGACAGGCTGCTTACGGCAGGTGATAACAAGAGCCTTCCCGGAAGCGTCTCGGCGTTCGAGGAATACAACAACTGTGCATTTAAATACATGCTGGACCGCATCCTCAAGATAAGGGAGAGAGAAGATAACACCGAGATCGATACGAGCGGCTTCGGAACGCTTATACACAGCATGTATGAGATCGGTCTGAGCAGCATAGGCGGCGAGGGATTCCGTGAGAGAGCCGCTGAACTGCTCGGCGACGATAAGGCTTATGAAGATGCCGTGGAAGAGGCGTATCGCAGTGCCGTGATCAAGGAGGCTGTTCCGGGCTCTCTCGAAGAAGACGGCGAGACGATCGCCAGGGAATTCGATATGAATACCGGAATGAAGCTTCGGAGAATGTACAAGATGACATTCAGGGGGATCCTTGAAGACCTTAATTCCGAAGGATTGATCCCCACAGGTTTTGAAGTCCCGATAGGTGACAAAGAAGACGTAAGGATAGACAGCAGCAACATCGAAGAGAAGACCGGTCTTCATCTGGCATTCTCGGGGTTTGTTGACCGCGTCGATACCGATGCGGAAGCAAAGAGGATAAGGATCATCGATTACAAGAGCGGCGGCAAGAACATCAATCCGAAGCAGCTGTTCTACGGAACGCAGATCCAGCTCCCTGTCTATACCAAGGCACTGTCCGACAGATATGAGATAAGCCCGGAGAATTGTGACTACGGATACTTCAATGTCGGCCTTAAGCCTGATAAGGGGAAGGGCGCTGCGGTCTTTGCACCAAAGATGTCCGGCTACAAGCCCGATGAGATGGCAGCTACTCTCGAGTATTCGCAGATGGTCCTTGCCGATACTGCAGAGAGCATCAAGAGCGGCAGAGCGAATGCACTGGTCTGTCCTGCACACAACTACTGCAGCTTCTGTCCGTACGGCGGAGCATGCGGCAACATACCGTCATCTCCGATCGCGGCGGAAGAGCCGCTCGGACACGGCGCGAGGAAGGCGGATTATCTTGCTGCGATCCGGGCTGCCGCAGACGGTGATACAGGAGAAGACAATGAGTGATAAGAGACCGACGCCGGATCAGCAGGCGATAATAGACTGCAAGACAGATAACATATTGGTCCCCGCAGCGGCAGGGTCCGGTAAGACCACGGTCATGATTGACAGGATCGTATCGAAGATTATCGGAGATATGTCTGATGACTCGATCCCTGAGCACGAGAAGCATTCACTGGACAGCATACTTGTCGTTACCTTCACGGTGGCTGCAGCCGAACACATGCGCGAGAAAGCTGAGAGCGCACTTGACGAAGCGATAGCGAAGAACAAGGACAAGCCCGAACTGGTGGCGAAGCTTGCAAGGCAGAAGGAACTCCTTCCCAATTCTTACATTCAGACTTTCGATGCGTTCTGTGCGAGAGTAGTGAAGGAGAAGGGATACTGTGCGGCGGATTCTGCGAAGGCGGATGTTTTCGATCCGGCGAATATCGTGCTGGACGGCAACGAGCTTACGCTGCTCAAACATTCTGCCGCACGTCAGGCCATAAGGAAGATGTACGACGAAGCCGGTTCGGAGACGGATCCCTTCGTAAGGCTTACGTTAAGGTTCGGTGACGGCAGATCCGATACGAGTCTCGAGAATACGACCTGTGAGATATACGATACCTTAAGAAGCCTCCCGGACTATATGAACAGGATCAGGGGTGAGTACGAATCGCGTAAGGCTCTCGAGGCGGAAGGACGGCTTGTCGTCAGCGAGAAGCTTAAGGCTGTGGCAGGAGATATTGTAACGCTCCTGTCTGACTACGGCAGGGTGATAAAGTCCGAAGACGGCGTGCTTCAGTATCTGAAGGATAATGAGACGTTCTATGTTCTTACGACGGAGAAGACTCCCGAAGCAAGGAATGCCGCATCTCTTAATGCGATAGAAGACATAACGGATCTTATCGACAGACAGGTGCAAAGACATGAGGAAGGCATGATTACTGACGGTCTGGAAGAACTGTATCTTATAAGCCGCGAGTGGAATGAACTGCTTGACTTCAAGTTCTCCTATATGACGCGCACCAGCAAGATCTTCAAGGAGAATGAAGACCTGATGCTCGAGTATCTCGATAAGGTGGCGCAGATCAAGGCTGTGACGAGACTGATCAGGGGAACGCCTGCCAAGCTCGAGCACCCGCTGGATCCGCCGAAGGCACTGTGCACATTCCTGTCGAACGGGCTTGAGTCTTATGAGAGCTTCGAGGAGCTTAAGGCTGAGCAGCTCTCGCTCCAGCAGGAACGTACCGAGATGATCGGGGCATTTGTAAGGCTCATAGAGAAGACGGACGAATACTTTGCCGAGCTTAAGGCTGCGGTCCACGGCATGGACTTTGCAGACCAGGAGTATGCGGCATTCGATATACTGGAACATGAAGATGCCGTTGATTTCTACCGGAACAAGTTCGTGGAGATCTATATCGACGAGTATCAGGACAACACGAGGCTGCAGGACGAGATAATCAACAAGATCGCGAGACCATCAGGCAATGTCTTCAGGGTGGGTGACGTCAAGCAGAGCATCTACAAGTTCAGGCACGCGGAGCCCGGCATATTCAACGAGAAGATAGATGCATATGAAGCCGGAAGAGAGAAGGGGCAGGTGCTCCCGCTCACCGAGAACTTCAGGAGCAGTCCACAGATACTTGCTTTCGTAAATCACATCTTTGAGCAGTCGATGACGAGAGATGCTTCCGAGGTGGAGTATTCAGCCAAGCAGAGGCTCAACTATCCCGAGAACAGTCCTTCGGCTGATCAGGGTGAAGAAGGCCTGCCGAGACTGCTCATCGTCAACGGAGACGGTGCGGGAAGCTTCGATGCGTTTGAAGATGCCGACGACTCCGAAGAAGAATACGGCGCATCTGATAACGATACTGACGATATCTCATCTTCAGGTGATGACGAAGACCAGCCGCTCGATTCGAAGATCAAGGCGCTCTGCCTCGGAGTCGAGAAAGAGATTAGAGCTTATATGTCGCAGTTCGATCCCGATGCCGAAGACTATGAACAGCATTATTCCGATATCTGCGTTCTCACTTCCATCAGGAGCGAGGCTGAAGTCATATCGGCATACCTTGAAGGTCACGGCCTGCCTTCCACGGGAAGGGTCACAACGAGCGTGTTCGGAGACCTCGATATCAGAGGCATTATCGGATTCATCATTTGCCTCGGCAATTCAATGCGGGATGAGTATCTCGCCGGAGTCCTGCTGGCCCCTTACAAAAATACGAACTTTACCGTTAACGATATCGCTCAGGTTCAGGCATATATCCTTGAGAATGCGCCTCATCTCAGGCGTGAGAACCTTATCAACAGGCTCAGGGTATTTGCAGCCGGCGAGGGAGGAGATCTCGCAGGAAGGATCAGCGCTTTCCTTGATGATTATGACGACCTCAGGATGAAGGCGATGACCTGCGACATAGACGAGATAATAGAGCTCATCTTCAAGCACACCGAGATCAAGGCTACCGTCAAGCGCAAGGAAGGCAGCTTCGATAAGCTCACTATCCTTAAGGACTGGCTCTGCAGTAACTTCAAGAGGTTCGGGTGCGATATCTCAGGTATCGCGGAAGAACTCGAGAACATGAGGATCCAGATCAATGAGGATGCGGTCATCGAGACGAGTCTTAACGAGAAGAACAAGATCGTCTGCATGAACTTCCATAAGAGCAAGGGCCTCGAGTATCCGTTCGTTATCTTTGCCCTTAAGGACAGAGGAAGATCTTTCTCGGTGGGAAGGTTCTCTTTCGATGCACACGCGGGATTCGTTCTTGAAGATTATGACGATGCAGCACTGGCAAGGAAGGATTCCATCGAGCAGAATGTCTATCTCATAGATGCCCTGCTCGAAGAGAATGCAGAGACTTTAAGAGATCTCTATGTCGCCCTGACGCGTGCGCAGACGAGACTGTCTGTCGTTACCTGGGACTTCCTTGACGGCAAGAGGAACAAGGCAATAGAAGCTGCAGTGCGTGCCGATTCACTTGCTTCCGGAGACAAGTTCTCCAGGCTCGACTGGCTCAGGGGGAGCGGCACGATGTGCTGCGATCTGTTCATGGCGCTCATAAGGACTGATTCCGACGATGCGAAGATGATAAGGAATACTTTCGATACGGATATCGGATATCTTACGGGCTTCAAAGCCTGCACCACAAAGGCCGATCAGGACCCCGGAAATCTTCCGGGCAACCGCGGATTCGTTACCGAGATTCTGTCCGAGGAAGAGACGGCACAGCTTGATCTGGAATATGCCGCCAACACTGTCATTGCCGCTGACGAGGAAGAAGAGACTCCTGAAGACAGGGGACTGTTCGATGACAGAGGCAATAAAACCTTTGCTGATTACGCCTACGAAGAAGAGACTCTGATCCCGTTCAAGGTATCGGTCACGGGCATAAGGCACGGCAACATGGAAGAGACACGCCACGTCGATCTCGAGGTGCGCGATGCTTCAGAATATGACAATACAGGAAGCGGCAAGCTCAATGCTGCCACCAAGGGAACCATACTCCACAAGCTGATGCGGTTCATCGATACCGAAGCTGTCAGGAACGGCGGTGACATCATTGCCGAGACCGACAAGCTTATCGGCATGAAGATGTTCGAAGAATACAGTGCGGATAACGTGAGGAAGACTGCTGAAGAATTCGGAAGCGGAATAATGACATTTGCTTCGAGCGATATCTGCAAGGCGGCAGAGGCTGCGGCAGACAGGGGCAGGGCGGAGTGCGAGAAACCTATCGTCTTTGCCGTGCCCGCGACTGAGAATAGCAGTGATTACGCACTGGTACAGGGTAAGATCGACCTCATGTTCGAAGAAGATGACGGCTGGGTAGTACTGGATTACAAGACAGAGAGGTCCGATATGTCGGATGCGGAGAGCAGGGTTTCTGAAGCAAAGGACAAGCACGGCTTCCAGCTCACGAGTTACAGCTCGGCACTTGAGGCGTCGGGCATCACGGTAAAGGCGAGATATGTCTATCTGGTCAGATTCGGGGAGTTTGTCGAGATCTGATCTCCATGTTTTTGTTAGTGCAGAGCACAAAACTCTAACACTTACACGAACAAAGTCACTTGCCGGAATCCCTCTTCCTGATGTTACGGAAGAAGTCGAGCATCATCTTCGAGCAGGGCTCTTCAAGGATACCGCCTTCGAACTCGACCTTGTGGTTATGACCGTGCGACACGTCGAAAATATCATTGCACGACACCACCGCGCCGCTCTTGGGTTCGTACGCACCGAAATACACTTTCCTTATCCTCGACTGGATTATCGCACCTGCGCACATCGTGCACGGCTCCAGGGTGACATACATGTCGCAGTCCTCGAGCCTCCAGTCGCCAAGCTTTTTGCAGGCTTTGTTGATGGCCACGATCTCGGCATGCGCCAGGGAATTGCCCTTGGTGAGCCTTAAGTTATGGGCTCTTACGAAGACCTTGCCGTCCTTGACGATGACGCAGCCGATAGGACATTCGGCAAGGTCGATCGCTTTCTCGGCCTGCTTGATCGCCTCGAGCATGAAGCGCTCGTGTTCATTGGCCGGTCTAAGTTCTGGATACAGTCTGGATCTCATAATCGAAGATTATACACTATTGGCAGAATTAGATTATACTTTTAGCGTTAATAACTCCGGAGGCGGAATATGGTACTTCATAAGATCCCTTACGAACTGACAGTATGCAAGGTAGCTTCAGAAGCAAGCCTTGACCTTGACAAAGACTTCTACTTCATCGGCAGGACCGATGAGGAGATATCTCTTGTCTGCATCACCGGAGATGTTCCGGATGACACGACGGAGAGAGATGACGGATGGAAGGGCTTCCGCATACAGGGAGTGCTCGACTTCTCGCTCATCGGGATACTGTCGAAGATATCGGGGGTCCTTGCTGACAATAAGATCGGCATCTTTGCCGTATCCACATACAATACAGACTACATCCTGGTGAAGAAGGAGAACTTTGACAGGGCGATGCAGGTGCTCGCGGAAGCGGGGTATGAAGTCGAATGAAGATCTACGTGGATTACGACGACTGCCTGTGCGAGACGGCGAGGAATTTCTCTGACCTGGCCGTGGAGATGTTCGGGAAGAACGTTCCCTATGAGAAGATCAGATACTTCGAACTCGATAAGTCTTTTGACCTGAATGAAGAGCAGTTCGTGCAGTTCATGAGCAAGGGGCACGAGCCTGATGTGCTGCTGTCTTACGAAGAGACCCCGGGCGCATCGGAGGTCATTAACGAATGGCTCAGCCAGGGACACGATGTATCGATCATCACGGGCAGACCGTTCAGTTCATATGAGCCTTCCAGACAGTGGCTCGACAGGCACGGACTTAAGGATGTTAATCTATACTGCCTCAACAAATACGGAAGAGACGGCTTCATTAAGGACAGCGACTTCAGCCTGGAACTTGAAGATTACTACAGGATGAAGTTCGATGTGGCGGTGGAAGACTCGCCCAAGGCATTCAGGTTCTTTGACCATCTGCCGGATCTGAAGGTGATGGTGTATGACCGCCCGTGGAACAGGGAGTGCGGGCTTCCGGGAGACAATTACACCAGATGCGCCGGCTGGGAACTCATAAGACAGAATGTTGCCCGATTATCGAGTTGACATCCCTTTTTAATAATAATATAATTCGAGGTTGCTATAAGTATAACTATGCCTATTTGCTTGAGTACAGCCGTGATTACGGCATTATGAGACAGCGATTCTACTTTTCAGCTTAGGTGCGGAGTTTGGCTTAGAGCTCAAATCACGAATAAGGACGGTCTTTAATGGCTACTACACAAGGTATGTGCACGAACTGCGGTTCGCTGGTCATTTTCGATGACAGAGATGAGAACTGCGAGTGCGTTTTTTGTCACTGTGTTTTCCCTGCTTCGGAAGCGGTCGAATTGCTTGCGAACCCTGCAGGACACGAGTTCAAGAATGAGAAGTTCGAAGCCCAGGAGGGCGGTAAGCATTATTACGCCACTCCCATGCAGCCTGACATTGTAAGCAAGGCTGTACAGAGAGACAAGGTATCCAAGGCTAAGAGCGAAGATCTTAAGATCAAGCCCAACGAGTTCGAGCTGTCGCCCAACGACGTCAAGGCTCCGGCTAATATGGTCATTGCCATCGTCGCAGCAGCTGTTGTTTGCGTCGGCATCATCCTCGCCATCGCATGGCCTATGTACAACACCAGGACTTCTCTTACGGATGCAATGGTATCCAAGCTCGATACCGTATTCGAAGATCAGGCCAAGGTCGATCTCTCGCTTAACGACGACGGATATGCGACAGGTTACTGCATCTCCGGCAAGACCTGCCAGAATCTTAAGGTCGAGACATCTGACGAGATCAGCGAAGATACGGCACAGAAGATCTTCGATAACTACTGTGAACTCAGAGCAGCTGAAGGCGGTGATAAGGCTTCGTCTTCCAAGGAAGTTACGGTCGCCATCTACACTCCGACAACTATCTATACGGTTACGGCTGACGGTGTTACGGTCAGCAAAGCAGACTGATGAGGTAATCAATCAATGACAGATTTTGACAAGGCATTTACATCAGCAAAGAAGCTTGCAGGCAAGAGGAAGAAGGCTCTCACGGAAGCAGAGCTCGAATCCATTACCGATAACTACAAGATGGGTCCCGACGATATGCTCGCGCTCAGGTCAGAACTTGAGAAGGCTGGCATTAAGGTAAGCGAGCCCGAAGTCGATCTCGATCTCGATAAGATCGAAGATATCGACAAGATGGAAGACATCGATAAGATCGACGATATCGACAAGATCGAAGACATCGAGAGCATCGCCAATCTCGAGGGCTTGGAAGGCCTTGATAACATCGATAACCTCGACCTGGAACCCATCGATGACGACGATGTCGTAGTCGATACGGATACTTCCGTCGATGACAGCAACGGCGTAGATGACTCGGTCAAGATGTATCTCAAGGAGATCGGTAAGATCGACCTTCTCGAGCCTGAGGAAGAGCGCATCATCGCACAGAAGATGGCTGAAGGTGATGAGGATGCCAAGGAGACTCTCATCAATTCCAACTTAAGACTCGTTGTCTCCATAGCAAAGAAGTACATGAACCGCGGTCTGTCGCTCCTCGATCTCATCCAGGAAGGCAACATCGGTCTCATCAAGGCGGTCGACAAGTTCGACTATACAAAGGGATTCAAGTTCTCGACATACGCTACATGGTGGATCAGACAGGCTATCACCAGAGCCATCGCCGATCAGGCAAGGACCATCAGGATCCCCGTTCACATGGTCGAGACTATCAACAAGCTCACAAGGATCCAGAGACAGCTCGTCCAGGATCTCGGAAGAGAGCCTACTACTGAAGAACTCGCAGACGCAATGGGCATGGATGCTGCAAAGATCCGCGAGATCCAGAAGATATCACAGGATCCCATCTCAATCGACAAGCCTGTCGGTGAGGAAGAGGATTCACACCTCGTAGACTTCATCTCCAACGATGAGCTCGCTGCTCCTGAGGAAGAGGTCGCAAGGAATCTCCTCAAGGAAGACCTCATCAAGGCTCTCGGCACGCTGACTGAGCGTGAGCGTAAGGTCATCGAGCTCAGGTTCGGTCTTAAGGACGGCGTTCCGATGACACTCGAACAGGTCGGTAAGAAGCTCGGCGTTACACGTGAGCGTATCAGACAGATCGAGGCAAAGGCAATCAGGAAGCTCTCCAGAGCTTCAAGCTCCAAGAAGCTGGAAGGTTACATAGACTAACGAAGTCGGAGGTCTCAGGTGTCCGACCGTAAGATTTATTCTTTCTACAAAGGTTTATTTCCGGGGGACGTTTTGAACTTTTCAAAACGTTCTCCTTTTGTCAAGGAAATAATGCTCGAGAGGATATATCCCAGACGCGTCATACTTCCCATGAAGATGCACTACGGCGTGCCTGCAGTACCGATCGTCAAAAAGGGCGATCTCGTCAAGGCGGGACAGTGCGTAGGTCTGCCCGAGAAGGGCGCTTTCTCTGTTCCCGTACACACCGGAGTATCCGGCAAGGTAACGGATATCAGTGAGATCACGCTGCCCAACGGCATCAGGACTCCCGCCGTATTCATCGAGAACGACATGAAGCGAACCCGTCTCGATTCTCTGAAGCCGAGAAGTTCTCTGAAGCTGTCTGCTACCGAGACCATCGGCGTCATAAGGAACGCGGGCATCTGCGGCATGGGCGGTGAGGGCATACCGACCGCGGCAAAGCTTGCCAGGGCAAGAGGTAAGGCAGTAAGCGATTTCCTCGTAAACTGCCTTCAGAGCGAACCCTATTCAACATCAGATCTTACTGCGATAGTGGAATATCCCGACTATGTCGTCATGGGCGCCGCTGCCTGCGCGAGGGCCGTGGGCGCGACTAATCTCTTCTTCCTGATATCCAAGGACAGGAAAGTGGAGCGCGCCGCTCTTGAGACTTCGATATCGAGAGCAAAGAAGGACTTCGAAGATCTTAACTTCGAGATCAAGCTCTTCCGCGAGCGTTTCCCGCAGGGTTACTACAGGCTTGTCGGCAAAGCTCTCTACGGTAAGGAGATAGAGGAGGGAGAGACCATTGAAGATACCTGTGATGCGGTCCTCTTCAACTGCTCGACCATGCTCGCCTGCTGGGAAGCGATATCCGACAATATCCCGATGATGAGCAGGATCGTCTCGCTGTCAGGCGGATCTTCCGGCGGACATAACATGCTGGTACCGATCGGCACGCCCGTGTCTGAACTTCTTGCGAATTCTTTCTCCGAGGACAGCACCGACAACAGGATAATCTGGGGCAACTGTCTTACCGGCATCGAGATAGAAGATCCCGAGAATACTCCGATAATCAAGATGACTTCGGTCATATCCGTGGTAAGGAAGGCGGAGATCCCAAGGACTGCGTGCATTCACTGCGGACTTTGTTCCGAGTGCTGCCCGGTATCCATATCACCAAACATAATCTACGAGATGCTCGTCCAGGGCCTCGGTCAGAAAGCATCCGAGGAAGGTGCCAGAAGATGCATCTCATGCGGATGCTGCACTTATGTGTGCCCGGCAGGAATAGATCTGACGAGCGCCATTGCAGAGTTTGCCAACCGCGGCAAGGTCATCGAGACCAACTCGCTCCTCGACAACAAAGCAGCGGATCTCGACTATTCGATCCTACCCGAGCAGGAGACTGCAGAGACATCGCTTCTTGAAGACTATTCCGATGAGAGCGCTCCCGAAGAGACAAAGGATGACGGCTCCATCGTACTTCCCTTTGACGGAGGCAAGAAGATATGATGAACAAGACTCTTGCACCGTTCATACATACAGAGAAGAACGCTCCGTATATCTACCTTACGATAATAGCGGCGCTGGTTCCGGCCTGCTGCTACAGCATTTTCTATTACGGCATCAGGGCCATGGTCATGATCCTCATCTGCACGCTGTCTTTCATGACATGCGACGTACTCTGCTCTAAGGTGTCCAGACGTGACGGCAACGGCGAGTATTTTGACATTAGCTCCGTAGTGTCGGGGCTTGTTTTCGCGATGCTGCTGCCGCCCGATACTCCGGTATACATGGCGCTGGCAGGAGTGCTGTTCGGCTCCGTGGTCACCAAGCAGGTCTTCGGCGGCGCGGGTTCCAACATAATCAACCCGGCTGCAGGCGCGAGGCTCTTCGTCGAGATGGTGTTCCCGTCCGGCATGTGCGGATACGCCGGGCCCAGGGAGGACTGGTTCGGCATATCGAGCCTGATCTCTGCTTCCGAGCCCGTCACGCCGGATTATTCTGACCTCAGCCTGATAGAACTCGTAAGCGGCAATTTTCCGGGCATGTTGGGCGCTTCCTGCGCTGTTCTTGCGGTCCTCGGAGCGGTCTTCCTTCTCATGCGCGGCAACCTGAGGCTCTATGCGCCCCTGTCGTACATCGCATCCCTCGCGGCATTGTATTACATCATGCATCCGACTGAAGACATGCTCGCGTTCATGCTCTATTCGGGTTCGTTCTTCGTCGCGGTATTCATGCTCGGCGACATGACCACGATCCCTTCGAGATTTGCGGCAGGAGCCTTCGCCGGCCTTGTCTGCGCGGTCCTAACCGTCGTGCTGTTACCGCACGTGTCTCTCGGCATGGCACTTATCGCACCGGTAGTTACCGTTAACCTGATGTCGTTTGTCATGGACTTCTTCTCGAAAACCTTCTCAAGGCGTTCCAAGCCTTCAAGGGAGGTGGATGTCCTATGATGACCCGTGCCCAGCTCAAGAGGTTTATTGCAGAGTGCGTCATCCTGCTGCTCGTCAGCACTGTGCTTATCTTTACAGGCTATATGGTATCCTCGGCCAAGTCTGACATAAGGGTACAGATAAGCCTTGTCGAGAGATTCAGCCCCGTGCTCAAGGCATCGTCCTTTGCATCGACCGGCGGCGCAGTACTCTCTGATTATCCGGAGATCAACTCCGTGTACATCGGCTATGACGATAACGGCGATCCGATAGGCTATGTCATCGACATGACCTCGGTCGCTGATGACGGTACGAAGCTGCACCTTCTCATCGGATTTGAATACGAGAATGCGAAGATAACCGGCATTACCAGAGTGGGCGACAGTGACGATACCTATCAGATGAACCCCAATGCCTTTGCTTCGATAACCAACAAGCTCACCGGCGTGCAGGTGCCCGTAGCATTCATCAACGAAGACGATACGGAAGATATAGCGGCGGAAGAAGCAAATACCGTTACGGGCCTCAAGGACGGAACATACTACGCCCAGATGCTGACGGACGATAAGAATGGTTACATAGACTACGTCGAGATGGAGATCGAAGGCGGCGTCATCACCAAGGTCAAATGGGATGCCTTCAACATGGACCCTACCACAGAGGTCAGGAGCCAGGCTTCGCTGTCCGGCGCATATGAGATCCCCGGCATAGACTGGGCGACACAGTCTTATAACATCTGCCACGCATTGCTTCTAACGCAGGATCCTGAAGCTCTGGCGATGAAGTCGGACGGAACGACCGAGATCGTCGACGGCGTTACCTGCAATATCAGGGCCTTTGTCGAGCTCTCGCTCGAGTGCATAGAGAATTCGAAGGCAGGGTTCGATAAGAGAGACTACCTCGACGCGCTCAGTGCCCTCTATAAAAGCTGCACCGGCTATGCTCCCGAGGATTCCGGCGTCATCAACAAGGACGGGTTCCTTGTGTACTCTTTCGAGAAATATCCGGAGAAATACTGCATCATGACAGACGGCGAGGATCCGGAGATCATCGAAGTTCTCAGCGTTCTCGAGATAAGTCAGATGATGCCTTCGGAAGTAACGGCCAACGATGACGAGCCTGAAGCAACTGACGAGTCGGGAGAGATCATAGAGACGGAAGAGACAGAAGAGACGGCAGAGACGACTGAAACCGTTCCTGCCGGCACGAGTCCGAACGGCGCCGAGGACGGTCTGATATCGGGCGCCGATCCTGATAAGCTCATCCTCACCGACAGTATCGACGATCTGCCGCTGTCGGAGATAGAGACATATATCAAACCCGACGATCAATACTATAACGATACGAGGCTGATGGTGCACATGTGCAACACCTGCTACAAATTCTTCAAAGATTATCTGAACTGGCTGGTATAAGATGGGACTGTTTACTGAGAAATACAATACCCCGTTTGACAACGAGAGCAGCAGAAGGCCGTATAACGAGAAGCCTACTGCTCTTCACATCAAGCCTGCCGGATATATGACGACGAGGAGCGCGGTCTTCATGGGTTTCACGCTCGTCTCGCTCTGCATAGAATTCATCTTCGAGGGACAGCACTTATGGTGGCCGGCTCTCTGCAGCTTTGCCGTGCTCATGTTCTGGACATTCACGTTCAGGTTCTTCATGCCGCGTAAGCTCGCCATACTGTCGCTCATTGCCTGCATAGGACTGTTCTACGGAGCCTGCTTTGCTTCGTCAAAGCTCGGCTGGTGCAGCCCTTCCGCGTGCGCGGGGTTCGTTCCGATGGCGCTCGGCATGATGACGCTGTCGAGGTTCTGCGCTGACGGCGAAGAAGAGTATCGTCCGGCATCTCCGGTAAAGGAGATACTGCTCCCATATATCGCAGCCGCAGCAGCGTCGCTCGCAGGAACGTTCATAACGGCGATCGCAGAGAAGAGCTATATCTTCATCAGCCTGCTCGCGGCAACTGCGATACTTATCTTCGGAGCATGGGCATATTCGGCGATCACGGGAACGCCCCACTATCTTACTTCAAGAGAACTTACCGAATTCTGGAACATCCCCGTCGCCGACTTCGAGGAGTTCAGGAGATTCTGCATAGCAAGAGCCGAGTTCGCTCTGGTGTGTGCAGGCTCTATAGCCATATCTCTGGCAGCTTCTAACTTCCTTAAGCCTGAGATATCTTCGATCGTGATAACGCCTGCGGCGCTGCTCGCCTCCGTGGGACTCGGATATCTCATGATCGTGACCGGAAGGCCCGGAGACCGCAAATCCATATTCGGCACGCGCTACTTCATGAGTGAGGCCCTGATCGGCGCGGCATTCGTGATGCTGCCTTTCATCAATTCGCTGCCCGGAGGACCTTCCCTCAATGCAGTCGTAACCGTGTTCGTCTTTGCAGTCTGCGGCGATATCCTGGTGACCGGACTCCTGTCGGTCATAAGGAGAAGACTTATCTTCGTATCCAAATCCAAGTTCATAGACGGACTGCCGTTCTATCTCATATTGGTATCGTATGTCATCATGCTGTTCGAGACGGCAATCTACCATATCCCGGGTCTGATATAAATACAGTTTGTTATAATTAGTACCAACAAGTCAGGAGGTTAAGACATGTTAACCAGAAAACTCTTTGGAATCTTTATGACGGCAGCAGTAGTGATCAGCGGACTTCCGTTCGTGAATGAAGCTTCGGTCAGTGCTGATACGGCAGACGGCATCACGCTGTCAGGCACATGCCACGTTCAGGACTACGGCGATACCGAAGGTACATGGGATGCTTCGACAGGCATCCTCACTCTCGGCACAAGAGGCCAGTCAAAAAGGGTAGAGGCCATAACCATCAACCTGTCTAATGACACGGGTCTGTCCGGAACGCTTGAATACCGCGTGCATGTTCAGGACATCGGCTGGCAGGACTATAGATCTGCAGGCGAGATGGCCGGCACTTCAGGTCAGGCCAAGCGTCTCGAAGGAATCGAGATGTATCTTACAGGAGAACTCGCTGAAGTCTATACGGTAGAATACGCTGTACACATCCAGGATTACGGCGATGCGCAGGGCTTCGTATCTGACGGCGCTCTGGCAGGTACGACAGGCGAATCCAAGAGACTTGAGGAAGTCAGGGTAAGGATCGTTCCCAGAGGTACAGGTAATTCCACTTCGGTCAATTACCGTGTCCACAGACAGGACTACGGCTGGGAGAGCACCTGGGCAAAGGACGGCGAACAGTCCGGCACCGTCGGACAGTCCAAGAGACTTGAAGGCATCGAGATCCACCTGACGGGCAATCAGTATACAGGAAGCATCGAATACCACACTCACGTACAGAACATAGGCTGGGAGACCACCTGGTCCAAGGACGGCGAGATGAGCGGCACCCAGGGCTACAGTTACAGGCTCGAGGGTATCGAGATCAAACTCACCGGTGAGGTGGCAGACTATTACGATGTCTATTACAGAGTACATGCTCAGGATTTCGGATGGCTCGGCTGGGCGAAGAACGGCGAGATGAGCGGTACTTCCGGCCTTTCCAAGAGGCTTGAGGCGATCCAGATCGTTCTCGTTGCCAAGGGGCAGACACCTCCGGATGATCTTAAGGGCGTAACGCCAAACAGACCTGAAGATGCGAGCCTTACGGCAGCTGATTTCCCGCCGGGACTTATTACCGAAGGCAACTCCTTTGCACAGTGGTGTCTCGATACGTTCCCGGCTGATCCCAATGCAGCCGCTCCGGGTTATTCCGACATGTTCTACATGGCATCCAATCCCTGGCCTTATAAGTTCGCAGGCTCTTCTCCTGCGGGCTGCGACTGCTCGGGCTTCGTCGTATTTGTAATGCGCGAGTATTTCGGCAAGGATGTATATCACGGAATGCACAAGCTTGCATTCAACACCGGAACCATAATCTCATATGACCAGCTCCAGCCCGGAGACTGGCTCTGCGATTCCACTTACTATCACGGATATGTCTACTTCTACGTCGGTAAAGACAACTACGGCAGAGACGTAATCCTGGTCGGCAGCACAGACGGCGAGAGCACGGTGGTTCCGACACTGAAGAGCATGGATATCCAGGCCTGGCTTGCCGAGCCCGGCCATGACCTGAAGAGAGTGTAATGAGATTAAGAGACTATAAGCGTGAAGACGCACAGATCATCGCAGGCTGGATAAAGACCGAAGAGGAGCTTTACAGATGGTCTGCCGATATCTACGGGAAGTTCCCGCTCACGGGAGAAGATATAGATGGCAATTACTGCCGGGCAATGGAGTCCGGCAGGTTCTTCCCGCTGACTGCAGTGGATGAAGAAGATAATGTCATCGGACACTTCATCATAAGATATCCGGATCCTGATAACGATACTTCCGTGAGGTTCGGGTTCGTCATCGTAGCCACGGATCTTCGCGGCAAGGGCTGCGGAAAGCAGATGCTCCTTCTGGGTATTGAGTATGCTAAGGATAAGCTTGGAGCAACAAGAGCCGACCTCGGAGTGTTCGATAACAACCCCAAGGCGAGATCCTGCTACGAAGCTGTCGGGTTCACTGAGTACGGCTCACACATGATCGACACGCCATACGGGCCCTGGCACTGCACGGATATGGAGATGTACATTGATGCCTGATCAGTTTGCAAGGACTAAGCTGCTGTATGGTGAGGAGGCCATGGAGAAGTTCAGGGTCTCCAGGGTTGCTGTTTTCGGTGTCGGAGGCGTCGGAGGATATGTGGTCGAGGCCCTCGCGAGGAGCGGGATAGGTGCGTTGGATCTCATAGACAACGATGTGGTCTGCCTGTCGAACATCAACCGCCAGATAATCGCTACCATGAAGACCATCGGGCAGTACAAGGTCGATGTCGCAGCCGAGCGTGTGCACGATATCAACCCCGACTGCGTTGTGCGCGCACACAGATGTTTCTTCCTGCCTGAGACGCAGGATCAGTTCGATTTTACTGAATACGACTATGTCGTGGATGCGATCGATACCGTTACGGGCAAGCTCGCTATCATCGAGAAGGCCAAGGCGGCAGGCGTTCCCGTCATATCTTCGATGGGGGCAGGCAACAAGGTCGATCCCTCCGGGTTCGAAGTGGCAGATATCTACAAGACTTCGATATGCCCGCTCGCGAAAGTAATGCGCCGCGAATGCCGGAAGCGCGGCATAGACTCGCTGAAGGTCGTCTACTCCAGGGAGGAACCCGTAACGCCTGCAGCAGACGCGTCCTGCGATCCTTCTTCTGAGGGTACGGCAAGAAGATCCGTCCCGGGTTCTACTGCTTTCGTTCCTTCCGTGGTCGGGCTGATAATAGCAGGTGAAGTCATCAACGATCTGGCAAAGGCCGTTAAGGAGTAATCTATGCCTGTCTGCGTATCTACCGAAGTAATGCGTGCCAGCGATAAGTGGACGATCGAGAACCTCGTGCCGTCCAGAGAGCTCATGGCAAGGGCGGGTAAGGCGATCTTCGACAGCTGTGAATGGAAGGCCCCTGTAGGGATAATCTGCGGCAAGGGCAATAATGCCGGCGACGGCTTCGTGGTGGCAGGACTTCTCGCAGATCAAGGCATCGATTGTGAGATCGTGCTCCTGTATGAGGATTCGTTCTCAGACGACGGCAGATACTTCTACGACATATGCGCCCGTAAAGGCGTGCGGACGGTTAGGAGCTGCGATTACGGAAAGTACAACACCATATTGGACTGCATCTTCGGGACCGGATTCAAAGGTGAGGTAAGAGAACCTGCCAGATCAGCGATCGAGCAGATCAATGCATCTTCCGCATATGTCGTCAGTGCAGACATCAACAGCGGCCTGAACGGCGATACGGGTCTTGGCGATCTCTATGTCATCTCGGACCTTACGGTCTCGATAGGGACCTATAAGTACGGACATTTCCTCGGCGTGGCAGAGAAAGCGATGAAGGCCAGGGTCAACTGCGACATAGGGATAAAGATAATCGGGGAGACCAGAGAACTGCCTTGATTGCAAGGGTTTAGAATTGTGTTATAATACAACCCGTCTATCCTCCTAAGCGGTAGGCCAGCGGTTCGAATCCGCTCACGATCACCAATAAAATCAAGGGGTTCAGGGTTTTCTGAACCCCTTACATTTTTGTAATAAAGTGGCTAAATGTGGCTAAACTTTCTCTGAAACATTGATTTTTCAGGCTGTTGAGGCCATTTTGAGGTTATTGAGTTTGGCTTTAACATCGTCCACTTTTCTCCTGTCACTAAATGAATAATGACGTTCATTGGTCTGCATTGAATGCCCGAGAACGAGACATCTTTCATTTCCGTCTACACCTGCTTCAATAAGTCTGGCATTAAATGCCACTCTGAAAGCGTGATTGTTCGAGATTGGTATTCCCAATGACTTACATCTGCGTCTTAGGTAGTACAGATATGAGTCTTTCAAGATCGGTTTTCCGTTTGGGTGATGAAATACATATTCTGAGTTACCAGGGAGCTTCTCTGCAATATTCAGAGCTTCCTGACATTCAGATGTTATGGGAATAAGTCTTCCGCCCTTAGGATTTGTTCTCTCGTTCTTGGTGTATTCGACTTCTCTCATTTGGCGTTTTGGTTTTGCGTGCGCATCGTAATTAAAGACTTGCTGGCGATGAACATGGATAGATAATCGTAGATTTTGTCTTCGGTAGCCTTAAGCACCGCCTTTCTTTTACCGTCGACATAGACATGCGTACTCCAATATCCGTAATATTTGCTTCCTACAGAATTGTTTTGCGCAATCGCATGTTTGTGTTTTGCCTTTACATACAACTTTTTCGCTTTTTTGCTTGTCATATCTGATAACAAATCGGCGATTTCCGGGTTGCGCTTTAATAGTACCACCAATTCGTTATCAATCATAATGATCATTACTTATGACCAAGCATAAGCCCTCCGAAACCATAGGATCGGAGTAAGTAATCAAAGTAATGTGCAAGTAATTGCGATCCTTATTATTCATAATTGTTCTCCTTCAAATGTTTAAATTTGACTTACAAGGTCATCGTCGGACCTTGTTCTTCACGTTTCTGATAGTTCTTGCGCTCTCTTCTGGGCGCTCTTTTGTGTTCTTCTCGGTTGTTCGGATTTGTATCAATGCTGGTCAGAGCATTTGCAATAAGACGAGCACCGAGGCTAAAAGCGTTAGGATCAGGCAGGGAAGAAGTATCCTGTGATACATACGATCCGAATAATCCTGCATCTGTTCCTGTAATTCCTTCTTCGCTTTCTCTAAGTCCGAAGCATTCTGCTCGCTCATCTTCCCAGCCTGTGATTCCAATCTCTCCGTCAGGGAAGATGCCTTCTGCTGCATATCTTTCGATATTGACTGCTCCTTTTCTTCCAGCCAGGCTACTTCTGTCGTGAATATCTGATTGAGTTGATTGACGTAACTGAGCATCTGTTCGTTCGTTACTACCCTGTCCATCAACTCCAGTTCCTTGGCTATTGCCTTCAACAGTGCATTCCAGTTTGCTTCTGTTACCATAACGCATGGTGTTGTCCTCGATGCTGTAATCAGATTCTTCTTCGCTTCTGCTTTGGCTTCTGAGTATGCTTTCTCGTATTCTGAATTCATTTTCTAAGACCTCCTTCAGGAATTTTGTCTCGTGTAGTTTGTTGTCCCTGCACTTCATTCCGGCAGGTGTGGTGTAGGTTATGTACTTTCTCGTGTCAGTCCAGGTCACTTTGTAACCGTGTTCTTCCATAAATCTGATGAAATCTTCACGACTTTTTGCCCGTCTCATGGCTTCCTCGATCATGACTACGAGCTCTAACTTCCAACTGTTCTGCTTGCTGATCGCTCTGAATTCTCGTGTTCCCGGCTGCTTCATGCCACCTGCCGGCAGTGGAGTAACTATGCTCAGATCGTATTTCCTGCATACCTCATCGGATGTGCTGCGCCACCTTTGAATGTCATTACGATCCGAATGGTACTTCTTACCATCGAGACTCACGCTGTTGAATACTATATGAGAGTGAATATGTTCCCGATCCACATGGGTTCCGACTACAACTTCGTACCCCGGTAACTGCTTTTCAGCGAACTCGACAGCGACTTTGTGTGCCAATTCAGGTGTGATCTTCTCGTCAGGGGAGAAGGATTGGACAAGGTGATAGTACATTCGGCCGTCAGTTTTCCTGTGATAATTCTTCGTCAACATCATGTTTGTGTATGCCGTATCAGCAGGACAATTAATGCCGGTGACAAGTTTTTTGCCGTCATATGAGGTCTTGGCCTCCCTCATAACATAGGCGAGAACCTTGTTCATGTCGTCACAACTCTTGTGACTTCCGTTGTTTAAGAGGGTGACTGTAGCCATCAGCGCCACCTCCTTCGGTCCATAAGTTCGATGATGCTCTTGCCGATTGCCCCGTACTCAGCTAAGAATTCACCGAGATCTACAACCCGGATCTGACCTGAATTTGCCAGTTTGGTGAGCTGGTTGATGTTGTTTCCGAGTGCTCTGTGCTGCCTGTTAAGCTCTTCGATACCATCGATAACGAAGATCTGTTTGCCCAGACAAGACTTCGTTATATACTCCGTGAGAGTCAAATTCGCCCTCTTTGCTCTCTCGGAAATGGCATCGTACTCTGCTTGTGTCAGCCTGATGTTTATTCGTTTGTTCTTCATGTGTACACACTCCTTTCTTGTGTATTTGCTCAAAGTGGGTTCGGGCTTCTGCCCGACAAGCGGTGTTCGTGTACGCACGAACGCGGTGCTTGCTTTCCGACCGGAGCATTGTTTTGAGGGAAGATCTTTTTCTCAGCAAATAACCTTTCCTACTTGTAACGGTAAGAAGGGTGACTGTTTACAACCCTTCAGCTGAAAAAGCCCCTCTATTAACTTCGGTAACAAGTGGGGTTGAAAAATGACATCAATTCAAAATGTTTACAATTTCCCGATGAACAAAAAGTCTCCCTATTCTCTTAAGGTAAGTACAGAGAAAAATAACAACCTCAATTCGGAAATTGCCACAAAGTGTTTACAAATTGTGCTCTTACTAATTACGGGAAGAAGTTGGCGAATTACAACCTGATAATTGAAACAAAAAAATAGTTCTCTTACTTGTATAGGGAAGATAATTCGAAAATGTACCCCTGTTTTTGAAAAATGTCTTGAAATGTTTACAATTTGACCGCGAATAAAAACACCTCCTTATACTCTTACGGAAAAAAGTAGGGGAAAAGTATAGTCCTGATCTGAGAATTTAGATGAAGAAAAAAACATCCCCCTACTTTTTCTGTTTTAAGTGGGGGTAGTTAATACCCCTCTTTATTCACATGCGGAATGAAGTAGGGGTATTTACTAGTCTTAAGCCGGAATGGGTTCAGATGTATTTGTCCCATTATCTATGCATGAAAAGGCCTTTAATTATATCGTAGTTAGCGATGCTATCGATCAAAAGAACGGAATTGCAACGTTATATGCAGTCTCCTTTTTCTTGATTGTTTCCAGCATAGTAGGTTTATCTAAAAGAAGAAAATTTACAAATTTAGCAACAGTTATAGCACTCGTTGTTTTGGCGTTAGCTATATATACACTTGCAAATAATTTTTCTTAATAATTATATTAGGAGTAGCGGATGGTGTCCCCCATACATTTTCAGTATAATTAATGAGGAGGATCTCATGTTTTCTTTATACGGTAAAAACGGAACAGATGTCATTATGATAAAACCAATTGATTCATGCGGCTACGGTCATGATGGGACTGTTTATAAGTGTGAACTGGTCATTGTTGCTGGTTGTCTAGGTGTAAATTGCAGTGAACTATATGTATATGAAGGTGAGATAGAGCGCTTTGCAAAGAGCCTTATCATCAATAACAACGAATTAATTGGAAAAGGCGTGTTTTCTAATGAGGATTTGAACTTTACTGTCACACCAGAGCATTTTGGTCATATGAATGTTGAAGGAGTGTTCAATCAGAATAATGGCGATGCATATATGTGCAGATTTGGGTTCCAATCTGATATTACTTGTATAGATATACTGAAACGTAAGCTAAGTAAGTGCATACAAAATAGCGATTATTTTCTTAATGATGATTGATTCTATATCGAGTTGTTCTATAACAGAAAACGTATAGAAAATAAAGAGTATATGAGACAAAGGTAAAGCATAATATTAATAAAGGAAATGCCGGCATACTTCCTGGATCAGAAGGAACTGGATGCGGTTATTGCTATCATTCAAGACAGAGCACAAACAGTTCTGGATGAACGCGGGTAGAATCTCTATAGAGCATCAAGAGGTCTGTTGAAAACATACAGGTGTTCCTATATAATCTTTTCGGAAGTTACTCGTATATGCGACCAACTAACGGGAGAATTCAAATGATAAAACGCGACAAATATCTGAAAGCTCTTATCAGGAAACAATGGAATAATCGGGTTAAGGTTATTACCGG
>CACZMA010000014.1 GCA_902782125.1 Oscillospiraceae bacterium | reverse complement strand
CGTCAAAGCGTTAGGTACAAAGACTAATCCACAGCGTCTGTTAGAGATTATAAGACCTTGAGGAGGGTCTATAAAAACTACAAATCTAATAATACGAGGAAATAATAATGAATACACAAGATAAGATCATAGAACTGAGAGAAGCTACAGGAATGAACCGCAAGGTGTTCTGTGAATACTTCAAGATTCCGTACAGAACGGTAACAGACTGGGAGCTTGGTAACAGGCATTGTCCGGAATATGTGCTCAGACTTCTTGAATACTATATTCAGATGAATGACCTGGCTAAAAAGGAAGAAGGTGTGACTAATGCCAAAGAATAACATTAAATGTTATATATACACACGTGTTTCAACAGCAATCCAGGTAGATGGATATAGTCTCGATGCTCAAAAAGACAAGTTACGTAAATATGCTGATTATCAGAATATGGAGATTGCAGGCGAATACTCAGATGAGGGTGCTTCAGGCAAGAATATTGCTGAAAGACCCGAGTTTATGAGAATGATGAATGATATTGAAGACAGCAAAGACGGAATTTCTTATGTTCTGGTGTTCAAATTATCCCGATTCGGAAGAAATGCTGCAGATGTTTTGAGTTCACTTCAGCGTATGCAGGATCATGATGTTAATCTGATCTGTGTTGAGGATGGAATAGACAGCTCCAAGGATGCCGGAAAACTTATGATATCGGTTCTTTCCGCAGTGGCAGAGATAGAACGTGAGAATATCCGTGCTCAGACAATGGCAGGCCGTGAACAGAAAGCTCGTGAAGGAAGATGGAACGGCGGTTTTGCACCCTACGGATATAAACTTGTTGACGGTGAATTGCAGATTGCGGAAGACGAGGTCGATATAATACGGATCATATTCGATCAGTATGTGAACAAGGGAAAAGGCACTATTGCTATTGCCAGATATCTCAATGATCAAGGGTATGTTAAAAAGCTCAGGCAAAATAATAGTATTAATGGTTTTTCTGAAGTTTTTGTTAGGAAAGTGCTGGCAAATCCTGTTTATGCCGGCAAGATCGCATATGGCAGAAGACGGACTGAGAAGAAACCCGGTACCCACAATGAGATGCACATAGTAGCTCAGGAAGAGTATCCCGTGTATGAAGGTAAGCACGAAGCCATTATCTCTGAAGATGTTTGGAAGATGGCGGAGGAACGTCGCAAGAAAAAGGCTGCAATGAGGGCTCCAAAGACAAATTGCAGAGTTGCCATCATATCCGGAATATTGAAGTGTCCCTGCTGTGGAAAGGGTATGTATTCAAATACCTCAAAACCCCATAGCAAGGATAATAAGGAACGTCACTATTATTATTGCAAGAATAATAGCAACGCTACCGGACACAGATGTGAATTCCGACAGAATATTGAGAATAGCAAACTGGAAAAAGAGGTTGTCTATGTAATAACCAATCTGGTTAAGAATCCTGTTTTTGTTGATGCAATCAAAGCAAAGATCGGGGAAAGCATTGATACTACCGAGTTAGAGAAGAAACTTAAGACATTTGAAGGAAAGTTGCGTCAGGCTGAAGCAATCAAGAACAAATTGGAAAAACAAATGGATGAACTTCCGTATGATGATGCAATGTTTGAACGTAAAATGTCGGATTTACAGAGACGGTATGACAAACAATACGATACAATGCAAGAAGTGGAAAATGATATCGAAGAAGTTAAGATGCAATTGATGAGCATACGTCAAAATCAATTAACTGAAGAGAACATATATAATGTGCTTCTGGCATTTGATGACTTGTACGACACCTTTGATCCTATGGAGAAGAAACAGTTCTTCAAGAGCTTTATTGAGAGAATAGAAATATATCCTCAGAAACGTGAGGATGGAACGTATTTAAAGAAACTGGTTTTCAATTTCCCTATCCCGTCATTCAACGGCGGGACAGGGAAAGAGATTTCCTTGGAATACTCTGATACACTCGAGACTGTGGTGCTGTTAATGATGATTTAATATCTTCTGCTCTATCCTGTTGTTATATACTTTAGACGGAGGCAGCAAATGAAGACCGCGATAGTTTTTTATTCCATGAACGGCAATGTGCGTATGGTTGCAGAGAAGGTGGCAGCCGGAACCGGCGCAGACCTGATCGAACTCATACCGAAGAAGGCATATCCCGACAAGGGCATGAAGAAGTTCATGTGGGGAGGTGCTGCCGTAACATTCAAGGCAAAGCCGGATCTCGAGCAGTATGCGTTCAACAAAGATGAATACGATATGGTCATACTGGGATCACCCGTGTGGGCGGGAACGTTCGCACCTCCGCTCCGCACTTTCCTGGATAGCAACGATCTGTCAGGCAAGAAGATCGCCGTTATCGCGACAAGCGCAGGCGGCAATGCCGATAAGTGCATCAATAATCTGAAGGCTGCTGCCAAAGCGGATTCGCTCGCGGCATCCGTAAGTCTCATTGACCCGCATGACCACCCTTCGGAAGAGAACGAAGCTAAGATCAAAGGGTTCATCGATTCAATCCTGTGATATAAAACCTGGCCGGGAGAAAACACCTCATGAAGATCAAGACAAAGACACTGGATTACGAGCAAGTCATGAAGCTTCCGTCGTGGGAGCACGAGAAGCCCAAGAAGCCGTCAAAGCTCCTTGAAGGCATCGGAAGGATCGCGCTCGGAGGCGAACTGAAGAAGGTGAACTTCTCCTGCGAGAAGATCGACATGGACAAGGCCGGTGACGGCCCCTGGATGATCCTCATGAACCACTGCAGTTTTACGGATCTGTCCATCGCTTTCGAAGTGCTCAAGGGCCGCCCCTTCAGCATCGTGTGCACATCCGATGCCCTGGTGGGAAAGAAGTGGCTGATGAGGAATCTCGGCTGCATCCCGACACGTAAATTCGTATCCGACATTACGCTCATCTCCGATATGGACCATGCTCTTAATGTCAACAAGGCAAGCGTTCTCATGTATCCCGAGGCAGGCTATTCTCTGGACGGAACCGGAACGACAATCCCCAGAAGGATGGGAGTTCTCCTCAAGAAGCTCAAGCACCCGGTAGTCATGATCTCGACCCAGGGCGCCTTTACAAGGGACCCGCTCTATAACAATCTGCAGAAGCGCGATGTTAAGGTCACCTGCACGATGAAGTGCCTGTTTACTCCGGATGAACTCGCGAACACAAAAGTGCGTGAGATCGACGAAGTGCTCGATAAGGAGTTCACTTTCGATTACTTCAGATGGCAGCAGGAGAATAAGATCGAGATCGATGAGCCGTTCAGGGCAGACGGTCTCAACAGGATCCTGTACAAGTGTCCTCACTGCATGAGTGAAGGACAGACCGTCGGCAAGGGCATAACCTTGAAGTGCAACGGGTGCGGAGCCGAATATGAGCTCGATACCTTAGGGTATCTGAAGGGCATCAATGTCGAACCGAAGTTTACTCATGTTCCCGACTGGTTCGCATGGGAAAGAGAGCAGATCAAGGAAGAACTGGAAAGCGGAACTTACGTGCTCGATGTGCCCTGTGACATCGCGATCCTTAAGGATTCCAAAGCCCTGTATATGGTCGGTTCCGGTCATCTTCACCACGACGTGAACGGCTTTACATTAGACGGATGCGACGGCAGGCTTCACTACGAACAGTCGCCGGCAGCATCGTACAGCGTGAACTCGGATTACTTCTGGTATGAGATAGGCGACATCGTCTCGATAGGAACAAACGACTGTCTCTATTACTGCTTCCCGAAGGAAGGCGATATCGTCGCCAAGACGCGTCTGGCAGCCGAAGAACTCTACAAGATAGCCAAAGAGAATGCCAGAGCTCAGAAGGAAACAAAATGAGAATAATACAGGCAAACACAGACGATCTTGATGACATCAGATGGATAACGCAGACAACGATAATGGCGGTATATCCGCACTATTATCCGGCAGGTGCCGTCGAGTTCTTCTGCAGGCATCACTCTGATGAGAAGATCAAAGCAGACATCGAATCAGGTTGTGTCTACATCCTTGAAGATGAAGGCAGAGGCGTCGGTACGGTTACCGTGAGCGGCAATCACATCAACCGCCTTTTCGTTCTGCCCGAATGCCAGCACAGAGGGTACGGCAGATACATGATGGACTTCGCAGAAGACATGATCGCAAGAGAGCATAAGACGATCGAACTGGATGCTTCATTCCCTGCCAAGAGGATATACCTGAAGAGAGGTTACAAAGAGACTGAATACCACACGATAGAGACCGAAGGCGGAGACAAGCTATGCTACGATGTCATGGTCAAGGAGGTCACATGATACGAGAGGCTGTTAAGGAAGATCTTAAGGAACTGCTGGAACTATATCTGTACCTTCACGAAGACAGCATTCCTGAAGACAGCGAGCATCTCCGCAACACATGGAATCAGATCATTAATGATCCCAATCATCACATCATCCTCAACGTGATCAACGGAAAGATCATCTCTTCATGTGTGTGCGTTATCATCCCGAACCTTACAAGGAATGTTCGCCCTTACGCTTTCGTCGAGAACGTGGTCACGCACGAAGAATACCGCGGCAGAGGATACGCAGGAGAATGCCTCGACTATGCGAAAAGGATCGCCTTGGACAACAACTGCTACAAGATGATGCTCCTGACCGGATCGAAAAAGCCGGAGACATGGCACTTCTATGAGAAGGCCGGATACAACCGTAACGACAAGACTGCTTTCTATCAGAAGTTGTAAGGTGACCATGAAAAAGTACAATGTTTTGGTAATCATACTTTCTATCCTGATCATGACGGCACTTGCGAACCTGATCGGCTTTATCATCGGTCTGATCGTGGGAAAAGAAGGACTGTATATTCTGTGGATGATACTGGCTACGTTCTGTGCCTGGTCGTTCTATCCGGTGTATATGAATCCGCTTTTGATACTCTTTGCAAAGAGGACTATGAAGAAGCATTCAGAAGAAGAGGGCTTCGGAAAGCCTTACACATACACCAACAAGAATACGGGAACATGCGGATGCGTACTCGCGATCGATGAGAGTTCGGGAAGGGTAGCATACGTATCTGCCTTGAATCCCTTTCAGTTCCAGATGTGTCATGCCAATGATCTTACCGATCTTCAGTCAAGTTACATCAAGGGACCGTTCGGCGGAACGAGGTATGTGTATTTTACATTCTGCTATAAGAACAAGAGGATCAAGATCCCGACGTTCACGTCGAGGAACATGTTCTCTGTCGGATCTTCACTTGTGCAGGACGGCCTTGCCAAGGGTCAGAAGATCTGCGACATGATATCGAGACTTCAGAAGCCGCCCGTCTGAGATTTCTGCAACCAAAGTTAACATAAACCGCCTTCTCCTGTTAAGCAGAGTTGGTGGTTTTTGTTTGCCTGCGCATTTACACTGATGTTAAGATTAATGGCAAAGGTGGTAGATTTATGAGAAAGTCATATATTGACAACTTAAGGTGGGTAACGGTCGTACTCGTCGTTATCTATCATGTATTCTACATGTACAACGCAGAAGGATTGCCCGGTACTGCCGGGAAGATCACTGATCTGGAAGTGCAGTACTACGACATATATCAGTACATCGTATATCCCTGGTTCATGATCCTTCTGTTCATCGTCTCCGGCATCAGCTCGAGATACTATCTGGAAAGACATACGGTCAAGGAATTCATCAAGAGCAGGACGGTCAAGCTGCTCGTACCTTCGACCATAGGACTCTTTGTCTTCCAGTTTATCCAGGGATACATCAATGCTTCCTTAAGCAATGCGGGAAACCTCGAAGTTCCGGCATTTGTAAAGTATCTGATATGGTGCGCTTCGGGAATCGGAGTTCTCTGGTACATCCAGGTTCTGTGGGTATTATCGATGATACTCGCTATTATCTTCAAGATCGATAAGGACCGCTTCTGGAAAGTATGCGGCAAGACAAAAGTCCGGGTATTGATCCTCCTGGGAGGACTTATATACGGCGCAGGCCAGATCCTCAACACACCCATCATCGTCTGCTACAGATTCGGTCTTTATTCGCTGGCATTCCTGCTCGGTTATTTTGTGTTCTCACACGATGAGGTCATCGAGGTAATCAAAGATGACTTCCTGCTGTTTGCCGCAGCCGCTGTTGGTATGGGCACAGCATTCTGCGTAATTTACTTCGGACAGAACTATGCGGATAACCCCGTATACCGTTCACCGCTGTTCCTTCTGTACGGCTGGTTCGGAAGCCTTGCGATGATCGGAGGCTTCGCGAAGTTCTTTGACTTCTCAACCGGCTTTACCAAGTGGATGAGCAAGCGCAGCTGGGGCCTGTATGTATTCCACTATCTGGGAATATCCGCAGTGGCGCTCTTCATCGCAAAGCCGGGACTTCTTCCGGCATGGGCATGCTATCCGTTGAGCCTTATCGCAGGTTTTGCCCTGGCATATCTGCTTAACTTTATAATCTCAAGGATACCGTTCTTCAGATGGGCGGTAATGGGCATCAGCAAAAAGAAAAAGGAGGCAGGAAATGTTCAAGGATAATCTTGTATCGCTGAGGAAGATCCACGATATGTCGCAGGAGGAACTCGCGGATGCGATAGGTGTCTCCAGGCAGACCCTCTCGAAATACGAGACGGGAGAGTCCCTGCCGGACATCGAGAAGTGCATGCTGATAGCGGATGTTTTCGGCGTGACGATAGATGATCTGCTGAATTATGACCCGAAGGATGAGGACAGCCTGGGGCTCGCAGTGCCGCCGAGAGGGAAGCACATTTTCGGGCTCGTCAAGATGGGAGACAAGGGGCAGATCGTGATCCCCGCCAAGGCCAGGAAGATCTTCGATCTCAACCCGGGAGACAACCTTCTGGTGCTCGGAGACGAGGGTCAGGGTCTTGCAATAATCAAGGAAAAGGGACTTCTCGACCTTCTGCGCAACGCGAAGAACCCCCGCGGTTGAGCGACAGTAACACTGTTAAAGTATGATTACCATACTTAAATTATCGTGCTAACCTGACCAACATAAGATACAATTAATCGGATTTAATTGAAGTCAGGGAGGGCAGGACTATGCCTAAGATGAACGGGAATTTCAGCAAGCTCGAGAAGAATTATCTCTTTATCAACATTGCGCAGAAGGTAAATGCCTTTAAGGAAGCGAACCCCGATGCCGACATAATCAGAATGGGGATAGGAGATGTTACGCTCCCTATCGCCAAGCCTGTTATCGAAGCAATGAAGAAGGGCGCAGATGAGATGGGCGTTAAGGAGACATTCAGGGGCTACGAAGACAGCGGTGCCGGATATGATTTCCTCAGAGAGCAGATCGCAGGTTATTACAAGAGCTTCGGTGCCGATGTCAAGGCATCCGAGATCAGGATCAATGACGGTGCAAAGAGCGACTGCGGCAACATCCAGGATATCTTTGACGAGGATAACGTGGTGCTCGTAACCGACCCCGTCTATCCCGTTTATGTCGACTCGAACGTAATGAGCGGCAGGAAGATAATCTGTGCGGATTCGAATGAGGAGAACGGGTTTGCGGCAATGCCCGACGAGAGCGTTCACGCCGACATCATCTATCTGTGCTCACCCAACAATCCGACGGGTTCTGCTTATACAAAAGACCAACTCAAGGTGTGGGTTGATTATGCGATAGCAAACGGCGCGGTGATCATCTACGATGCAGCTTACGAAGCATTTATTACCGATCCCGATATCCCGAGGAGCATCTTCTGCATAGAGGGTGCGAGGAAGTGCGCGATCGAGCTCTGCTCACTGTCGAAGACTGCGGGATTCACCGGCATGAGAGCGGGATATACGGTCATCCCCGAAGAACTCGAATTCCCCACATCAGACGGCAGCATGGTGTCCGTCTCGCAGATCTGGGGCAGACGTCAGGGAAGCAAGTTCAACGGCGTATCATACCCCGTTCAGTGTGCGGCTTATGCGGTCTTCACCGAGGAAGGTCTGCGCTGCACAAGAGAGAACATCGCATATTATCAGGAAAATGCCAGAATAATTACCGATACTCTGACCCGCCTCGGCATCAAGTTCACCGGCGGCATCAATTCTCCTTATGTTTGGCTTAAGTGTCCGAACGGCATGAACAGCTGGGAGTTCTTCGATTACCTGCTTGCAAACGCATGTGTCGTCGGAACTCCGGGCGCAGGATTCGGCAAGAACGGCGAGGGCTGGTTCAGACTGACTGCATTCGGAGACAGAGACAGGACTATAGAAGCAATGCAGCGCCTCGAGAAACTGATCGGTTCAGCTTCTTAAGACGCTGCAAGGTCTTTGTAAGTTATTGCTTCTTATCAGAAGCTGCGGTAGACTCCGCCCGGAACCATTCCTCCGTTAAGGAGTGCCATCTCTTCAACAGTGACCAGCTGATATCCCTGCGCGGTGAGCGTGGGGATTATTGTTTGGCTGGCCGTAACCGTACATCCGAGTCTGTCATGCATCAGGATGATGGAGCCGTCCTTAACGTTGGACAGGACGTTGTTGATGATCTTCTGTGAGTTATGGTTCTCCCAGTCGCGGGTATCGATCGACCAGAGGATGAGCGGCTTGCCTGTCTGAGCGATAACACCGGCAACAGTTCCGTTCTGAGCTCCTCCCGGAGGTCTCATTATGCTCGTGGGGCATCCGATAATGGCCTGTACTGCAGCATCGGTGCTGTTCATCTCCTGAAGGATCTTCTCGGTGCTGCACTTTGTCAGAGTCGGGTGATCCCATGTATGGCTGCCGATCTGGCAACCCATGTCATAGGCTCTCTTAAGGGCATCCGCGTTGCTCGATACGAGGCAGCCCATTACGAAGAAAGTAGCCTTGCCGCCATTTGCTTCGAGTATGTCAAGGATCTGGTTTGTGTACTGTGTGGGACCGTCGTCATAGGTAAGAGCCACCATCGGCTTGTCGCCGTCTACGATCCTGTACACGTTGCCGGTTCCGTCAGTATAGTAGATCTTGTTATTTGTAACTATGCGCTGGTTAGGTGCGAGCTTGCCGTTGGTAAAGACAAAATCCGTTCCGTCGATATTGACTACGCCGTCAGCGAGCTTGCCCGTTCCGTCAGCATTCTTGATGATGTAGTATGTGCATCCGCCTGCCGTGATCCAACCGGAGTACAGACCCTGGCTTACGATTATGTCAAAATCGGCATCACTGAATGTGCTCTCGGGTCTCACGCTCGTGATACCTGCAACTGAGCCCGGTGCTCCCGCACCCTTGGCCGTCATTACGACCTGAATGGCTTCGAGTCTCAGAGACAGACCTGAAGTGCCTGCGGATTCACCGTTCTTTGCCCAGCCGAGCCATCCGAAGCCCTCGACGTGGACACGGTAATACACGTCGTAATTGGATGCCATGTCTCCCGTGAGCTCGATCTGTATTGCCTCGAGACGCTTGGCCATTCCGGTCGTTCCGGAGAGGTCTCCGTCGTATTTCCATTCCTGCCATCCGATATCCTGGATGTGAGTCCTGTACTTGATGCCGCCGCTGTAAGCAGGATCGGATACGGAGATCGTGATGGCTTCAAGACGCTTTGCCTGGCCAGTAGTTCCGGATACGGCTCCGTTGGCCTTCCAGTCAGATTCCCAACCGTAGTCCTGTCTGTGTACGTGATAGATGACACTTGAAGAGAATGTGGGAGCCGACTTGGGTTCGAGCTTTACCTTGATCTCCTCGACTCTCTTGGATTCTCCGGTCGAGCCCGCGAGAGCGCCGTTGGCGACCCATCCCTGGGCATCTCCGTAATCCTGGATGTGAGCTCTGTAGACTACATTGTAGTAGGAAGCGAGTTCACCTGTAAGGCGGATCTCTATGCCCTCGAGACGCTTGCTCTGTCCGGCCGTTCCTGCATCGGATCCTGCGGGAAGCCACTCTGTCCAGCCTATGTCCTGGATGTGCACGCGGTACTCGAGCGAACCCGCATATCCCGTGTTGTTCTCGAAAGAGATGTTGATCTTCTCCAGACGTCTCGACAGACCCCTGGATCCAAGCGTGATCTCTCCTGTCTCTGCGTTCCAAACTGCTGCCGTATCGCCCTGGTCCTGGACATGAGCCATGCCGCCGAGAGCATACGTCGCTTCAGCCTTGACGGGAACGCCTGCGATCGAAATCGCAACTGCCGCGGTAAGTATCGCGGAAATGATCTTTTTGAATATCATCAGTTCCTATCTCCTCTTATTTTTATTACCCGGTTATTATAACTCGCGTTTGACGGGAATGTATAAAATCCTATAAGATTTACAAAAAGGCAGGATACGCGGTAATGGATCCCGAGATCAGGAAAAAAGAGAAGAAAGTCAATCTGATAATGGCGGTCGTCATGTCGGTCCTTCTCGGCGTGATCTCCGTATTCCTTGCCAGGGCAGGCAAGACCGATGTGCAGCTTCAGTCCATGCCTCCTCTCCCGGTAATGCTCATAACCGGAGTGCTGGAGTCGGCAGCGGCAGGCATAGTGGTCGCCCTGACAGTCCCGCTTGCCAAATGGGGACATATGCTCGCTGCGAAGGCGGGAGCCAATCCTCCCGGTCTCAAGTTCACCCTGATCAACTGCATCCCTTTCGCGGTGGGCAATACCGTGATAATAAGCCTGGTGCTGAGCTTCATAAACATGCTGCAGGCCTATGACAAGATAGACATGCCGGTCAAGCCGCCGTTCGCGGCGATGTGGCTCGGCCAGTGGGTCGTAATGTTCCCGTTCACCCTGGTAGCAGCTTATGTCATCGCGGCAGTGATATCTCCGATAGTCGTCAGAGCCGTCGGATTGCGGGGTCCTCAGGGAGGTCCGCCGAAGGCTGGGAAAAGACCTAACTGTTAACATTTTATTCAGCCCTATTTTCAAAAATTGCTGATATATTAAATGTATATTCAAACGAGTTATTGGAGGTTTGTATCTATGGGAAAAATGCGTCTTGTAACCAGAAGTGATTTTGACGGTCTTGTCTGTGCCATGCTCCTCAGAGAGCTCGACATGATCGGTGATATCAAGTTCGTACATCCTAAGGATGTTCAGGACGGCAAGGTCGAGATAACAGAGAATGACATCACAACGAACCTTCCGTTCGATCCGAGAGTAGGACTCGCTTTTGACCACCATGAGACAGAGCTCATCAGAACGGATGAAGATGAATTCCAGGGAAAGTTCATCTGCATCGGAGGAGCAAAATCCGCTGCACGTGTCTTATATGAATACTATGGCGGCAAGGATAAGTTCAAGACAGTTACCGAGGAGATCCTCGAGGCAGTTGATAAGGGTGACAGCGCCGACTTCACCAAGGAAGAGATCCTCAATCCTACAGGCTGGGTACTGATGGATTTCCTCATGGATGCCAGGACCGGACTCGGACGTTTCCACGATTTCAGGATCTCCAACTACGATCTCATGATGGAGCTCATCGATTACTGTGTAAACCACACCATCGACGAAGTTCTTGCGCTTCCCGATGTCAAGGAGCGTGTGGATCTGTATTTCGAGCAGCAGGAGCTGTTCAAGAAGCAGCTTGAAGAAGTAGTTAAGATCGAGGGCAAGGTCGCAGTCATCGACCTGCGTCCGCTCGAGACAATCTATGCAGGCAACCGTTTTATGGTTTATGCAATGTGGCCTGAAGTTGAGATAAGCGTTCACGTCGCATGGGGCTTCAAGAAGCAGAACACGGCGGTCATGATCGGCAAGTCCATCATCAACAAGGCCAGCGATGTCGATATCGGAGAACTCTGCTTCTGCTACGGCGGAGGCGGACATGCAAATGCAGGCACATGTCAGCTTGACAATGATGTTGTTGACGGAGAGCTTCCGAAAATCATTGCTCAGCTCAACGGTGAACCTGCCGTCTGAGAATCCAGAGGATGAGATCAGAAGAAGCGATAAAAAAGAAAGCAGGACTCGGGGCCCTGGTAATGACAGCAAGGACTTACTATATCCTTTGTATGTCATTCCTGATGATCCCGGTCCTGATCTTTTGTGCGGGGTATCTCAGACCGTACATCGGCATTCCGATGGCGCTCGTCTTTATTGCGCTTCTCGTGTTTGCCGTGAGAGGTCCGGGGTATAAGTCCTCCGCACTTAAAGAGTTCATAAAGCTTCCCTGGTCTTATGTCATCGTATGCATAGTACTCGCCCTCCTGCTGTCATTTGTGACGGGTATCGGCGAGTTTGTCTATTCGCTCGAAGATCACGTCTACAGACGCGCGATGCTCAGAGATCTCATAAGTTACGACTGGCCTGTCATCTACGATATGTCGACGCAGACAAATCCTGTCGTTGCGGCATTCTTTGCAGGCCATGCAAGCAAGAGCGCCCTGACATATTACTTTACGTATTTCCTGCCTGCTGCCCTGATCGGCAAGATAGGGGGAATGACGGCAGGGTGCGTGGCTCTGCTCATCTGGAATTCGATCGGGATATTCCTTATCTTCCTGGGCATGACAGTCTTCGCGAAGAGACCGTCATTTGCAGGTCCTTTTATACTGGTGTTCTTTGCGGGACTCGATGCCATACCGAATGCCATCAATGCCGTTTGCCATTACGACTGGTGGCTGTGGATGGAAGGCTATGTTCCGTACCTTTGTTATGTGGCGAACTTTACGGAGCTCTGCGATGTGTTCCACCAGATCATCCCGTGCTTCATCATCGTTCTGTTGCTCATGACGCAGCCTGACACGAGATCGGAGGGGCTAACCGCAAGTCTCCTGTTCGCATATTCACCATGGGCAACGATCGGCATACTGCCTCTCGCGATAGGAGCTTTCTTCCGCAAAGAGGGCGGTGCCGGCAAGGGCATCACAGCGGTCAGGAACATCTTCACCCCCGTCAACATACTTGCGGCCGGATCGATGCTGTTATTGTTCGGAAGTTTCTATATGAGCAATTCCGGTTCGATATCGTTCCAGGGTATCGCTTGGACTTTCTACGATGATCCGCTGCAGTATATACCGGCATATCTGATCTTCATCGCCGTTGAAGTATTGCCCTACTTCCTGATACTCCGCGGAAGGTATGGCAGGGATCCTGTGTTTGCGGCAGCATGCCTAACTCTTTTACTGCTTCCTGTATATGTTGTATCAGAGATGAATGACTTCAATATGCGCGGCTCGATGCCTGCACTGTTCGTGATACAGCTGCTGCTCACTTCGGTCGTTGCCGAGAAGGCACACAAAAACGAGATTCCGAAGAAGACAGGCGACAGGATCAAGACTGTGCTTGCAGCACTTGCACTTATCCTCATGATGTTCCCCGCGCTTCTCAATATGTTCGTCATATTCGGCAATGAGATCAAAGGCTCGCCGAATAATGTTGAAGCGATCGGATCTTACGGTAATATAGTAGACGAGTCTTATCTCGGTCACATCACGAATAACTTCATGGCTGAGGGCTACGAAGACTCATTCTTCTATAAATATCTGGCAAGGCAATAAATGAACAAAGAATATCCTTATCTGTACGAGACACACTTACATACGTGCAGCGCGAGCGCCTGCGCGAAAAACACCGGTGCGGAGATGGCTGACAGCGCAAAGGCGGCGGGTTATGCGGGAATAATCGTCACCGATCACAACTGGGGCGGCAACACCTGTGTCGACAGGAGCCTTCCCTGGGAGACGTGGGTAGAGCTTTTCGCTGAGGGATACCGCGAGGCCAAGGCCAGGGGAGACGAGATAGGTCTCGATGTGTGGTTCGGAATGGAAGCGGGATTCAATGGAACCGAGTTCCTTATCTACGGTGTTACACCGGAATGGATGAAGGAGCATCCGGAGTTAAGACACAGTGATCCCGCGAAGATGAGCAGGATAGTGCATGAGGGCGGCGGCATTTATGTCCAGGCGCATCCTTACCGCGAAGAACCGTACATACCCGAGATAAGGCTCTTCCCGGACATCGTCGACGGAGTGGAGATGATCAACGCTTCCAATAAGAGACCCGAGTTCAACGAACGCGCCGTTAAGTATGCAAATGAACATGAACTTCCCGGTACTGCAGGATCGGATATCCACAGCGTCAATCTGCTCGGAGCCGGCATGGCGTTCAGGAGAAGACTTACTTCGATACAGGACTTCTGCGATCAGATCAGATTCGGAGGAGACTACATCATGACGGACGGCAAGAAGACCTTCGATAAGAGAGGGATGCTTCCGGGTTAATTCTCCGGCGCGAAAACAAGCGTTATCTCATCCGCACCAAAGAGCATGGCTGCATCCGGATCCGTTATCGGAGCCGTGACCGTGATCTTGCCGTAAGTATCTATGCTTCCCGTTATATCGTCTGTTGTCTTTGTGTTGTCATCACCGCAGAAAGTGATGGTGCTGCCGCTTACTGTATAGTCGCCGTCGCGGTCGAGACCTGATGTGCTGAGACCGCCGAGCATATCCGTGACCTGCCCGAGAAGCTGGGATCTCATGTCGGCATAATCCTTGTAGCCTGCAAGCTTTACAAGGAGCTCTATCTGATCCGTGGATGATACTCCGAGAAAATTCGTAATGAGCTTATCTATGTTCGTGTCGGCATAATCGTAAATTGTCTGTGCAAATACGTCACGGTCGATGCCGATGGAATATGTGCCGTCCTTGTTCAGCTCCATGGTTACCTGGGCGATGATGGATCCCGTCATGCCGTTGGTGGATCCTGCTCCGACATTCGCCTCTATCTGTGTGTTGAACTCGTCAGTAACATCGACTTCTGCTACATATGTTCCGGAGAAGTCGCTTATGCTGAGCACCATATATCTGTAGATGAAGATGTTCTCGAAGTCTTCCGAACCCAGGTTGGTGATATACCAGTTATCGCCTTCTCTTATGAACTCGGCGGTAAATGTATAACTTATGGTATCGCTTGTTGCCACTGCGGCAAGAAGCTCGCTGATGCTGCTGTAATTGCCGTCTGCTATGCTCTCATAATCAGCTGATTCCACGACTATGTCGCAGGTCCCGATAAGGCCTGTTACCGTTGCAGAGTCTTCAGGGACAGTGACATTGAATGTCTGTCTTACGGCATCGGCAAAATCCTTCTCGTCTCCCGTTATGCCTTCTGCAAGAAGATACTCGAAAGCACCGTCCTCAACAGGATCGAATGACAGAGCTTCGATATCTGCCGAAGTGCCTTCCGCGATGAATCCGGCCAGGGTATTTGCCGTCTCTATGAGTGATGCTCTGCCGATGGTAAACTCGGCATTCCTGTATTCGAAGATCTTAAGGAATTCTTCGCTGTTCAGATTCTCGACACGCCACTCATCGTTTTTCTTCTTGAATTCCGCGGTGAATGTGATGTCGGTCTTGCCGCAGGAAGAGACAGCATCAGTAAGGTCATATATGGTGTCATAATCACCGCCTGTGAGCGATGTGTAGTCAGCAATGGATATAACGATATTGCAGGTCGCGTTGTCTCCGTCTACTGTTACGGAAGATTCGTCCACTTCGTACTCCATCGTCTGTCTGACCGCATCGGCATACAGGTTCTCTTCTTCCGTGTATCCTTCACCTGATATCAGAGCACTGAGTTCTTCACTGAACTTCTTGTGCTTCTTGCTCGACATGGAAAGGATGTCATCTGCGCTTCCGTCTGTGATATCGGCTCCCAGCCTGTCCGCTGCCTCGATGATCTCCTTACGTGCGAAGATGCTGCACGATGCCAGCGGGATCAACATGGCACCGAGCAGAAGAGCGGCTGTGATCTTATAGTAAAGATTATTCTTATTCATATTTACTTATTCCCTTTTCCCGAATTCCTGTTCCGACTTATAGTGACATTATAACTTATTTCAAATTCACAGTTGACATAGTAGCAGAACAGTACTATTATGTTGGCGTAGTAAGTATTACCTTGCAACTAACAGACAACTGGTAACTGCCGCACTTTAGGCTATAATTCATTTGTCAAAAATTATATACTCATTACCGTATTGTTGATTTTTGGAAAGAGGAGCTGACTATGGAAAACATTGCAGAAGTAAATACGCCGGTATCTACAGTTACACCGGAAGAGACCGCGCGTGCGAATCAGATCATCGCAAGGATAAGGAATTATTATGCGTCCAAGATCGTAGGCCAGGAGCAGCTCGGAATATCGCTCCTCGTATCCATGATCGCCAACGGACACATCCTTCTCGAATCTGTTCCGGGTCTTGCCAAGACGACCGCGGCAAGGATCGTGACCGAGTCCGTCAACGGTAAGTTCTCGAGGATACAGTGTACCCCGGACCTTCTTCCGAGCGATATCATCGGGACGCAGACATTCAACATGACCAACAATACCTTTGAGACCAAGATCGGTCCGGTATATGCCAACTTCGTTCTGCTCGACGAGATCAACCGTTCCAGTGCCAAGACCCAAAGTGCCATGCTCGAGGCGATGCAGGAGAGATCGGTAAGTATCGGCGGACAGACATTCAAGCTTCCTGATGTATTCGTGGTAGTTGCCACACAGAACCCGATCGAGCAGGAAGGTACATACGAGCTCTCCGAGGCTCAGCTCGACAGATTCCTTCTTAAGGAAGTCATCACATATCCCAGCGAATCTCAGGAGATCGAGATCCTCAACAGGATAGAAGCAGATATCTATACTGGCAGCAGTGCCGTCGCGAGCATGGAGGATGTCGTATTCCTCCAGCAGCTCTGCAGGAAGATCTATATCGCACCCACGATCAAGAAATACATCGTAGATATAGTCCAGGCATCACGTCAGCCTAAGGCCTTCATCTCGCCCGAGCTCGCATCCTACGTTGCAATGGGCGCTTCCACACGTGCTGCGATCGCTTTCATGGAGACAGCGAAAGCAATGGCACTCATCGGAGGCAGAGGCTACTGCACACCTGATGACGTTAAGGCACTCCGTTACGAAGTCCTCCGCCACAGGATCATGCTGAACTTCGCAGCAGTTGCTGACGGAATCAGCGAAGAGTCTATCATCGATGCGATCGTCGGAGCCATCAACACTCCATGAGACTCGAGTATATTTCCAGGATAAAAGACGGCCTCAAGAGATATAAGACCATCTCCACCCAAAAGACCACAAGCAGGGTCTTGGACGGTTCTTATAACTCAATATACAAAGGCCGCAGCATGAATTTCGATGAGCTGAGAGAGTATGTTCCCGGCGACGATGTCAAGGACATCGACTGGAAGGCTACCTCCCGAAGCCAGAAGGTGCTCATAAGGCAGTATATTGCCGAGAAGAAGCACAACATCATGCTGGTAATGGATACCAACCGCAGGATGCTCGCAGATACATCCGAAGGTGAGGAGAAGAGGGAAGTCGCTCTCATCGGCGGAGGCAGTCTGGCATACATGGTCACCAGCAACGGTGATTATGTAAGCGCGATATATTCCGACGGCGAGAAGATGTGCCGCTTCCCGTTCAGGATGGGATTCCTTAACCTGGAGACAATACTGTCCGGTTACAACAAAGCGGTAAGTCTGAAGAACAATTCGAACATCGACCAGTCGCTCGAATACATCATCCGCAATATCAGGAGAAGGATGATCGTTGTGATCGTAACCGATATGGAAGGCATAAGCAAAGTATCGGAATCACTCCTGAGGCAGCTGATACTCGTGCACGATGTGCTGCTGATCAACGTCAGCGATGCGGATGTTTTCGGCAAGAACGTATACGGTATCGAGCAGAGCGATTATCTGCCGGCGTACATAACAAGGAGCAAGAAGCTCAGGAAGCTTCAGCAGGACGAGAAGAGACGCGTCCTTGCGGAGTGTGACAACAAGCTTAAGAGGAACGGCATAGCAATGACGACGATAAGATCGTCGAGTCATGTCGAGAGAGGAATAATTGAGCTTCTCGAGAAGCATAAGATGAGGAAGTAACGATGCCTACAAGTGTAAAGCTCAGGAACATGCTTGATTATTCAACGGCGCCGATAGTAATTGTCGGTGCGCTGTTGCTCCTGATCACGCTCGTAGTGGTTATCTATATCCTTGTCCGTGTTATCAAGAGCAGGAAGAACAAGCGTAAGGTCACGGCGAAGGAACTGCTCTGGACCAAGCCGGATATGAATAAGCTCAAGAAGGATTATCTCGCCAGACTCGAGAAGATCGAGAAGGCATTCCTTGCAGACCCGACACTCATCAGACCTACTTACGAGAAGATGAGTAAGCTCATAAGGAATTTTGCATATGAGGCAACGGGCATCGAAGTTCAGAAGTACACGCTCTATGAGATCCGCATGGCAAAGATGAATTCATTGGCAGATCTTGTCGAGGAATACTATGAGCCTGAGTTCGACAGGATTTCCGAAGGCGATGCAAAAGAGTCTATCAAGAAGACGAAGAGGACGATAGCGGAATGGAACTGAAGTACGAGATAGCTTTATATATCTGCGGTGCCGTAGCGTTAGTCTACATCGTTCTCACCTTCATCAGCCTCCACCGCAAGAGGAAATACAAGGGCGGCTCCAAGGTCGTCGTCCCCGACTACCTTAAGAATCTGCCTTACTACAAGTTCAAGGTGCGCTCATATAAGGTAATGAAGTTCCTTCTGTCCTTATCGATCATCTTCAGCATCCTGCTGTCGGGATTCCTCATGGCACGCCCGTATAAGACAGAGACGACCACGATAGAGAACTATAACAGGGACATCATCATCTGCATGGACATCTCGACGACGGTCGATGAACTTAACGAGGTCCTGGTCGACAAACTGATAGATGTCGTGGAAGATCTCGAAGGCCAGAAGGTAGGCATCGTAATATTCAATACGACACCAGTCCTTATCTGCCCCCTTACCACTGATTACGACTATGTCATAGACACTCTGGAGACGATAAGAGAAGCCCTGGAGATGAGGACCGATTACTATAGCAGTCTGAATGTCGATTGGGATGAATACATCAAGCTCGATGACTTCATCAGCAAAGGAACGCTCGTCGGCAACGAGATGCGCGGTTCTTCGATAATCGGCGACGGTCTCGCTGCGGCTGCTCTCAGCTTCAACAACCTCGAGGAAGATCCGGACAGAACAAGGATCATCATATTCTCGACAGATAACGATCTGGCGGGAGAAGAACTCATCACTCTTCCCGATGCCGGAAAGATATGCGAAGAGAAGAACATTATCGTCTACGGTATCGGAACCGAGTATATGTATTCAGGCGATCTCAAAGAGATGAAGAAGACTGTCGAGGATACCGGCGGCGAATTCTTCTACGGCGAGAGCAATACAGCCGTAAGAGATATCGTGTCTGCGATAGAAGATCAGGTGGAGACACTTGATGATGCAACGTATGAGATAACTGAAGTGGATCAGCCGGAGACGCCTTTCTGTCTTCTCCTGACCACCATAGCGGCAATGATACTGCTGGCATTTGTAACGAAGGTGTAGCCCATGGACGATATTATCTTTAATCCGATAATCCCGGTAGGGGCAATGGCAGTCATCTGCGTCATCCTTCTTTGTCTTAAGAGGAGGGGGGTAGCACCTTACATCAGACAGATAATCATCATACTGCTCCTGTTCGTCATCAACCTGAGACCGATGATCAGAGACAAGCATGTCAAGGTCGAGCAGGAAGTGACAAAGTGCAAGATCATATTTGTCGTAGATGATACGATAAGCATGGTCGCCGAGGATTACGACGGCAAGAATCCGAGATTCGACGGAGCCAAGGCCGACATCGCCTACATCATAGACGAGTTCCCGGGCGCAGAGTACAGCATTATCGACTTCAACAATGATGCGCAGGTCCTGACCCCGTTCACCGATGATCCGGAATTTGCAAAGGCATTTGTAGACAGCATCGCTCCGGTCTATTACAGGTATGCATTCGGAACCAATCTGAGTGTTGTAAAGGATACTCTTGAGAATGTCCTCGAAGCAGCTGATGAGAGAAGCGACGATCCGATATACGTCTTCTTCATAAGTGACGGCGAGATAACGGATGATTATGCACTCAAGCCTTTCGATGATCTTGCAGAGTACATCGACGGCGGTGCGGTTATGGGATACGGTACGACCAAGGGCGGCATCATGCATGTCACAGATGCTTACACGGGCGAGTCAGAGATCCTCATGGATGAGAGGGATTATCCCTATCAGCCTGCCGTATCGTACATCGATGAGAGCAATCTCAAGAAGATCGCACAGGAACTGGGCATATCCTATGTCCACATGGACAGGACCGAGAGGATAGAGTCGACACTCAATAACATCAAGAATTCGGTAGATACCGATGTTGAAGAAGATAAGAGAGAAGGATATGCGGAGCTCTATTATTTCTTTATGATCCCGCTGGCTGTTCTTGTTGCATATGAATTTATAAGTGTAAAGCGAAGAGGTTGATATGAGGATCACAAAAAGAGTCATAGTCGGAATATGGGTATTGCTCGTGATCTTCATGGGCATCCTCCTGCTTGCCTACTACAGCAACAGGAACATGATCAAGAACTACAAGAAAGAGAAGTACGAATTCAACCAGCTCGGCTTCCTGGGCTTCACCGAACCGTACATCAATCCTTATAACAGAGGAAATATATTCTATTCTCTCGGTGATTACGACAGAGCGATCACAGAGTATGACCTGGCGCTGTCTTACAATCCGCCGGAGCCTGCCGACTGTATGATCAGGGTCAACTATGCACTGGCACTGATAGCTCCCATCGATCCCGACAAGATCAATGAAGATAATCTGGAAGAGGTTCTCGACATACTGGACGAAGCCCGCGACATCCTTTGTGAGGACGGGTGTGCCAATGACAAGGGAACAGGTCACTATGATCCTGCCCAGACTCTCAAGGATGAGATCGACGAGTTCGAGGAAGAGCTCCTGCAGCAGGCTGAACCTACACCTGAGCCGACGCCTACTCCTTCTGATCCGAACGATCCCACGCCTACGCCTACTCCTACTCCTTCCGGCGGAGAGCAGAATCCCGAAGATCAGCTCCAGGACATCATGCAGGATGCCCTTGAAGACCGTGTATCTCCGAGCGATGATTACTGGTCATCTGACTGGAACTGGGGCGATCAGGCCTCCTGGTAAAAAGCTTTCATTAAAGCCGCTTTGAGCACCGACTGAGAGCAGCACACTCGCGAGCGACTTCCGCACAAGCGAAGCGCGGAGGACCTAAGCGAGCAAGCGCGCTGCTCGAGTTTAGTCTGCCGGATGTCTCTTATACATTGACTTGAGAAGGATAGGCACCATGATGGAGCTTACCAGTATCAGTAAGATCACGGCCGTAAAGAAATCCTCGGTGATCAGTCCTGCGGCAAGTCCCTTGGAAGCAGTAATGAGCGCGACCTCGCCACGGGTCATCATGCCGACGCCTATCTTAAGCGCGTCGTTACCCTTGAACCTGCAGAGCCTTGCCACTCCGCCGCAGCCAACGATCTTGCTCAGGCATGCAACGAGCACGAAGCAGACGGAAAACAACAGGAGCTTCAGGTCCATGGTCTCGAAGGACACCTTGAGACCGATGCCTGCAAAGAACACCGGCGCGAAAACCATATACGCCGAGATATCGATCCTTCTCTCGACATAAGAAGCATCGTGAAGGTTACACAGGACAACACCTGCGACATATGCACCGGTAATATCGGCGATCCCGAAATACCTCTCTGCAACAAACGCCATTATCAGGCAGTATACGAGAGATGCGATGGGGATCCTTCTCGTGTGCTCATAACGCTTGTCGAGCCAGGAGAAGATCTTATATACGACAAAGCCGGAGATGATCGCTATCGCGAAGAACAGTACGGCTTTGATGATGATCATCCAGATGTTGGTCTCGGTCCCTCTGGCGCTCAGGACAAAAGTAAGGACGATGATGCCGATGACATCGTCGATGATGGCAGAACTCGTTATAGTTGTTCCGATGAGTCCGTTAAGCTTGCCGAGTTCCTTCAGGGCTGCGACCGTGATGCTGACGGAAGTGGCTGAGATGATGGTTCCGATGAACAGTCCCTTGAGCATCTGCTCCGAACCGAATCCGCCCCATCCGTAGAATGCCATGAACAGGACCGCGCCTGATACGAGCGGGACGAAAACGCCTGCACAGGCGATGGCCGTAGCCTTGAGTCCCGTCTGCTTGAGTTTCTTCATGTCTGTGGACAGACCTGCTTCGAACATGAGCATGATGACGCCGATCTTAGCCATCTGGGAGATAAAGTCACTCTCGTCCACGAGGACCGGGAGAGGTGTCTGTGCCAGAGCGGGGATGGTCCTGTTGAGGATGCCGACTACGGCGGGTCCGATCAGGACGCCTGCGAGTATCTCGCCGACGACTTCAGGAGCACGGAATTTACGTGCCGCGATACCGAACAATTTGGCAACACAAAGTATGATCGCCAGATCTCTCAGAAAAGTAAGATCTTCCATATTCCACCTCTCAGGCCTTTGGACCGATAATATTTATATCACGCGTAATGAATGCGGGCTGAAATAAAACTACACAAAAAAGCCCGCGGATTGCCTGCGGTACTTAAGGTTTATGTCAAGAAAGACTACTTAACGCAAATACTCGTGTGATATACTAGTGTAGTTATGGATCAGGAGTTCTGATCATGAAGTAAGAGGAGAGATTATATGAGCAAGCTTAACTGGGTAGTTGAATGTCTGATATCAATGGTGACATGCGGTCTGTACGGAATCTTCTTCTGGTATAAGATCGATACGAACATGCGTAAGATCAACCCTTACCCCAGCAAGCCGGTCCTTAACTACTGGCTGGCATTCCTTATCGGTCTTGTTACCGGCGGAATCGTTATGTGGGTCTACTACTATCAGGTGTTCACTGCGATGGAAGAGGAAGCAAACAAGATCGGCATCAACAAGTTCTACAGCCCGATCATCTCAGTCCTCATCATGTTCGTACCTTTCTACAGCTTCTACTATCTGTGCGACTATCAGAACACACTTGCTGAAGCAAAGGGTCTTCTCCGCTGACAGGACACACCGGTGCGATGAAGGAATTAGAGTATCCCTTTGATCCGGACTATATACTGCGTAAGAAGAAGGCGATCAGAAGGCAGCTTCTCGAGCGTCCCGACATCAAATACATAGATAAGAAGATCGCCATCCTCGGAGGGTCTACTACAAGTGACATCAGGCAGATCCTCGAGCTGTTCCTGCTGGACTACGGCATCAGGCCGGAGTTCTGGGAGTCTGAGTACAACAAGTTCTTCGAAGATGCCGTTTTCGGCAACGAAGAGCTGGATGCCTTTGCCCCGGACCTTGTCTTTGTGCACACGACGACGAGGAACATCATATCCTTCCCGCGTGCGGGACAGTCGCCCGAAGAGGTCGATGCCCTGCTCGATGCCGAGTATCTTAGGTTCGAGAAGGTGTGGCAGTCGCTCGAGGTAAGGTACGGCTGCACTGTTATCCAGAACAACTTCGAGATGCCTTACTTCAGGCTCCTGGGCAACAGTGATGCCACCGATATCCACGGAAGAGTGAACTTTATCTCGAGACTGAACGGCAGGTTCCACGATTACGCAAGAGCGCACGGCAGTTTCTTCATCAATGACATCAACTATGTCTCGGCAGAATACGGCATCAAGCGCTGGGCTGATCCCGGCGACTGGTACAGATACAAGTATGCCCTGAGCGTCAGCGCGATTCCGGACTTTGCATTCAATCTCGCACATATCATTAAGGCCATCTACGGCAAGAACAAGAAAGCTATCGCACTCGACATGGACAACACCCTCTGGGGCGGTATCGTAGGTGACGACGGTCCCGAGAATATCCATATCGGTCATGAAGATGCTGTCTCGGAGCTCTATACGGAGTTCCAGCAGTACGTTAAGGCGCACAAGGATATCGGCATCCTTCTCACCGTTGCTTCCAAGAACGATGAAGAGAATGCTCTCGCGGGACTTAACAGGCCGGATTCAACACTGAAGCCGGATGACTTTATCGTGATCAAGGCAAACTGGGAGAACAAGGACCGTAATATAGTTGCGACTGCGCAGGAGATCAACATCGGGGCGGACAGCTTTGTTTTCGTTGACGATAATCCGATGGAGAGAGGCCTTGTCTCAGGCAACATTCCCGGCATCAGCGTTCCCGAAGTGGGCGCGCCCGAGACCTACATAGAGACCATGGACAGGAACGGTTATTTTGAAGTGACCGGACTGTCAGAAGAAGACCTTAAGCGCGGCGAGATGTATAAGGCGAACATCGAGAGGGCAAAGACGCAGGGTGCTTTTGACAACTACGAAGATTACCTGAAGTCTCTCGAGATGCAGGCTGAGATCGGACCTTTTGCTCCCGTCTATATGGAGAGGATCGCCGAACTCACCAATAAGAGCAACCAGTTCAACCTCACGACGAAACGCTGCAGCAGGGCGGAGATAGAAGCTTTCGCCGCTGACCCCAAATACATTACCCGCTACGGAAGGCTCGAAGACAAGTTCGGCGATAACGGCGTTGTCGCAGTCAGCTTCGGACATGAAGAAGACGAGGACAGAGCCAAGGTATTCATCATGGATCTCTGGCTCATGAGCTGCAGGGTCCTTAAGCGCGGAATGGAATATGCGATGATGGACGAATTCGTAAACGAGTGCAGGTCCAGGGGAGTATCGAAGATAAGAGGCTGTTATTATCCGACGGCTAAGAATAAAATGGTTAGAGAATTCTATAAGGATCAGGGTTTTGACAAAGTGTCCGAGGATGAGGAAGGCAACTCCTTCTGGGAACTCGACTTGTCGAAGCCTTATGAGAGCAGGAATATTGCCATCAAAGTCAATTAACGGAGGAAAGATATGACTAGAGAAGAAGTTTTTGCAAAGCTTAACGAGGTGTTCCGTGATGTTTTCGACGACGAGGATATCGTGGTGACCGATGAGACTACTGCAGCAGATATCGAAGACTGGGATTCCCTTGAGCATATCAATCTCCTCGTAGCGATCGAGCGTTCTTTTGATATCAAGTTCACGATGGGCGAGACCACCGGAATGAAGAATGTCGGCGAGATGGCCGACAAGATAATGGCTCACCTCGGATAATCACTGATGTCACTGGTATCCGCAGCTTATCTCGCGTTTGTCCTTGCGGCGGTGATGATCTACTATCTTCTCCCGGGCAAGGCGAGAAGATGGTGGCTGCTCGCCGCGAGTATCGCTTTCTGCGCGTTCTGCGGATTCTACACATTGTTCTTTGTGCTGCTTACGGCATTTACCACTTTTGCCGGAGGCTTTCTTGCAGGACGTCAGGGGAAGACATGGCAGCGTAACCTCGCCTGCGTCATTACGATCGTATTCAATCTGGCGATTATGTGCGCCGTCAAGTTCTACGGCGTTATGGATCTGGCGGCAGAAGATCTGAACAACTTCTTCGGAGCATCCGAAGGCGTCAGGGAATTCATGCTGTATCTTGTTCCGGTAGGCATGTCCTTCTATACGCTTCAGATGGTGGGATATGTTCTCGACTGCACATGGGACAGGGTGAAGCCGGAGAGGAACATCGGAAGATATCTTCTCTTCGCGACGTACTTCCCTTATATCACGTCCGGCCCGATGAATTCCTATGCAGTGCTGTCTGCCGAACTGGACAAGTCAGAGACTGCCGTGTTCTCCATCCAAAGACTGAAGGAAGGTGCGATAAGGATAGCATGGGGATTCTTCAAGAAGCTCGTTATCGCGGACCGCATTGCCGTGATGGTCAACGCGGCATATGGTGACCATATCACATATACCGGTCTTTATACTGCGCTCGGAGTATTCTGCTTCGCTATACAGCTCTATACCGATTTCTCCGGATGCATCGATATCGTGCTCGGCACATCGCATCTGCTCGGCATCGAGCTTAACGAGAACTTCAACAGCCCTTACCTGTCGAGATCGATAAGAGAATACTGGAGACGCTGGCACATCACGCTGGGTTCGTGGCTCCGCGACTACCTTTACTATCCCGTGCTCAAATCCGCTCCGCTCGTTAAGATAGGAGACGTATCCAGGAAGGCCTTGGGCAAGAAGCGCGGCAAGAAGGTCCCCGTATATGTGGGAATGCTCATACTGTGGTTCTCGGTAGGTTACTGGCACGGCGGCATGTGGACATATATCATCGGCTCCGGACTTCTCCACTGTCTCTATATCGTGAGCGGCATGCTCTTCGAGCCGTTGTTCGAGAAGGTGAGAGGACCGCTCAGGAGTGACCGTCTGCCTTATAAGATATTCCAGATAGTACGCACGTTCATACTCGTGCTCCTGGGATTCGTGTTCTTCAGATCAAGGACTGTTCCTGAGGCGATCGATATGTTCGCGGCATTTACCAGAGCTGGCGGGATTGCTTTTAATGCTCAGGGCATTTATTCTATGGGTCTGGATCTTGCAAATATCATCGTGCTCATCGTATCTGTGGCGATCCTTGTCGCAGTCGATATATATCAGTACACGGAAGACGATGCAGCCGAACACAGATCGGCGCTCGCACTTGTCTGCAGCAAGCCCGCGGTCGTATCCTGGGCGGTGTTCATGGTGCTGGTGCTGGCGGTGATCATTTTTGGAAGATACGGATTGGGTTATGACAGCGGCGCGTTCATATACGCGAGAATATAAGGAGGATATCTGATGAATATTGTTTGTCTTGATATGGAGGGCGTACTTGTCCCCGAGATATGGATCGAGTTCTCTAAGAAGTCCGGGATCCCCGAACTCACGAGAACAACGAGGGACGAGCCTGATTACGATAAGCTCATGCGCTGGAGGCTCGGCATACTCCGCGAGCACGGTCTCGGCTTGAAGGAGATACAGGAAGTCATCTCGCAGATCGATCCGCTTCCCGGCGCAAAGGAATTCTTAGACGAGCTCCGCAAGGACACACAGGTGATAATCATAAGCGATACCTTCACGCAGTTCGCGATGCCGCTAATGGCCAAGCTCGGATATCCGGCACTCTTCTGCAACTCTCTGGTCGTAGGCGAAGACGGAATGATCGAAGACTTCAAGATGAGGATCGAAGATTCCAAGTTATCGACCGTGCGCGCGCTTCAGTCCATAGGTTTTGATACCATCGCTTCAGGCGATTCCTATAATGACCTTGCCATGATCAAGGCATCCAAGGCAGGATTCCTGTTCAGGAGCACGGAGAAGATCATCGAGGACAACCCGGACATTCCCGCGTTCGAAGAATTTGACGATCTCCTTGCAGCGATCAAGGCAGTACCGGATTCGAACTGAGATATTGATAAGCTGTCTCTGCAAACAAAAAGAGCGACACTGACGTGCCGCTCTTCTTATTTGTGTTTGAATATCTATCACTTCTTGATCAGGAGTGACTCGCCTGTCATCTCGGCAGGCTGGGGCAGACCCATGATCTCGAGGAGCGTAGGTGCGATGTCGCAGAGGCGGCCGCCCTCGCGGAGTGTATACTCGGGATCGTAGTTATAGAGGATGAACGGAACGGGATTTGTCGTGTGTGCAGTATGAGGCTGCATTGTCTCAAGGTTCATCATCTGCTCTGCGTTGCCGTGGTCTGCACAGATGAAGAGAACGCCGTTCATCTTCTTGACTGCCTCGACTGCGCCGCCGACGCAGGCATCAACTCTCTCGACTGCCTTGATGGCTGCTTCGAGAACACCTGTGTGACCGACCATGTCAGGGTTAGCGAAGTTGATGATGACGACATCATACTTGTCGGAGCAGATAGCCGCGTCGAGCTTCTCGGATACTTCCGGAGCACTCATCTCAGGCTTCAGGTCATAAGTTGCGACTGCAGGAGAGGGAACAAGTGTGCGGTCCTCATCCTTGTTGGGTTCTTCGATGCCGCCGTTGAAGAAGAATGTAACATGAGCATACTTCTCTGTCTCGGCGATACGGAGCTGCTTGAGTCCGTTTGCTGCGAGATACTCGCCTAATGTGTTCTTGATCTCTTCCTTCTTGAAAGCGACAAACTTGTTGGGGATTGTCTCGTCATAGTCCTTGAAGCAGACATATGTGAGAGGCATGAAGCCGTTGGCACGCTTAAGGTGCTTGATGCACTTTGTATCGGATGCATCACCTTCTGCAGCTGCGATATCCTCGTCGGAGAAGCAGAACGCCTTCGTGATCTCTCTTGCTCTGTCCGGACGGAAGTTGAAGAAGATGACGGAGTCATTCGGCTTAACAACAGAGAGGGGCTTGCCGGCTTCATCTGTGATGACGGTAGGAAGAACGAACTCATCCGTTACGCCGCCGTCATAAGAATCCTGCATTGCCTTGACGGGATCTGTTGCCTTAACGCCTTCGCCAAGTACGAGTGAATCGTATGCGAGCTGGATCCTGTCCCAGTTGCTGTCTCTGTCCATTGCATAGTAACGGCCGGACATCGATGCTACCTTACCTACGCCGATCTCCTCGGTCTTGTCTACGAGAGCCTGGAGATAATCCTTACCGGATGCCGGAGGTGTATCACGACCGTCGAAGAAGGGGTGGATATATACTCTGTCGAGGCCTTCTTTCTTGCACATCTCGAGGATCGCATAGAGGTGTGTGTTGTGTGAGTGAACGCCGCCGTCAGACAGAAGTCCCCAGATGTGGAGATCTGAATTCTTCTCTTTGCAGTTGTTTATGGCACGGAGGAGTTCTTCATTCTTGAAGAAGACGCCGTCCTCGATGTACTTTGTGATGAGGGTAAGATCCTGATAGATGATCCTTCCCGAACCGATGTTCATGTGTCCTACCTCGGAGTTACCCATCTGTCCGTCGGGAAGTCCTACTGCGAGGCCGGATGCAAAACCCTTAACGAAAGGGCACTCTGCCTTGAGCTTGTCGATGACGGGAGTGTTTGCCATCGCGATAGCGTTATACTCGGTGCTGTCAGACAGTCCGAATCCGTCAAGTACCATAAGAACTACAGGTCTGCGTTTCATGTTTTCTCTCCTTTATAAACCGTAATTTGAAAGCTGATCAAGCCTTGGGAATGAACTTGTTGAGGCCGGGATCGTACTCATAGCCGATATCCGCGAGGGACTTTATCACATCATGTTCGTCAAGATCCAGAGACCTGCACAATTCCTCGAGAGAATCGTAGCTGTCTCTCAGGCCGGTGTTGACATAACTGAGAAGTATGTTGGGATCCTTCGGCACGTTGTCCATCTCCTGTGACTATTATTTATAACTGCGCAATTATAGCACATCACAGGGGGTTTGGGTTAATTCTTTATCTTGGGAAGGTTCCAGCCGAAATGCGCCGCCAGATATCTTATGACCAGCGTCACAAAAAAGCCTGCCAGGATGCCCGATGTGACAGAACCGCTCGCACCGCAGATCACGAACATGACGATGGCACCCAGTATCGAAGCGCAGGCATAGACATGCTTTACGAAGATCATGGGCATCTCGAGGGAAAGGACATCACGGATAACTCCGCCGCCGACGCCTGTTACCACGCCGAGGAATACTACAAGGAAAGCATTTGCCGCGATGCTGCCGGACAGGGTCAGACCCGCATGGACACCATCGACCGTGAATGCTGCAAGACCGGCCGAGTCGCACCAGAAGAATATCTGGTCGTAGATGTTGCGCGCCTTATCGGGGATCTTCTTTCCGGTCTTCTTCGTCATGTACACGAAAAGGAAAACCACATTCGCCGTTATCGCAGCAAGCAAAACGAAGAACGGGTCTATGAAAGCCGTCGGAGGCATCTTGCCGATGATGAGATCTCTTATGATGCCGCCGCCCGTTGCAGTCACTATCGCGAGAATGTTGATGCCGAAGATATCCATCTCCTTGCGGATGCCCGCGATCGCTCCGGACACCGCGAAAGCAACGGTGCCGATGATATCCGTGATCAAGATGAAGAGCGTCGTATCCACACCGCTATTATAGCGGAATAAATGCGGTGCGGTAGAGCATGTTTTCATATATAATGAACGCAGTTTTGAATCGCGGAGGAATATATGTCTGCAACAGGCGAATGCGAGCACCTGGTCCAGTATTACGAGACCGATCAGATGGGTGTGGTACACCACTCGAATTACATCAGGTGGTTCGAAGAGGTCAGGACGGTGCTTTTCGAGGAGATAGGACTCGGATATAAGGGTATGGAAGAGGGCGGAATAATCAGCCCCGTGGTGGCCGTGTCGGCGAAGTATAAGACGATGGCGAAGTACTGCGATACGGTCGTGATAAGGGCCGAGGTCGTAAAGTACACCGGAGTCAGATTCGATGTCAGATACAAGGTATTTGACAAAGCAACGGAAGAAGTGAGGTGCGAGGGAACGAGCGAGCACTGTTTTATCAGTCCCGAAGGAAAGATAATCTCGCTCAAGAGGTCGTACCCGGAGATACACAGCAGACTTGACAAATTGGTCAACGGAGACAGGGAGGCTTGATATGGCAGACATTATCATCGTAGGTGCAGGTCCCGCGGGACTGTCGGCAGCAATCTATGCGAGACGCGCCGGAATGAGCACGGTCGTTTACGAAGCAGAGTCTTACGGCGGACAGATAATCAACACTCCGGAGATCGAGAACTATCCCGCGATAGCAAAGATCTCGGGTTTTGATTTTGCAGACGGCCTCTACAAACAGGCAGAAGCGCTGGGTGCCGAGATCAAGTTCGATAAGGTAACGGAGATCAGGCCCGTTGAAGGCGGATTTGAGGTTGCGACCGAATACAGCGGTACCGAGAACTGCAAGGCGGTAGTCCTCGCGGTAGGTGCGAAGAACCGCCACATGGGTATTGCTAGAGAAGAAGAACTTACGGGTAAGGGAGTATCTTACTGCGCCACATGCGACGGAGCTTTTTACAAGGGCAAGACTGTCGCGGTCACAGGCGGCGGCAATACTGCAGTCGAAGATGCGATCTATCTCTGCGGCATGGCGGAGAAGGTGTATCTGGTACACAGAAGGAACGAGTTCCGCGCGGAAGAGACGCTGGTCAACGCGGCCAAGGCTATAGAGAACCTCGAGTTCGTTACTCCCTATGTGGTCAAGGAACTTAAGGGTGAGCCGAAGCTGTCTTCGGTCATTCTCGAGAACAGGGAAGACGGCTCTGAGAAGGAGCTTACAGTTGACGGGCTGTTCGTTGCGATCGGTCAGGAGCCTGCGACGGCATCATTCAAGGACCTTGTTACTCTCTCGGGCGGCTACATCGAAGCCGGCGAGGACTGCAAGACCAACATTCCGGGCATATTCGCGGCAGGAGACGGAAGGACCAAGAAGGTAAGGCAGCTTACAACGGCATGCGCCGACGGAGCGGTCGCAGCGCTTGCAGCAGTAGACTTTATCAAGCTCGGATAACTTGTTTATAAACCCGCTGCGGTGTATCATACATTGGCCTTAAAGATAAGGGCTTTGGAGGAATATATGTACAAGAATGTTTTTGACACGCTTGAAGAGAGAGGTTATTTCTCACAGGCAACACACAGAGACGAGATCTACGACCTGCTGTCCAAGCCGGGAGTATCTTTCTATATAGGTTTTGACCCGACTGCAGACAGCCTTCACGTAGGCCACTTCGTTCAGATGATGGTAATGAGCCACATGCAGAAGGCAGGTCACAGACCGATCGCGCTCATGGGCGGCGGCACCGGTATGATAGGAGATCCTTCCGGACGTACCGACATGCGTCAGATGATGACAGTAGAGACGATCGACCACAATGTAGAATGCTTCAAGAAGCAGATGGGCAAGGTTGTCGATTTCTCCGATGACAAGGCGCTCATCGTTAATAATGCCGACTGGCTCAGGAACCTCAATTACATCGAATTCTTAAGGGACATCGGACCTCACTTCTCGGTCAACAAGATGCTGACCGCCGAGTGCTACAAGCAGCGTCTCGAGAAGGGCCTGTCCTTCATCGAATTCAACTATATGCTCATGCAGGCATATGACTTCTATTACCTCCACAAGAACTACGGCGTTAAGCTCGAGTTCGGCGGAGATGATCAGTGGTCCAACATACTTGCAGGTATGGAGCTCATCCGCCGTAAGGATGCGGAAGATGCATACGGTCTTACATTCACTCTCCTCACGAACAGCGAGGGTAAGAAGATGGGTAAGACGGCCAAGGGTGCTGTCTGGCTCGATCCCGAGAAGACGTCGGTATACGATTTCTACCAGTACTGGAGAAATGTCGATGATGCCGATGTCATCAAGTGCATGAAGCTCCTGACATTCCTCGAGATGGATGAGATCAACGAATATGCAAAGCTCACCGATGCTTCCATCAACGAGGCAAAGAAGAGACTTGCCTTCGAGGTAACAAAGATCATCCACGGCGAGGAGCAGGCACAGATCGCAAAGAAGACCGCAGAGGACATTTTCGAGAACGCAGGAAGGTCGGATGACATGAAGGCCACCGAGTTCACCGCTGCAGAGCTTGCAGAAGGTCTGCAGATCGCACAGGCCCTGGTAAAGGCCGGTCTTATGAAGTCCAACGGCGAAGCACGCCGCATGATAGCGCAGAAGGGCGTATACCTGAATGACAAGGTCGTAGAGGATCAGTTCTATGCTCTGTCCGAATCTGACTTTGATGCGAATGGCGAGGCCATCGTGCGCAAAGGTAAAAAGAATTACCATAAGTTCAAGATAGGTTGATTTTTTGGCTCTGCGACTGTAAAATCAAAGGGCAAATCTTTTTAAAAGGAAGGGTAAGATTATGAAGAAGGTTAAGGCTATAGTTGCTGGTCTTCTGGCTGGCGTTATGCTCTTCTCAATGGTTGGCTGCGCTAACTTCAAGGCTACTGATGAGAAGGCTTTCAAGAAGGCTCTTGAAGATGAATTCGATCTTGAAGAGGATGATGATTACTATGTTTACGAGGATGGCGATACATGGATCGATGACTGCGATACAATGATCTATGCTTATAAGAAGAATGCAGTCTTCGGATTCCTTGAGTTCGACGATGAAGAAGCTGCAGCAGATTACTTCGAAGACTACTACTATGATGATTTTGAAGATATGATCAAGGATAAGGACTTCGACGGTAAGTATGTAATGAGCTACAACGACAAGGCCGGCTCCGGATATATCACATTCAACGGCGACGCTGATTCTGACTTTGCTGATGATGATATCTACGGCGGCGTTTACTGCAAGGACGGCATCATTGTTGTTGCTATGGCATACAGCGATAAGTCAAGCGACATCGATAATGTCAACGCATTCCTGAAGGCTATCGGATATCCCAAGCCGTAATCAGATTACTATTGAATCGACATTGTCCCCTCGGCTGCACACAGGCACCCGAGGGGATTATTTTTGTCCGATTAAAAGGCCTGTTCTGCAATAACCTCACACGATAACAGAACAAATGTTTGCAAACCGTATTGGCGCGTGCTAATATGCGGGTAATGTTGAATGTAATCTGGTGAGGAGCGGTAAGTTGAAGGAGCGGCAGTGCGGTTATATCTATGACGGAACTTTCGAAGGGTTCCTTACGGCAGCGGTTGTTTGTCTGAGACAGCACAGGGCTCCTGCCTTTGTCCTGCCGTATCATCTCGCAGAAGGCGAGGACGCGATCAGGGTCAAGACCGATCCTTACGAGGCGGAGCATCTGTATTCCGTAATAGGAAGCGTGGCTGATGCCCAGGCACAGCAGAACTGTCTGGACTTTTTCCTTACATGTGCGTGCAGGAAGGAGATCACTCTCTTTGCATATATCTATAAGGCTCTCGTGACAGGTCCTTCCATCTCGGAGGATTACTCGGATCCTACAGTGAAGCTGGTCCGGGAGGCGGTCCTTGATCTCTACCGTGAGGCACAGACCGTGCAGACAGACCTGTGCTTTACGGAAGAAGGCGGACTGAGTGCTGCCGTAATAGACCCGAGGAATTCCGTATTGCCGCTTATCAGGAATCAGGTCCTTAGAAGAGAAGACATAGAGGACGTCGCCCTGTACGACAGGCGGCACTGCCTGCTCCTGAGACGTAAGGGAGAGTTTGCCTCGCTGGCGGATATCAGGCATCTGGCAGTACCCGATATCAATTCTCCTGAAGATCTCATAGATGCGCTCGGCTCCGGCAGCATGTGCTGGAAGATGTCCGGAATGGAAGCGCGTCATTCGCTTACACTTAAGTCAATGTGGTATATCGCATCATAAAAAATGGGGCTGTCCCATCCGGGGCAGCCTCCGTTATCAAACTCAAATCTGTGTAAGAGATCAGGCTTTCTTGTTGTCGTCGTTCCTGATGGCCTTCCTCATGATCTTGCCGTTGAAAGTCTTGGGGAGCTCATCGACGAACTCGACGATACGGGGATACTTGTAAGGAGCAGTCTTCTCCTTGACGTAGTGCTGGATCTCTTTCTTGAGTTCTTCCGTACCTTCGGTTCCCTTAACGAGAGTGATGGTAGCCTTTACGACGATACCTCTGACGCCCTGCGGGTCAGGTGCACCGGTAACTGCACACTCGAGTACATAAGGAAGCTCCATGATGACGTTCTCGATCTCGAAAGGTCCGATACGGTAACCGGAAGACTTGATGACGTCGTCCGTACGTCCGACATATGAGATGTATCCGTCCTCATCCATCCATGCTGTATCGCCTGTGTGATACCAGCCGTCGTGCCATGCATCGTTGGTGAGCTCGGGTGCGAGGTAGTACTGAAGGAAGAGTCCCTTCGGATGATAGTTCTGTGTGTTGATGCAGATCTCGCCTGTCTCACCCGGCTTGCAGACATTGCCGTCCGGATCGAGGATCTTAACATCGTAGAGCGGATTGGGCTTGCCCATGGAGCCGAGCTTGATCTTCGAACCTACGAGGTTGGCGATAACGAGAGTTGTCTCTGTCTGACCGAAGCCTTCCATAAGCCTGATACCGGTAGTCTCCATGAACTTATTGAAGACCTCGGGGTTCAGTGCTTCGCCTGCCGTAACGGCATACTTGAGGGAAGACAGATCGTACTTGGACAGGTCTTCCTTGATGAAGAACCTGAACATTGTCGGCGGTGCGCAGAATGTAGTGATGTTGTACTTCTTGAACATCGGAAGGATCTCTTCTGCCTTGAAGCGGTCGAAGTCGAAAGTGAACACAGGTGCCTCGCAGAGCCACTGGCCGTAGAGCTTGCCCCAGAGCGCCTTACCCCAGCCCGTATCGGAGATGGAGAAGTGCAGACCGTTAGGGTCTACGTTCTGCCAGTACTTAGCAGTAGGGATATGACCGATTGCATACATGTAGGAATGCAGAGCCATCTTAGGATAGCCCGATGTACCGGAAGTAAAGAACATTACCATCGGATCGTAGCCGCACGCATAATCTTCAGGACGCTCGAAAACATCAGAGCAGTCCTTGAACTCTTCGTTGAAGTCGTGCCAACCGGGTCTTGAACCGTTGCAGAGGATGAGAGTCTCGACTCCGCAAGCTTTCGCTGCCTTCTCCGCCTCGTCTGCGGCATCGTCATCTGCAGTACAGAAGACTGCCTTAACGCCGGCTGCGTTGAAGCGGTATTCGTAGTCGTGGTCACGGAGCAGGTGTGTGGCAGGGATAGCTATTGCACCGAGCTTCTCGAGACCCATCATGGCGAACCAGAACTGATAGTGGCGCTTCAGTACGAGAACGACCTTGTCGCCCTTGCCGATGCCCAATGACTTGAAGTAGTTGGCTGTCATGTTGGAATACTTCTTGATGTCAGCGAATGTGAATCTCTTCTCTGTTACACAGTCCTTTGCGACCCAGAGCATGGCGAGCTTGTTGGGGTTCTTGTCAGCGATAACGTCAACGCAGTCGAAAGCGAAGTTGAACTTCTTGCATGCGGGAACATTAACGTCAACATCGACCATAGTGCCGTTCTCATCGAGAACACCGTTGAGATAATGTGCATAGACCGGATCTTCGAGGTTAGCCGCATCAACGTTTGTTACGTTGTCCGTACGCATCTCCTCTGAATTATAAGGAGTAGTATAGTTCTCGCCCTTGCCCCATGCTTCGGGGTTAAGGATGATCGCGTAGAAGACACAGTCCTCGCCGCCCAGCGCGAACTCTCCGTGAGGCTGGGTGGAATCGAAGTAGATGGAGTCGCCTTCGTGAAGGACTTCTGAAGAATCACCGATGATGACCTTAAGAGTACCCTTTACGACGATGTTCATCTCCTGGTAGTTGTGTGATACGAGATGATAAGGCGGGTTAAGTGCCTCTTCGGAATAAGGAACTACGACGCGGAAAGGCTCGCAGAGCTTGTTCTTGAATCTGGAAGCCAGACGCTGATACTTGTATCCGGTACGTCTTGTGATCGGGCTTCCCTGACCGTTCCTTGTTACCGCATATTCGGTGAGTGCAGGAGAAGAACCCTCCATGATGTCGGAGATCTCGACGCCTGCCATGTTCGCAAACTTATAGATGAATGTGAAGTTGAAGTCCTGTGTACCGGATTCAAAGCTCACATACTCTTCTACGGAAAGATCAAGTCTTGCCGCAGCCTCTTCGGGAGTAAGCCCCATGTCCATTCTGAGTCCCCTGACTCTGTCCGCAACCTCTTGCAGCTTGAATTCAACGCTGCTCTCGCTTTGCATCTGCCTGTCGTTCATTTTGTTTTGCCTCCTTGTGCAATGTGCTTGTCAGAGGTTGAGAGTTTTGAGCAAAAAAAAGTCTCAACACCCTTACGGATGTTGAGACGAATAATCGCGGTACCACTCAACTTGCGCTTTACTGCGCCACTTAACGAAGTCTGACAACTCCTCTGCCTTAACGCGGTGTAACGGATACCGTCTACTCGGGAATTCCCTTTGGGGGTATCGGCTCAGAAGTGATAGCCTTTTGCGATTCCCAAAACACCGTATCTCAGCACTCACGGCTCTCTGTAAATTCGGACGATCGCAGGCCTTCTTCGTCACAGCCTTTAAATCTTGAATTGTGACCATAGAATAATCATGGCTCTGTGACTTGTCAAGAGCGAATTTTGTGTTTACAAAGCATTTAACAATTTGCCGTCAAAATAATATACAATATAGTTGATAACCTTGCGGATCTGCAGACAAGGCAAGATATGGAAAGTCTAGAGAGGAATTGGCATGAGCAACGCAAAATACTTGGTGTCCGGCGGGGCCGGAGCTCTGGGAAAACTGATAATCAGCATGCTTATCGCGAAGGGTGAGAAAGTCAGGATCCTGATGAGCGAGCTTTCCGATGTAAGCGAGTATGAGGGCAACCCCAATATCGAGATCTGCTACGGTATATCAACAGATAAGGATTCGATGAATGAATTCTTCGATGTTGAGGATCCGAGACACACGATCTTCCTGCATGCGGATGAGTATATATCGCTGTCGGATTCCACCAATCTCACGATGCGCCGAGTTAATGTAATAGGTGCAGAGAACATCGTAGACATGTGCCTTAAGCGTAAGATCGGCCGTCTTGTATATCTGAGTTCCGCTTATGCGCTTAATCCCGAGCTTATCGGCAAGGATACGCTTGAACTTCATTTTGACCGCAATAAGGTCGAAGGCGAATATGCAAAGTCCAAGGCTGAGACTGCAGCTTATATCATGGAGAAGGTCGCACTCAACAGGCTCAATGCCGTTATGGTACTTCCTACTTTCATAATAGGTCCCGGCTATACGGAAGATTATGAGATCAACAAGATCCTCAACAGCTATCTGCACGGCGGCGTTGCACCGCTCAAGAACGGCGGACATGCTTTCGTAGACGTAAGAGACGTTGCCAATGCGATGATCACGCTCACTACCGAAGGCGAACCCGGAACAGGTTACCTCATCACCGGCGAATACAAGACGAGTGAAGAGTTCTTCAAGGAAGTCAATGAAGTTCAGGGAATCGATGCACCTGTCAAGACTGCATCGAGACTGGTTACGAGCAAGTCGCTCGCGAAGTTCGTCGATGTTTACTACAGGATCACTCATAAGGAGAATCCTAAGCAGGTATATGCTCTGTTCAGTGACAACCCGACCGCTAAGTTCGAAGACGTAACGAACGGTCCCGAGGAAGTCATCAAGTTCAAGGATTCGATCAACGACAGCATCAATTCCACGACTCAGGCGCCGTCAGTCGCCGTGAAGGAACAGGCTGCTCCGGATGACGTCAAACTGAGTACAGCTGCGAAGATCGCACAGTACAAGGAACGCGGAGACAACAATTGAGCAGACACCTGATCCTCGGAAGTGCATCTCCGAGAAGACGGGAGCTGCTTTCACTCATAACCGAAGACTTCACCATAAAGCTCGCGGACATTGACGAACGCGCACTTGAGACTGATCTTGAGACAAGGAATGTTCCTGCCATTGAGGTCAGCGAGGAACTTGCATCTGCGAAGGCACACGCAGTCTTCGAGATGCTCGATCAGGACAGCAGGGTTTCTTCAGTCGTAATAGGAGCAGATACTTCGGTCATCCTTGATGATGTGATATACGGCAAGCCGGAATCCAAAGAAGATGCCAAAAGGATGCTTACGAACCTCTCGGGAAGGAAGCATGTGGTGGCTACAGGCGTGAGTCTTGTTTTCGAAGGCGGGGAGAAGAGGTTTACCGATGTCAGTCTTGTGGAGTTCTATCCGCTCGACGATTACCAGAAGAATGTGATAGAGAGATATATCGAATCCGGAGACCCGATGGACAAAGCCGGAGCATACGGGATACAGACCGGCGGAGCACTTCTGGTCAGGGGCATAGAAGGAGACTTCCTCAACGTGGTCGGGCTGCCCGTGGCGAGACTTGCGCGCGAGCTCTCGTCTGTGATATTTTGAATAGCAAATAGTATCGAATATATAGAGGAAAAGGGGATAGAAGGATGAATTGGAATGGACTTATCAAACTGGGCATCATTGTCGGTGAGAACATCATGGAAAAGCAGAAGATCGACAATGAGAGGCTGAGACAGCAGAACGAGAAGATCGCACGTGAACGTGCAGCGCAGGAGGCCAGCGCCGCTGCGAGCAAGCTCCAGAGCCAGAGACTCGAAGAGACGATCGCCAGAGAGAGCATTGCCGTCGAGTGCCCCAACTGCGGATTCACGGGCAACCGCATCAGACGCGCTTCAACGGGTTTCTGCACTTTCTGCGGTACCGCCATAAGGGTCAGCAGCGAGGGCAAGGCATACTTCGTGACGCAGGAGAAGGATACTGCCGGACAGGATCCTGTAAAAGCGCAGCCCGCTCCCGCTTCGGAGACGCCTGTAGCACCCAAGGAGGAAGAAGGCTGATGAAAGTTAAGGACGTTATCAAGCTGATCGGGCTTTATATCCTGATATTCATTGTCTGCTCGGTACTGTTCGTGGCGCTGTTCCACACACCTCTCCTGGCAGGCATGCAGGTGCTCATGTATCGCGGCTTGGCGTTCATAATCATCACCGGCTGTCTTGCCGCCGTGATAATGGGTGTGGTAAGGCACTTCTGGAAAGAGATAACGATAAGGGACATCATCATGATGTTCGTTATATTCTGCTGCGTGAATACGGTGCTGTTCACCTTGATCCCGGTCACCGTCGAGAGGTCGGTATCGGTATTCATGCTTAGTTATATGGATCAGAACTCTGATGAGACATTCACCCAGGATTCCGTGGGTGATGTGTTCACGAGCAAATATGTAGAAGATTACGGCGCGTTCGACAAGCGATTCGACGAGCAGGTCGTAACCGGAACAATAGAGGAGAACGAAGACGGGTCTTATTCGATCACTGACGAGGGCAGGTTCATCGTAAGCATGTTCCGCATGATGTCAGAGTGGTTCGATACCGACAGGAGACTCGTATATCCAAATGAGTACTGACACCATAAGCAATAACATTCTCGAAGCACTTGGCAATACCCCGCTGATAAGACTTAACCGCATGACCGGACCTGACTCTGCGCAGATCCTCGTCAAATACGAAGGCCTTAATGTCGGAGGTTCCGTAAAGACGCGTACGGCATACAACATGATCCTCCGCGCAGAGCAGGAGGGCAGGCTTCATCCGGACAGCATAATCGTGGAACCCACCAGCGGCAACCAGGGCATAGGCCTTGCCCTCATCGGTGCTGTCAGAGGATACCGCACGATCATCATCATGCCTGATTCGGTCAGCATCGAGAGGAGTAAGCTCGTAAAGCATTACGGTGCGGAAGTAATACTCATTCACGACGACGGAGACATCGGCAAATGCATCGATGACTGCAGGATCAAGGCTGAACAGCTGGCAGCGGAGAACAGTAAGGTGTTCATTCCGCAGCAGTTCGAGAATCCTGCCAATGTTGAGGCGCAGTACACACAGACCGCAAGGGAGATCCTCGCTCAGGCCGGATGTAAGATCGACGGCTTCTGCTCCGGCATCGGAACAGGCGGAACAATAACCGGTATCGGCAAGGCACTCAAGGAAGCAAACCCCGATACGCTGATCTGGGCGGTGGAACCCGAGAACGCTGCCATCCTCTCCGGCGGAAGCATCGGAACGCACATTCAGATGGGCATCGGAGACGGCCTCATCCCCAAGATCCTGGACACTGAGATATACAGCGATATCTGCATCATCACCGACAACGAAGCCATCGAGACTTCCAAGAATCTGGCAAGGCTCGAAGGCATCATGTGCGGTATCTCGAGCGGTACGAACGTCGCTGCCGCCATCAAGCTCGCGGCAAAGCTCGGACCGGGCAAGACGGTCGTGACCGTTCTTCCGGATACCGCCGAAAGATATTTCTCCACACCTCTCTTCGACGACTGATCAACCTACCTGTTATGGGGTGTTTTGAGGGTTACCGACAAAAGTCGATAATGCTCGTTTTTTTGCATTCATTTTTAAAAAGTTTTGTGAACTATTTTGATTCTCGAACAACTAGCCCTGTTGTTTATTAATAAGGGGGTTGTATACTGATGCTTGGCTACGATAATACCGATTTGATGTCAGGTAGCGATATGCTGCCCTGACTTTTTGAATGCTTAAAGGTTTATCAACAAAAACAATATTTAAGGAGGTTCAACATGGCAAAGCTGAATGCTGCTGCTGTTGCACAAATTGAGGAAATCTGTGACAGATACACAGATGAGAAGACTCCTCTGATGATGATACTCAGCGATATCCAGAACGAGTACGGCTACATCCCGCTCGAAGTTCAGGAACTGGTATCTAAGAAGACGGGTATTTCCGTCGCGGAGATCTACGGAGTTGTTACATTCTATTCGTTCTTCTCCCTTACTCCGAAGGGAAAGTACGTTATCGGCTGCTGCCTTGGTACGGCTTGCTACGTTAAGGGCGCTCAGAATGTAATCGACAAGTTCTCCGAGCTCCTCGGCATCAAGCCCGGCGAGACCACAGAAGACGGTCTTTTTACACTCGATGCTCTGAGATGCATCGGTGCGTGCGGCATTGCACCGGCTGTCAGCATCAACGGCAAGGTATACCCTAAGGTTGCTGTCGGTCAGGTTGAAGGAATTATTGATTCATACAGACAGGAGGCAAAGGCATGACAAAGATTAATTCTGTTGCTGATCTTGAAGCAAAGTCAGCAGCTTGCACCAAGTGTCTCGAAGACAAGCTTAAGGGACAGGATGATAAGCGTCATATCGTTCTTTGCGGCGGTACAGGATGCCTCTCTTCCAACTCCAAGGAGATAATGGAGAAGTTCAACGAACTGCTTGCTGCCAAGGGTCTTACAGACAAGGCTACAGTAAACCAGGTCGGATGCTTCGGATTCTGCTCACAGGGACCTTTCGTTAAGATCTATCCTGAAGATACTCTCTATCGTATGGTATCTATTGACGACGTCGAAGAGATCATCGATACAGATATCGTAGGCGGACAGATCGTCGAGAGGCTTCTTTATGTTGATCCTGCTTCAAAGGAGAAGATCACAAAGCAGGACGATATCACTTTCTACAAGAAGCAGCGTCGTGTTGCACTTCACGGCTGCGGCGTCATCAATCCTGAGGATATCGATGAGGCGATCGGCATGGGTGCATTCCAGGGTCTGAAGAAGGCTCTGTCCATGACACAGCAGGAAGTTATCGACGAAGTACTCGCTTCCGGTCTTCGTGGCCGTGGCGGCGGCGGATTCCCCACAGGAAGAAAGTGGCAGTTCGCTTACAACGTTGAAGCTGATCAGAAGTATGTTGTTTGTAACGGCGACGAGGGCGACCCGGGTGCATTCATGGATCGTTCCATCCTCGAGGGTAACCCTCTCGGTGTTATCGAAGGTATGATGATCGCAGGTTACGCTTTCGGTGCTTCAGAAGGTTACTTCTATGTACGTGCCGAGTATCCTATCGCAGTCAACCGTCTTAAGATCGCTATCGCACAGGCAAGAGAAGCAGGCCTCCTCGGTGAGAACATCATGGGCACAGGTTTCAACTTCAACTGCCACATCAGACTCGGTGCAGGCGCATTCGTTTGCGGTGAGGAGACAGCACTCCTTAACTCCATCGAAGGTAAGCGCGGTATGCCTCGTCCGAGGCCGCCGTTCCCTGCTATCAAGGGTCTCTGGCAGAAGCCTACATGCGTTAACAACGTTGAGACACTCGCATGCGTTCCTTACATCTTAAGAGAAGGCGCAGCTGAGTTCGCAGCAGTCGGTACAGAGAAGTCCAAGGGTACGAAGGTTTTCGCACTCGGCGGTAAGGTAAACAACGTAGGTCTCGTAGAAGTTCCTATGGGTACGACCCTGAGAGAGCTCATCTATGACATCGGCGGCGGTATCCCGAACGGCAAGAAGTTCAAGGCTATCCAGACCGGTGGTCCTTCAGGCGGATGCCTCACAGAGGAATATCTCGACGAGCCTATCGACTTTGATAACCTCGTACAGAAGGGTTCCATGATGGGTTCCGGCGGAGCTATCGTAATGGACGAAGACAACTGCATGGTTGACGTTGCTAAGTTCTATATGGAATTCATCTGTGACGAGTCCTGCGGTAAGTGCTCACCCTGCCGTATCGGTACAAAGAGAATCCTCGAGATCCTCACAAAGATCACCGAAGGCAAGGGCACAATGGAAGATCTCGACGAGCTCGAAGAGCTCTCCAAGACGATCAAGACAAACTCTCTGTGCGCTCTTGGTCAGACAGCTTCCAACCCGGTTAACTCCACACTTGCTCACTTCCGTGACGAGTACATCGCTCACATCGTTGACAAGAAGTGCCCTGCACACGTTTGCAAGAGCCTTATGCAGTACAAGATCGACAAGGATAAGTGTATCGGATGCGGCATGTGCGCTAAGAACTGCCCTGCTTCCTGCATCACAAGAACAGAGTACATCCCTGAGGGTCACAAGCTCGCTTCGTTCGAGATCGATCCCGAGAAGTGCGTTAAGTGCGGTCTGTGCATGAGCAACTGTAAGTTCAACGCAATATCTAAGGCTTAAAGGAGGTTACTACTATGGCGATGATTAATATTAAAATAGAGGGCATCTCCTATCAGGTTGAGGAAGGACTTACTATCCTCGAGGCTGCTAAGAAGTGCGGATATGAGATCCCTTCACTTTGCGCATTCAACCACGGTGAATGCAACCAGGGTTCCTGCCGTGTTTGTCTCGTAGAGGCAACAGGTGCAAGAGGACTCGTAGCAAGCTGCGTTTATCCTGTAGCTGAGGGCATGGAGATCAAGATCTCTTCCCCTGCAGCTGTAACAGCAAGAAGACACAGCGTAGAGCTCCTGCTCTCCAACCACAACATGAACTGCCAGCAGTGCGACAAGAACGGACAGTGCGAGCTGCTCCACGTCGCTAACGTTACAGGCGCAAGAGAAGGCGCTTTCCAGGGCGCTAAGTCCGAGACACATTATGATGAGGTTGCTCCCGGTCTCGTAAGAGATACTTCCAAGTGCATCCTCTGCGGACGCTGCATCGAGAGATGTAAGAACGCTCACGGTCTCGGTATCCTCGGCTTCGAGAACAGAGGTTTCAATACTTTCGTTGCTCCTGCCGAGAACAGATCTTTTGCAGATTCACCTTGTATCCAGTGCGGTCAGTGCGTTAACGTCTGCCCTACAGGCGCTCTTATGGAGCACTCCGAGATCTCCAAGATCGACGAGGCACTTGCAGCAGGCAAGACAGTTATCGCTCAGGCAGCTCCTGCAGTAAGAGCAGCACTCGGCGAAGAGTTCGGTTATCCCATCGGAACACCTGTTACAGGTAAGATGGTAGCTGCTATGAGAAGACTCGGCTTCGCAAGAGTTTACGACGTAAACTTCGGCGCAGACCTCACGATCATGGAAGAGGGCACTGAGCTCCTCGGCAGACTCCAGAACGGCGGAACACTTCCTATGATCACTTCCTGCTCACCGGGATGGATCAACTATGCAGAGTACAACTACGGAGATCTTCTCCCTCACCTGTCTTCCTGCAAGTCTCCTCACCAGATGCAGGGTGCTATCATCAAGTCTTACTGGGCAGAGCAGAACGGCATCGATCCTAAGGATATCTTCGTTGTTTCCGTTATGCCTTGTACTGCAAAGAAGTTCGAGAGACAGAGAGAACAGCTCAAGGTTAACGGCATTGATGATGTTGATGCTGTTATCACAACAAGAGAGCTCGCTCGTATGATCAAGCGCGGCGGTATCCTCTTCGACAGACTCCCTGATGAGGATTGGGATCAGGATATCATGGGCGATTACACAGGCGCAGGTGTTATCTTCGGTGTAACAGGCGGCGTTATGGAAGCAGCCCTCAGAACTGTTTACTTCAAGCTCACAGGCAAGGAGTCCGAGCCTATCGAGTTCAAGGCAGTTCGTGGCCACGATGCAGGCATCAGAGAAGCTTCTATCGATATCAACGGCACAACAGTTAACGTTGCTATCGCATCCGGCATGAAGAGCGCTAAGGTTCTCCTCGACGAGATCCGTGAAGGCAAGTCCAAGTATCAGTTCATCGAGATCATGGGCTGCCCGGGCGGTTGTATCAACGGCGGTGGTCAGCCTTATGTAAGAGAGTGCTTCCTGCACAATGAGGCTGATGACATCATGGATACATACAAGGAGAAGAGAGCTCAGGCACTCTACTCTGAGGATGAGAGACAGACACTGCGTCAGTCTCACAACAACCCGCAGATCATCGAACTCTATGAGAAGTTCCTTGGCGAGCCTAACAGCCACAAGGCTCATGAGCTCCTGCACACAACATATGCTGCAAGAGAAGGCTTCAACGAAGTTAAGTAATCTGTAAGTTAATATGTTACTTAAGACAGGCGGACTTTAATGTCCGCCTGTTTTTTGTGATTTGAATGGCGAAGAATGTGTGCTGCCGCGACTGTTCGCGTTTTGATTGCGATATTTCCGTTTTTCAAAACGAAAATGCAGCTTTTTGTCTTTGTTCAGGTCAAGTCCTAAATTGTGTGTAAATTCATTTTCCTCAAATGCTTTTCCCATTTGTTGGTTGTTATGCTATTTCTTTCATGTTTTGTAACCAGACGGTT
>CACZMA010000013.1 GCA_902782125.1 Oscillospiraceae bacterium | reverse complement strand
TCTATTAGGTGGTAAATACAGCGACACTGATTCGGATTTAATCTATAACACAATAGAAGAAGTTCGTGAATTGGATAACTTGAAATCAATAAGCCTTTATCCATATTGGTATGATTCATTTGTTAGTGCAGGTTTAGAGTGTGAGATTGTTGAGGTTCAAGATAGTCATCATGGCTTGCTTATTCCGTAATGGAATATTGTCTAAAGCAAAGATATTATATGATTATCTGTTGCGAGATTATATTTGTGAAAGGTAGCATCCCTGACACCAATAGAAAAGTGGACTGCGGAGGAAAAAGTATACAGGTTTTATAATGCCATCAAACGATTCAAGAGATGCAGATGTATGGAAAAATTACTATACCAAAAAGCACCGCACTCCAGATTCCTAATTCTACCGATTAACTATACAAAATGATACAATCTGAAATTAGTATAGAAAACAAACAGGAAGCACGACTATAGTATTCTTTTTCTCGCGGGATCTGAAAGAATGAAAAATGCTTTGTTAAGAATTACATCTGCATTAATAATCGCATCTTTGATGCTATCTGTTACTTCATGCAATAATGCCGCACCAAAGAAATCGGGAAAGGTTATCGCAACAGATTCACCTTGGTATGATGCAACAATAATTGATGTTAAGACCGGCGTTGATGCAAACAAGAATGTATCGCTTTTCAATCATTACTATGTCGGTTCAGATGAGAATTATTATATTATCCTTACAACCGGAGAATATGAGAAACCTTCGGATGATGAAATAGACTGGGAAACATTCAATTATAAAGACTACATTTTTGGATTTATAGCAGTCGTCGATAGAAACACAAACCAGACTGTAAATACCATTGATGTTCAAAAAGACTTGACCATAAATGAGAGTTGGATTGACGATGCATATTTCAAAGACGGAAAGTTAACTGTTAAAACCGATTCTACGGAAAGAGATTATGATCCTGCTACAGGAGAACTCTTGGATACCCGTTCCGGGCAGGGTGATGAACTGATTGCTTTTACGAATACCTACAATGTCGGTGACTATAAGATAGAGACTGTTTCTTACCAGCCGGAAACAGGACGTGCTTATGTTGATATCTGTATAGTTTCACCTGACGGCAGCAACCGTACAGTCGAAATCAAGAAAACAGATAAGAACACTTACATTTCTACAGTATTGACTCTAAGTGATACTCAAGCACTGGTACCTGCATATATCGGTAATGAAAATATCATCTATGAATTGGACCTTACGAATGGCGAATTGACCATTGCTGATGAGAAAGACTATGATTGGTTAAATATTGATGATTTGTATTCTTCATTTACCGGCGTTGATGGAATGCTGTATTGTAAAACAGAATCCGGTGTTTCTCGGATCAATGTTCAAAACAAATCAATAGAAGAGATATTCAATTATAATTGGTGTAATTTGAATAGAGGATTCCTTCAGGGAACCGGCATATGCCATGTTGATTTTAATAATATTATCGAGTGTTCAGATAACAGGATTGTTCTGTTGGTTAGGTATACCGCTTCAGATATTTATTCCGGACAACATGCCGATAGTGTAAACTTGATCATTTTTGAGAAGAATGAGACTAATCCTAATACCGGGAAAACAGTATTAGAGTTGTACGCGCGCAACGGCATTAATGAACAAGCAGGCGAAGCTATATCAAGATTCAATATGACTAATGATTTATATTTCATTGAGGTTATAGATCGTTACCAAGAAGAAAGCATTATGATTGACATTAACAATGTGGATACAGAAGTATTATCCGCATTGGATAGTGGAACAGAACTCAGCAATCAACTTGCAATTGATATCATGAACGGCGAAGGTCCGGACATATTGCTCGATGTCAGCGAATTCAGCCAACTAAACAGTCCGAATTGCCTGGCAGATCTTACGCCATATTTGGAAGATCTTGATTCTGAAGAATACTATACAAATGTAATCGACGGTTCAAAGACAGGTGATGCTATATATCAATTGCCTGTCAGCTTTAAGATAGAAGGAATAATGACTAAGGCAAAGTATGCAGGAGCCTCGGGCATGGGTTTTACATTAGATGAGTATTCCGGATTTGTTAATGACGTAATGAATGGATCCGATCCGCTTCTATACGGACAGGCAACATATTTTTCAATGCTGTTTAATGAGATGAATGGTTATTTCATATCAGATGGCAAGGTGGATCTGTCGGTTCCTGAATATGAGATGCTTGCGGATTACGTTAGGGATAATGTTCAAGAAGAAGGAATCGGATGGAATCAATGGTACGAAAAATATAACGGATATCTGCCTTCTGCGACAAACTGTGTTTGCTATGGGATAGGCAGCTATCTTAACGTAATAGGAGGCGTCATTCATAGCAGCGACAGCAAAATGTCTATTCTCGGCTATCCTTCACTTGAGGGAACGGGACCGATGTTCAGCCCGATTTGTTCTGTCGCTGTATCTTCGCAGGCTGATGATATCAAAGCATGTGCTGAGTTTGTTAATATACTTTTGTCAGAAGATATCCAAACGCAGATTGCAATGAATGATTGTTTTGTATTGAATCGAACAGCATTCCTGAATGCAGGCTCATGTGCTATTGAGTACTATAATAATGGCGGCGTTATCCGTTATAATGGTTCCGGCATGGGGTTTGTTTTCGGAAGGAAATATGAAGAACAGGATATCTATGATATTGAAAATATTATCAAGAGTTGTTCAAGAATTAAATGCAATGATCCCGCTATTAGCAAAATACTCATTGAAGAGATGCCGGCATATTTCTTAGGCCAAAAAGATTTGGATGCAGTTGTCTCAATTGCTCAGGACCGGATTCAAACAGTGCTGGATGAGCGATAATATATCTCTTCTAAACAAGAGATAATAGCCTGATATGATAATAGTATATTGCGATAACGAGCCGCGAACAAATACATGTATTTCGCTAAATATGAATGCCAAACATTTGACTTTTCCGTTAAATGCAATGTGTATTTAAATGATTGTCTTAGCAGGAGCATATGAAGAACCGTATCAAAGTGATTATCGCTATAGTATCAGGATTAGCAGTTATTGCCCTGATCATTGGCTTAGTGAGCTGCAATAAGAAATCTGCAGCTGATGTTTCTTCCAGCACAGCAAATCCGAGTGAAACTGAAGTAACGCCGGAAGATGACAATGCTTCAGATCCGAGCGAAGAAGTTCAGTCTTCTGTTTTGCAGGAAAGCACAAGTAATCAGGAAGTAAGCACGGAAACTACGAAGAATAATGAGGCCGCAAGTTCGACACAACAGACAAGTCAAATAACAAGTAGTACCACGCCTTCGAACTCAGGTAACGGAAATACAGGATCCACTCAGGAAACCCCGAAAGCAACACCTACTCCTGTTCCGACTGAGGCTCCTATAGCTACCCCAACACCGGAACCTACGGCTACACCGACACCGGAACCGACAGCAACGCCGGTCCCTACGGCGACTCCAACCCCGGAGCCAACGCCAACATCTGAGCCTTACAGTCTCGAATTTGTGTGTAACGGAGAAGTAATTCTAACGTATACTTGGGCTTCGATTTCTGACTATACTGATGCGAAGTACAACGAGCTATTTGATCAGGCGGAAGCCATTGTAACCGAGAAGTACGGTGAGGATTACCTGCTGATGAATCCTATTCACTCAAGAACAGCGTAAGGCTGTAACAACAATTTAACCTCACCCCTTCGAAGCAATAGATCTGGACTATCACCTTGTTGAGCTTTAGGGAACTATGTTGTGGAATTTACTTATAAAAGTTCCCTAACTCTAATGTAGATATGGAAAGACTTAATGCTCGTGGTATAGTGAATGCGGAAGAAAACTACTAGTACAGAAAATAAAGAGCAAACACGACTAACTTATTACATGAAAGTAATCACAAGTGCAGGAAGCAAATCCTGCTTTTTGATATCATATAGACATACGAGATACCATCAGTGAATCAGACTAACGATGAAAAGAAAAACTAGTATTTTTAAAATAGTCACAGGAATAATCTTGGTCGCTGAGATCCTTGTGTTGACCATGGTCAATATCGCGGCCTATTCTTACATTGATGAGGTTACTTTATCTGAATGGGATAAATGTACTATAAACAAGGAAAAAGAGCTTGATTCATATCCATCATATAGCGGCACTGTTACGGAGATCAGATCATCCGGGGTTGTGTATATAATTAAGGCTGCTCTGGAAGATGATGATGTGCCTGAAAAGGGCGAAGACGGATACTATAGCGTGGATTCGGAGGTGTTTGGCCTTGATTGCATGAACAATGCAAGGATCAAGATAGATGATTTCTGGTTTAGGATTGACAATAATACTTATCCGTATAGCGAGAGTTATTTTACTTACACTTTATCTGTTGGTGATACTGCAACCGTTGCGTATGAGCCGAGAGAAGAATTGGATGGGGATAATTATGTTCGCGGGATTAAACCATATGTCGGACCGAGCATGTTTCCCTTAAGCATATTGGAGTATATATTCATTCTTCCACTTCCGAGCCTATTAATAGTAATCGCTACCCTGATACTTGCAAAGGCTGTTTCGGACAATAGTAGTGATGAGAAAAGAAAAGCAATCCGCGGCTGTATTTGCTCACTCATACTGGTCTTGATTGCTGTTTTGTGGAGTGGGTGCGCTTTCTTCCTGTCTATATCCAATATAAGGGAGCAGAGGAAAAACAAGCATCCTTTACATGCTCTTGCTCCTGTCATCTATCTCTATCCCGAAGAAGTAACTGAAGTAAATGTTCAACTTAATCTTGATGGTGAGTTCACGGTTGTATATCCAAAGTATTCCGCAGGCGGTTGGACAGTGATTGCAACACCTGAAGGAACTCTTACTGATGAGAACGGACGTAACTATGATTATCTGTATTGGGAAGGATTGCTCGATATGGAACCGGACTTCTCAGAAGGATTCTGCGTTCCGGGAGATGATTCTGCCGAGTTCCTCGAGTATGCCCTTGATGAGTTGGGACTTAATGAATCTGAGGCAAACACATTCATCATGTACTGGTTGCCTGAACTTGAAGCAAATGAATACAATGTCATATCGTTCCAGACTGAGAACTATGAGAATGCAACTAACCTCAGCGTGTACCCGGCACCTGATAATGTGATCAGAGTCAACATGGCTTTCTACGGAACAGATGAACCCATTGAGATAGCGGAACAGGACCTTGCTTCTATGAATGATATCAGCAGAGACGGTTTCACAGTTGTTGAGTGGGGTGGAGAACTGATAGCTGAGCCCTAACCGGATGAACTATGTAAACCTAAGAGTTAGTAGTAATAATAAACAGGAATAATTATCAAACATAGAGAACCAGGGAAATGATATTTATGGAGCAAGCACGTATTTATGTCGATTTAAATGAACGCGTTGATAAAGATATCTTCTTGTTGTCTAAAGAGGATTCGAAAGTTGATTCTAAAGGGAATATTGTCACGTTTTATGAAAATATGCCTATTCTGATTTGGAGCGATGACGGCGATGGAGAAGGAAATCCGGATAATTTGCTTGCAGACGCTGTAGCTATCAAGGCAGATCATAGAATGTGTTCTAATTGGAGTCATGTTAAGTGGTGGTGTAGGATTGATATGTCAACACTGATCCATGAATCAGAATATAGAACAAGGAATGATAATAGACAGGATATCGTTCAATCGGGGAAATATGAAGAATGATAACAAAACATGAATACTACGTAGGTGGACTGTCTCTTGTTTGGGAATGGGATGAAGAGGAAATAAATGCCCGAAATCTTAAAGATAATAATCTGTATATCGAAGGATTGTGGAGTATAAAAGATACGGCACCGAAGGATAATCTGTGTACGGGATGTCAGGTGATCGATGATGAGACTTTTGTCTTTACGACTTTTGGAGGCGGGCGATTTGTGATGAAGATCAAGGATGGAGTAATCGAACTTGCATCCAAAATGCTCATAAAGTGAATGATTTTGGAGTAGTGTAAAGTGACTGCTGACAGATACGGAAAAGTTATAATGGTATTGATAAGAAAATAAAGAGCAAAATGAACTAATAAAAAAGGTATTAAAGGATGCAATATAATCGAAAATGGATATTAAGATTGTTAGGTAGCATTCTGCTTTTGGCAGAAGTAATAGTTTTGTCTGGTTGTATCAGAATTAGAACTAGTCTTCCTCCTGATTACGAGGGTATTGATGAATTTGCGGAGTATGTAAACAGCAACGCAGATATTTCTCCACTATCTTGGAGTGTGGATTTAGATAAAGATAGTGAGATTGTGAACATACTTATATATATCAATGATCAAAAACCATATTCTGAATTGGATAGCATTAGAATCGCGGCAAATGAATTCCTTAAGCATAACCCTGACTATTTCCTTAATGATTATTTGATACGAATATGGATAACGACTGATGATCCGCAAAAACTGTATTATGCAAAGTTTTCCAATTCGGAGGACTTAAAAATACCGTACCAAAACGATAATGGAAAACCGGAATACAATTCGCTGTGCGCAGTTGAAGTTCTTGTGTCAGAAGAAGATTTGGATTATATTTCAGGACTTGATGATATTGTGTCTATCCGCTTCCATCCAGCTAATCCCAATGAGACTTTAATGATTGGTTGTTGTGAAACCGTATCTTCTATGGATTGCTTGACGGACGTATATGTTGTTGGGAACTGGTATGATTATTTTGAAGATTCGGATCTTGAATGTACTGTCCATGACTGGACTTGGAATTAATAAGAATCTCAAGCAGGGGCACGGAAAGATATATCGAATACGATGAATGGTATGACTTTTTTAACGATTCCGAAATAGAATGTGTAGTGCACAGTTGGCTTTGGACAGAATAATCCTAACTAGTACGAATAATGAGGAATATTCCTTACTAACAGCTTCGGATTTCCGGAGCTGTTTCTTTCCGTCTTTGTAAATTACTCAAACCAAGGAAAGATGAAACCTGTCCTATTAATACACCAGAAATGCAGGCCTCGAGATTTGACGTTTTTGTAATACGTTTGGCCGACCGCTTCTGTTAACATTTTAAGAAATGACGCTAATGCATATAGAAATTGCGTTAAGCAGTTTATGGTCTGATGTAGGCGGTAGGGCTTTTAGAAAGTCATCATTTTGTGTGAGTAAGTGGTTGAAAAGGTGGTTGAATTAAGGTAGGCCAGCGGTTCGAATCCGCTCACGATCACCAGTATTTTCAAGGGGTTCAGGGTTTCTGGGCCCCTTACATTTTTGTAAAGAAAGTGATGGAAGTAGATGGAACTATGTTTTCGTAACTTTACACTGCTCTGTAGGGAAATAATAGTTTCTGTTATACTTAACACTGGAAAATGCGGAGGTCTACCACAACACATTATGCTATTCACAGGAATAACACGAACGTTCTCTACAAAGAACGAACAGCAGTATGAGACCATCGGCGCTTTCTGGGCAGAGATCGAAAGCAAGTACGACTGCTCAAGACTGCGCGGACTGGGTTACAACTGGACTGCAGATACGATCGAATATGTGATAGGTCTTACGGACGGCATCATAGAAGGGGCAGACTGCACGGTAATCCTTCCGGATGACGGCTGGACCGAAGTCAGAGGGAAGACTGCCGATCTCGGAAGCATCTATGACGATGTCTACAAGGACGGTGCGCTCTCGTACGAGATCGAGACTTTCGCAGCTGACGGTAATTGCAGGATACTCTACTCGAGAAGCGATGAAGGATACAAGAAGATATGCAAGGCTTCAGAAGGCGACCTCGATGAGATACTGAGACTGCAGTATCTGGCATATCAGAGTGAGGCGGCGCTGTTCGGCACGGACGATATCCCTCCGCTGAAGCAGACGATAAAAGAGGTTACGGATGAATACCTGAGCGGCACCATTCTCAAGATGGTCACGGAAGGCGGCCGCATCATCGGTTCTGTCCGGGCACATGCACAGAACGGTACTGCTTATATCGGCAAGCTCATGGTCCATCCGGATCACAGAGGCTGCGGTCTGGGAAGCGCTCTACTGTCTGAGATCGAACGGTATTACTGCGGGTTAAGATACGAATTGTTTACGAGCACCAGGAGTAAGGACAATATAAGACTGTATCAGAAGGCCGGATATGAGATATTCGACCAACGGGCAGTTGATGATGAACTGGTGTTTGTATACCTTGAGAAGGATGAAGGATAATTAATATGGAGATCAAAGATAACAGGATAGATGCAGGCAAGGCTTTTGACTGGGGTAAGACATCTGAATACTACGCCAGATACAGGGATATATATCCTGACGAATTCTATCAGAGAGTGGCAGACAGAGGTCTTTGCGTAAAGGGCCAGAGAGTTCTGGACCTGGGTACGGGTACAGGCGTCCTTCCGCGTAACATGTATAAGTACGGAGCAGACTGGATCGGGACCGATATCTCTCCTGAGCAGATCGGACAGGCACAAAGACTTGCAGATGAGGCCGGAATGAACATCGAATTCAGAGCGGTATCTGCCGAGAAGATCGATTTCCCTTCTGACACTTTCGATGTGATCACGGCCTGCCAGTGCTTCTGGTATTTCGATCATGAGAAGGTGGCGCCGGAATTCCACCGCATACTGAAGAAGGACGGAAGGATCGTGATACTGTATATGGCTTGGCTGCCCTATGAGGATGAGATAGCGGGGAGGAGTGAGGCTCTCGTCCGGAAGTATAATCCTGACTGGACCGGCGGAGGCGAGACCAGGCATCCGATACATATCCCTGATGCCATGTATGAGTACTTCGATCTTGAATACCACGACGAGTATGATCTCAATGTGCCTTTCACCAGGGAATCCTGGCACGGCCGCATGTTCGCCTGCAGGGGCGTAGGCGCATCTCTGTCACCGAAAGCACTCGAGACCTGGGATGCAGAACACCGCCGCATCCTCGAGGCAGTACCCGACAGGTTCGATGTGAAGCACTATGCTGCGATCGCCGTGCTCAAACATAAAAGATAAGCGTAGTTATTAAGGAGGCTTGAAGATGACTTCAGGCCTCACGGAAGACGATATGGTGAGTGAGTTAGGCCTTATCTGACAGTAAGCGGTAAGCGATGGCCTCGTAGTCAGCATATCTTTTGGCCTTAAGCAGATTCTTGATATCGCGGGCGCTTCCGTCGAACAAGGGCTGCCAGTAAGTCCAGAGCTCCCTCATCTTGTAAAGGACGTTGATGTCGGGTGACATGATCTTCTGATACTCGTGATAGAGAGTATCGTGTAATCTCCTGAGCTTTACGAAGTCGGTCTCGGTCTCCAGACCCTTAAGCTTTCCCGCCAGAGAAGGATCGGCTATCAGGCCGCGGCCTGACATTATCGGATCAAGGGCGGTGCCGAACTGATCGGATAACTCGTCGTAATCTTGGCAGGTGAAGATATTCCCGTTGTAGACAAGAGGACATTTCGAATGCTCCAGAGCATATGCGAAATATTCCCGGCGGGGTTCACCCTTATAGAAGTCAGATCTTATCCTGGGATGTATTATCAGCTCGCTGACAGGGTAGGAATTGAACAGGTCCATCAGAACATAGAACTCATCGGGATCGCTATATCCGAGCCTTGTCTTCAGAGATATCTTCATGTTATCTGATGCGGCGTAGGAGTAGATGTCATCCAGGAAGCTTTGAAGAGCTGATGTGTCCGCGAGAAAGCCCGCGCCTTTGCCTTTCGCGCAGACCGTGCCCGAAGGACAGCCGAGATTGAGATTGAGTTCCGTGTATCCCATTGCATGCAGCTCTTTTGCCGCTGCGATGAAGTAGTCGGACCTGCATGTGAGGATCTGGGGGACAAGGCAGAGCCCGGCGTTGTTCTCCGGGATGATGTCTTTACGCTCGCGCGGCGTTATTGGACATTTCTCGGCCGGTGAGATAAAAGGCGAGAAGTACTTGTCGATGTTGCCGTAGATGCTGTTGTATGCATTACGGAAGATGTGATAGGTAATTCCTTCGAGCGGGGCGAAGTATATCTTCATCAGAAGCTGTGTCCCTTCGTGATATTTGTTCGTCGTAGATATTCTATCGCATATTCTCGGATGGTGTCTGCACGATCATTGTTGACATAGTAGTAAAACTATACTATCATTACAACATAAGCGAAATGAGGTCTGAATACATGGAAAATACAAAGACGATCCTGGAGCCGGAAGACTACAAGTCAGTATCAGAGATGCAAGTTCTCCTCACCGGACAGTTCATCCCCTCGAACGGTCTCGTGATCACCAGAAATGACGAGAACAGGGCTGTAAAGACACCTTTTACGGTCGACCCCGGCTGCCGCCTGGAACTCAGGTGGACCGGTCAGAGATCCGGAAGGGTCAGATATCTTACGAGCACTCCAAGGCGTAGATACTTCATGGGTCTCAAGTGGTATACGCTCATCCTGTGGGCGCTTTCCTGGATCTTCACAGTGATCGAGATCGCCGGATTCGGCAATTACGCCACGGGTGATTCGAGAACAACACTGGCGCTCGCGACTGCATTCACCGCGTGGATGGGCCTTGTCATCGTCGTACAGAGGAACGGACACGGCTTCCTCAAGTGGGCCTCGACGATATTCAGCTACTTCGTGCTGGCCTTCTCCTCGGTCGAATTTATCCTGTATATTGTAAGACTGCTGCAGGAGACTTTGCTATAATTTCTTGGTAATACCAAGACGGGGGATAGCAGCTATGGTTCATTTTGGTTTCTCTTATGTGGGACTGGCATTCATTGCCATGCTCCTGATACCGAACTTCATCTGGGCGAAGAACAAGCCGGCTGATTACGACAGATATGTCGGCAATGAGAACAGGTTCCTGCTGATCCTCGAGCGTATCGGCGAGGCCGGCAACATGGTGCTCGTGCTTGTTTTCGCTGACTTCAACATAAGACCGTTCACGCTGTGGTCGTTGTGGCTCGTTGCAGCCGCACTGCTGATGGTGTTGTATGAACTCTACTGGATAAGGTACTTCAGGAGCGGCAAGACCATGGCCGACATGTATTCCTCTTTCGCGGGATTCCCCGTTGCCGGAGCTTCGCTGCCCTGCATCGCTTTCTTTTGTCTGGGCATCTACGGCAGCAACATCTTCCTGATAGTAAGCACGATCATACTCTCGATCGGACATATCGGTATCCATATAGGACACCGTAACGAAGTCGTCCCGAAAGCCAAGAAGAACAAAGCTTTTGCCGTCATCAGGACCATCGTGCTCATCCCGGTCACAGTCATTCTCCTGGTGATCATAATAGCCATCGCTGGCCGCAACATCAACTGGTTCTCACACTACATCGACACCTCTGAGGGCATCAACGAGACATGCTACGTCAACATAGGCGGGCAGGAGCAGTATCTGCTGATCCGCGGTAAGGATTTAAACAATCCTGTGATCTTATATATCCACGGCGGCCCGGGCAGTCCCGATTCTCCGATCGCAGACGTGTTCACCGAACCATTTATAGATGATTACACAGTTGTCTGCTGGGATCAGAGAGGCTGCGGCAGGACATACTTCAGGAACGAGAGCGTCGACCCGATGAATAAGACTGTGGACTTTGAGACGGCCGTCTCCGATACGGACGAGCTGGTCGAGTATCTCCTGGAAAGGTTCGATACGGACAAGGTAATTCTCATGTGCCATTCGTACGGTACCATAGTCGGCACCACATACATTCAAGAGCACGGTGATAAAGTCGCCGCATATATCGGGATCGGTCAGTTCATTGACTACAAGGAGTCCGAGTATCTGTCCTACGAAGATGCACTTGCCAAGGCTAAGACGGCGGGCGATGATACCAAGGCGCTCGAGGATGCCTATGATCTGTTCCTGAAAGGTGACAGCTTTACGAATATCATGAAGCTCAGAGGTGCTACATCCCAATACCATGTGGCTAAGTACTCAGCCGATACGATAATGCTCGCGCTGTTCTCTCCGTATACGGGTGTGGATGATATCAGGTGGGTACTTAAGCAGATGGATATGGATAACTACTGTCTGCTTGAGAAGGACCTCATGGATACCCTCTTTGAGATCAATATGTATGATAACAACCTCACATACGATGTGCCGATGCTGTTTGTGTCCGGCGACTGTGACTATGTCTGTAATTACACTCTCGCACAGCAGTATTGCGAAGACATCTCGGCTCCGGCAAAAGAGTTTGTATTAATGGAAGGCTGCGGCCACGCGCCTCAATATGCGATGCCCGATGAATTCGGTGCAAACGTAAAAAGTTTCCTGTCCGGCGTATTGGTATCTTCTGAAGGTTAAGCTGCAACAACTTCCGGAGTCTGTCTGTATATAAGGTATACATGATGCATCGGAGGTTATACGTATGAGTTCAAATGTGAGAAGACTTCTTGCTGGCCTGATCGCAGCAGCCGCTATTGTTTCTGCACTCGCGGGATGTGCCGATGCAGGCGCCAAAAAGGAAAGCGGTAATGAATCCGAAGCGGAGAAGTCAGCTCCTGCATATGAAGATACTGCCGATACTGAGATTGAGACTTTTAAGACGATAGATCCTCCTGTCGCTCCGGGAGACTCTGATGCGGTGTTGTTCGTTATATCCTGCACGAATGACGGTCCTTACGATTGGGGCAGTGATTATATCGAGTCGGTCACTTATACCGTGTGCTGTAACGGCAGCCTCGAGATAGCAGAGCAGTACTCCCAGACGGGCGAGAAAACCACATGCAAACAGCTTACAGATGAAGACTTCTCTGACATAAGCCTTGATATGACATACGCATATAACAAGCAGCCTTGGGCCGATAAGGATTATTCGGATTACATGGACGGATACACCTGGGGATTCAAATACTATAATGCCCACGGCAAAGCGACTTACATCTACGGCGGATATACAGACGGCTGTGATGAGCTCGAGGAGATAGAAGATATCCTTCAATGCTATAATGGTCCATTATGAAGACCATTAACCTCGAAGCCGGAATGCCTGATTCTCAGAGTGCCATGAACACTCTCAATAACCGTATCTACGCAGAGCGTGCCACCGGCGCACGTTGCATCAAGATCATCCACGGGTACGGTTCGACCGGCAAAGGCGGCGCTATCAAGATCGCCTGCCATCGTAAGCTTAACGAATACTGCAGAAGAGGCATCATCAAGGACTTCTGCCCGGGCGAGGACCTGGGACCGTTCAGCGCGCACGGCCGCGACTTTGCGGTCAACTGCCCCGAAGTCCGCAGGGACATCGACTGGGGCATGGACAATGAGGGCATTACCGTAGTTCAATTCAAATAACACCGACAGAAACAGACTCAGATTATAGCCGACAACACAATATGTATGTTAGAATGTTAGCGGTAGTTCCCGGCGGATAATAGGAGTTCTTGTATGTCGGTATTGAAGAGCTATTCGTGTTCCAAGTGTGGTGCGGCGCTTGTTTTCGAGGCGTCGCAGGAGATACTTGAGTGCCCGTTCTGCGGCACAGGGTTCGGGAGCGCGGATTTCCATGGTGATGAGCTGCTTGACCAGGCGAAGTCAAGCCTCGAGCAGAAGGCCTACGCGCAGGCCAAAGAGAAGTACAACGCTGTGCTGAAGGTCGATCCGCACTGCTTTGACGCCCTGCTCGGTCTGGTCCTGTGTGAGATGGGCGTTCCCTCCGTGGACAGCCTCGAGAATCCCAATAATATCAAGAATGCAAAAAGCCCCGGGATCAAGACTGCGATCGAGCGGGCGAGAGATAATTCCGGCCTTAGGGGAGCGGCGTATATCGATCAGATCGCAGAGCTGGTCCTGATCGCCGGCAAGATAAAAGAAGCTGAAGCTTCGAATTCCGAAGTCAACAACAAGGATGCGAAGAAGGTGCTTAAGAGCGCCTCGGAAGAAAACCGAATTGAGAAGGTTCCTATTGTTCTGCATATAGTAATGGCAATACTTTTCCTTGCTTCTTTTGTGCCGATCATCCTTCAGGCATGGGATAAAAGCAAGGAGTCTTTTGGCGCTGTTTTGCAGGGCGTCGGGTTATTTGCGGTTCTCGCAGCGGCAGCCATAGTAATCGAGATAATTCTCATACTGAGCGCGGCCAAGCCTAAAAAGCATCTGGCGAATCTGTATGAGAAAGAGCGTTTCGTCATGGAAAGTGAGCTTCAGGACCTGCGTGAAGAATACAAGAAGCAGTATTCCAAGCTCCAGTCACTCAAGTTCGGGATCAGGAATGAATTTACGACGGTAGAGGCCGAGGACGAGTTCGAAGATTACAGTTCATACAACGATACCGGTAAGACGATCCAGTGTGCCAAATGCGGTGCGGCCCTGGCTCTCGACAGGTCAAAAAGGGTATATCAGTGCAATTCATGCGGTGTGGCATACGGCGTATCGCTGTTCTTCGGTCAGCCTCTGGAACGCGCCCTGGATGCGGTCAACTCCGGGTATTTTGAAGAAGCGGACAGCAGGATGTCGCATGTCCTCATGGAAGATAACTCTAATCCTGATGCGCTTCTCGGCCGGATACTCTGCTGCGGAAGATGGACCAGGATAAGCGATATCGGCAATTCGAACTATATATCTCCGACACGCATCAAGATGCTGCATATACTGGCGAAGGAAGCAGGTGACAGGGCATCTGAGAGTGACAGGGAGTTCTTTGCCACGATGGACGAGCTGGTGGATGCGCTTAACGACGTCATGACTGTCAGGTATAAGCTGGATGCGAACCAAAACGCCATGCATATGCTGGAGATGCGACTGAAGATCTACGGTGATGGCTACGCGCTCGTCTATTCCGATCCGGACTTTGCAAGGAAAGAACTTGAAGAAGAGAAGCGTACTCTTGAGATCGAAGAGCCGCGCGTGCAGCATGCTCTGGCGGAACTGAAGGATAAGCTGATAGATATGCGCAGCGGCAGCGTGTTCTGCAAATAATTAACCCGGGACTCAAATATCCCGGGTCTACCTTTGGAGGGGTTTTATGAAGCTTGTTAGTAGCCTTATTATGCCCCAAACCCTTCCCGGAAATTAATGAAAAACAGAGCAAACCTTAGGCAAAACTTAGTGAAGGTATCCTTACCGTGCCTGTCTGTTATAATAGCCGTAGAAAGAACGGCATTCTTCCGTATTACTTGAGACCGGCGGGACAGTAACTATGGCTATAAAAAACAGATTAGTAAAACTCATTACCATCTCCGCAGGCGCTTGTCTGATTCTCGGTTCATTGGCGGGATGTAAGCCTGCAGAAGAACCAGAAGCAAAGGCAGCTGCAAGCGAAGCACAGGAAGAATCAGAAACAGAGACCGAGGCTCCTCAGGCATCCGTTGCGACAAGCGATACTGAGGATCCTGCAGAGTCCGATCCTTCCGATGACTTTGTCATCGAGCCGGAATACATTGAACTGAACAGCGAAGAACAGAAGTACGTCAATACGTACATCACCAACTTTGTCGAGCAGTATTTCTTCGACTTCGACAGCGACAGTGCTACTGCAGAGCAGCTCCTGGACTTTGTACACATCCATCTGAAGATCAATGCGTACGATCAGATAAGCTATGAGACGAAGGGCGACATTACTTTCGAGACTTTCACTGTGAGCGAGGCCACAAAGGTAATCTCCAAATACTTTTCCCTTTACTTCACAGAAGATGACTGCAAGGCTCTTCCTGCACCTCCGGAAACTTACGGAGACCAGCCTGCAGGCCCCTTCTATGAGGACGGCAAGATCTGGTATGAGGCAGCAGACGGCGAGAGCTATAACCTTATCGGTATCGTTGATTCCGTCCTGAACAATACAGACGGCACAATAACAATCGAATTCACCATCTATTCGATCGACTATGAGGTCTATAACGAACTTGATATGGACGGCATCACTGCATACTATTCCATGACTCCCGAGCAGGCAGCAGCTGACAGCACACTTACCCGGGTCAAGACCGGCACGGCTGTCGTCACGAACGCCCAGTCAGGAGATTATCTGCTGATCTCTTACGGCACAAATTAAATCTTCGAAGGAGGCCTCTATGCAATATCGAAAAGGCATCTCTATCCTCGGCTACGGCTGCATGAGATTCACTCAGACAGGCGGCAAGATCGATCTCGATAAGGCCGAACAGGAAGTGCTTCGTGCCTTCGAGATGGGCGTGAACTATTACGATACTGCGTATATCTATCCCGGCAGTGAAGATGCTCTGGGCAAGATCATCGAGAAGAACGGCCTCCGCGATAAGATAACCTTGACGACCAAGCTCCCGCAGTACATGGTCAAGAACCGTGCGGGACTCGACAAATACCTCGACGAGGAGCTCAGGCGTCTTCGGGCGGACCACCTTGATTACTACCTGATGCACCACATGACCGACTACGCGCAGTGGGAGCGTCTCGCAGGTCTCGGGATCGTTGAGTGGATGAAGGAGAAAAAGGAAGCCGGGGTGGTAAAGCATTTCGGGTTCTCGTTCCATGGCAACACGGATATGTTCCTGAAGATCCTGAACGCACACGACTGGGAGCTTTGCCTGGTGCAGTACAACTACATGGATGAGTTCGCACAGGCGGGCAGGGCAGGCGTCGAAGCAGCGGCGGCAAAGGGCATCCCCGTACTGATAATGGAGCCCTTACGAGGCGGCAAGCTCGTGGACCTTCTTCCCGAGCGTGCGCGAAAAGAGATCGCAGAAGACAGGAACGGCTGGACACCTGCAGAGTGGGCATTCCGCTGGCTCTGGAACCAGGAGGCGGTCACATGCGTCCTCTCCGGAATGAACTCGATACAGATGATAGAGGAGAACTGCAATACAGCTTCCGTCGCAGATGCGGGCTCTTTCGGCGAGCACGAGCTCGAGATGATAGACAGGATCAAGGCCATCATCAACGAGAACATGAAGGTCAACTGCACCGGCTGCCGTTACTGCATGCCGTGTCCCAAAGGCATCGATATCCCGGGAATATTCTCCTGCTACAATCACATGGCTTCCGAAGGCAAGAGTTCGGGCAGGAAGGAATACTTTCAGACGGTAGCACTGCGCGCCGACAGTGCGGATGCCTCGCAGTGCATCAAGTGCGGCAAGTGTGAGCAGCACTGCCCGCAGTCCATACCGATAAGAGAGAAGATACAGGAGGCAGACAAGGCATTGAGGCCGCTGCCTTACAAAGCGGCATATTCCATCGCACGCAAGTACATGATCAAGAAATGAGAAGGCGAAAACCTACCCCGGATGTAAACATAGGCCAGTATTGCACAATGAATAATAGTGTGTTATAACCAATACTGACAGCACCAAACTGTTACAATTCGGAAACGGGGGATGAACAATGAACAACCAATTCAAGAAAGGCGTTCTCGATTTGTGTGTTCTTGCATTCCTGGATAAGGGAGACAGTTACGGTTATGACCTCGCAGATTCACTGACCAAGAAGGTTCAGGTGGCAGACGGTACCGTATATCCGATCTTAAGGAAACTTGCCCAGGACGGATGTGTCGAGACTTACCTCAAGGAATCGCAGAACGGCCCGCCGCGTAAGTATTATCATCTGACCGATTCAGGCCGTGACAGGCTCAGAGCGGATCGCGCGGAGTGGGATGAGTTCGCGAAGGCAGTAGATGATATCTTAAGTAACAAACAGGGGGACACTAAGGATGAATAAAAAGGAATATCTGGATTTGCTCGCCAAAGAGCTTGATTCCATGTCCTATAAGGATGTAAAAGATATCCTTGATGATATGGAAGCTCATTTCGCGGAGGGCGTGGAAGCCGGTAAGACTGAAGAGCAGATCGCTGAAGGTCTTGGTGATCCCGTCAAGCTCGCAGGTGAGTTCAAGGACGGCAACAGCCTTTCTGCTGTCATGAAGAAGAAGGCAGCACCTGCCGATTATGCAAACAAGACGGCTGATCCCGTCGGCGTTCTGCTCGTAGTGCTCCTGGCTATCCTCGTAGCGATACCGGTAGCAATCATGATCGCCTGCATCCTCGTCTGCCTGCTGATAATACTCGTTCTTGCTTTCACGGCAGCGGTATATCTCATCGTGGCAGCGGTGCTCGGCACGTTCGGCACATTCCTGCCTTCGGCTATACTTCTTGCGGTAACACTGCTGTTCGCCTGCATCTTCCTGTTCGCGGTAACTTTCCTCGGCACCAAGTATTTCTGCAAGGGCATCAGCGGTTACATCAAGTGGAACAAGACAATCTGGTATAAAGGAGTGGGGGTGTAAACATGAATAAAGCAAAAGGTGATCTCAAACTTCTCATAACAGGTGTCGTATCACTGATCCTCGCGATAGTCTTCTCGATCATCACGGTCGCAGCATTCGCACTGCAGCTCGCGCAGAAGGCGGGAGAGACTGACTGGAACGCCATGTGGGCACAGGTACAGACAGGCTATGACAACCTGGTAGACGATATCGAACTGAAATAACTTCTTTGTAGGAGAGGGATAATTTGAGAAGGGAAAACGCCTTGCACTGGATGTGCAGGGCGTTTTTCTTGGTTGCTTATGTTGTTCGATCAGCCGAGCTCAGGATCCCAGTGAAGATCTTCTTGTTCGTGCATCCACTTGGACAGGGCTTCGGTCATCTTGTGAGCATCGTTGTCATAGTCCTTGCCGTAGAGAGGCTCACCGACATAGATCCTGATCTTCCTGCGCTTAAGGCCGTCTAACGGATGAGGGTGCTTGGAAGTTCTGGGCCAGATCTGGTATGCGCCTGCGATATATACGGGGACCATGGGAACGTTTGCCTTGATGGCGAGATATGCCGCACCGTCCTTCATCTCTGCGAGCTTGCCTGTGTGTGATCTTGTACCTTCAGGGAATACGAAGCAGATGTTGCCCTTCTCGATCTCCTTCTTGGCCTTGATAAGACCTCTTACCGGATTTCCGTAACGGTCAACGGCGATGCCTCTGCCTACTCTCATTATGAGGCGGCCTAACTTGCCGTGGTTGGTTTCCAGGTCGGAAGCCGCGAGACAGCACATCCACTTGAAATGTCCCTTTGGAAGGTAGTCGATGATAAGAACGCCGTCAGGATAACTCTGGTGGTTCGAAGCTACAACGTAGGGGTTGTTGGAAGGAAAGTTCTCCTTGCCGATACACTTCATGTCACACAGCAAATGCGTAAGGAACAGGAAGCCGTTCTTGGCCATAACATCCCAGAATCCTCTCTTGGTGGGATACTTCTCATCAAGATGCTTATGGTGATCTGCGCGGGATGTCTTGTTCTCCGGAGCAGCAGGTGCGGACTCCGGGTTATGCTTTATACTCTCGGTATCGTTTCCTTCGGGCATACAAACACCTCTTAATAGTATTAACTCGTCTAATATACCCCAATAACCGATTATTTGCGAATAGTGCAAATGCACTTTATTTATATTAGTAATTGCACTTTTATTGTAAAATATTCGGCAAGTATGTTATATTTGCTATTGCGCCTGCAGATGATTCATGCGCGCATGGAGGATATTTATGACCCCTGTTACGGGTACCGCTATATTTGAAGCCGAGAAGTTCACCGATATCAAGGACCTTGTCATCAAGACCTGTGATAAGTTCCCTGAATCTGACGCATTTATATTCAGGAGATCTCCCAAGCAGAGTGAGGTCCACCGCACTTTCTACGAATACGGACAGGACATCAAGGGTCTTGCCACATACATCCTTAACAGCGATTACGCAGGCGGAAGGCTTGCCGTCGTAGGCGAGAACGCTTACGAGTGGTTTGTCTCTTACAATGCGATCCTCTCATCTTCGGCTGTCGGCGTTCCTCTCGACAGGATGCTCCCCGAAGACGAGCTCATCCAGCTGCTCATAAGATCCAAGAGCCGCGTTATCTTCTATCACCACAAGCACCACAAGATGATGCTCGACATCGCGGCGAAAATGGACTCCGGCGAACTCGACCTCGCTCTGGAGAAGTTTGTCATCTTCTACAAGGACGGCCTCACGGGCAAGAAGCCTGAAGACACCTGGCCCGAGAGCGACGACAGGTTCTGCGATATCTATGACTGGATAGCTGAAGGCCTCAAGCTCAGGGAAGCAGGCGATACCAAGTTCGAAGATACTCCGATCGATGCAAATGAAGCAAAGATAATCCTGTTCACGTCAGGAACAACATCCATGAGTAAAGGTGTACTCCTGACGCACAACAATATTTGTTCCAATGTCTATTCGATCGCGCAGACTCTCGATGTAAGGAAGACCGACAGGGCGTTCTCGATCCTGCCGCTGCACCATACTTTCGAGAATACGTGCGACTTCTTCATCCTGTCGTGCGGTGCGTGCATCTGCCTGTGCGACGGCCTCAGATATATCGTAAAGAACATGGAGGAGTGGAAGCCGTCCGTATGTATCTCGGTCCCGCTGCTCTTTGAGAATATCTATTCCAAGATCGAAGACGGAATCAAAGCTTCCGGCAAGGAGAAGATCATCGCAGTCGCCAGGCCCGTAACGAGGTTCCTCAAGCGCTGCGGGATCGATGTAAGGAAGAACGTTTTCAAGGAGATACTGGACAAGCTCGGCGGAAACTTCCGTATGATCGTCATCGGAGGCGCCGGCATTGACAAGAAATATATTGATGCCTTCACGGATTTCGGTCTGCAGTTCTTCATGGGATATGGTCTCACGGAGACTGCGCCTGTTATCTCGGTCAACAGCGAGCTTTGTGATGTCCACGGTTCGGTAGGTCGCCCGCTTCCGGGTATTACCGTTACCATCGATGCCGATGGCAAAGGCCCCAAAGCCGTTGGCGAGATCCTTACCAAGTCAGACTGCGTCATGCTCGGCTACTACGAGAATGAGGAAGCTACGAAGGAAGCGATCGATTCTGACGGTTGGTTCCACACGGGTGATATGGGCTATATCGACAAGAAGGGCACGATCCACATCACGGGCCGTGTTAAGTCCATGATCGTTCTCACGAACGGTAAGAAAGCTTTCCCCGAGGAGATCGAGGCAGTTCTTACGGAGATCAAGGGCGTAACGGAGGCTTTCGTCTGGGGTTATGCGAATGACAGACAGTCCATCGACATCTGCGCCAAGCTCCTCATCAACCGTTCCGCCATCGGCGCGGAGCTCGGTCTTGCGACAGAGCCGGATGACAGCCAGATCGAAGTATATCTCAACGATAAGGTCCATGAAGCAAACCACAAGATGCCTCAGTATAAGAGCGTTCACCACTATGTCTTCACCGAAGAGGACATGATCAAGACGACGACTCTTAAGATCAAGCGTCCCAAGGAACAGGAACACATCGAAGGAAAGCTTACCGAATGCGGCCGCACCATGGCTGAGATGAACGGCAAGAACTTCGACAAGATGATCAAGGCCTGATGGGCACTCTTCGGATAGTAAGCCTTAACGGGCGTCCGGTCATCTGTGAATTCGAGCAAAAGCGCGTAAAGAATATCAACGTCAGAGTAAGAGATGACGGTACGCTGTACTGTTCTTATCCCAGGTATGTATCGCAGGCGGAAGCCGAGAGGTTCATCGGCACCGCGGCAGATTATCTGTCCAAGTCGATAGACAAAGTCAACTTCAGGCAGGCCAAGTCCGGCAGGCCGGTAAGATACTGCGAAGGCGAGCACCTTAAGGTCTTCGGTCGCGACGTGATCCTGCACATCCTTCAGGGAAAGAAGAACTATGTTGAAGTGTCCGGGTCTTCCGTACACGTCTTTGTTAAGGAGCCTTCCGACGAAGCTCAGGTCAAGCGCACATACGACAAGTGGAGAAAGGACACCCTGAAGAGAGTCGTGCTCGCATACTGCGAGGAGATCTACCCGCACTACGCGAGGCTCGGCGTCGACTATCCCGAGAAGATAGCTTTCGGTGAGTATAAGTCGTTCTGGGGCGAGTGCGTGCCGTCGAAGAAGACACTCAAGTTCAGCTTGAGGCTGTTCGAGCAGGGCGAAGACCTAATAGAGTATGTCGTGGCGCACGAGTTCTCGCACTTCCTCGAGCTCAACCACTCGCGGGCGTTCTGGCACCACGTCGAACGCGTCATCCCGGACTGGCGTCAGCGCCGCAAGAGGCTTAACGGCCTCGGTTAATGCCCTTAATAAAAACGCGGGTGTTGGGTTATAATAAGTAGTATTCTTGCATCGGGGGTACTATTCATGTCTGACAACGTACAGGACCGTTCGCGTAACAAGTTCGACCTCTGGGAGCGTAAGCTCCTCGACCTTACCGCGCGCAATGCACTGCTCAACTGCAAGCTGAAGGGCAAGGCCGTACCGCTGCTCGTTACTTCCTGCTGCGATGCGGAAGACCTCATATCGCAGGACAAGGACTATGCAGTCCTGCCGAGAACCGATGCCGGTGAGAACGAGGACAAGACCCCCAAGATCCCCGATTTTGAATTCGAATTCGAGAAGATAAGCGACACTTCCGCCATAGCAGAAGTGCTTACGGCAGGCATCAACGCCGACAAACCCAGGATATATACTCCGCTCACGGAGAAGGAATACGATGACAGGATGAAACAGCTCTACAGGAGCGCGAAGCTGGCAGTCGAAGAAGACGGTGCCGGCACTCTGTTCCTTGCATGCGGATTCCTTAAGTGGAACGACGACGGCAAAACAGAACCGTACTATGCGCCGCTCGTTCTTGTACCTGTCGAGCTCAAGCGTAAGATCGGCCTCGGCAAATATGCCATGAAGAAGACCGATGAAGATGTCAGCATCAACATAACCATACTGGAGAAGCTCAGGCAGGACTTCGATATCAACATCGAAGAGCTGGGCGGGGAGCTTCCCTGTGATGCGAGCGGAGTCGATGTTAAGGCCATCCTTGATACGTTCAGGGGAGCAGTGGCTCCCAAAGACGGCTGGGAGATAGTGGATGCCTGCGTTCTCGGCATGTTCTCGTTCTCGCAGTTCGTCATGTGGAATGACCTGCATAACCACAGAGAAGAGATATCTGCCAACAAGATTGTAAAGAGCCTTCTTGAAGGAGGCCTGACCTGGGATTATGAGGATATGGAGAGGTCCGCGGCATCCTTTACCGATGACGGCTCGGTGTACCTTCCAATCTCAGCGGACTCTTCGCAGCTCTATGCGATCAAGCGGGCTAAGGACGGCGCAAGCTTCGTTCTTCACGGCCCTCCGGGAACCGGCAAATCCCAGACGATCACATCCATGATCGCCAATGCCATAGCAGACGGCAAGAAGGTCCTCTTCGTAGCAGAGAAGAAGGCCGCACTTGATGTTGTATATTCGAGGCTCGGCAAGATCGGCATCGCGCCTTTCTGCCTTGAGCTTCACTCCAATAAGGTACGTAAGAGTTATGTGCTCGACCAGCTCGAGACCGCCATGGCTGAACGTGTCAAGGCTGTTGCAACTTCAGGAGACGGCTATCAGTCGATGAAGGACAATGTTATTGCCAGAAGAGCTGAGCTCGATTCGTATATGACTGCTCTGTGCGAGACACAGAGCTGCGGTTACTCGCTCTTCGAGATGCTTAATGTTTACGGCAAATACAAGGCAAGTCCGGACGTGATCCTGGACGAAGGCTTCGAGCAGGACATGTCTGAAGCTAAGGTCGCAGCCTGCAAAGCAGCGCTCGGTGAGCTCAAGGCATCGGGCAAAGGCCTGTCAGGAGTGTTAGGTGCGGTAAAGGCAACCGAATACAGCCAGGACACCAAGGTTCAGCTCGCGCCTGAACTTGATAGCCTCGAGCAGGCGGCAGACAGGCTGGAGTCTGCGGTCAGAGCATTTGTTGCCGCGTATCCCAAGACGGGAAGCGGGGAAGACTTCGCTTCCGTAAGGCGTCTTGCAGATGCAGTAGACAGATATACGAAGGCAAGAGCCGGTATCCTTAAGGACTGGACTCCCGAGTTCCTCGCATTGGACGGCGCAGCCAAGAAGGCTGAACTTGCTGCCGCAGAATCCAAGTTTGCTCTGTTCAGGAGCGGTGCGGTAGGCAAAGTGTATGACAGCGTCAAGGCATACGATAAGTCCGGCGCTCACAGGGGCGACCTCGATGCTCAGCTGGACAGCCTTAATGCTTACAAGGCAGAGTATTCTGCATACGGCTTCGAGGCAGATTCGCCGAAGATGTCTCCGGTCATGACGGATCTTTTGGCATGCAAAGATGATTATTCCAAGGCATACGGTGCCGTTAAGGCAAGGCTCGGCCTCGAGGACGAAGTACTCATGCCGGATAACGGAAGCATAGCTGCGGTTAAGGCCTTGATCTCCGATATCCGCACAAACGAGAATTCGATAAGATCCAAGACGATATTCAACGCCTGCGCGGCAAGATGCGCAGAACTTAAGATCTCGGGTGTCGTAAAGGCATTCGAGGACGGTGTCATCAGCGAAGATCAGCTCGAACCTGCCTTCTCGAAAGCATGGTCCAAGCTCATGGCGTGCGGCATTATCGATTCCACTCCGGTTCTTAAGGGATTCTCAGGCAAGATCTTCGATGAGAAGGTCAAGCAGCTTAAGAAGATAAGCGATGACTTCGAACTTATGACAAGGCAGGAGATCTACCATAAGATCGCTGCAAGCCTTCCGGAGATCAAGGATATCACCGCGGCTGCTTCATCAGGCCTCGGCACTCTGCAGAAGGCCATCAAGAGCAAGGGCCGCAATATCTCGATAAGATCGCTTCTTACCGGCATTCAGGGGCTCATCCTTAACATCACTCCGTGTGTTCTCATGAGTCCGATGTCCGTGGCGCAGTTTATCGCGCCTTCGAGCGAGCCGATGTTCGATCTGGTCGTTTTCGATGAGGCGAGCCAGCTGCCTACGTGTAAGGCTGTCGGTGTCATTGCCAGAGGTAAGGAAGCGGTCATCGTTGGCGATCCCAAGCAGATGCCGCCGACGTCGTTCTTCAAGGAGCAGGTGTCCTACGAAGAGGATCCCGAGACCGAGGATCTCGAGAGCATCCTGGATGACTGCCTTGCCGTGAGCATGCCCGAGACGCACCTGCTCTGGCATTACAGAAGCCGCCACGAGAGCCTGATAGCGTTCTCGAACAAGGCTTTCTATGAGAATAAGCTCTATACATTCCCGTCCGTTGACGATCAGACGTCGCTCGTGACGCTGACAAAGTGCGCGGGTTCGTTCGATTCGGGCAAGACCAGGACCAACGAGGCAGAGGCGGCAAGCCTTACGGAAGAACTCGTGAAGTGCTTTAAGGACGCAGAGAAATCCAAGAGGACTTACGGCATCGTCACGTTCAACATCCAGCAGCAGAGCCTGATAGAGGATAAGATCGACGAAGAGTGCAGGAAGGACCCGGAGTTCGAGAAATGGGCATTCGGCAGGGAAGAGCCGATCTTCATCAAGAACCTCGAGAATGTCCAGGGCGACGAGCGAGACGTGATACTGTTCTCGGTCGGATACGGACCTGACAGCGAGGGTAAGCAGTCGATGAATTTCGGGCCGCTGAACAAAGATGGCGGATGGCGAAGGCTGAATGTTGCAGTTACCCGTTCGCGCTGTGAGATGAAGGTGTTCTCGTCAATAGAGCCCGAGACACTCAGAGTGACCGAAGCTACTCCCGAAGGAGTCAAGGCGTTCAAGAGGTTCCTCATGTACGCCGAAGGCAACAGCAACTGGGATGCCGATATCCTTGCATCTGCGGCAGGCGAGGGTAATTCGCCGGTGATCGACAGAAGTGCCGAGTTTACGGGCATTGCCGATGATATATGTGCCCGCCTCGGAGCTCTGGGTTACGAAGTTGAGCGCAGGGTCGGCGATTCCGGCTTCAAGGTCGATATAGGTGTGACCAGTAAGAGCGAGAAGCAATACTGCCTCGGAATCCTGATAGACGGCGCAGGCGTGAATAAGAACGATTCCGCGTATTCGCGCGAGATCTCGCAGCCCGGTGTTTTAAGAGGCCTCGGCTGGAAGCTCATCCGTGTATGGTCGATCGACTGGTGGGAAGATCCCGATGCCGTGATAGATGCGATCGTTAGCAAGATAGAGAACAAAGAGCAAGAAGTGAAGCAGGACGAGCCGGAGAAGGCTGAGGCTGAGCAGACAGAGCCTGAACAGGCTAAGCAGGCAGATGCTGCTCCGGCTGAAGTCGCAGGTGAGACAGAAGTTGAAGCTTCGGAGGCTGCTCCTGCGGAAGAGGCCGCAGCAGAACCGTCCGAACCTGCTCGCGGATCTGAGATCCCGATTACGCACTTTACAGACCAGGTGAACTCGGAAGAAGCCGAAGCAGATGAAGATACGGAGCCGGAAGACGGATCAGGCGAAGTAAAAAAAAAAGACTGAATCAGTAGCTGAAGCTCCGGTACTGTACCGGTTCTGGGACGGCAGTCTTGGCGAGATGACCTCTGCCGAGTTCAGGGATGCCAGGAATACACCGATGCTCACCGAAGCGGTAAGGCAGATAGTCGAGATCGAAGCTCCGATCAGCTTTGACGTGCTCATCGACAGGCTCTGCAAGGCCTGCGGCATTACGCGGAAGACTCCGGTGATAGTAGAACGGTGCGATTACCTCGTAAAGAACGCCAGGATCTATAAGACTGCCCAGAACCTCTCCGCGCACCCGACTCCCGATACCAAAAAGATCTTCCTCTGGCATTATGAGGGCGAAGAAGACGGAATTCCGGAGCATTACAGGGTCCCGGCCGAAGGCGACAAGCCCAGGGATGCCCAGGATATCACTTTCCAGGAAGCCGCGAGGTGCGCGATCTACGTCTGCAAGACCCAGTTCGGCATGCCTAGGGAGGATCTCATAAGACAGACTTCCCATGCCCTCGGATTCAAGAATTCCGGCGGCTGGGTCGGCAATCTGAGCGAAGCGGCCGTAAACTTCGCGGTATCAAGGGGCGAACTGTCAGAGACACCGCTCAAGATTGTTTGATCTGACAGCTTATATTGTTAATAATGCCTTAAATTTCCTTATAGTGCGGTTGACTTGAGGTAACTCGAAAAGTATTATTATTGCGGACGATTTGAAGGGCATCTGTCCTTCGTCAAAAATATTAATGAAGGAGTGCATAATTATGGCATTAGTTACTTCTACCGAAATGTTCAAGAAGGCTTATGACGGCGGTTACGCTATCGGCGCTTTCAACGTAAACAACATGGAGATCGTTCAGGGCATCACAGAGGCTGCTGCTGAGCTCAAGTCTCCTGTTATTCTCCAGGCTTCCGCAGGTGCAAGAAAGTACGCTAACAACGACTATCTCGTACACCTCGTAAAGGCTGCAGTTGAGCTTCACCCTGAAGTTCCTATGGTTCTTCACCTTGACCACGGCGCAGACTTCGAGACATGTAAGTCCTGCATCGATTCCGGCTTCACATCTGTCATGATCGACTACTCAAGCCACAGCTTCGAGGAGAACATCGCAGAGTCCAAGAAGGTTGCTGATTACGCTCACGACCACGGCGTAGTTGTTGAGGCTGAGCTCGGCACACTCGCTGGTATCGAGGATGACGTTAAGGTTGAGGCAGGACATGAGTCCTACACAAGACCTGAAGAGGTTGAGGAATTCGTTTCCAGAACAGGCGTTGACTCTCTCGCTATCGCTATCGGTACATCTCACGGCGCTTACAAGTTCACACCTGAGCAGTGCACAAGAAACGAAGAGGGCATCCTTGTACCTCCGCCGCTCAGATTCGACGTTCTTGAAGAGTGCATGAAGAGAATCCCCGGATTCCCTATCGTTCTCCACGGTTCTTCTTCCGTACCTCAGGAGTACGTAAAGATCATCAACGAGTTCGGCGGTGCTATGCCTGACGCTATCGGCATCCCTGAAGATCAGCTCCGTAAGGCTGCTAAGCTCGCTGTCTGCAAGATCAACATCGACTCAGACCTCCGTCTGGGTATGACAGCAGGCATCCGTAAGCACTTCGTTGAGCACCCTGATCACTTCGATCCTCGTCAGTATCTTGGCGACGGCCGCGCTAACGTTAAGGCTATCGTTGCTCACAAGATCAAGGAAGTTCTCGGTTCTGACAACAAGATCTGATCCTAGAGTAAGATTCGACCACTACAGAGGCTGCACCGCGTGTGCGGCCTCTTTTTTGCTATCTGCACCAATTTGTTCTGTTTTTGTTTTGCAAATTGCGAAAATTCAAAACGAAAACACAACTTTTGAGCAGGGGGTGCATTTTGGTTTGCAAAATCCCGAAAAAACAAAACAAAACTGTAACAGGCGCCTTCCGTGATATAATCACCTCATGGCACAGAAAGACTTACCGCTATTTGACAGACCGGGCCGGTTAGATCCCGGACGCAAGGTCCCGAATACAAAGGATCCTGCGTTTACTATCCATACTCATTACAGGGAAGGGGACAATGTCCCCGCTGACGACAGGACTGTCTTTACCGAGGAGTCTGCCAATGCGATGCAGCCTTTTGAAGACGAGGCGCTGCTCAGAGGCGATGTTAAGCCCAGGAAGACCGGCAAGGTCACGGGCAACTCTTATATCACCAAGTATTATGATCCTGACAGTGACTATACTGAAGGAGGCCATAAGGTCAAAGTCAATTCAGACCCGATGGCCGGAGCTGCCAGCCCCGTGCATGCCAAGTCAGCCTTCAAGGCCGAGAACCCCGGCTTCTTCAATGACATCCGCAAGCTCGGCTTCTATACCGCGGCCGTCTGCCTTCTTATCGCCCTTGAGATCGGCTGCCTGATCTGGCTGTTCCTTTGAACTGAAAAACCAACCCCCAACAAAAAACATGCGCCCGTCTCCGAACGCATGCCTTATATAAGTTAATTTAATAACTTATTTCTTCTTTTTATCCTTTCTGGGCGCAGACTGTGTTATCGTCTTGTCGGCAGGCTCGGGCTTGATCGTCTCATCCTTTGCCTGTGCCGCCTTCTGCTTGTCTTCAAAGACATAGTCCTTGCCGGGCAGTGCCGCATTGAGGATGATTCCGATGAGTGAACCTACTGCGAGACCTGACAGTGAGATTACGAGCGGATCGCCGCCGATCGAGCCGCAAGGCAGGTTGATCGATCCTGCAGCTGAATATGTTATGCCGATAGAGAGCACGAGTATAAGTGCTGCGATGATGACATTCCTTACCTTGGAGAAATCGATCTGGTTCTCGACGAGGTTCCTTACACCTACTGCGGAGATCATGCCGTAGAGAACGAGCGAGATACCGCCGATAACGGGAGTCGGTATAGCCGAGATGCAAGCAGCGAGCTTGGGTGAGAACGAGAATACGATGGCAAAGCATGCCGCGAGCCTGATGACCATCGGGTCGTATACCTTGGAAAGAGTAAGAACGCCCGTGTTCTCGCCGTATGTCGTATTAGCCGGAGCACCGAACAGGGAAGCGAGTGTGGTAGCAAGACCGTCACCCGTGAGTGTTCTGTGAAGTCCCGGATCCTTGATGAAGTTCTCGCCTACTGTGGAAGAGATGGCAGATATGTCACCGATGTGCTCGACAACTGTAGCGAGTGATATAGGCACGATAGTGATAACCGCATTGAGGAGCAGCGCCGTATTGAGGCTGCCGCTTGTGAAGATGTGGAATACCGTATTCTCCGCCTGAACCGGGAGTCCGACCCAAGCCGCATTCTGGATATTCTCGATGCTTGCCTGTGTGAACAGCTGGAGGTTCGGATCTCCGCCGATGCAGTAAACGAGATTCGGAGTTGCGCCTTCGACGCCGGCATTAAGGTCAACGACCGTAGACAGAGGTGCTGCCGTGAAGATGATGCACACAAGGCACGCGCCTACAACGCCGAGGAGGATAGGGATGATCTTGACCATGCCCTTGCCCCAGATGTTGCAGATAACGATGATGAGGATCGCAACAACGGCTACCAGCCAGTTGGTCGAGCAGCTGTTGATGGCCGTGCCGGACAGGCAGAGACCGATAGCGATGATGATGGGTCCCGTAACGATAGGCGGGAAGAACTTCATGACGCGGTTAACGCCGAAGCCCTTGATGGCAGCCGCGAGGAGGAGATACACCAAACCTGCGCAGGCAACACCGAAACACGCATAGGGCAGGAGCTCAGCCTCACCATGAGGTGCGATCGCGAAATATCCTGCCAGGAACGCGAAAGACGATCCGAGGAAAGCAGGGACCTTCCTCTTGGAGATCATGTGGAACAAAAGTGTACCGAGACCGGCAAAGAGCAGTGTCGCGGATACGGACAGTCCGGTCAGAGCCGGGACGAGGACCGTCGAGCCGAACATGGCGAACATGTGCTGAAGGCCCAAAACAACAACGCGGCCGGCGCCAAGCTGCTTGGCATCATAGACCGCGCCGTCTTGCAATGAAGTCTTACTCATAACAAAACCTCCTAAGTAATATCTTTTGTATCTTAACACTCTTTATTATCTATATGACAATCTCATTACAAGCGAAAAGCACAAATCCGCCGGCGACATTTTGTTCACAAACATATTCACAAATAGGGGGTTAGTGTCCAAATTGTAACGACGAAACTGTAAAATATAAACCCCGAGTTAACTAAAATTGAAATAAAACTCCACATTGTTGACACGATTATGGCAGACGACTACAATCGAATTATCAATCAAGGGTGACCCCCTAACACAAACTCAAAAGGGTTCGAAAGGAGACAAGATTATGAAAAAGATTAGATCAAGCAAGAAGGGCTTCACACTCGCAGAGCTCCTCATCGTTGTAGCTATCATTGGTGTACTCGTAGGAATTTCAATCCCGATCTTCTCAGCTCAGCTCAAGAAGTCAAGAGTTGCTACAAACCAGGCTAATGCACGTGCTGCTTATGCTGCTGCAAAGTCTGAGTACCTTGATAAGAGTGATGCAGTAATAGTTGAGTACACTGTTGACACAGGCGTAGCAAAAACAGTTGATAAGGCTTCCGGTACTGGCATTACTGAAACTGCAATTACAAAGTGGGGTGTAGACACTGCAACTGTTACAACAGACTTAGATGATAAAGTCGCTACGGTGTGGTATGTTACACTTGACGATACTGGCACAGTAACAGCAATCAATGGCGTGTTCCCTGCATGATGAAGGTTTTGCAAAGTTATTGAATAACTAAAAGCAGCGTGGAGGCCGGGCTTATTGCCCGGCTTCCTTCTTAAAACCAAATTGTTACAAACTTCTAAAGTAAAACTGATATCTTTGTATTATAATTAGCATAAGGAAACAGACTGGGATTGGATGGAACGGAAATGAACAGAACGGTTGCTTACTATTCAAAACTGCGCGGCTTCACAATGGCTGAGGTCGTAATTGTTACGGCAATCGTTATGATCCTCGTCGGAATAAGCGTTCCTATATTCTCGAACGTTATTAAAAATCATCGCCTAAAGCAAGTAGAAGAACAGGAATTGGCAGCAAAAGCAGCTGCTGTTGCTGCATTCTATGCCGGATATGACAGTAAAGGAAATGTTGTTGATATTACTGAGAATAAGAGCGGATATTGCACTTTCCTGTATGACGAAGCAAATGAAGCAGTGTATGTAGTAAATTCCAATTGCGGAATATCCGGCTTTACAGGGTATATAATCGAGAGCTACGGGTTGAAGATTCCAAATGGTAAGGACTATTCAAAAGAAGTCATACTTATTACCTTTGACGGAAGATATCACCAGAAAGTCACTAAAAACCCACCCAAGGGCGACGAGAGCAGAGGAGCATGCCAGGAGCCGATAATCACAGTGTCATGGGTATCGGCTACATCAATTGTTACAGGTGGATAACCGATGATTAATAAGCGGAAAAACAAGGCTTTGTTACAAGGAAACGATGGATCATCTCTTGCTATCGCTTTGGTGTTCTTTTTGCTGTGTTCCATTATATGTGCAAGTATTATTGCTCTTGCAAACTCTTCTGTCAGCAGTGTAGCAAAGAACTATGATGCTGATACTGTAGAAACTTCGTACAATGGTGCACCTATACCGGATCCTACGGAGTCAGTTCCTACTCCTGATCCATTGTATCCGGATGATTCTGCAGCTGTAACAGCTGTATATAATATTTTGTATGCCGACCTTAATGACATATATAACACGGTTGAGAAGGGTGATGTAAAAGCGATAAACAAATCTCCAACGACTATAACCTATGAGATCTTCTCATATATTAATTTCTATTTTGAGAACACCAAACAAGGAGTGGATCAGAATAAGGTGTTTTATCACACTACTGATCCTGATCATCCTGAATACGGCGAGATCATTGTTAGGGATTTTACCATTACTCTTACCGGTCAGACTCCGGTGAAAGTGACACTCATCTTTACGAATACGGATGGTTCGATCGGAGATGCGGTTGGAGACTCAAAACCGGGATGCATGCAGTTTAAGACTGTCATGATTACAATCGAGAGTACAAACACCGCGTGTAAATATAAGAGATACATCACTTTTGAATTCAGTGATAAATGTTATTTTAAGAGCTATAGCGGCGGCTCAGGCGGATACCATTTCAATTACCAGAATCATGAGTTTTGATTAGTTTTAATCGTATTAAAGTAGTGGAGTTATGTGATGGACAAGAGATATAACAATTATTCAAGTGGAGAATCGTTATCAGAGACATTAGTTGCAGCTCTGATAATCTCGCTTGCAATGATAATGCTCTTCTCAAGCGCAAAGGTCGGAACAGATATCATGGCTAAGTCTAAAGCTGAATATAAGGCATACTTTGATAATCTTAATACTTATGAGATAAGCCAGGCTGATTATGTTGCGGAATACAAATTGAAGTATCCGACGGAGATAACTCCTATAACTAATTATAGTTTTACGATCAGCCCCAAAAGGTAACATTGTCAAGATAAAGGATAAGATCTATGCGAGTTGAATATTACAACAGGAATACTCATAAGAGCAGGAGGGGTTTCTCGCTTTCTGAGCTTTTGCTTGCTATGGGTCTTATGGCTTTTGTAGCAGCTACAGCGATCGGAGGAATTGTTGTAATTGCTCAGATTAGAGACACGATGAATAGGCAAACTACGGCAAATATGATCATGGTTGCTACGGTAAGCTATCTTCGTGCTGATCTTAATAATTGTAGTAATCCAGGGAATATGGATTGTTCAAGTGAGAACAATGCAAAGAAGACGCCGTTTGTGATCGTTGACCGGTATAGTGATTTTATCGTGCGTAAAACGGAGACTTCTTCCGATACAGAACTGGCAAAAATGAATGACCCTGTTAAGGTTTATTTTTGGAACTCGTCTCCTACTAAACCTACGCTGGGAGGAGACAACAAGAAAACGCCTTTGTATGGAATCTGGGTGAGGGTAGAATGCCAGAGTTACACGCTACCATCCGGATGGAGTGCAGGTAGCATTACGCCTTGGACTGGCAGAAGCTACCTGGTAGCTCAGAATGTTATGGCCGGTACCGGAATGTATACCAGAATAAAAGACGGAAAGATTACTTATGATTCTCAGACGAATCTATATACATTCACAATAGAAGTCGTTGATGAGAACAATCCTAATGATGTTATCTTATCTCAGGAAGTGAAGATCTGTCCTGACCCGATAGTGCAATATATTGAAGGAGCGGTAAAGCGAAGTGAAGAACAAAAGATTGGGTGAGATGCTGGTTGATTCCGGCGCGATTACTGAAGAACAGCTGCAGGCAGCACTTGCCGGACAGAAAGCAACAGGTAAGAGACTCGGTACATATCTTATCGACGAGGGTATCATCTCTGAGAAGCAGTTTGTTGAGACTCTTAGGATGCAGCTTGGTGTTGAGTTCATTGATCTTAACAAGGCGAGCATAGACCCTACGCTTACAGAGATCGTTCCTAAGGATACGGCTCGCACTTACAGACTCATTCCTGTAAAGGTTGAAGGTAATAATCTCTATATTGCAATGGAAGATCCGATGAACTTCCGTGCAGTCGAGGCTGTCCGACAGATGACCGGACGCCGCGTTATTCCGATGATTGCATACTACGATGCCATCACGAGAGCTCTGTCTGTTCTCTATGAGAACGAGGGTGCTGCGCGTGCCATCGAACAGATGAAGGAAGAACAGACTACTATCACTGTCGATGATCTAAGTGATGAGATGGCTGCAAATGACGATGAGACTGCTGCTCCTACAGTCAAGCTCGTCAATTCACTTATCGAGCGAGCAATAGCCGAGAAGGCTTCTGATATTCACTTTGAGCCTTATGAGAAGGAGATGAAGGTCAGGATCAGAGTTGACGGCAGACTCAATACCATGATGGATGTTCCCAGAGAACTTCAGAATTCAGTCATCTCCAGACTTAAGGTCATGGCAGGAATGAACATTACTGAGAGACGTATCCCTCAGGATGGTCGTGCTGTCGTTAAGCGTCAGGACGGAACACAAGTCGACCTGCGACTTAATACACTTCCTACCATCTTTGGTGAGAAGGTCGTAATAAGAATCCTTATGCGTGAGATGAATACACTGAATCGTCATGCTATCGGAATCACTGAGAGGGACAATGAGAGATTCGACAGGATACTTAAGAACTCTGCAGGTATCATCCTTATCGTAGGTCCTACGGGTTCAGGTAAGACATCAACGCTTTATACTATGATCCACGAGCTCATAGATGAGACCGTTAATATCATCTCACTCGAAGACCCGGTCGAGTTCCAGATCGAAGGTGTTACGCAGGTAGCCATAAATGAGAAGACAGGTCTTACATTTGCTAGCGCGCTGAGGTCCTGCCTCAGACAGGACCCTGATATCATCTGCGTCGGTGAGATCCGTGACGGTGAGACGGCAGAGATCGCAATGAGAGCAGCTATGACAGGTCACCTGGTGCTCTCGACTATCCATACAGAGGATGCAATATCCGCTATCGACAGACTTCGTGATATGGGTGCTGAGCCTTATCTTATCGCAGGTTCTCTCAGAGGTGTCATCTCCCAGAGGCTTGTCCGTAAGGTCTGCCCGAACTGCAAGATGCCGGTAAAACCTGATCCGTTCACACTCTCACTTATCGGAATGCAGGATGACGGTACTGTCTTCTATAAAGGCAAGGGATGCGAGAGATGCTTCGGTTCCGGATTCAGAGGAAGAACCGGTGTGTTCGAGATCCTCGCTATAAATGCTGAATTAAGAGATGCAATCAGTGAAGGTAAGAATGGTTCTGAACTCCGCAGATATTTGGCAAAGACGGGATTCACTTCCATGATCGAGAATGGTCGTGATCTTGTCCGTCAGGGCGAAACGACCCCGGAAGAGCTGCTCAAGGTAATACCTACCATTGAATAAAGGAGAATGAGTCTTGGAATCATATAAGTATACAGCTCAGGCATATGACGGAAGCAAACACAAGGGCGTTGTAGAAGCTTCTGACCAGTACGATGCTATCAGCAAGATCAAGGTCAACTATCCTATCGTTGAGACATGCACCTTGATCAAAAAAACGAGGCTTGATGACATTCTCGGATTTGAGCTTACTAAGGGTTTCTCAAATCAGGATCTGGCACTTCTCTGTCAACAGTGTGCAATCATATTAAAGTCAGGCGTCTCCATCGGACAGTGTATTACTATGGTTGCTGATCAGACAAAGAATAAGAAAGTTAAGAAACAACTGACTAAGACATCTGAAGATATCAATCAGGGTAATTCGATAGCAAAATCCTTTGAGAAGAATTGTCCTGATTTCCCGGTTACATTCTTCGAGACTGTCAGAGCGGGCGAAGTCTCCGGTACATTGGTAAAGTCATTTGAATCTCTTGAGGGGTTTTATCTTAAATCCGATAAGGTAAAGAAAAAACTCAAGTCAGCTCTATCATATCCTATCTTCGTACTCTGCGTAGCTATCGTGGTGCTTATTGTTATTATGGCATTTGTAGTTCCTCAGCTTACACAGACATTTGCAGATATGGGCGGGGAACTTCCTGTTATCACAAAGATACTCATTGCTACATCTCAGTTCTTCCAGAACTATTGGCTTGGAATATTCATAGGCTTTGCAATGATCTTCATTGCTTTTAAGATTATTACTCATAATGAGCAGGGAAAACTCTGGTGGTCCAGAGTATCACTTAAGATTCCTGTTATCGGCAATATCCAGACTCTTCATGCCTGCGAGCAGTTTGCTGATACACTGTCTTCTCTTATGGCTTCCGGTATCCTTGTTGATAAAGCCATCGATACGACTGCCAAGGTTATGGACAACTACATATTCAAACGTGAAGTCTATGCGATGGCTGATAAGATAAGGACCGGAAAGACCATGGTCGAAGCCATGAATCAGTGTCCGTATTTTCCTGATATCATGAAGACTATGGTTGCTGTAGGAGAGAAGACAGGTTCTATCGAAGTATCTCTGCAGACGATAGCTGCTTATTACACTGCTGAGTACGACAATGCTACACAAAAGGCTTTATCCAAGGTTGAGCCAACCATGATGATCTTCCTCGCACTGTTCGCCGGATTCATAGTTATATCGATCTATCTGCCGATGTTTACTATGTACGATCTGTTCTGATGGAGGGCAATAATTCTTGAATCTTGTTTATCCGTTATTCGCCGATAATATGTTCGCGACAGTATATCTGCTCGTGATAGCCTTCTGCTTCGGAGCAGTCTTCGCGAGCTTCATTACATGCACGGCTTGCCGCGTAGTAATAGGTGAGGACTGGACCAAGGGTCACAGCCACTGTGATACCTGTGGACATGAATTATCGACTCTCGATCTTATACCGATAGTATCCTGGCTTGCTCTTAAGGGTAAGTGCCGTTACTGTGGCGCGAAGGTGCCAGCGAGAGATGTTATCTTCGAGATTGTACTCGGGTTATTGTTCGTCGGAACACTTGCTTTTAACAGAGCGGTAGACCCGGTAGTGCTTCAAACACTTGTACTCGAAGTTCTTCTTCTCGGTCTGTCCCTGGCTGATTTTGATAATCACATCATACCTGACGGCTTCCTGCTTGCAATGCTGATCGTATGGATCCTGTTCGTCGGGTTTATGCCTGATACTCAGGCTTATGCGTTAGATGGAATACTTGCAGTTGCAGTAATCGCAGGCATTATACTTATTGTTACCGCAATCCTTAATAAGGTGCTCAAGAAGCAGAGCATCGGCATGGGAGATATCAAGCTCTTTGCCTGCTGTTTGCTGTTTACCGGACTATATCGCGGAGTGCTTACACTGTTCCTGGCAAGCCTTATAGGTCTTATCATTGCAGCTGTTGGCCACAAGAAGAAGATAGCGTTTGCACCTGCTATATCTATTGCTACGATAATAAGCCTCGTATTCGGAGGCACTCTTATAAATATGTATTTTGGTCTGATAGGAGGATAAGGTTTTGGGTAAGAATGTACTTGGAATCGATATCGGAAACTACAGCCTCAAAGCGGCTGAGTGGAAGGGCGGCAGTCTGAAGGACTTCGACTCCTTCGATATGCCGGGCAACCTCGTTAGGGGCGAGGAGATCATTGCCTTCGAGGCATTGGGAGATTTTCTCCATGATGCAGTGAGGAAGCGCTTCAAGACACACGATGTTGCTCTGGTTATCCCGGATTCACAGTGCTTCATCAGAAGACTGAGACTACCTGTTATGACAGAGCAGCAGCTCAATGTCAATCTGCCGTATGAATTCCACGACATAGTCAAGGGGAATACTGAAGATTATATCTATGATTATTCTATCATCGGAATTGTGAATGACGATGGAAGAGAGATGCTCGACATGACAGCAGCCTGTGTCAGCAGAGAGTACATTGACAAACTTAAGGATCTGTTTGCAAGGAAGGGCTTCAAGCTCGTTAAGGCATCACCTCGAGTAATCTCTACCGGTAAGCTGATCCAGGTTATCTCGCCTTTTGATAAGGATAAGGATTTTGCTACTCTTGACCTCGGTCATGAGTATACCAAGATCGATATCTATAAGAATGGCGTGTATGACCTTACGCGAACGATCGAACTTGGCATGTCTCATGTTGAAGCTGCTGCAGGCGCATTCCTTAAGTGTGATGTGAATGTTGCAAGAATGCGCATGAGAGACAATGATAAGGGAGTTCTTGATTCCGATCAGGTAAGAGGAATATTCGACAGCATTGCAGTTGAAGTTATGAGAGCAGTTAACTACTACACATTCGAGAATCCTGAGAACACTCTCGATAACTTCTATATCTACGGCGGAGGTGCCAGATATAGACAGTTTGAGGATGCTATCAAGGGTGCAGTGCCTCTCAACATAATCAAGTTCCTCGGCAATGACCATAAATACAATATTCACGACTCACTTAACGACGGACTCGCAGCTGTCGCTATCGGTATGAAGCTGGGAGGTAAGTATGAGTAATAATGTTCAGGGCAACGTATTGAATAAGCCGATTGGTGGCTCAAAGAAGATCAAGTACCCGGATAAGGAAGTCATCAACTTCATCAAGGACGAGAAGAAGAAGTCTGACGGCAAGGCGCTCCTTGTATTCACTTTGTTTATGGCTTTGCTTCTGGTATTCATCTATTTTGGCGTTATCAGACAGCTTCAGAAGATCGATGCAGCTGAGAAGGCCTATAATGAAGCAAATAGTGAGCTTGCTGATTGGCAGGAAAAATCTGAAGAATTGTCTGATGTAGAAGAGGAATACAATTCACGGATCGAGATGTATTACACTGAAGAAGAAGTAAATTATTCTAACCGTAAGGAAATCATTGACCTGATCAGTGAAGATGTTCTTCCTTACCTGGATGATGTCTCTGTAAATGTATCATCGGATAATCAGATATCTATATATGCTAATCAGGCTGATTTCTCAACTGTAAGCCAGGTTCTGGATATTCTTAAAGCCGATGACAGGATCTATTATGTTAATGTCACCACTTCTAATCAGGAAAGCACCGAGACATCCGGATACACGGTCGATGCGCAGTATGTGATCACCTGGAACTATGAAGAAAGTGAGGTGAACTGATATGCTGAATCATAAATTCACATCCCGCGAAGCCGCTGTTATACTTATACTCGTTGCTGTAATCCTTGGATATTTCTATTACTATGTCGTATATCAGTATTTTGAGGATCAGATGGCACAGTATGATGTTGCTCAGGTTCAAGACGATATTGATTATGAGCAGCTGAAGGTAGCCCGTCTTCAGAAGATGAAGGAAGAACTCGAGAATGAAGACCCCAGTGATTCCATACTGGGTGTCTATAACAACCAGAGCGCGGAACTCAATGCACTTGCCGCTATTCTTGAGAACAAGGCCACAGATATCTCGATGAGTTGGAGCGATCCTCAGCTGGACGGAAAGATCGTCAGAAGAGATGTAACCATATCATTCAATACCGGCAGTTTTGCAGAAGCTGGTGACATCATCAAGGAGATAGCTGATTGCGAATACACACTGGTCGTTGTTGATCTGTCTATGGATGAGACCGAGACCGAAGAAGATGTCGAGGTTCCTGTAGCAAGCACAGTAGCAACTGAAGATGTTGATGTGGCAACTGAGGGAGCAGAAGGCGATGATCCCGTAACTGATTCTCAGTCACAGACCGAGACTGTTACAGTCACTAAAAAGGTTACAAATGTTTATATAATTATAAGATTCTTCGAGACTACAGACGGAGCTGTTAACCTGAATGGTCTTATCGTTCAGAATGACGATCCGGTAACCGCTGATGACGATGACGGACTTCCTTCAACAGAAGAACTCAACGACGAGATCAACGGAGATTAAGTCAAACATTAACCTAAAAACAATGCCGCCTCACTTGAGGCGGCTTACTTTTTGAATTCAATTTTGCTCTCTTTGCTGACTGTCATTGATCCTGTTACGTGCTGTATCGTAGACCTCTTCGTCTGTGCGCATGCCAATCACTATGATGATCATTTGCGAATTAATTCTGACGAGTTTATATATGATTCTAATGTCGGAACTTTTGAGCTTGATCTTCAGCAATCCGGTCAGGTCATTACCGTGCTTGTTTCCCAAAGGCTTACCGTATCCGCCTTCACTATGTGGAAGCGGATTGTTGCAGACTTTACTGATAGCTTTGCGTACTATTAGTCGCTGGGAATTATCAAGTGAACTGAAATCTTTCCTTGCTTGCGACGTGAATTCAACAGTCCAGTTCATTCAAACTCAACATCATCCGTTGCTTCAAGTTCTTCTTTGGTAATACCGAATTCGCGGTCGATCTCTTCCAGGGGGATAAGAGTAGAAGGATCGAGTTGATTTAATCTCTTGGCTGCCATTATAATATCGTGATACTCTTCCAGCATATCCATTAACTCAACATATTTGTCAGGAGACATTATTACTGCCTCGGCCTGATTGTTCTTCATAACGACCTTAGTTCCGTTTGTTCTGACATCAGAGAATATCTGACCTGCCATTCCGCGGTTGAATTGAGAGATAGGAATTGTATTTGTAATAGCACTCTTTACGGATTTCATAGTTATCATCTCCTTTGATTTGATTCTAATCGCTCAAAGGAAATACGTCAATAAATATATCAGTAAATCTACTGACAGATATACTGTTAATGTTTCGCCGGTTCCATTCCGAACTCTTCGGCTACCTCGCTCTTATCAGTCCAGCCGATATAGTATGCCGTGATCTCGGTGAGCTCGTTGGAGATCTTAGTGTAGTAGGGCAGACCGGTCTCTATGTCGTAGGTCGCATTCATTATCTCGTTCGGCAGATTCTCGCTGACATATGCTACGAGTTCATCAGTAGTGCCGTAGTTATTGCCGAAGTCGTCCGCTTTATACAGGTCCGGCGCTCCGAAAGTATGCAGTATCTCATGCGCATACGAGGCCGGGTTCTCTTCGCCGTCTATGCTGTTGCAGTAGATCCTGCAGAACTCATACGGGTACACAAAGCCTTCGTCGCAGACGATGGTGCATGAATTCCTGTTGTAGTTGCTTGGGGTGTTGATAAAGAGCATGTACACGACGCTGTTTGCGCCGAACTCCGCTTTTATGTCGTCTATCGGTGCGAGATTGCCTGCGATGTACTGCCAGACCTCTTCGATCCCTTTCGCGCCGGAGTTGTTGAGTATCTCGTCGGACATTTTCGCCTCGTAGTAAAGGCTCGGGTTTACGGTCCAGTCGCACTTGAAGTCGACGAACTTGTTCCAGGAAGCAGCCTGCGATTCTATCCAGGATGTTCCGAGCTTGAGGTAATTCAGCGTGTGCGAGATGGTCGTCTTATCGTCAGGGTCGGTAAAGTCCCAGGAATAAGTAGGTGTTGATACGAAGACCGATACTACGGCAACGATCCCCTCGCAGCTGTCGGCAGATCCGTGCGGGAGCTGGGGAGGAGCCGTAACTTCGGTAGGAACGTTGCTCTCGGATCCGGGTGAGTCATAGAGTCCGGGTCTTATGTAGCAGCCCGTGAAGGCGAGCATCACGCAAATCATAAATATAAATACGTTTTGTTTTATCTTCATGGTGAGAATTATATCTTTATTCGCCTGCAGGCTCAAATCTTTGGTAAATGTGCTTCCGCACAGCAGGCAGGGGATTTGATATTTTATGTCTATGGCTAGAACGATCGACATGACAACCGGCAATCCGATGAAGCACATCGTGAGATTCACGATACCTCTGTTCCTCGGCAACGTTTTCCAGCAGCTGTACAACATGGCAGACAGTGCCATCGTAGGGCAGAAGCTGGGTGTTGAGGCGCTGACGTCGGTAGGCCAGAGCGCGTCGATCACTTTCCTCATCATAGGTTTCTGCATGGGTACCTGCGCAGGCTTCGGCATCCCGATCTCACAGAGGTTCGGCGCGCGCGATCAGAAGACCATGCGCAAGTATGTCTATAACAGCCTGTACCTGTCCGCCGTTATCGCGGCCATCCTGACGGTCGTCTGCTGCGCCCTCACGAGGCAGATCCTGCAGATGATCAACACCCCCGCGGTGTACATGGATAATGCGTACAAGTACCTGTTCATCATATTCCTCGGCCTGCCGTGCACGGTGCTTTATAACATCGCCGCGTCCATCGCGAGAGCCGTCGGAGATTCGAAGACGCCGTTCGTATTCCTTGTCTTATCCGCAGTGCTTAACGTGGGGCTCGACTTCCTCTTTATCTTCGGGTTCGGCATGGGCGTCGAGGGCGCCGCCATAGCTACGGTGATCTCCCAGGGCGTATCCGGGCTTTTGTGCCTTGCAAGGATCCTTACCAGATATCCGGATCTGAGGGTCGGGACGAAAGACTGCCTTGCCGTTAATAAGAAAGCGGTCTCGGTGCTCCTCAAGATGGGCATACCCATGGGGCTCCAGTCTTCTATCACCGCCATCGGTTCGATCCTCCTGCAGATAGCGATCAACGGCCTCGAGAACGTCTATATCCAGGCGTACACGATCGCCATCAAGGTCAAGATGCTCTTCATCCCGATGCTCGATTCATTGGGCACTGCGCTCGCGACTTTCGTCGGACAGAATTACGGCGCGGGCGACTTCGGCAGGATCAAGCGCGGCATCAGGGATTCTGTCATACTGGGACTGATCTTCTCGGCTGTTACGATGGGCGTCATAACCTTCTTCGGCAGATACATCATCATGATCTTCGTCAAACAGGGTGAGACAGGCGTAGGCGCGGTCGTAGATGCTGCTTATCAGTACATCTTCATCGACGTCATGCTCATCGCACTTCTCGCATTACTGTTCGTATTCAGGTATTCTATACAGGGAATCGGGAAAAGCCTCACCGCTATGGTCGCAGGCTTCATGGAGATGGCGTCGAGACTTGTTATGTCGCTGTTCGTTATCCCCACTGTCGGCTGGCTTGCAGCATGCTTCACCGATCCGCTCGCGTGGGGTTCCGCCATGGTCTACTGCCTGGTCGCTTTCCTGATCCTCATGCACATCAAACAGAAGAAACACAAAGCAACATAAACACCGGAGGGCCCTGCCATGAGATACGACTTTACCGACCGCAACGGTACTTTCCTTGCAACTGATACCGGCGATACCAGTTACCTCTATCTGCCGGTCGCATCACCGTCGGGCGTCCTGAGCTGCATCACTCCCACGGGCAGGGGTGACTCGAGGCTGTCGCAGAACCAGTATCTGCTTCCGCCTGTTGTCGTCGAGGACCTCCAGCAGTCAATGGTCGGCCGTAACTTCTGGTTCGACATCGAGAACGTCGGGCTTCGTTCCGCTTTTGGGTTCTCTCTGGCCCAGCTTGCCCGAAAGCAGTCTCCCGTTATCGAGGGCGGCATGCTCTGGCAGAAGACATCTCTCGAGATCGCTGACGGCGTGACTTGCGAGACGCTGGACTTCGCGCCTGTAGGCACGGCGAAAACCGAGATAATGCAGGTAACCGTTACCAACAACAGCGGCAGTGACATTAAGTTCACGCCTTCTGCTGCAGTCCCGATCTTCGCACGCGGTGCGGACCACATCAGGGACCACAGACATGTAACTTCCCTCCTCAACGTTATCCGTGTAAAGGATATCGGAGTAGAGGTCGAGCCGACGATGGCTTTCGACGAGAGAGGACACCACAGGAATTCCGATGTATATGCAGTCTACGGAAGAGACGGCGCAGGCAATGCTCCCGAGGATATCTTCCCGACGGTAGTGTCTTACGCGGGCGAGGGCGGCAATCTGCTCGATCCCTACGGTGCTTCGGCAGGCGCGGCAGGCATGGCTCCCGGTTCAGTCGTAAACGGTGAGGAGGCCTTTGCCGGACTTAAGTTCGAATCATGCACGCTTAAGCCGGGCGAGAGCGCAGTCTATAACATAGTAATGAGTTTCGGCGCGGAAGGTTATGAATACCTGGACAGTGCCAACGTCGCAACGGCATTTGACGTGCTCAAGGAGTACTGGAAAGACCAGAAGATAATCCACACCGCGACAGGCGACGATAAGTTCGACGGCTGGATGGAGTGGGTCAGCGTGCAGCCGCAGCTTCGTAAGCTCTACGGATGCTCGTTCCTTCCTTACCATGATTACGGCAGGGGCGGAAGAGGCTGGAGAGATCTCTGGCAGGATTCGCTCGCGCTGCTCTTAAGAGACCCGTCCAAGGCGAGAGAAGATCTGGTCAGCTATTTTGCAGGCATCAGGACGGACGGCTCCAATGCGACCATCATCGGCACAAAGAGGGGCGAGTTCATCGCTGACCGTAACGGCATCGCGAGAGTCTGGATGGACCACGGCTTCTGGCCGATGTTCACCGTTAACCTCTACCTCGAGCAGACGGGCGATTACGATTTCCTTTTTGAGAAGGAGCCGTACTTCAAGGACAGACAGATAATGAGGGGAGAAGCTGTTGATGAGAGCTTCGATCCCGGAGATAAACCCAGGCAGAGAACGGCTGCAGGCGAGGTCTACGAAGGCTCGCTCATCGAGCACCTCCTCGTGCAGCAGGCAACGCAGTACTTTGACCGCGGCGAACACGGCAACATGAGGCTCAGAGGTGCCGACTGGAACGATGCTCTCGATATGGCATCGAAGCGCGGCGAGAGCGTGGCTTTTACTGCGGCATACGCAGGTTCCATCAAGATGCTCGCCGACATGGTCAGGGCATCAGGCCGCGGGAAGATCGAAGTATTCGAGGAGCTGGCTTCTCTTCTGGATTCTGCAGATGCTCCGGTATCAGAACTTCCCGGCATTCTTGCGGATTATGAGGCGAGAGTCGCTTCCCGCATCAGCGGAGCGCGCGTCGAGATAGATGCCGAAGATCTTATCTCCAGGCTCGAGAAGATGAGCGAGAGCATCAAGTCTCACATCAGATCGGGCGAGATCGTAAGTGACGGCGAAGGCAACTCATGGTTCAACGGTTATTACGACAACGATGCCGAGAGAGTCGAAGGCGTGTTTGACGGCGGTGTGCGCATGATGCTCACATCCCAGGTTTTCACGGTCATGTTCGGTACGGCAACGGAAGATATGGTCAGGGACGTCATCAAGGCGGCAGACAAGTACCTGTATGCGCCCGCGCTCGGAGGATACAGGCTTAATACCGATTTCCACGAGGTCAAGATGAATATGGGCCGTGCGTTCGGCTTTGCCTACGGCGAGAAAGAGAACGGCGCGGTGTTCTGCCACATGGCAGTAATGTATGCGTATGCGCTCTATTCCAGAGGTTTTGCTCGCGAAGGATACAAGGTCTTCGACGCACTGTACCGTCAGAGCGTAGCCGAAGGACCTGACGGCGGCAGGATGTATCCGGGTATCCCCGAGTATTTCAACGGCAGAGGCCGCGGAATGTATCCGTATCTTACCGGTGCCGCAAGCTGGGCAGTCATGCTCGTTCTGAAGCAGATGTTCGGTGTCTCAGGCCGCGGCGGCAGGCTCGTTATCGCACCGGCTCTTCTGGCTGAGCAGTTCGGTGATGACGGCAGGGCAGAGGTATCACTGTACCACGACGGCAGGCCATTGAAGGTTACTTATGTTAATCCCGGCCGTAGGGACTTTGGTGAGTACAAGATCTCGCGCGTTACTGTGGGCGGCACTGAGTATTCCTGCGGCGGCACGGAGTTCGAGGTGCCTTCTGAGAGCCTGTCCGGTGCGGATTCCATTGTCGTGGAGCTGAAGTGATCTAAGTTACTGCAAAAGTTACTGCGCCTGCAGTAACTTTGTCGGTAACTTTTGCCCTATACAACCCGCCATTAAAAATTCACAGTATTCTTCCGGCAAAACGGATATACTGTATCTATCATTTCCAATTGGAGGAATCAATTATGGCTAACAAATACGCTGGTACACAGACAGAGAAGAATCTCCAGGCCGCTTTTGCAGGCGAGTCCCAGGCTAGGAATAAGTATACTTATTTCGCATCTAAGGCTAAGAAGGAAGGCTTCGAGCAGATCGCTGCGATCTTCCTCCAGACAGCTGATAACGAGAAGGAACACGCTAAGATGTGGTTCAAGGAGCTCGAGGGAATCGGCGATACTGCAGCTAACCTCGCAGCAGCTGCCGACGGCGAGAATTTCGAGTGGACAGACATGTACGAAGGCTTTGCAAAGACTGCAGAAGAGGAGGGTTTCCCTCAGCTCGCAGCTAAGTTCAGAATGGTAGGCGCCATCGAGAAGCGTCACGAAGAGAGATACAGAGCTCTCCTGAACAACGTTGAGACAGCAGCAGTCTTCGAGAAGAGCGAAGTCAAGGTCTGGGAGTGCAGGAACTGCGGCCACATCATCGTCGGCACAAAGGCTCCTGAGATCTGCCCGGTTTGCGCTCATCCCAAGAGCTACTTCGAGATCTCAGCAGAGAATTATTAATCTCGAACAATTGTTATGCTCGCATAGCAACCGTTCTCGGTATTGAACTGAACGGACAATAAAAGGGCCCTTCGGGGTCCTTTTTTTATGTTATGCTATTACACATGGTACGTGAAGCTGAAACAAGAGACATTCCCGATATCCTGAGACTTCTGGTCCAGGTCGACATGGTCCACCACAATGCCAGACCGGACCTGTTCAAAGGCCCCGCCACAAAGTATAACGACGAAGAGATAGCGCAGATAATAGCAGATGAGAGCAGGCCGCTGTTCGTTTTCGAGAATGAAGACGGGAAGGTGACAGGTCATGCCTTCTGCATAGCGAAGCAGATAGTGGGAGACAGTGTCCTGACCGACATCAAGACGCTCTATGTTGACGATATCTGCGTAGATGAGAACGCCCGCGGCAGTGGTGTCGGCAAGGCTCTGTATGAGCATGTTAAGCAATACGCTAGAGATAACGGGTTCTACAACATCACGCTCAATGTCTGGGAAGGCAATCCGGGCGCGCGTGCATTCTATGAAGCGATGGGCCTGAAGCCGCAAAAGACCTGCCTGGAAGAGATCCTGTAATAATCGAGATCCGTCAGCCCGATGTGCTTCGTTGAAGGCTTCGGCGATGCGGTCGGCTAAGATACAGAACTAACGGTTCGGCCCCCTGGAAGAATTTTCAGGGGGCTTTTTTATCATTTATATTTGACACCGAAAGTGAATGATTAGAAAATATGTCTATCGATTTTTATCATCACAAACAGAAAGGACACACCACTATGAAGATCGGATGCGTTAAAGAGATCAAGAACAATGAGTTCCGCGTAGGACTCACGCCTGACAACGTCAAAGCGTACGTTGCCGCCGGCCACCACGTCTATATCGAGAAGGGTGCGGGAATCGGCTCGGGCTTTACAGACAATGAGTACGTTGATGCGGGCGCCAGCCTCATCGACAACGCTGCCGACGTCTGGAATCTGGTCGACATGATGGTCAAGGTCAAAGAGCCTCTCGAAAGCGAGTACCCTCTCTTCCGTGAAGGCCTGATCCTCTATACATATCTCCACCTCGCTGCAGACAAGGCGCAGACAGATGCCCTCCTCGCAGGCAAGGTCAAGGCTGTAGCTTATGAGACGATGCAGGAGAAGGACAGATCACTTCCCTGTCTCGCTCCCATGAGCCAGATCGCAGGCCGTCTTTCCATCCAGGAAGGCGCCAAGTATCTCGAAAAGAAGTTCGGTGGGGAGGGTATCCTTCTTGCCGGCGTTCCCGGAACACCCAAGGCAAACGTCGTGATCCTCGGAGGCGGTACCGTCGGCATGAACGCATGCAAGATCGCAGTCGGCATGGGTGCCAATGTAACCATCCTTGATATCAACCTCAAGCGCCTGGAAGAGCTCGACAACATGTTCGGCGCACACATCCAGACCCTCGTCAGCACCGATTCCAACATCGAGCGTGTCGTAAAGGACGCAGACCTGGTTATCGGTTCCGTTCTCATCCCCGGCGGTTCTACCCCGAAACTTTTCAAGAAAAAGTACCTTCCAGAGATGAAGGACGGTGCTGTTTTCGTTGACGTTGCGATCGACCAGGGCGGCTGCGGCGAGTCTTCCCGCGTCACCACCCACGACGAGCCTGTCTTCATCGAAGACGGCGTTGTACACTACTGTGTAGGCAATATGCCCGGCGCGGTACCGAGAACTTCCACCATCGCTTTGACCAACGCAACTCTCAGATATGGTCTCGAGATCGCAGATAAGGGCCTCGAGGCTGCCTGTGCCAACCAGGCCATCGCTACCGGCGTCAACTGCTACCTCGGCAAAGTAACCAACAAGAACGTCGCAGATGCACTTGGCCTTGAGTTCACGGAGCTCGATTCACTGATCTGATCCCGTCATAAAGCTGATTTTTAAGCCCTTGAGACCTGGTTCTCAGGGGCTTTTGCTTTGTCGGTTTTTGTCGGGTTTTTCAGCCTTCCCGGCGTGTATGCTTTATGTAAAAGCCCAGCCGGAGGTGCGCATATGAGGATAAAGTTCAGCGAGAGTTACTACTATATCAGGCTGCTTTCATTAAAGGCGGAGCTTGCAGCCATTCCAAATGTTAAAGTCGGAACCCACTGTGGCCGAACTGTAGTTCGGAAGTATACTTTCAACTCCGATGGGGGTCGTTCATTTAAAACATACTTATTGGATTCTGCACAAGGTCAGAAATACGGCAAACTTGCAGACAGGCGTTCGGAGATCAAGCGTGAGATCAAATCAATTGAGTCTTCTCTGGGCAAATACTTCATTGAGAAGATGGGCAACTGCAGGGTTAAGTTGACCGGAAGCTATTTAAATGAAGATCTGTGGAAGTCTGTTGGTAATGACGAGAATCCAAAGATCAAGCAAGGCAACTACTATCATAATGGAATCCGTATGCGCTCAAGAGCCGAGGTCCTGGTTGCTCAGATTCTCGATTCGCTTGGGTTAGACTACAAGTATGAGCCCCGGATCCACTTTGGAGAGTATGACTTCTATCCCGATTTCTTGGTTTATCTGTCAGGTCTCAAACGCTGCCTGATCATAGAATTCTTCGGCATGAGTGATAGCGAGAAATACAATTATGACCTTGTAGGGAAGCTGACCGTATATTCTGAACACAATCTTCTATTAAATCGCGATGTAATAGGCATATCCGGCAACAAGGATTCCATGACAGCCAGCGATATGATCCACAACAATATTGTGCTGGTCATCAATCTGCTGGCTTCCGAAGCTCTAGTGTACAACTAATTGTACAAGTTTTTGGTTTTCTTGTACTTAAACTTGTACTTTGCCGGCCAAGTACAACAAACAGTACAAGTTTTTGAAAATGTTGAACAATTACTTGTACTCGCCGCCCCAACTCACCCCTCAAGCAGCAGAATTTCCCCCGCGGATATGGTAGCATTATAGTATGCGTCCGCACGGGAATGCGGCGGTGAAAGGGGAATGGGAATATGGGATACAATTTCTTCAAAAACACGAAGCTCAAGGACAATTTCAGACTGAAGCTGAACAGCTTTGTTAACTCGCTTGGTTCGGCCATCAGCGACGGCGTTAATATACCTTTTGCCGACAATGACCTCAGCTATGTTCTTAAGCTCCAACATGACCGCATCAAAGACAAGGGCCTCACTCTGGACATGGAGATCTATGACAGGGACATGGATACGAATGCAACGGTCGGTTCGGAGTGGAAAGATGCTCACTACGAGAGCTTCGTCTGCAATGAGCAGCTCGGCATTAAGAGGAAATTCTCCAGAGACGGCAGGAAGGTCTACGCTGATAACAAGAAGAGCGTCATATACACGACGATAACTGATGTTACGACAGGCATTCATCCTGACGATGAGACCATAAGCTGCCCGAACTGCGGTACTGTCAGCACGATAGCCCAGATCCAGGGAGGATGTCCTTACTGCGGCACCATGTACAAGATGGATGACCTGTTCCCAAAGGTCACAGGCTGCTACTCGCTCGAGGACGTCGGCATCGCCGGCAATGAGCATAAGGTCACAATGAGGCTGACTATAATAATCACCGGAATAATCTTCGCCCTGATGCCGATCATCTTCAACTTCCCCCAATTCCTCGGATTACTCGGGGGAGAGAATGATAATATCGAGCTGTTCCTGAGCGGTATCCTCCTCTTTCCGATCGGACTTCTTGCAGGATACTTCTTATACAGCATCGGCCTTCTCATCAGGATGATCGCAGTCGGTTCCAGCCAGTCGTCAGGCAAGTGGGGAACAATAGGTTCCAGGGCGAAGTTCGAGCAGAGGATGAGGCAGTACAGCCCGGAGTTCTCTTTCGAGTACTTTACGAGCAAGGCGATATCCCTCATCAAGACTGTGGTCTACGCCAAGAACGAGCAGGAGCTTCTGTTCTACAAGGGAGAGCAGATAGATCCGTGGTTCAAGGATATAATAGATCTTAATTACGGCGGTGCATTGGGAGTGCTCAGCGTCAAAGAGGAGAACGGTCTGGTCACGATTACGACGGATGCTTTCTTCGATGTGCTCTACGATGCAGCCGATAAGATAAAGTTCAAGAGAGCGAGATTCAGAGCTGTCTTCCAGAGGAGGAACGATATCCCGATCGATATGGGTTTCTCCATGACAAAGATACAGTGCCCGACTTGCGGCGGAAGCTACAATGCCGTGCAGAATAAGTTGTGCCCGCACTGCGGCAATGCTTACGATATAGTGTCGCAGGACTGGGTCCTCTTGAGCCTTGAACGCTCGTAAAGGAGAATACGTATGAAGAAGAGTAAAACACTATTGGGGCTTACTCTGTCGCTGGCGATCGCACTGAACATCACGGGCTTTGTCCGCGCGGATGACGTTGACGCAGCAGGAGACGGGACAGAGGTTATAACCGAGACCGATACTTATACCGCTGATTCGGATTACGACAACGACGAACTGGCGGAGATGTACATCGCGCAGGAGATGGATCTCAGCGTTCCTGTCTGCTACGCGAAATACAACTACGTCTCCACCATGAGCAGCGCAGATGCCCTTGTCTACGGCTATCTTAAGGGCAAGATCTCGGAGATCGCTTCGGGCAGCCGCACGAGCACGAAGATAGCGCTTCCTGCGGAGTATTCTTATACTTACAAGAACACCGACCTCGGCATGAGCAACCTTAAATCGAATGAAACTCTCATGAAGCAGCGCGTTGCCGAGAAGCTTCCGGTAAATCCGGAGAACATCAACCAGGCGCTTATGTATTCATCCCCGTATGACATGTACTGGTATGACAAAGAGACCGGACTGGTGGTAAGCACTAACTATTCATACACTTCAACGCAAGTCACCGTCAGCTTCGAGTACCGTTTCTCCGTTGCACCGGAATATCAGCTGTCCGGCAATCAGTACCAGGTCAATCCGGCTTACGGCCAGGCTGCAAAGAATGCGGCTGCAAATGCGAAATACATCGTCGACTACTATGCGTCACTCGACGATTACAGCAAGCTCACGGCTTACAATAACGCTATTTGTACTTATGCAGAATACAATGATGCGGCTGAAAAGGACATAAACATGCCTTACGGCAACCCCTGGCAGTTGGTGTGGGTTTTCGACGGAGATCCCGCTACAGAAGTTGTCTGCGAAGGTTATTCCAAGGCCTTCCAGTACCTGTGCGACAATTCGACTTTCCAGGACAGTAGTGTCTATGCCATATCGGTATCAGGCGAGGTAACATTCTCTCCGAATAACAGCGGCGGCCACATGTGGAATGTTGTTCACATCGGAGGAGCCAACTATCTTGTAGACGTCACCAGCAACGACTCAATTGGAAGCAACAAGTTCTTCCTGGTCGGAGCAAAAGGAACCGTCAGTAGCGGCTATGTGCTCAAAGACGGTTCATTCTATCCCTACGATACCGAGATCAAGAATCTCTATTCCACAGCGGCTCTCACGCTCGCAGGGTCCGATTACTCATCTTCGGCTACATCTTCAATTCCGTCGATTCCGTCAATTTCTTCGACACCTTCCAATCCGACGACCCCGTCTTCGCCTAATCCCATCGCTGTAAGCGGCTCAGGTCCGCAGCTCACGGGCGGCGTGGCACATGTCCAGGATTACGGCAATGTCGGCGTGAACGTTGATCCGCTTACCGGCATCCTAACTATCGGAACGACCGGCATGGGCAAAAGGCTTGAATCCATAACGATTGGTTTTGCCAACAACACTTCTTACGAAGGCACTCTCATGTACAGAGTTCATGTCCAGGACATCGGCTGGATGGACTGGGTCGAAGCAGGCTCTCCGGCAGGAACCGAAGGCCAGTCCAAGAGGATCGAAGCTATCGAGATCCGCCTCACAGGCGAGCTCGCTGATTACTACTCCGTTGTCTACAGCGTGCACATCCAGGACTACGGCGATGCTCAGGGCTGGGTACATGACGGCGCGCTTGCAGGAACCACAGGCGAATCGAAGAGAATAGAGGAGCTCAAGATCAAGATCGTTCCCATAGGCTCCGATACGACGATGTCAGTTAAGTACAGAGTTCATGTCCAGGACTACGGCTGGGAAGGCAGTTATGCTGCAAACGGTGGTATGAGCGGCACCTCGGGCCAGTCCAAGAGACTTGAGGGCATCGAGATCTTCCTCGAAGGCAGCCAGTATTCAGGCGGCATCCAGTACAAGACTCACGTTCAGGATTACGGTTGGGAAGGCGTATGGTCCAAGGACGGCGAGATGAGCGGCACCCAGGGCCAGGCAAAGAGGCTCGAGGGAATAGCGATCGAACTCTACGGCGATGTCGCACTTTACTACGACGTCTACTACAGGGTTCACGCTCAGGATATCGGCTGGCTGTCATGGGCTAAGAACGGCGAGTATTCCGGTACAGCAGGCAGGTCCGCAAGACTCGAGAGCATCCAGATCGTCCTCGTTCCGAAGGGATCGCCCGCACCTGCCGATACTTACGCAGGCATCACTTCAGTAACGCCTCTGGCATTTGTTGAAGGATTCTGATCCTAAGACTGCATTACAGAATCAAGCCGGTCCACAGCGGGCCGGCTTTTAGTACCATAGAAAGTGTAATTGTTAGAGAGTAATTAACTCCGACAGTTGCACTTTTCTTATAATTAGGGGAGTAATTGGCCTGACGTCCGGCT
>CACZMA010000012.1 GCA_902782125.1 Oscillospiraceae bacterium | reverse complement strand
GCGTGAGTTGGTTACAAGGATGACGCGGTTAAGATCCGGGAGCTTGTCGATCTCATCCATGATGTAATCGATGATGAGCTTGCTGCCGAGCGGAAGAAGTGACTTTGGCTTATCCTTCGTAAGGGGGTAAAGTCTGGTTGCATATCCCGCTGCAAGTAAGATTGCGATCATGTCAAATTCTCCTTAGTTATCCTCGATAGTGCCCCCATTATACCCTATTTTCCGCTTGAAAGTTTGCTATAATAATCTCGCATTATAATGCAATTCCAAACAAAGAGGATAATACATGGATATTTGTGCAGTAGTTATGGCGGCAGGTAAGAGCACGCGCATGAAGTCAAAGCACTCCAAGGTCGTGCATCAGGTATCGGGTAAGCCGATCATCCAGTGGGTGGCGGATGCTCTCTTCGATGCCGGATGCATGGAGCAGGTATATATAGTCGGCGAACAGCAGGATCAGATCAGGACGGTATTGGGCGAGAACGTCGCTTATGTCCTTCAGGAACATCAGCGCGGTACCGGTGATGCGGTAGCTCAGGCTGCACCCTTCCTTGAAGGAAGAGACGGTCTTACGATAGTCCTTCCCGGCGACTGCCCGATGGTATCTGCTGAGACCATCGGCAAGGCGCTGAAGGCTTTCGAAGAGGCAGGAGACGACTGTGCCGCCATCATCATCACGGCAGAGGCAGACGACCCGACCGGATACGGCAGGATCGTAAGAGGAGCTGACGGCAATGTCACGGGCATCGTTGAGCACCGCGACTGCACGCCTGAGCAGCTTAAGATCAAGGAGATCAACTCCTCGATGTATGTCTTCAGGACACCGCTCCTTCTGTCTGCACTGGGCAGGATCGGCGCGAACAACGCACAGGGAGAATACTATCTTACCGATACGATCTCGATCCTCATCGGAGACGGATACAAGGTCGGCGCAGTGATCTGCGATTTTGACGATACGAGAGGAGTCAACGACTGCGTACAGCTGTCAGAGGTACAGGCCATTATGAACAGACGCATCCTCGAGAAGCACATGAGGAACGGCGTTCAGATCGTTGACCCCGCCACAACATGGATACACTTTGCGGTCGAGATCGGCAACGATACGATCATCCTCCCGGGCACGACGCTCATGGGCAACACGGTGATCGGACACGACTGCATCATCGGTGAGAATACGAGGATCGACAGTTCCGAGATCGACGACGAGACAGTCATCGACTGCTCGATAGTCGCACAGTCTACGATCGGCAAGGACTGCCGTATCGGACCTTTCTCACACATAAGACCTAACTGCAAGATAGACGATCACGTTACGATCGGCGCATACGTCGAGGTCAAGGGATCAGTCATCGGTGAGTACACCAGAGCCCGCCACCTCACATACATCGGAGACTCCAAGGTCGGCAAGAACGTCAACTTCGGATGCGGCACCGTTACATGTAACTTCGACGGTCAGGACAAGGCCGGATGTACGATCGAAGACAACGTCTTCATCGGAGGCAATTCGAATATCGTATCCTCTGTCGTTCTCGGCAAGGATTCCTATATCGCTGCAGGTTCCACGATCACATCCGACGTTCCCGCACTCTCGCTCGGCATCGGAAGATCCCAGCAGGTCAACAAGGACAACTGGGTATCGGAGAAGAGCCGCCTCAGAGGAGAGAACTACATCCGTCTGGACGACAGGCGTTCGGAGGTCTGATCCGGCTTTATGTGGCTTATCGCAGGACTCGGCAATCCCGGGAAGAAATACATGTATACCTGGCATAACATGGGTTATCTCGCGGTCGACCTGCTGGCCGAGCGTAACGGCTTCTTCCTGGACAAAGACAAGTTCAACGGCATGTACGGGAAGGGTAAGATAAAGGGCGAAGATGCCATCATCATCAAGCCCACTACTTTCATGAACAACTCGGGCGAGTGCATCGTTCCGGCTGCGAAGTTCTTCAAGATCGATCCCGACCACATCATCGTCGTCTACGATGACATCGATATTGCCAAGGGAACCATCCGCGTAAGAGAGAAAGGTTCCGCAGGAACTCATAACGGAATGCGTTCGTGCATACAGCATCTCGGTACGGAACTGTTCCCCCGTGTCAGGATAGGAACGGGTCCCGTGCCTGAGCATTTTGAGCTGATCAACTATGTGCTGACGGATGTCCCCAAGGACGAACGGGTCATGATGAATGATGCTTTCGTCAAGGCATGCGAAGCGATAGAGAAAATGGTGGAAGATGGAAAAAAGAGTTGAAGACATCCTTGACCTCATAACAAGAGACACGGGACTTACAGACAGCTTCACTCTCGCCGGTAAACAGGGAAAACACCTTAACATCTCGGGATTTGCAAGAGAGCAGAAAGCCTACGTCATGGCTGCTCTTGCGAGACTGTCCGGAAGGAAGCCCGTCGTCATCGTTCCGGATGCCGCACGCGCAAGAGAGATCGCCAAGGGCCTCGGTGCTTTTACCGAAGGCGGCGTGTCCGTGCTCATGCCTTCCGAGCTCTCGCTCGTAACTGCCGAAGCGGCATCGAGAGATCTCGAACTGTCCAGATGCATCGCACTGTCCAACATCATTACAGGTGAATACGGCGCCGTCGTAATAGCGTCAGGCGCGCTTCTCAATAAGCTCGAACCCGCTAAGAAGTTCAGGAAGAGGATACTTGACGTAAAGGACGGCAAGCCCCTGGAGCAGGATGTTCTTCTGGAGTATCTGAGGACCAACGGCTATGAACGCGTGCCGCAGGTATCACAGCCCGGAGAGTACGCGTGCCGCGGAGACATAGTTGATGTCTTTGTCCCGGGATGCCAGGATCCTTACAGGATCAGTCTCTTTGACGACGAGGTCGAGCAGATCAAGAGCTTCGACCGAGAGACGCAGAGGTCCATAGAACAGCTTAAGCAGGTGAGGATAATACCTTCCGGGATATTCTCTTTCGCTGACCGCGGGGCTGCGGAGAAGGCTGCAGACATGGTGATCGAACGCGCCGAGACTGATGTGTCGCGGATGAGCAGCAGGACATCGGAGGCTCGTAAGGCTGCAGAGCTCCTGAAGAGGACGGCAGATGCCGACGCCATGAAGATCAGGGGCGGGATCGAACCCTCGGGCATAGCCAGATGGCTCGGCATAATACTCAAGGATCCCGAGAGCATCCTTGACTACATCGATGAAGATAACACGCTCGTCTTTGCAGATGAGATGATAGACATAGACGCTAGGATGAACGGCTACGCGGCCGAATATGCGCAGCGCTGTCAGGAGTCATTCATGATAGGCATGGCGCCCACGTGCGCGCCTTCTGCGATGCACAACCTCGCTAATATCATGAAGCGTCTGAACGGGATAGAGAATGCCGTTACGACGAGCTGTCTCAAGGCTGCAGGCAACGGTCTTCCGGGCGGCATCGACTGCACGGTAACGGGTCTTCCTTCCGACAGCTACGCAGGAAGGAATGACGAGCTTGCCTCCGTCCTTAAGAACGATCAGGGCAAGACGGTCTTCCTTATGGCATCATCGGGAAAGCGCACGGATTCCCTTAAGGCAAGACTTGCCGAGACAGGCTGTTTTGCCGAGGTGACCGACTGCGCTCTTCCTGCAGGATTCATATATCCGGCGCTTGGCATTACGCTTCTCGGCGAGCAGGAATTATTCGGATCTGACAGGATAGTCAAGCCGAAGAAGAAGGGCGGCAACCGCATCGCATTCTTCTCGGATATCCATCCGGGCGATTACATCGTTCACGATACATACGGCATCGGCCGCTACGAAGGTCTGGTCAACAAGAAGGTCGGAGAAGTCCGCAAGGATTATCTGAAGATAGTATATGCGAGAGACCAGGTCCTCTATATCCTTCCGGAGAACATCGACATGCTCCAGAAGTATGTCGGCCCCGGAGACAGGGAACCCAAGCTCACCAAGCTTGGCGGAGACGAATGGAAGAGGTCTGTATCGAGAGCAAGAGAATCCATCAAGAAGGTCGCATATGACCTGCTCAAGCTCTACGCCGCGAGATCTGTCAGCAAAGGTTTTGCCTGCGATCCCGACGACGAGAACCAGAGGTTGTTCGAAGAACGTTTCCCTTTTGTGGAGACGGAAGATCAGGCTCGTGCGATAAGAGAGATCAAAGCCGACATGGAATCCGAGCTTCCGATGGACAGGCTCCTTTGCGGAGACGTCGGATTCGGCAAGACCGAGGTCGCGTTCAGGGCGATGTTCAAGGCCGTAATGAACGGCAGACAGGTCATGATGCTCGCTCCCACGACGCTTCTCGCACAGCAGCATTATGAGAATTTCGTTGAGCGCTGCAAGGACCTTCCCATCAGCGTGAATACAGTGCTGCTCTCGAGGTTCGTACCGCAGGCAAAGATCAAGCAGAATCTTCAGGACATCGCGAAAGGCAAAGCCGACGTCATCATCGGCACGCACAGGGTCCTCTCGAACGACGTACGTCCGCCGCATCTGGGACTTCTCGTGGTAGATGAGGAACAGCGTTTCGGCGTAAACCACAAAGAGAAGATCAAGTCGATGAGGAACAACGTCGACGTCCTGACGCTGTCCGCCACACCCATCCCGAGAACGCTGAACATGTCTCTTGCCGGCATCCGCGATATGTCGATGCTGGTGGAAGCGCCGTTCAACAGGCGCGAAGTGCAGACATACGTCATGGGTTACGACGAGCAGATCATCGTTCAGGCATGCATGCGTGAGATCTCGAGGGGAGGGCAGGTCTTCTACCTCTACAACCGCACGGCCAACATCGATCTCGTTGCCAAGCGTCTCGCCGAACTCATGCCTGATGCGAGGGTTATATACGCACACGGACAGATGGGAGAGCGTGAGCTCGAGAACATCATCGCAGACTTTATCAGGGGCGAGTATGACATACTCGTCTGCACAACGATAATCGAGAACGGCGTTGACATGCCGAACGTTAACACACTGATCGTGGAAGATGCCGACAGGTTCGGCTTAGCGCAGCTCTATCAGCTCAAGGGCCGCGTCGGAAGATCTGACAGACAGGCATACGCATACATCACATATGACGCATCGGCTCCGCTCAAGGAAGAAGCATCCAAGAGGCTCGAGGCGATACGTGAATTCACAGAACTCGGATCCGGTGTTAAGGTCGCGATAAGAGATCTCGAAGTAAGAGGTGCGGGATCGCTTCTCGGTGCAGAACAGCATGGACAGATGGATGTCATCGGTTATGAGCTCTACTGCAGGATGCTGGATGAAGAGATCAAGCTCATGAAGGACAAGGGTCCCGATGCTGTTGACTTTGAAGCACTGCCCGAGCCCGAGGATAATTCCTTCATCGTCGAAGTCGATTACGATGCATACATTCCTTCGTCTTATATCGAAGATGAGGCAGGCCGCATGACGGCATACAGAAGGATCGGCTCCATCAGGAGCTTCAAGGACTACGATGATTTCCTCGACGAGATCTGCGACAGATACGGTAAGCCGCCTGCGGAAGTATATATCCTCGCAGGAATATCACTTACCAGAGCAGAAGGAAAGCGCCTCGGATTTACCAAGGCGGTCATCGGCAATACCGGCGTCAGGTTCTATCTCGACCCGATGCTCCAGCTCGACATGCAGGCGATGGGTGCACTCTTCGGAGATCAGTTTTACGGCGCGAGGTGTCAGATCAATGCGACAGGCGCATTCCCGTTCATGCTGTTCAAGCCGTCGTCTGTCAGCCAGTCCAAGACGGTCACCGAGATCGTCGGTCTCCTTAAGGTCTTAAGCGACAACAAATCCGGAGAAACTGTGGCATAATATTTGTCAGCAAGCTCCAATAGTCTAATGGATAGAATAGCGGTTTCCGGTACCGTAGATGCGGGTTCGATTCCTGCTTGGAGCGCCAACGTTCACACCCCCACCCTCTTGGCGTCGAACAGGTCCTCGGCGCAATGCGCCTGCGGAACTAGCAGAGGGTGGGGGTGTTCTCGTGTCAGCAGTGATATGTCGCCGACAGAGATTTACGCCCCTGCGGAACTCGTGGGCAAGAGGTTTTTACGTGGCGGTAATGAGCGCTGCGCTTGTGCGGAAATCGTAAGGCAAGGGGGTGTTCTCGTGTCAGTAAAAAAGGCCGATCCGATTGGACCGGCCTTCACTTTCAGGGTTATCAACAGATCAATCTGCTTATAAGCCCAGATCGTATTCCGTGTAATATCCGGAATCGATCAGGATCTCATAATAATTGTTGATGTCGACCACGACCGGTTCGACAAGATATGTCGGAACGACCAATTCGCCGTTGTCGTAAGTCACCGTATCGTTTACTTCAACGACCTGCCCGCTGAGGATCTCATCTGCCATAACAACTGCCTGATAAGCAAGGTTGCGGGTATCTTTGAACATGGACATTGCCTGCTTGCCGTCCAGCATGTTCTTAATGTTTGCTATATCGCAGTCCTGACCGGTGATGACCGGATAAGAACCCTGATAGTATGCTTCAAGTGCATTCTCTACGCCGAGCGCAGTCGAGTCGTTGGAACAGAGCCATGCATCGATCTGCTCGCCATTCGAATAATATGCAGAGATGATGTTTTCTGCTCTGGACTGGGCGCTCTCGGTCTTCCATGAGGTCGTAGCCACATCTTCAAAAGCAGTCTGTCCGGAAAGCACTGCCAGCTGTCCGTTCTCGATGTAAGGATTAAGAACATCCATGGCACCCTGATAGAAGAGCATAGCGTTATTGTCACTCGCGTCTCCTGTTGTTATCTCGATGTTGAAGGGACCTGCACCGCTCTCAAGATCGAGAGCTGCTGCGATATACTCGCCCTGCATCAGACCGAGCGTGTAGTTGTCGAAGGTGACATAGTAATCGACTGCATCAGACTCATAGATGAGCCTGTCGTATGCGATAACCGTGACGCCGGCCTGCTCGGCCAGATCAAGAGCTTCACTGACAGAAGAGCTCTCGATGGCAGCGACAATGATAACGTCACAACCCGAATTGACCATGTTCTCGATCTGAGATACCTGCGTGTAAGTGTCGTTTGCGGCATACTGCAGATCCACTGCGTAGCCTAGGTTCTCGAGCTCTGTCTCGATATAATCGCCGTCCTGGTTCCATCTCTGAAGATCCTTTGTAGGCATGGATACTCCGACCATAGGACCATCATACTGCACTACATCCGTGGGAAGCGGTCCGGTCTCAGTGGGCTCGGGTCCGGTCACATCAAGCTTCTTATCGTCGAAATCAAACTCATCCGGATCGTCCGCACTCCAGGAGACCGTGACCTCGAGCGTGCCGTCTTCGGATATAAACACCCATTCGGCTTCAGAGCCGTCCTCTGCAATGTCCTTGGAATCAAGATCGAAGTCCATGTCGTATTCTTTCTCGACTTCTTTCTGAACATCCTTCTTGGAAGGGACTTCGACCTTCCCGGCGCATGCTGCAAGCCCCATTATCAAAGATATGCTCAGGATGACTGCAAAGATCTTCTTCATACGTTTGGCCTCCTCTTATCCCGTGATATTATCCGTCTGTATAATAACATCTCTGCTGCGGGAGAGGAAAGTCATGTCAGGGAAGAGGTTTTTGGGCAGTGATACCGTAGAACCTTCTGATGAGGCGTACCCTTCCGGAGTAAGTGTTGCGTGAGATGTAGCCGTCCAGGACATCGTCTTCCGACATGTGATCCAGGATGGGAACGACGCGCAGGAATGCCTTGAGAGTCTCAGCGTCCCTGTAGTATTCACGCGTGTGTATCGGGACCAGCTCAACATCCGTGAATCCGGCGCGCAGCACATTCTCATAGTCGCTGACAGAGACGGGTACCGGGTCGTTATAACCCTGTCCGTAGCCTGCCGCCAGCTTCAGGTCCCAGCAATCGTACTTGTCCACACCTCTCATGAGAAGATATCCTCCGGGCTTGAGGCAGCGGAAGATCTGCACAGGATCCGTGCAGGTGTGGCGTGCGACGACGATGTCGTAATGCTCATCTTCCACATCCATCTTCAGGTTGTCCATCACCTCGAAAGAGACATCCTGCCTGCCGCTTGCTGCAAGATTTGCACGGGCGGTCCCGATCATGCGGGGAGAGTAGTCGGTCCCCAGGATCTCGGCGCAGACCGGGAACTCAGAGAAGATCTTCTCGCCGCCGGCCGTACCCAGGTCGAGGATGTGCGAATCCGGCGCGGCAAGTGACCTTAAGATCTTGTACAGATCCCAGTCGGTCAGACACTCCTCGCGGCACTCGTACTCATCGAAAGTCCAGTGCGCGATGTTCTCGTAGTATTCAAAATAGTTGTCGTGAAGCATAAAAAAGAACCTCCTTCCACGAACAGCAATACTTCAGCGCGGGATGTCCCCGCACAGCTTCTTGTCATTCATGATGAGATTCTGAGGTTCTTATCATTATTGACCCCGCCTTAACGGCGCACGGTAAGCAGAACGCGAATAACTAATTGATCTGCCACGGGTTCATAGTAACACAGCCAGGAACAAATGTCATTCGAAGTTGAGAGAACACAGCTCAGACAGGATCTGTAAGGAAATGATCCCGCTTTAAGTTACCTTACCGTCGAACAATCCCGAACGTCTCTCGAGAACGATGTTCTTGACCACATAGATCAGGGATGCGCTTATTATCGTGCCTGCTAATACGGCTGCCAGATATATGCTTATCCCGTAATCATTATAGAGGAAGAAGAGTTTATCTATCAGCAGGTAGTTGAGCATGATCGTCTCAAGGGAGATCTTGCCCAGGAACTTGATGACGGGGTTGCCTATCCTGACGCGCGACATTATGGTGACGACAAGCACCAGGAAGATCAGCTCGAACAATGTCTCCTGACATAGTCCGGTGAGCTTGTCCAGAATGTCGTTAGGCGAGCCGTATAACTCCGTCCAGTAGATAGAGTTCTCTATCAGAATGCGGTGGATGTAATCCATCAGCACGAACAGGATTGACGATGCGACGATAAGCGAGACAAAGGCCTTCCGGATAACCTTGTTGACGCGTTCTTCCTTATAAGCGTAGAGCATGCCGACGGGGAACATCAGGATCGTGTTGTACCACCACTCGCCCTTGAACCAGTAAGACATTACGCCTGTGGTGGAGTGGCCTGAGAACAGACCGATCGTCATCATAACGAGCACTACGGCTGTCATTATGATTATGCCGGGCAGGGGCTTTCTTATCTTCGCGAAAACGATCCTGAATACCACATACAGTATCATGATCTCTACCGCGAACCACATCTCGTTGTTGACCAGGAAGACGCCGAAGAAACTGCAGATGACTTCTTCGAATCCGAAGTGCTTCTTGAAGGCGATGTTGCTGAGCAGGGCGTCGGTCAGGTAGATGTAATTGCAGATGAAGAACGGAACAAGGACAGTGAAGATCCTCCGCTTCATGAATCCCTTGATGTAGTTGTCGTCGGTCATCCAACGCTTCATGAGTCCGAATCCCGAACTGAAGAAGAAGAAGGCAACGGCCAGGATGCCGTAATAGTAGAAGAACCACAAGTCTTTGCTGTTGATGTATGCAGCATCGAGAGCAACGACTATCTGATGGAATATGATGAACAGTGCTATGGCGCCCTGGATCTCCTTGACCGATACACGGTCAAAGAAAGCCATGTCGTTAGCAGGTCTCTTGCGCACGCCGGCCAGCAGGACAGCGCCCAGAAGAGCTATACAGACATAAAAGGCAACCGTAAACTCCACCTGTCTTCTCCTTCCTTATCCTAATAAACTGATGACATTCAGCGTCAGTGATATCAGCAGCATCGTTATGACTATGAGCAGGATGATTATGAATCTGCTCTTCTCTTTCTTGTGTCTTATCTCTTCGTCACCCAGTTCGACGGAAGCATTGATGAGGTCCTCTGCTTCCTCACGGCTCATGGGTTCATCTTCGTCCTGGTGTTCGCCTGCGAGGAGCTCCATTATGGAGATGTCCAGCAGTTCCGACAGGGGTTCTAGCATTGAGATATCGGGAAAACTGAGGCCGCGCTCCCATTTGGACACTGCCTTGTCCGTAACGTTCAAGGCTTCGGCAAGCTGCTTCTGGGTCATCCCCTTCTCTTTGCGCAACTCGGTTATAAGCTGTCCTGTTTTCTCTTTGTCCATTGAGATTCTATTACCTCAGTAAAGTAATAATAACCGAGTTGTATTTTAAATTCAAAACCCTTAAGAAAGGGGGTTGGGGGCTGTACAGATATCCCGTTATACAGCCCCCGCTATTCCTATTGCCTCCACAATTGCGGCTGATCAATCTTTTGTGGACTTAACAGCATTTTTGATGTTTTTATAAAGGGCAGCGATCACTGTTGTCACAGCAAAGATCACGACTGCGCCGTACTTGCCGAAGAAGCTCTCGTTGTTTGTCATCAGGAACAGGAGCATTACTGCCATGTGCATGATGTAGACGGTCAGCGAGCACTCGTGTCCAAGCCACTCTGCATATGTGCCCTTGCCGAAGTCAGGATACTTGAGGCACAGAAGGACGATCACATACAGCAGTATCTCGCAGCTTACGAAAGGTACCGCGATACCCTGCCTGTATCCGTTAAGCTCGAAGATCGCCGTTATGCAGCAGATCACGAACAGTATCCAGAGGACCAAAGCTGAGAACTTGTGATCCAGGATCTTCTTCTCGAATCTTCTGATGAGCATGCCCATCATGGTGTAGCCGAGACCTACGAGGATCGCGTTGCGAAGCTGATACGGCTGGCCCACGCCCATGTGCATCAGTATGACGTATGCTGCGACGAGGGCAGGTGCAGCGAACATCGCGTACTTCAGGATCTTGAGCTTGTTCAGAAGCAGCATGATGAGGAGCGCGTACAAGAGCGAGCCGAGGAACCAGATATGCTCTGAAAAGGGCGAGAGATTGTAGAGCAGGAAGTCAGTTATCGACTTGGCTGTAAAACACTGCGCCATGCCCTTGATACTTCCGTTTACCACTATCTCATACAGCGCAGACACTGCTCCGTAGAACACATTTGATGCAACATAGAATATCGCCATCCTCTTTGTCTGCTTAAGAAGCCTCTTCATCATCTCCTTGTTGTCCTCACGGAAGAGGAAGTAACCTGCGATAACGAGGAAGAAAGGAGCTGCGGTCTTGCCGTATGTGATGAAGACGTCACCTGCTTTTCCGTTGAACGGCCAGTGGATCGTAACGACGGAGAATGCCATCACGATCCTCATGACATCGATCGAGTGGATCTGTGTGCGTCCGGACTTCAAGGCAGGCTCTTCGGCGGCATCAGACTTACTGCTCTTCTTACCATTGATAAGAGAGATAACATACTTGTCAAATCCGCTCAGGACAGTCGCGAGAGCAACGGCGAGAAGGATGGTGAGAACGATGTACATACTGTTGCTCGTGACCTTCATCATGGTGCCGTCCCTGAGGCCTGTAAGGAACAGATTGTGGATGAGATAGAGTTCGAGCGAGATGGTTCCGAGGAACTTGAGGACGGGATTGCCGAACTTTACCTTCATCATCACGAGCAGGAGGAAACATACGAATACGATTATCCAGGGAAGCTGGACAGCCAAGCAACGGAACTTGTCTCCGTATGCGGGATCCACGCCGGGGATCTCGCTCCAGTAAGACCATGTCGTAAGAGCATATTTTGTCTGAAGTCCCAGGAGCACCGTGAAGATCCCGAAGACAGGAACAAGAATGATATATGCCTTGCGGGCGATCCTGCGCAGACCGTCTGCGTGCCTCGATACGAAGATGCCGAGAACGAAGAGGAATGATGAGTTATACCACCACTCGCCCTGGAACCAGTAGCTGCAGGAGAAATCGTCGCCGTGACCGAGGAGGAGGCTTCCGACAATCATCGCGACCACAAAGACACCCATCTCGACCGTCGCTTCGGTTCGGTTACCTATTATGCTGTACAGGATAAAGAATGCGATGTAGAGCACCACGATCTCAACAATGTACCACATGTGCGCATTGATGAGAGACCATCCGGACAGGACGGACAGGAGCTGCATCGGCTCGAACTTCTTGCCGCAGATGCAGGCTGCGACAACGAATGTAAGTATGCAGGTATAGAAAGGAACGAGCACTGTGACAAGGCGCTTCTTGAGGAAGCCCTTAAGGTAATTCGTCTTAGTCTTGAGACTGGTGTACAGACCGTAGCCCGAGAAGAAGAAGAATACACCGACGAAGAGGACACCGAGTTCCGAGAAGAACGCAAGAGATCCTGCATCTTCGACCAGTTCCTGCGCGAGGTGGTGGATTATGATAGCTACTGCGGCAAAGCCCTGTATTGCCTTGGATGCTTCAAGGCCCAAAGGTTCTTCCTGCCATTCGTGTCTCTTGGATACTCTGGCACCGAGCAGGAGAAGAAGGGCCAGAGCTATGAGGATTATATAAGTAGGGAACTCAAAAGAAGTGAATGTCTTGTATAAAGAAGGGTTCGGGTCTGCCTTTGTCGCGGAAGGGCCTGCCTCGGAAGTTGTTGATGCCGGAGAAGCCTCAGAAGCATCGTTGGCAGTATTAGAAGCGGTATAGTCATTCATGTCTTCGACCGTTGCGGCGGCATCGTAATCACCCGTAGCCATCTTGAAGGCTTCCGTTCCGGGACCCACGACTTTGGCTGAGAGTTCGTCTGACAGCGTTATGGAATTGATAATACCGGCTGCAAGATAATCCAGATGTTCACAATCCGGGTCATCGTTAGACAGAGGCTCCGTATCATCAAAACCGAGCATAATATCAATCTGATACATCATGCCGTCATCAGTGATAAGGCTGTACTGATAGACTCTTATGGTCAGATCCCCGCTGGTCTGGAAGAATATCTTATAGAAAGGGATACCGTTTACATCCACAGTCCCGTATCCGAACTGTTCCGTCTGTTCGAAGCTGTCAGGGAACATCGCTTGGATCTTGTCTCCGAATCCTGTATTAAGCGCCGTATCCGTCATCTTTGTCGGCGCTTCGGTCTCGAATATCATGACGAAATAGCACTCGCGGTCGGTAGGGTTATGTGAGTTTGCCTGGAACATAAGACCGACATAATCATACATTTCCATGACATCATCCTTGGTTGCGCCTAACCTGGTCAATGATGGATCGTCTTCGTCCATGGCTGTCCACAATACAGGTCCCAGTTCGGACGGTACCGCGAGAGATAATCCGTTTTCATTCGTGTAATATGTGAGGTCATCAATTGCTACGCCATAGTTACCGGTTTCCATCGTGAACGGTTCGGCATCGATCGTGATCATTTGAGATGACAGTTCATCTGACAGTTTAAGAGAACCGATGATATACTTTGCCAAATAATCCAGATGCTCGCATGCCTTATCGCTGAAAGGGATGACTTCGCCATCGGAAGGGCTGCCTATCAGCGATATATTGATCTGATACAGAGTTGAATCTGATACAAAGGAATACTGGTAGAGTCTCAGGCGTGCGGGTGCATCAGGGTTTGCTCCGGTTCCTTTGGTCTCATAGAAGATCTCATACAAAGGAATGCCGTTGACCTCGGTCGTTCCATATCCGTACATCTCGGTAGTCCCGAAACATTCGGAATACATCTGCTTGATATTATCCGTAAAAGATCCGTTAATGTCAGAAGAAGCCGGGTCCGCAGGAGCATCTGTCTCAAAAACCGTGACATAGAACCATTCGTTCTCTTCACGGTAATCCGGTTCTTCATTGCCGTCTCCGGCCTGAAGAGACATACCTATGTTGTTATAGTTATCATAGATATAGCTTATCTCGTAGCCGTATTCCTGCAATTCCTGCAAGTAGGGGTCGTCCTCCGGCATACCGGTCCAAAGCGGATTGAATTCTGACGGCAGCGTGACCGTGATACCGCTGTCGGTGGTACAGGTCTTCCCCTCATCTTCAGAGTCGGCCATGACGGCCGTCGAGCAGGTGCCAACGACCATTGTCAGGGTGATCAATAAAGTTATGATCTTACGCTTGTTCATAGGAATCCCCCTCTGACAGTTTGCTAGTCTCACCCTACCATCAAACCCTCATGCGAACAACCGACTGTTGGTAGAGTCCCGTATTCGCGGGGCTTCCGGGCATCGGTCTACTCTGAGTTCAGTATGGAAAAAGGGGTTATCTCTTGTCTTCGGGATCAGCGACCTCGACACAGAATCCGTTTACGCCGCACTCGGTACAGGTGAGTTTCCTGGTCGTAGGAGTGTGGTTGGAAAAGAGCATTTCCTTATAAGTCGGCTTGAACACCTTGTGACAATGGGGGCAGATATACGAGACTTTCTTGTGGTAGTATCTTGTGATCAGGATTGCCTGAGGGATAGCCAGCACCATCTGGATCACGAAGAGCCACCACCAGCCCATGGTTATCCAGAGCGCGATCGCCGTCCACTGGAAAAGCGTGTTCGGGATCCCCAGCAATATGATCTTCATCCGGATCTTCTTCAGGCGGTCTTTGCCTGACATCAGATATGCTGCATCGCCTATTGAATCGACAGAGACCTCAGATACCTGCGCCAGAGCACTTTTAAGTTCGCCAAGCTTATTAAGCTTCTCCTGTTTCTCTGAGATGTCGCTCTTAAGTTCTTCTTCCTGCTGTGCCAGGAGAAGCGATATCACCGCTGACGGGTCTTCGTCCGAGAGGATCTGGGAGATTGCATCGATCGGAAGTCCCAGATCTCTCAGGAAGCAGATTATCTTCATCTTGTGAAGGTCGTCGTCAGTATAGAGTCTCCTTCCGCCGTCGGTCAGTTCTGACGGTTCCAGTATCCCTCTTGTATCGTAATACTGGACCGTTCTGACCGTAACGCCGCAAAGCTTGGCTATCTCACCCGTTGTGTACTTGGACACCTTCTCCTACCTCTTTATCTCTCTTATATAAGAATACATATATGATCACAAATGTCACTATGCTGAACAGGGCAAGGCAAACCTCCGTCGCAGCTATACCAATGACTCCCTGCTGATAAAGTGCTGCCGGTGCATCGAGAAGTGCGTGCAGTATAACCGCGAGGAAATACATCCAGATCTTTCCGTTCTTTACCGCATAGAACACGAGGATCGACAGTGCGATATGGAACATCACGGCGAAGACCCTCTCGAGTATCGGAAGGCCGATGTCAGCTATTCCGAATGCGGCCAGCTGTTCGGGAAGGCTCTCGATCGGCGATGTTTCCTGTCCGGCCGCCTTCAACTGATCAAGGAGGGCCGGGAACTGTCCGGCATTGATAATGCCGGCATAGACAAAGTTGTTGATTCCGGTTGCCGCGAGAATGTACACCGCTTCAAATCCGCCGTGACCTATGCCGTAGGAGATGGCTGTCTCACGGTTGGTCCTCTTCTTAAGGACGAGCTTATATGCCAGGAATCTTCCGGTCTCTTCGAATATTCCTGCCATCAGGGCGCCGTAGAGCATATAAGCGACCACGTTATCCTTGATTCCGGGGAACACCATGAAAACGATACTGTGTACGATCGATTCCAGGACCAGGGCAAAGATCAGGAAGGTCATAGCGCCGGTAAGAACGCTGGTGAACTTCTCATGGCGTGTCTTCAGCCACCATATGCAGAGTACAGTGGGGAGTATGAGACCGGCTGCGATCATCAGCCCGAATGCGATATATGCTGTTGTACCTACCATATCAGGCCTCCTCCTTTGCCACTTCAGTGCACCATTCCTTCTTTCCGCAATCCGGGCAGGTGAGCTTACGCTTTGTCAGAGTATGTGCCGCCCAGAGAGCTTCGCTGAACTTGGGGGTGAACACCCTGTTGCAGTGAGGGCACATATAAGCTACATGACCGAAATAATATTTGGAAAGCCAGACCGAATACGGTATCGCCAGTACGATATACAGCGCGAGCGGCCACCAGATATTCATTACTGCTAATAGGATTATACCCGTTATCTCGAGTATTCCGACAGGTATCGCAGTCATGAGCATCGTCATTCTGATCTTATGGAGTTTGTCTCTGTTGCTTGATGTAATGGTTAACATTTTCCGTTACCTCCCTTATCGTTATGCCCCGAATATAGCTCATTACGCAGCGTAACAAGCAATACATAACGCAGGGGGATTTTTGGAAAATTTAAGTTTTTCCCTCTTTGAACAGCATCATCATCTCATTTGTGAGGCTGAACTGTCCGGGCTGGAGCTCGATATCGGAGCGAGTCCTCCACTCGGCGACCTTAAGCTCGCCCTCATCCATCTTAATGGTATCGTCGCCTTGAACATCACAGTAGAATCCTGCCAGCAGGTCTCCTGCGATACCCCAGGGCTGCGACTTGTAGTAGCGGATATTCGTAACCGTAAGTCCGGTCTCTTCCATTACTTCGCGGGCCACGGTCTGCTCAAGTGTCTCGCCTATCTCGGTGAACCCTGCCACGAGAGCAAAATGGTTATACCCGGTACGGTATTTGGTGACCAAAAGCCTGTCGCCGTTAGTGACGCCTACGATGACGGCAGGCGCGATCTTCGGATAGATAACATTGCCGCATTCGCAGCGCAGTGCGCGCTCCTTATCGTCCGGGCGCGTCGGTCTGCCGCATCTTCCGCAGAACCTGTTGTCTCTGTACCAGCCTGCAAGGTGGACGGCGGTGTAAGCTGCGAATGCTGTATATCCTTCTGTGAGTTCCCTGTCCCTGAATGCCCTGAGGTTAACATATTCGAATCCTTCCGGAGCCTCAGCCTCACCGGGTAGCAGGAAGTAATCCTTGTCATCGTCAATGGAGAACAGGTAGATGAGATCGTTTTCGCTGATGCCTGCAAGATTCTTTACGCGCGGGAAGCTGCCGCCCCTGATGAGTACGTCACCCTCGCGGAAGGCGAGAACTATGCTGCGAGATGATGCTTTGCGCGACGGATCGTATTGGTTGTGCAGAATATGCGGGTAGATGTCCTGTATCATGTGCGTACCCTCCAGTGTTTGGGACTGAACTTACGGACCAGCTTTGCCGCGAGGAAGATGTACAGGGCGTTAAGTGCGATCAATGCCGGTACGAGTATCCAGGCCGGGGCCGGGATCCAGCATACGGCAATGGTTACGGCCTCCGATACGACTTCCATCACGGTATATACATGATTCTTCACCTTGATGTTCTCCGTGTACGGCTGAAGCAGGTAGTAGAGAGTCAGCAGGTGAGCAGAGCACAGAGCGCTCATGAGGACAAATGCTATGGGGACCAGGAGATACTGACCGGGGTATCTCTGACCGCCGAACATGAATGTAACAATGTTAAATACAAGCCCCAGAACGACCGCCGGCGCGAGGTTCAGCCTGACCGATTCCATGATTCGTATCTTATACAGCTTGATTATCTGGTCGGGCATCTTGTAGAAGCTGTAAGACATCAGGCTCCTGTCGCAGTTTATGAACATGGTCTGTGTCAGCTTGGTCGTGCCGTTGAACAGGGCGATCAGGCAGAAGAATGCCATGAGGTTATTGTCCATCAGGTTCATGAAGAATTCCTGGAATTCCGCATCACCTGTGACCAGAGGTCTGAGATCGTCATGATAACCCTGCAGCGTGAGGAAATTGATGATATTGTTCTTCAGACACTCGGAAGCCGCCTGCTGCCCGAAGTCCTGGCCGTATTCTATGTAAAGATCGATGCAGATGAGGGCAAATAGGACCACGATCACTATCGAGACGACCACAGGCCTGATGCTTATGACGGACCTGTATCTTCTGGCGAACACCTGGTTCAGGAAGGCAAAGCCCTTCTTGCTGCTGCTGACCCTGGTGTCAACGGCGCTCACTTTGTTCACCTTCTTAAGTCTCTTGGTCCTGTCGGGTGACTTACTGGACTTCTTCTCGACATTATAGGTCTCCTTGGCACCTGCCAGCAGCTGCTTATGAGCATAAGGATCAAAATCCCTGATCACGAAGAAGCCTGCGACAGCAAGCACGGTTATCACTGCAGCTATGACAGGCAGCATATATACCGGCGGGCAGTAAGCGTTGACCGTCATGATCATTACTGCCATGACGGCAGTAAAGCCGATGAAGACCTTGAAGAATATCCCGACGAGTTCGATCTTGCCGGATGCGATCTTAAGGCCGAGCCTGCGCTTCATGTTTATGATGCCGAGCTTTACGCCCGCACCTGCCAGCTTTATCGCTACTCCGAGGAGAGGCGTGAAGAACCACATCAGGAACGGCATGCCGGATATGATGCCGAAGAATAGATTCACGCCTGCATAGCCGATGAACAGCGCTGCAAGATTCAGCACGAAGTAAGATGTGTTGATCTTCTTGGCATCCATCCTGAGCATGAATACGGCATATTCCTTCTCGGGCGTATATGAGAACAGATTCGTGTTCATCAGAACGCCTGCAAACGCATAGGCTAAGAAGAGCCACATGAACGCCGTGCCCTGGAACTGCCCGGGACTCATTCCGCCGATCTCTTCAGGATGGTTATCGGCAAGTGACCTCATTATGAAGCTGTAAGCATATATGCCCGACAGTCCCAACACCTTCAGGAAGAACAGCATGAAGAATTCAGCGATGAACTTCCAGACGGCATATATGAACTTGAAGAATCCTATCGAATACAGGTCGTCAGGCAGGAGCCTGCCGATCAGCGGAAGGAGCTTAAGCTTATATATGAACCCGTTATAACCGACTATGTAACGCAGCCGGTACATAGAGCTGATTGTCTTGAGCCAGCTCCTGATCATTCTTCCGATTCCTTAAGCGCATTCAGGATCTTATCCTTCATGGCACTGTCATCAAGATTATTGATGTCTATCTTCTCGAGCTTGCCGTGGTTAAGGAGAACGATCTCGTCGCAGAGATCCACCGCCACATCGAGAAGGTGCGTCGAGAATATCGTGATGCGTCCTTCCTTCTGCTGACGGAATACGTTTTTCATCTCCTCTGCGACAACGACGTCCAGAGTCGTCAGAGGTTCGTCCAGCAGCATGAGCGGCGGCCTGGCGATTATGTTCAACAGCATCTGCATCTTGTTCTTGGTGCCGTGTGAATAGTCTCTCAAGAGACGGTCGCGGTCGTCTTCCGCGATCTTCATGTAGTCAAAGTACTCGTCAACGGGCTTTATGTCCTTAAGCTCGTCGTGGACCTCTATGAAGAACTTCAGGAACTCTCTTCCGGTCATGAACTCCGGAACTACCGGGGCAGACACGACATATCCGATGTCTTCGGGACTTAAGTCCTTACGCTTGCCGTCCACGTCGAAATAGAACTCTCCGGAGTTATACTCGATGTCGCGGTTGATGCAGTTGAAGAAGGTCGTCTTACCGGAACCGTTACGCCCCAGGAGACCGTATATCCTGCCCTCTTCGAAAGTAAAGTCGATCCCCTTGAGGACCTCCTTGGAGCCGTAGCTCTTTACAAGGTTATTGATCGTAAATCTCATATTCCTACCTCACCGCAAGTATTATACAGTTTTTGGCCATGAACGCTAACGGTCATCATTCATGCCTAAAGAAAATTTTATCCGCAAAATAGAACATTTAAGCCACTTATATAAAATAAAACGGTGAATAAACCCGATAGTATAATTACAATATCAGAAATCGCACGGAGGGTATTTATGCCTGAGCTTACACTGGATTGGAATAAGTATATCGAGACCGCGGTCAGGACTGCTGCCGAAGGTATCGTTATGCTTGAGAATAAGAACGATGCGCTTCCCCTTAAGAACGGCACACATGTCGCATTATTCGGAAGGATGCAGACACATTACTACAAGTCCGGCACAGGCTCCGGCGGAATGGTCAATGTCTCACACGTTACGGATATCCGCGAGGGACTGGCCGACAGCACATCGGTAACGCTTGATAAGGAACTCATCGACATTTACGACAAGTGGGATGCGGAGAATCCGATCACTGCCGATCTCGGCTGGGGAATGGAAGCCTGGTCACAGCCCGAGATGCCTCTTACACCGGATCTCTGTAAGGAACTGGCATCGCGTAATGATGCAGCGGTAATAGTCATCGCCAGGACTGCGGGCGAGGACAGGGACAACACTGCGGACAAGGGCTCTTTCTATCTGTCTGACAGCGAGGAAGAGATGCTTAAGGAAGTAACGGCCGCATTTGACAGGACCATCGTCCTTCTTAATGTCGGCAATATCATAGACATGGAATTCGTCTCAAAGTATGACATCAAGTCCGTTCTCTATGTATGGCAGGGCGGCATGATCGGAGGCACCGCAGTGGCAAGGGTGCTGACGGGAGACGAGAATCCTTCCGGCTGTCTTACCGATACTATCGCGAAGAAGCTGGAGGATTATCCCGCACACGAGAACTTCGGCAAAGACGATATCAACGAAGATTTTTACCGCGAAGACATCTTCGTGGGGTACAGGTATTTCGAGACGTTTGCAAAGGAAGCTGTCCTCTATCCTTTCGGTGCGGGACTGTCCTATACGAGCTTTGATCTCGAGGATATATCTGCCGTGTTCGACGGTGAGACCGTTACCGTCAAAGCTACGGTAAGGAATACCGGCAAAGTATCGGGCAAGAAGGCCGTGATGCTCTATGCCGAGGCGCCTCAGGGGAAGCTGTCCAAGCCGGCGAGAGTCCTTGCAGGCTTTACCAAGACGGGATGCATTCCCGCAGGTGAAGCAGAGACAATAACGATAACTGCTCCCAGGAGGGCATATGCGTCTTTCGATGACGACGGAAGAACGGGCTTCGGTACGGGATTCGTTCTCGAGAAGGGCGAGTATTCTTTCTATCTCGGAAGCGACATCCGCACCGCAGTGAAGGCCGGCGGATTTGAGCTCGGGGAATCTGAACTCATCGAAGCAGTCGAATGCGCGCTGATGCCGAACAAGCCGTTCAAGAGACTTACTGCCGTAAAGAATGCGGAAGGATATGAGAAGGCCTATGAAGACGTGCCCATGGGCGGACGCAGATGGGTGGATTCATGCCTCGACAGAGTTGATCCCGAGATACCGCAGACGGGCGACAAGGGCATAAAGCTTGCCGATGTTAAGAGCGGCAAACATACAATGGATGAATTCATCGCACAGCTGACCGACGAAGACCTCTGTCTCATCATAAGAGGAGAGGGAATGGGAAGTCCCAAGGTAACGATGGGCACAGCCGCAGGCTTCGGAGGCATCTCCAAAGAACTTAAGGCACTCGGAATACCCACGCTGTGCTGCACGGACGGTCCCTCGGGAATGAGACTCGATTCCGGCAAGAAGGCTTTCGCACTTCCCAACGGAACATGTCTCGCATCGACATTCAACACCGATCTTGTGGAAGAACTCTATACATACCTCGGCATCGAGATGGTATCGAACAGGATCGACACTCTCTTGGGCCCCGGCATCAACATCCACAGATATCCCCTGAACGGAAGAAACTTCGAGTATTTCTCCGAAGATCCGCTCCTCACGGGTAAGATGGCAGTTGCCCAGATCAAGGCTCTCGAGAAGAATGGTGTGACTCCGACGGTCAAGCACCTCTGCGCGAACAACAGGGAGACAGCGAGAAGACTGATGAACTCTGTCGTATCCCAGCGCGCCATGCGTGAGATCTATCTGCCCGCATTCGAAATCTCCGTCAGAGAGGGCGGCGCCAGGAGCATAATGAGCAGCTACAACAGGATAAGCGGCATCTACAGCGCCTGCAACTACGACCAGAACACCATGATCCTCCGCGAACAGTGGGGCTATACCGGTATCGTAATGACCGACTGGTGGGCATATATCAGCAAGGGCGGAGAAGAGACCGCAGAGTATACTCTTGAAGATCATTCCGCCATGGCAAGATCCCAGAACGATGTCTACATGGTCTGCACGACTGTCGAGAGATCCGCTCTCGAAGAAGCTGATACATTCGCAAACCTCACATCCGGCAACGGCAGGATCACCCGCGCCGAGCTTCAGAGGAATGCCCGTAACATCCTGAACTTCGCACTGAACACGCCTGCAATGGCACGGGAAGAAGGCAAGGAGATAACGGTAGAGCACCTGAACAGTCCCTTTGCAGAGGATGATGTCGATCCGGATGTAGGAGTCTTCTTCGAATTCAAAGGCGATGAGATCGTCATCGACTGCCAGAAGGTGATGTCGGGCAGGGACATCCTGTTCGGATTCACGGCAGACAAGGCGGGATTCTATGAGTTCTCCATGACAGCCTCATCCGACCTGAATCCCCTCGCGCAGATCCCGATGACCGTCTACTACACGAGCATACCGATCGCGGTAATAACATGGAACGGCACAAACGGCGAGGATGTTACGAAGACATCCGAGTTCATGATGTATTCGAGGAACAGTGTGTTCAGGATGCATCTGTCATCCGGCGGCGTGACGCCCAAGCAGATCAGGATAAGATATCTCAGGCCGTTCGATGAGGAATAACCGATTCATATATAAATAGATTTGTTATAATATAGCCGGTCCGCCAAGGACCGGTTTATTTTTGACGGGAGAGGCAGAACTTGCGCAGAGACTACTTTACATGCGTATTCCTGGGACTTATCGCGGGCGCACTGATGTTCGTGTGTTTCGGACGGCCGTACTTTGTCTACGGCGGCATCGACATGAGAGTATTCTCTCCCTTCGAGATCTGCATGAGTTTCCTGTATTTTCTGTTTTTCGTGATGTTCCTGCCCATATGGGGTGCATTCCGCAAGAAGATATGGATCAACTTCGGTCTTGCCGCATACGGCCTGCTCGCCTATGTCCCGACGCTGTTCTATCCTTCCGCGGAAGCCATGGTCGATCCGGGTCTCGGCACGCAGCTGCGCGCAGCACTCCTTAAGGGAGTATATTCGATGGTACAGGCGCCTTTCGGAGGCGTGTCTGCCCTTATGGGCAACGGATTTGCATCCAAGGCGGTCTACTGGATACTGCCGCTGTCGCTTGCGTGGATCCTGCTGTTCAAGGTGGGAAGATTCTATCGCAACGCATATCTTGCAGACAGGCTCAGGTCCGAACCCGAACCGGAAGCACCGCAGCCTGCCGAGCCGGTAAAGCACGCACAGGAGCCCGAAGTACTCGGCACGGTCATTACCGCGCCGGTATCTGCGGCATCGCCTGCCGATGTGTCTGCACGTAAGGCGGCACCTGCACAGCCCAAGCCTGAGCAGCCTCAGGTCAAGCCTCCGGTAAAGCCTCAGGTGAGACCTGTTCACATCAAGGCACCGCCCAAGAAGGACGATGTCATCCAGCTGGGAGCACCGAAGACAGCGCCCAAGACAGATGATGTCATCCAGCTTGGTCCTCCGCCGTCAAAGTCGGATGATGTTATCATATTAGGTGCGCCGGAACCGCCGAAGTTCAATGAATGAGGCGCTTTTGAGGGTATAGTTGAAAACGTAAATAACACCTTGTAAAATATTACGGTTATTAAGGAACAGGAGCTTTCATATAAATGGCTAAGAACAAGAAATTCTGGAAAACATTCGTTGCAGGCAGCGACGATATCAAGCACGCCGCAACGACCGGAGAGGATCCCCTTGAGGAAGGTCTCAAGGAGCTTACCTGGTTCGAGAGCTCCCGCCGTGCAGTTAAGCGCGGTCTTCACAAGACATATGAGACATTCGGTGAGGAAGTAGGCAATTCCATCACGGCAGGCGTACCTGCCCTGATCCTGCTGCTTCTTCTGCCTTATGCAGCGATCAAGACTTATGTCGAGGCCGGTGCCGCGGAAGGCGCTACACAATCTTCCGTTGCTCTTGCTGTAATCGGTATCTCTGCATTCGTGATCACGCTGGTACTGTCGCTGCTCTTCTCTACGATATATCACTTCATGAAGCACGGCACACCTCACAAGAGGATCATGGACAAGCTTAACAGGTCTGTTACATACTTTGCCATCCTCGGTGCATATACCCCGATCTGCATCAGGTTCTTAGGCCCCGTATCCGGTCCCGTCCTCTTCGCTCTTGAGGCGGCCATGGCAGTGGCAGGTGTTCTCGTTACTGCTCTTACATATCCGCATACAAAGGTCGGCAAGGCCTTCACGTATATCCTCTATGCAGCTATGGGCTGGGCGATCATATTCAGGATAGGAGAGTTCCATGCCAATGCATCAACCGTATGCTTCTGGCTGCTCTTATCCGGTGCCATCGTCTACACGGTAGGCATCTTCTTCGGTCCGTCCAAGAGGTTCAAGTTCTCACATATGGTATGGCACTTCTTCGTTCTTGCAGCAGTCGTGCTCCATGTCCTGGGATTCGTATTCTTCTTCGGCTGATACAATAGCCGGCATCAGTTCCCGATGTATTTTTGTGTAATACGGGCAGTGCCTGTACTGTCATTATGCTGATATTATTAGCTTAGGCTAACCAACAGCATTATGTAAGGAGGTGCGTTATGGTTCCGCAGGTTATCACCGGTATTCTTATTCCTTTTGCAGGCACGTCGCTCGGTGCGGCAATGGTATTCTTCCTTAAAGGCGAGATATCCAGAAGACTGCAGCGCATACTGACCGGATTTGCAGCGGGCGTCATGGTCGCAGCTTCATTCTGGAGCCTCCTGGAGCCGTCCCTCGAGAGTTCGGAATCCATGGGCAGGCTGTCATTTGTTCCCGCAGCCGTCGGCTTCCTCATAGGCATCGGTTTCCTCCTCGTCCTCGATATGGTGACGCCTCACATGCACATGAATAAGGAAGGCGAGGGTCCCAGCTCCGGGCTCAAGAGAACTACTAAGCTCATTCTTGCCGTTACACTCCATAATATTCCGGAGGGCATGGCCGTAGGCGTCGTATATGCGAACATCATTGCCGGAGGCAGCCTGATAAGCACGGCCGGCGCCCTGGCTCTCGCGATAGGTATCGCTGTGCAGAATTTCCCCGAAGGAGCGATCGTATCCATGCCGCTCAGAGGTGAAGGCATGCCCAAGGGCAAGACTTTCTGGTATGGTGTCCTGTCGGGTGCAGTCGAGCCTGTGGCCGCAGTCATTACGATCTTTGCATTCAGCATGGTATCGGCGGCGCTTCCCTATATGCTTGCTTTCGCGGCGGGCGCGATGATATATGTCGTAGTGGAAGAGCTCATCCCCGAGATGTCCGAGGGCGGGCACTCTAATCTTGGTACGATCGCGTTCAGCTTCGGATTCGTCCTGATGATGATACTGGATGTGGCGCTGGGTTAAGATGCAACACCGCCAAACTCAAGCAAAGAATAAGGACTGACTCTGATGAGCCAGCCCTTTGTGATCATTGATCTGTTAAGTATCAGCTGAACAGTGAGAGCAGAACGCCTGCTGCGATAGCTGATCCGATAACGCCTGCAACGTTCGGTCCCATGGCGTGCATGAGAAGGAAGTTGGAAGGGTTCTCTTTCTGACCAACCTTGGAAGCAACACGTGCTGCCATAGGAACTGCAGATACGCCTGCAGCGCCGATGAGCGGGTTGATCTTTCCCTTGGACAGGAAGTACATGATGTCACCGATGATAAGTCCGCCGACTGTAGCAAGAGCGAATGCAGCGAGACCGAGACCGATGATAAGCAGTGTCTCGAGCTTCAGGAAGTTAGCGCCGATAGCCGTAGCACCTACGGATGTTCCGAGGAATACGGTTACGATGTTGCAGAGAGCATTCTGTGTTGTGTCAGACAGACGCTCTGTAACGCCGGATACTCTGAAGAGGTTACCGAGCATGAGGCAGCCGAGCAGAGGTGCGACTGAAGGGAGGATGAGAACGCAGACGATCGTAACGATGACAGGGAAGCAGATCTTCTCTACGTTGGATACGGGTCTTGTCTGTTCCATCTTGACCTGACGCATCTTCTTTGTCGTCATGAGCTTCATGATCGGCGGCTGGATCATAGGGATCAGAGCCATGTAAGAGTATGCTGCGATGGCGATGGCGCCGAGGAGCTCAGGAGCGAGCTTCGATGTGAGATAGATAGCCGTCGGGCCGTCAGCACCGCCGATGATACCGATCGATGCAGCACCTTCAGGTGAGAAACCGAGAAGGATAGCAACAACGAATGCGAATGAGATACCGAACTGTGCGCCTGCGCCCATGAAGAAGGACGAAGGTCTTGAGATCAAAGGTCCGAAGTCTGTCATCGCGCCGACTGCCATGAAGATGAGGCAGGGGAAGATATCCATCTTAACGCCGACATACAGGAAGTCGAACAAACCCGGATCGATGTGCTGGCCTGCTTCGTTGACATACTGTCCGCCCAAAGCAGCCCAATTGATCTCACCATTGAACCACTCGGGATGGAAGATCCCGCCGCCCGGCCAGGGAAGGTTCGTAAGGAGCATTCCGAAAGCGATAGGCAGGAGGAGCAGAGGCTCAAACTCTTTCTTGATAGCCAGATAGAACAGGACACAAGCGAGCACGATCATGACCGCATTCTTCCAGCCATCCGCCGTAATGAAGAACTGGGCAATGCCCGAGGTCTCCCATAGATTCTGTAAAACTTCTAACATTTAACTTACCTCCGCCTTGATCAAGAAATCGATACGAGAGGTGTGCCGGTATCTACTTTTGCACCCTTGGCAGTGAGGACCTGAGCGACAGTTCCTGCGCAGGGTGCGTAGATCTCGTTCTCCATCTTCATTGCTTCGAGGATGCAGACAAGATCGCCTTCCTTGACAGCCTGGCCTACAGAGACCTTAACGTCAAGGATCGTACCGGGCATCGGTGAATTAACGGGTGTCGTGCCTGCTGCTGCGGCCTGTGCCGGAGCTGCTGCAGGTGCAGGTGCGGCAGCCGGAGCTGCAGCGGGTGCGGGAGCTGCTGCAGGAGCAGCTGCGACTACGTCGGTTGTCCTGACAAGGTTAGCCTTGCCCTTCTCAACCTCGACTTCATAGACTTTATTGTTAATGGTTACGTTGTACTTCATGATGTTCTCCTTTACTTATTCTCAACCAGCGTGATCGACTTGAAAACGAGTTCCGACAGCGGAATCCCCGTGTTGTCGGAGACGATGGCCATGATCATAGCGGCTGTCTTCTCGTCGCAGCCCTTGAGCTTAAGGGTACCGGATGAGAAATCCTCTTCCTCGGAAGCGGTAGCAGCGGGTACGGCTGCAGGAGCAACGGGAGCCTCTGCTGTCTTCTTATCTCCGGAAGGGAGAGCAGCGATGAGCTTGCTCGACAAGGAGATCATGACATACATAATAAACAGGACGGCGAAAACGACAGCCATAACGATACCTGCGTTCATGAACATCGTCCCGGGATCCAGCTGGGGCTGGAAAGGAGTCAGGACATTGGAGCCTGAATCTTCTTCAGCAAGCATGAAGGTGCCTGCAAGAAGATTGGCATTAATGCCTGCGCGGATAATGAAATCCATCATCAGTCCTCCTTCTTCTCGATCGTGTAGTTAACGGTGTTGGATTCCTTCTCCTCACGTGCCTCAAAGAACTTCTCGGCAACCTGAGGGAAAGCGATGTAGGAGAGAACATCCTCATCAGAACGGGCCTTGTCACCAAGCTCTGCCTTTGTCTTCTCGAAAGCAGGCTCGAGTGTATCTGCGTATCTGCCCTGAACGAGTTCCTCAGGCTTCCAGCATCTGTCGATGAGTTCCTGGTTAACTTCGCCCGGAGCCTTGCCGTACTCGCCTCTGAGGAACGCCTTGATCTCCTTGGAGATGTTCTTGTAACGCTCGCCGAGGAGTACGTTCTGAACCGCCTGGTTACCGACCATCTGAGACAGAGGTGTAACGAGCGGCGGATAACCCATGTCCTTCCTTACTGCAGGGATCTCGGCGAGAGCCTCGTCGAACTTATCCATTGCATGCATGTCTGTAAGGTTAGCGATCATGTTGGAGAGCATTCCGCCCGGAACCTGATACTTAAGGATGTCTGCTCTGACACCGAGGACTGTAGGATTGAGTCTGCCTTCGTCGAGGAACTTCTGTCTTACAGGCTTGAAGAAATCAGCTGTCTTCTTGAGGCGGTCCTCATCAAGGTCTGTCTCATAGCCGAGCTGCTTGAGCGCATAGTTCATGGACTCTGTTGCAGGCTGTGATGTGCCGCCGCCCATTGTTGAGATGGCGCAGTCGATGGTATCAACGCCGGCCTCAACTGCCTTTACGAGAGTGATGGGGCCGAGGCCTGTTGTAGCGTGTGTGTGGAACTGGATCGGAACCTTGACCTCAGACTTGAGAGCCTTAACGAGATCGTATGCTTCCTGAGGTCCGCAGATGCCGGCCATATCCTTGATGGCGATGGAATCAACGCCCATGCTCTCGAGCTGCTTGCCCATCTCTACGTACTTCTCGATCGTGTGAACGGGAGATGTTGTGTAGCAGATGCAGCCCTGTGCGTGCTTGTTGCACTTCTTAACTTCGTCGATGCAGACTTCGATATTTCTGAAATCATTGAGCGCGTCGAAGATACGGAAGATATCCATACCGTTCTCTGCAGCCTTACGGCAGAAGAGACGGACTACATCGTCGGGATAGTGCTTGTATCCGAGGATGTTCTGACCGCGGATGAGCATCTGAAGGGGAGTCTTCTTGCAGACTTCCTTGATCTTGCGGAGTCTCTCCCACGGATCCTCGTCAAGGTATCTGAGGCAGGAATCGAATGTGGCGCCGCCCCAGCACTCAAGCGAGTAGTAACCGCTGTTGTCCAGGTTCTCAAGTATGCCCTCGAAATCAGAGAAAGGCATACGGGTTGCGATGAGCGACTGCTGTGCGTCACGCAACACTGTTTCGGTGATGTTAACTTTCATATGAAGTCACGCTCCTTGATTTAGTTTAAAAATATAACCTTATGAAGTATAAAGGGTTTGGAATGATAAGTGAATATTATTTTTTTGCTTTAATGTCTAATTTTTAATGCTATTTTTGTATCATTATCAAACCCGGGAAGGCTCTCCGGGCGAATCTGCGCCCGCCCAAAGCCTTTGAAATTGGCGGTTTACATTCCAAAAATGCGGGTGTATACTTAATTGCTCGCAGAGGGGACTTTGCGCCCTTTTAGCGTGCAATACTTAAGAAAGGAGATGTATTGATGCCAACGTTCAATCAATTAGTTAAGTCCGGCAGACAGTCCAAGACATACAAGTCTGCTTCACCGGCTCTGCAGTTTTCAATGAACACCATCAAGAACAGAGAGACTGATACCAGATCTCCCCAGAAGCGTGGTGTTTGCACTGTAGTTAAGACAACGACACCTAAGAAGCCTAACTCGGCTCTTCGTAAGGTTGCCCGTGTACGTCTTACAAACGGCTACGAAGTTACTGCTTATATTCCGGGTATCGGACATAACCTTCAGGAGCACTCTGTTGTACTTATCAGAGGCGGCCGTGTTAAGGACCTCCCTGGTGTACGTTATCACATCATCAGAGGCACTCTTGATACTGCAGGCGTTGCTGACCGTGCACAGGGTAGATCCAAGTACGGCGCTAAGAAGCCTAAGGCAGCGAAGGTAAAGAAGTAATCCCGCTTAGATAAGCGGTCAACAGGACAACGCGGGTCAGTACATTGTTCATATAGAGCATTGCTTTGACTTACGCACAACACGTCCAACGAACAACTGAAACGTGAGTACCTATGGTTTCAGTAACACTGATAATCATGTAAGGAGGGAAGCAAAGTGCCAAGAAAAGGCAATACCCCAAAGAGGACCGTTCTTCCGGATCCTGTCTACAATGATATCAAGGTGAGCAAGCTCATCAACAATATCATGCTGGACGGCAAGAAGGGCGTAGCCCAGAAAATCACTTATGACGCTTTTGACATCATCAAAGAGCGTACAAACGAAGAGCCTCTTGATGTTTTCTACAAGGCTCTTGAGAATGTTATGCCTACTCTCGAGTGCAAAGCACGTCGTGTAGGCGGTGCCAACTATCAGATCCCTATGGATGTTAAGCCTGAGAGAAGACTTACTCTTGGTCTGAGATGGCTCGTTCAGTTTTCCAGAGCACGTTCCGAGCGCACTATGAAGGAGCGCCTCGCTGCTGAGCTTATGGATGCTGCAAACGAGACAGGCGGAGCATTCAAGAAGAAAGAAGAAATGCACAGAATGGCTGATGCTAACAAGGCATTCGCTCATTACAATCGTTAATCGGCTTAGAGAAAGGAGCACAATACTTAATGGCTGCTACTAGACAGTATCCGCTTGAGAAAACAAGAAATATCGGTATTATGGCTCACATCGACGCCGGTAAGACAACAACAACCGAGAGAATTCTTTATTACTCCGGTATCAACCGTAAGCTCGGTGAGGTTCACGATGGTGCTGCTACCATGGACTGGATGGTTCAGGAGCAGGAGCGTGGTATCACGATCACTTCCGCTGCTACAACAGCTCCCTGGAAGGGTCACAGGATCAACATCATCGACACCCCCGGCCACGTTGACTTCACGGTAGAGGTTGAGAGATCACTCCGTGTCCTCGACGGTGCAGTTACGGTTATGTCTGCAAGAGGCGGCGTTGAGCCGCAGACAGAGACAGTTTGGAGACAGGCTGAGCACTACGGAGTTCCGAGAATGGTATTCGTTAATAAGATGGATATCATGGGTGCGAACTTCGATCATGTTTGCGACATGATCTCCGATCGTCTTAAGAATGTTCCTGTTGCTATCCAGTGCCCTATCGGTGCTGAGGACAGCTTCTCGGGAATCATCGATCTTATGACCATGCGTGCTGAGGTTTACATCTCAGAGGACGGTAAAGAGTATGAGGATCGTGACGTTCCTGCTGACATGCTCGAAGATGTCAAGGCAAGAAGAGAAGCAATGGTCGAGAAGATCTGCGAGACAGATGACGAACTTACAATGAAGTACCTTGACGGTGAGGAGATCTCGGTCGACGAACTCAAGGCTGCTCTGCGTAAGGCTTGCTGCGAGTGTAAGGTTATCCCCGTAACATGCGGTACCTCACTCCGTAACAAGGGCGTTCAGCTGCTCCTCGACGCGATCGTTGATTACATGCCTTCTCCGCTTGACGTTCCTGCTATCAAGGGCGTTAACCCCGAGACAGACGAAGAGGAAGAGAGACCTTCTTCTGATGAAGAGCCTTTCTCCGCTCTCGCATTCAAGATCGCTACAGATCCTTTCGTAGGTAAGCTCTGCTTCTTCAGAGTTTACTCCGGCGTTCTGCTCTCAGGTTCATACGTTCTCAATTCTTCCAAGAACAAGAAGGAGCGTATCGGACGTATCGTTCAGATGCACGCTAATGAGCGTAAGGAGATCAACGAAGTATTCTCCGGCGACATCGCTGCAGCTATCGGTCTCAAGGACACCACAACAGGTAACACCCTTTGTGACGAGGATCATCCTATCATCCTCGAGTCCATGGAGTTCCCGGAGCCTGTTATCGAAGTTGCCATCGAGCCTAAGTCCAAGGCTTCACAGGAGAAGATGCTCATCGCTCTCCAGAAGCTCGCAGAGGAAGACCCGACATTCCGTACCTATACAAACCAGGAGACAGGCCAGACGATCATCGCCGGCATGGGTGAGCTTCACCTCGACATCATCGTTGACCGTCTTTTCCGTGAGTTCAAGGTAGAGGCTAACGTTGGTGCACCTCAGGTTTCTTATAAGGAGACCATCAGAAAGACCGTCGAGGCCGAGGGACGTTTTGTACGTCAGTCCGGTGGTCACGGTCAGTACGGCGACTGCTGGCTCAGACTCGAGCCCCAGGAACCCGGTGCAGGCTACCAGTTTGTCAACGAGACAGTTGGTGGTTCCATCCCGAAGGAGTTCATCGCTCCTATCGATGCCGGTGTTCAGGAAGCTATGCAGGCAGGCGTTCTCGGAGGCTATCCTGTTGTTGACGTTAAGGTTACCGTTTACGACGGTTCGTTCCACGATGTCGACTCTTCAGAGATGGCGTTCAAGATCGCAGGTTCCATGGGCTTCAAGGCAGGTATGGCGAAGGCAGATCCTTGCCTCCTCGAGCCTGTCATGAAGGTAGACATCGAAGTACCTGATGAGTATCTCGGAGACGTAATCGGCGGTATCAATGCACGCCGCGGCAACATCCGCGAGATCGAGCCTATGAACGGCTCACAGCAGATCCATGCCGAGGTTCCGCTTGCTAACATGTTCGGTTATGCAACAGACCTGAGATCCACAACACAGGGTCGTGGTACCTTCGTAATGCAGATCAGCCACTTTGCTGAGACGCCGAAGAGCATCATGGAAGAGATCTTAAAGAAATAATAATCACGAAGAATCGTTTACAGGATAGGAGCCTGTATCGGATTGCTTACTTGAAAGTAGTAAAAAAAATCTGTAGAATAGTTCCTATCGCTGTAAAAGATCTAAAGCGTGAAGACAAATTAAGTTTTACATAATTTCTAGGAGGAAATTAACAATGGCTAGAGAAAAGTTCGTACGTAACAAGCCGCACGTAAACATTGGTACCATTGGTCACGTTGACCACGGTAAGACAACCCTCACAGCAGCAATCACAAAGGTTCTCGCTATGAAGGGCGGAGCTCAGTTCAATGACTATGCTTCTATCGACAGCGCACCTGAGGAAAGAGCTCGTGGTATCACGATCAATACAGCACACGTTGAGTATGAGACAGAGTCACGTCACTATGCACACGTTGACTGCCCCGGCCACGCTGACTACATCAAGAACATGATCACCGGCGCAGCTCAGATGGACGGTGCTATCCTCGTTGTTTCTGCAGCAGACGGCCCAATGCCCCAGACACGTGAGCACATCCTGCTCGCTCGTCAGGTAGGCGTTCCTTACATCGTTGTATTCATGAACAAGTGCGATCAGGTTGATGACCCTGAGCTCCTCGAGCTCGTTGAGATGGACATCAGAGACCTCCTCAACCAGTATGACTTCCCCGGTGATGACACACCTATCATCCGTGGTTCTGCTCTTCAGGTTCTTGAGTCCACTTCTACAGATCCTAACGATGAGGTTTACAAGCCTATCGTTGAGCTCATGGCTGCAGTTGACTCTTACATCGCTACACCTGAGCGTCCTACAGACAAGCCTTTCCTTATGCCTGTCGAGGATGTATTCACGATTTCCGGCCGTGGTACTGTTGCTACAGGCCGTCTTGAGAGAGGTACTGTTAAGGTTGGTGATCCTGCAGAGATCGTTGGTCTCCAGGACGAGCCTAAGGCTACAACGATTACCGGCGTTGAGATGTTCCGTAAGTCTATGGACCAGGCTGAAGCAGGCGACAACATCGGCTGCCTCCTCCGTGGTATCGACCGTAAGGAAGTTGAGAGAGGCCAGGTTATCGCTAAGCCCGGCACAACAACACCTCACACAAAGTTCACAGGTCAGGTTTACGTTCTTACTAAGGAAGAGGGTGGCCGTCACAAGGCATTCTTCACAGGTTACCGTCCTCAGTTCTACTTCAGAACAACAGACGTTACAGGCGTTATCAAGCTTCCTGAAGGCACAGACATGTGCATGCCCGGTGACCACGTAACGATCGAGGCTGACCTCATCACTCCTATCGCTATGGAGCAGGGTCTTAAGTTCGCTATCCGTGAGGGTGGCCACACAGTAGGCGCTGGTACAGTTGCTACAATCATCGAGTAATCGACTGATCGGTTAACTTAAAGCAAACCAAAAGGGCTTCGCAGGCAACTGCGGAGCCCTTATTCTATGCCACGGAATATGATCAAGACAACAAAAAAGAGGTCCCGCAATACCGCGGAACCTCGGGTAATCGTTAAGTATAAAGTTTGTCAGCGTGCGCTTCCGGGTCTTCCTGCAGGTCTTGCAGGTGCTGCGGGCGTTACAGGCTTCTCGACTGCGGGAGCAGCAGGTGCAGCATCCGTCTGCTTTGCAGCGGGAGCCTGCTTGGGTGCTACAGCAGCAGGAGCCTCTTCCTTGACAGCAGGTGCGGGCGCAGGTTCGATAGCACCTTCAGCCTCGAGCTTGGCGATGAACTCAGCCTTCTCGATGGCGATCCTTGCTTCTTCTTCAGCTCTCTCGAGAGCAGCTCTTGCTTCCTCGGCAGCCTTGAGAGCAGCCTGCTGAGCTTCTTCAGCTCTCTTCTGAGCAAGTGCCGCAGCTTCCTTGGCCTTCTCGGCTGCAACTCTTGCAGCTTCCTCTTCCTTGCGGGCATTAGCTCTTGCTTCTTCCTCGAGTCTCTTCTTATCTGCTATCGCAGCTTCTTCTTCAGCCTTACGGAGGTTATCCTTGGCAACTTGAGTATCTGCAAGTGCATTCTCTGCTTCTTCATCAGCTCTCTTTGCAGCGATGATGGCAGCATCCAGATTCTGCTGAGCCTCAAGTCTAACCTTCTCGATCTTACCGAGGGCAACGACTCTTGCATCCATCTCTGCCTTCTTCTCTGCAGCGATCTTCTCTTCGTTGACAGCCTTCTCGTCAGCAGCACGAGCGATCTCCAAAGCCTTCATGGCTTCTTCTCTTGCTACTTCTGCCTTATGGACGGAATCGAGTGTATCTGCTTCGACTTCCTTAACTGCGGACTGAGCTTCGAGTTCGAGCTTCTCTGCTTCAGCGAGTGCGGCATTGGCAGCCTCAACTGCCTTAAGTGCATCTTCTGCCTTCTTTGCTGCAGTCTCTGAACGCTGGATGGCCTTGCGCTCTTCTATCTGCGCGGCGCTAACCTTGGCCTTAGCCTTCCTGGTCTCAGCGGAGATGGGATCTTCTTCAACGATCTTGCCCTTCTCTCTCTCCTCGGCAATGTACTGTGCATGATTGACGGAAGCAGACTTAGGTCTCTTTATCGGCGGCTTGAGCTCGAAAGACTTTGCTGCCTCTGCTGCAGCTGAAGCCGGAGCGGTCTTGCCGTTGCTCTCAGACATATGCTTCCTTGCTGATTCTTCGAGAGCTTTCCTCTCTTCGGCAGCTCTTCTCTGAGCCTCGGCTGCCTTACGCATCTCGATCTGGGCCTTAGCTGCTTCTGCTCTCTCCCTTGCAGCAGCTGCTGCAGGAGATTCGTTGGCTGAAGCGGCAACGATATTCTTGGGTGCCTCCTTTGTAGCAGCCTTTGTTCCGGCTGTGTCAACTGAAGCACCGACAGTGCCGAGTGCGAGATTGTCATCCTTTGGTTTTAGAACATCAAACAAATTTGTCATTTCTGCATTCTCCCTTATCTTTTCGAAACGATCAAACCCTAGAAATAAAAGAATAATGATAAAAATATTATATATCCTGCCCAATTTATTTCAATACTGTTTCAGGGACATTACAAAACATAAATTCCGGTTGATAACATCATACAGAATTGAATGCAATATCGGTTTAGAAATACTTTACAGCGAGTTTAATATCCTGTATAATCCGTTCGCTGTTAAGTTTAATACTTGTAAATTCAGAGTTTAAAGGCAGAAAACTGATGGAAATTGGACTCAAGATAAAGAACCTTCGTATCAGGAAGGGTCTGACACAGGAAGAACTCGGAGACAGATGCGAACTGTCTAAGGGTTTTATCTCGCTGCTTGAGAGAGACATGGCGTCCCCCTCGATAGCGACGCTTGAAGACATACTGAATGCGCTCGGAACGGATTTCGCGCAGTTCTTCTCGGAAGAATCAACGGAGAGAGTTGTATACGGCAAGGCCGACTATTCGGTGAAGACGGACGAAGAGCTGAAGAACGAGATCTGCTGGCTTATCCCGAATGCGCAGAAGAATGAGATGGAACCCATCATGCTGACCATAGAGCCCGGCGGAGCGACGTATCCGGATAATCCGCATGAGGGCGAGGAGTTCGGTTATGTTACGGAAGGTATCGTGACCGTGGTGATCGGCGGAGAAGAGCACACAGCACATAAAGGTGAGAGCTTCTACTTTACGGCCGCCAAACCCCATCACCTTGAGAACCGCAGCAAACGCGAAGCGAAGGTGATATGGATTTCCTCACCCCCGAGTTTCTGACAAATACAACATTCTTACAGGGAGCAAATAAATGTCATACAATCAGATCCTTCCGGACGATACCGGCAGAGAGCACATCATAGAGATCAAGGACCTGTGCAAGAGCTTTGACGGCACACAGGTACTTAAGGATATAACTTTTTATATTAGAAATAATGAGTTCATTACGCTGCTCGGTCCTTCCGGCTGCGGTAAGTCAACGACGCTCCGCATCATCGCAGGCTTCGAGACCGCTGATTCGGGCATAGTAAATTTTGAAGGCGAAGACCTTCTGAAGGTTCCTGCACATAAGAGGAACATCAATACCGTGTTCCAGAGGTATGCCCTGTTCCCGCATCTGGATGTTTTCGATAATGTCGCATTCGGCCTCAAGATCAAGAAGGTCCCCAAGAAGGAGATCGAGCAGAGAGTCAATACGGCCCTGGCGAAGGTCGGTCTTGCAGATTACGGCGAGAGATACATCGACCAGCTGTCTGGAGGACAGATGCAGAGAGTTGCCATAGCAAGAGCCATCGTCAACCGTCCGCGCATCCTGCTCCTCGACGAGCCTCTCGGCGCGCTCGACCTCAAGATGCGCAAGGAGATGCAGATCGAGCTCAAGCAGATGCAGAGAGACCTCGGCATTACTTTCGTATATGTTACGCACGACCAGGAAGAGGCGCTGACGATGTCAGATACCATCATCGTCATGAAAGACGGCATCATCCAGCAGATCGGCACACCGATCGATGTATATAACGAACCCAAGAATGCATATGTTGCCGACTTCATCGGAGAGTCCAACATCGTTCCCGGAACGATGAAGAAGGATTTCGAAGTTACTTTCTCCGACGGCATTACGTTCACATGCGTCGACCCGCTCTTCCCGGAGTTCACCGAAGGTCAGGACAACGATGTCGACATGGTAATAAGACCCGAGGACTTCTATGTAAGCGAAGAAGCCGAGGGAAGGATCAACGGTACAGTTGAGTCGATCGTATTCAAGGGCGTACACTATGAGATCCTCGTAAGATCTGACAACGGCATCGTATGGATGGTCCACAATGTCGACCCTGTTAAGGTAGGTCAGCGCGTCGGTCTGTATGTGGATCCCGACGATATCCAGATAATGAGGAAATCCGAGATGAGCCCCGAGCCGGGTTCATACGGAATCAAGAAGACAGCAGAGCAGGAAGAAGATGCTGAAGGATCTTCAGAGACTGCGGAAACAGCCGGAGGATCAGATGTCTGAACTTAAGGCCAGATTCAAGATGATGCCTGCACACGCCGTGATAATGATCTTCGCGGCGCTGTATTCGTTCGCATCGATCTTCATTCCGATGTTCAAGCTCTATGTGCAGTACGTACCCAAGCGCACATACTCGCTCCTTACATTCCTCATCAATCCGAGATTCTTCTCCAAGATAAGAGACGGCTCCGTTGATCTGAATTTCCAGAGCTTCACGGTCATGATGTTCGTGATCACGATCGTCATCTCCGTTGCCGCACTGACACTCAGCCTGAGCTACACATTCTATTCTGACAAGATCATCAGAAGAAGGATCGGCTGCCTCGTCGTAATGGCGCTCTTCATCGGAAGAGTCGTCGTCCACACGCTTACGCTCTCCGGCCTCATTACGACCGAGATGCTCGAGCAGAATAACATGACGCCGCAGAGACTTTATGTTGCCCAGTCGTTCGCGGGCAACGTCCTTGCCATCGTTATGTTCGTCGGTGCGTGCGCATGCCTCTACGGAGCGCTCGACCTTAAGATGAACTACAAGCTGTTCGCTTATCCCTATATCGTATGGATAGTGCTCTTCACAATCCTGCCTCTCATACTCATTGTCTTCCGCGCTTTCTTCAAGGCTGCTCCGGGAGGCGGATATGAGCTTACCATGGCAGGCTTCGACATACTGTTCGAGAACAAGACCGTCACGACGACGTTCTACGGGATGAAGGTCACTCTGCAGGAGTATTTCTCGATCTTCGTGAGGAGCCTCGACTATGCGGTATGGACCACGATCGGCTGCCTGCTCCTCGGATACCCGATCGCATACATCCTCTCTTCCCGCGCGAAAGCGATGAGGAAGAGCAGTTCCAAGCTGCTGATGCTCTTTGTCCTCCCGATGTGGATGAACACCATGCTGAGGACATATGCATGGCGCGCCTTCTTCAGCGAGACAGGCGTTCTCAACACGATACTCATCCAGACGGGCATCCTGTCTGATCCCGTGCTCTTCCTGAAGAACGAGATCCTTGCAGACATCATAACCAAGCTCGTAATGACGAACGACTTCCTGCCGTTCATGATACTGCCCATCTACTCAGTATTGATAAAGATAGACGGAAGTCTCTTCGAGGCGGCACTGGACCTCGGTGCAAACCGCGTTACGACTTTCGGCAAGGTCATCCTGCCGCTGTCGCTGCCGGGTGTCATCTCAGGAATCCAGATGGTATTCATGCCGTCGCTTACTTTCTATATGATCCCCGATATCCTTAACGAGGGTTCGAAAACGACGATAGGAAACACGGTGCAGAACTTCATCCTCAACGAGAGCTCTGCATACAATCAGGCGGGCAACGTATTGTCATTGCTGCTGCTCATTTTCGTGCTCATAACCATGGGTATCCTGAGAGGCAGTGACAAGGATGAGACAGGCGGAGGTATGGTCTTATGAGAACAGTAAGGAGACTTATCCCCAACGTCTACCTCGTGCTGGCGCTGGTGTTCATCTATCTTCCCATCGCGATACTCATAGTCTATTCGTTCAATGCGCTCCCCAAGTCTTTTATCTGGGGCGGATTCACCATCGACAACTACAAGAACCTGTTTACCGGTTCAGAGGGTATGGGAATACTCGATTCGCTCCTGGAGACGCTGAAGGTGGCGGCCATTGCATCTGTGTGCTCGACTGCTTTCGCGGTGCTGTCCGCTCTCGGTATCGCATATCTGACCAAGAAGCTGCAAGGTATAGTAATGGGTCTGACATACGTTCCCAATGTCATGCCTGACCTGGTCACGGGTATCTCATTCATGCTGCTGTTCTCATTCCTCGGTGTTCAGAAGAGCGAGTTCACTCTCATCATGGCGCACATCGCTCTGTGCGTACCCTTCGCGATCCTCTCGATCAGCCCGAAGATCAAGCAGCTCGACAAGAGCCTGTCGGAGGCGGCGATGGATCTCGGAGCAACCAGGTTCCAGACACTGAGGCTCGTTATCATCCCCGAGATCATGCCCGGCATATTCTCGTCACTGCTGCTTACATTCACGCTCTCCGTGGATGACTATCTCATAAGCAATTTCAACGTCGACAGTTCCATCCAGACTCTGCCGATGATGATCTATTCCATGGCAAAGCTCGGAGTCAATCCGAAGATGAATGCGCTTACGACGCTACTGTTCGGCGCTGTGCTCGTGCTCATGGTACTTTCCAATCTGTCATCAATTAAGAAAACGAAGAAAAAAGGAGTAAAAAAATGAACAAGTTACTTAGAAAGGCTGCGGCTGCAATTGCGGTAACAGGACTTCTGGCATCGACCGTTCTCGTGTCTGCCGGATGCTCCAACAAGCAGAAGCTCATCATCTACAACTGGGGTGAATACATTGCCGAGGACACCATCTCGAAGTTCGAGGCAGCATACCCGCAGTATGAAGTCGTATACCGCACTTTTGAGACAAATGAGACCATGTATCCGAACCTCGAGAACGGATATGATGTCATCATCCCTTCCGAGTACATGGTATGCCGTCTGATCGAGGAGGACTGGATCCAGCCCATCGACTGGAGCAAGCTTCCCCTTGTAGAGCAGAACATGGACCCTATGTTCAAGACACTTCAGTATGCTGAGGACAAGGCCCTCTCTGATGAGGTCCTGGACTATGCCGTTCCTTACATGTACTGCACGGTAGGTCTCGTATATGATGCCAACAAGATTAGCATCCCCGAAGGAACAACTGATCCCAAGATCATCTGGGGTGCACTCCTCGATGAGGCAAATGCAGACAAGGTCGGCATGATCGATTCCATGAGAGAGTCCGTCGGCGTAGCACTTAATTACCTCGGTTATTCCATCAACAGCATGGATGAGGCAGAGCTCGAAGAAGCAATGAACCTCCTCATCTCCCAGAAGGAACTCATGAGACCTGCTTACGGCGTAGACAACCTCAAGGATAAGGTCGCTGCAGGAGAACTCACTGCATCCGTATGCTGGTCCGGTGACCACATCATCATCCTCGACCGTATTGCTGAGCTCGGCAAAGAGAATGACATCGACCTCAAGTACGTTCTTCCCGAAGGATCCAACTGGTCGGTAGACATGATGTGCGTTCCTACTAACTGCCAGAACTACGAGGGTGCCATGGCGTTCATCAACTTCATGTACGATCCTGAGATCGCACTCGAGAACTGCGAGTACGTAGGTTACTCCACACCGAACGTTGCGGCAAAAGAGATGCTCGATCCCGAGATCTCCGGCAACATCTATTACTATCCGACTGAAGAAGTCTTCAGCACTCTGGAAGTCTACTACACTTCAGAGGACATCGAAGAGAAGTACACACAGATCTGGAACACAGTCAAGGCGAGCGCATAACAGCCCCGCGGTTGACGCATTGTAACATTGTTAATCAGAGAAGACGCTGCCCTTGCGGCAGCGTTTTTTACAGCTCGGGTTCGTATTCGTAAGAGATGTCACTGACCTTGCCGTTGGTAAAGAAGAATGACAGCTTGATGCTGCCGGACTTATAGACGATCGCATCGCCCTCTGACGTATAGTTCTCACCGTATGTAGCTATGACGGTATCAGAAGGAGCGCCGAATGCTATACCTTCACTGGTGGAACAATTGCCTGTCTTAAAATATACGGTATCGATATAGTCGCCTGATACACTTGGAAGTGCGATGATGACCAGATCGCTGTATGAATACACTTTGGCAGTTGTATTCTGGCTGTCCGACCCCGTATCAAGTGCCTGCTCGTAGTAATCGTAAGTAGTGCCGAGTGCCTCGATCACCGGTGCGCTCGCTTCGCCCGGAGTGATCACTGTACCCAGATAAGTAAATGAGAAATCATTTGCTGCCGACATTGTCTGGTTGACGACCAGGCCGTCTTCGGCAGATGTGGCGGTCTCGACCGTCTCGCTGGTCTCAGGTACCGAAGCAAGCGGATCGGTCTCTGTCTCATCTGTCTGGGGGACAGTCATGATGACGCCTGCCTTTTCGCCGTTCTCAAGGGTAACGATAGTGCCTTCAGTATCCGATCCTCCGCATGCAGAGAGCATCAGAGCAGTGAATATGGTTGCAGTTGCAGTGATAAGCTTCTTATCCATATGAGGGAAGGGGTGTCAGCGTGCAGCGAAGAAAGTTCCTACGTCATCCTGGTCAAGGATCTTCTCCAGGACCTGAGACTCAGAGCCGTCGGCAATGACGCCGTTGATACCGTTCTTTGTAACCTTGTCCATGGCGGTGATCTTTGTGATCATGCCGCCCGTTCCGAGCCAGGAACCCTTGCCGGAAGTAAAGTCGAGCATGTCTTCCGTGACCTCCTCGATATAGGAGATCCTGACAGCATCCGGGTTGTCCTTGGGGTTGGAATCATACAGTCCGTCAACATCGGACAGGATTATGAGAAGATCGGAATTGGTGAGGCAGGCAACGTCAGCCGAGAGGGTATCGTTGTCGCCGAAAGTACCGTTGTGCATGATCTCCGTGGTGGATACGGAGTCGTTCTCGTTGATGACGGGAATGATGCCCATCTCGAGAAGAGTCTCTATTGTATTTGTTACGTTGGCTCTCGTGAGCTTGTCCGTGATGCCGTCCTTGGTGAGAAGGATCTGGCCGCAGCGGTATGAATACTCGGCGAAGCTCCTGGTGTACGCGTTCATGAGCTCACACTGACCGACGGAAGCGATAGCCTGCTTCTCACGCGTGGACTCGGGACGCTTGGTCAGTCCCAGATAGCCGATGCCTACTCCGATGGCGCCGGAACTTACAAGGAGGACTTCCTTGCCCCTGTTCATAAGATCAGAGATGGACCTGCACAGCTTATCGATGCTGCCGAGATTCATCTTTCCGTTGTCGTAGGTAAGTGTGGATGTACCGACCTTGATAACTATGCGCTTTGCAAAGTTTACTGCTACTCTTGAACCGCCGTTGCTCACTATATCACCATTCCGATATTTATTATTTATATAAAGGGCAAAGTAAGGATATACTCCCGTGCATCAAAATGCAAGTTAGAATCCGCCTATATCCGTCTGCTCGTCAGGATTTACAGGCAACGGATCGGGCGGGGCGGGCACATGTACCGGGCACGGGTTGTTCTCCGTAGGACAGAGGTACGAACCGACCACGAAATAATCCGTATAGGCGGTACCTGCCGCCTTGCACTCGTCCGTAGCATAGTAACCGGAGGAGCACACCTGTACAGAGATGACCGTATCAGGCTTGTAGAAGCTTGCAGCGGGAAGGTTCTCATGGATCTTCTGCATGCAGTACATCCAGATCCTGACGGCATTGTTACGGTCGCCTTTCGGGATCTCGGTCTGTCTTAATCTGTTGTCATAGCCGTACCATACGGCTGCCGCGTAGTAGGGCGTGAATCCGCAGAACCACTTGTCGATGTTGTCGGATGTGGTTCCGGTCTTGCCTGCAGTATCGATGAGTCCGCCGTCGATGCCGGTGATCTGTCCGCCGTACTGTGACGGGATACCGGAAGTGACGACGCCCTTGAGCATATCACCGATGAAGAAGCTCGTCTCTTCGGAGTAGACCCTGTACTTGAGAGGGTTCGAAGACAGGATGAGGTTGCCCTCGCTGTCATATACCTCGGTGTAGGCATAGGGTTCGGTGTATGTTCCGCCTGAAGCGAAAGTATTGTATGCGGCTGCCATCTCGAGCGTGGTCATACCCTTTGTGAATCCGCCTACGGACTGCGAAGGATATGCACCCTCATCGGTCCTGTCGATACCGACCTGCTTGAGATACCAGAGCGCGGTATCTCCGCCGATATTGGTCCAGAGCTGCGCAGCTATCGTATTACGCGATTTGACCAGAGCCTGCCTTATCGTGATGGGACCCAGGTAGTCGTGCTCATAGTTGACCGGCCACGGCTTCTCGGGATTGGTTGGATCAAGATAACAGACCTCATCGTTATATATCGTGCCGGGTGCGATGATGCCGAGCTCTAAGGCAGGACCGTAGTCTATCAGAGGTTTGATCGACGAACCCGGACTTCGGTACGAAGACGTCGCCCTGTTAAGCGACAGGTTCATGTTCTTCTCGCCGTAGCCTCCTTGCATCGCCGCTATCGCTCCTGTCTGGGTGTTGATGACGACCATCGACCCGTTAGGCTTCTCCGGGTAATCGGCCAGCGCTTCCGGGTTCGACTGGAACAGATCCTGGTTCTTGAAGGCTTCGTCCAGTATCGCCTGCGTAGCGGGCTCGAGCGTGGTATAGATCTGATAACCGCGGTTATATACGAGGGTGGAGGCAAGGCTCCTGGAGATGCCTCTTGATTCAGCGAGATCGTCTATGACCTCGGAGATGGCATACTCGGTGAAGTAAGACTTGATCTGCGAACCGGTGTTGATGTCCGGCTCCTTGAAGACGATCTCGGTATTGAGAGCGTCGTTGTACTCTTCTTCGGTAATATAGCCGAGCTCATACATCTTGCCTAAGATGATCCTCATTCTCCTCAGGGCATTCCTTCTGCCTGACTCTCTCAGAGGATTGTAGTACGAGGGGCTCTTCGGGATGCCTGCGATCAGGGCGCATTCGGGAAGGGTAAGCTCGGAGGCATCCTTGCCGAAATAATTCTGAGCCGCAGCCTGAACACCGACATAGTTGTTGCCGGTAGGCGCGAGATTCATGTAGAGCTCTAAGATCTCATCTTTGGACAGCGTCTGCTCGAGTTCCATTGCCGAGAACCACTCCTGGACCTTACGTGAGGTCGAGTGCTCGTCCTGGCCGGATATGAGCTTTACCGTCTGCTGGGTGATCGTGGAACCGCCGTATGTTGCAGATCCGCCGTTGGCGAGAGCTGATAGGAAAGCACCGCCGATCCTCTTGATGTCGATTCCGGAGTGGTCATAGAAACGCTCATCCTCGATGGCGATGATGGCTTCATCCAGATATGTATCACGAACGTCACTGAAGGACACATATATACGGTCAACATTCTCGCTTCCGGTAAGCTTGGCGATGACATTGCCTTCCTTGTCATATACAAATGATGTCTGGGATTCTTCCGCCGTCGTAAGATCTCCTATCGACAGGGGCTTTGTGGTGGAGGCATAACCAAGGAGCATTCCTGCGCCGAACCCGCCGAAAAGGAAACACACACAGAGCACGACAACAATAAGGACACGTGCGATATCCCACACAAAAGATCCGAACTCCCTTATGGCGCTCCTGTTAAAACCCGACTTGGTGGGCTTACCCTTAAGCTGCGAGCGTAACTCGTCTGCTAATGCGCTGTTCTCCGGCTTAACCGGTGCGGTCGAGCGCTGACTTCTGCTGTTCGACAAAGCATTCTCCTCCACTATGAAATACAACTAATTTTATCACTTCTTCCGCTATAATAAGATTACTAATGTGAGGCAAAGGAGAATGGCTTTGGAAGAGGCTTTTGAGGTCGATATCCGGGCACTGGGCTCGGACGGACAGGGAATAGGGACACTTCCTTCCGGCAAGATATGCTTTGTGGAAGGCGTTTTCCCCGAAGAGACCTGCCTTGTCCGCATTATCTCCGAGTCATCCAAGTTTGCCAATTGTGAGGCGATCTCCGTGATCAGGACATCTCCTTCGAGGGTGAGGGCGTTCGAACCCGTAAAGGATCTTTCCGGGGGACTGCCTCTGGCATCCTTAAGCTATGAAGCCCAGCTCGAATACAAGGCTTCCAAAGTCCGCGACTGTCTTGCAAGAGTCGGCAGGATCTCCGAAGAAGAATTAAGCAGCGTAATGAAGCCGATAGTCCCGTGCGACAGACCGGGCAGATACCGCAATCACATGCAGTATGCGGTAAAGGATAACCGGGTAGGACTGCTTGCGGCAGGTTCTGACAGACTGGGTGCTTATGACGAAGAACTTATAGAGTATGAGATCTTCAGCAGACTGAGAAGAGCTGCCGAAGCGTGCTTCGAGAGGGCACCGACGACACTTTTCTCGGGTCTGGTAATGAGAGGGTCTGAGAGGACCGGAGAAGTATTGGTCGAGTTCGTAAGCTCACTCTCAGCATCGCACGAGATCGTCATAAGGGACTGCTCTTCTTATCTTGATGCATCGGGGATGACATCCGTATTTGAACGTGTCTGCAAAGAAGCTGGATTTGCACAGAACGGAGTTCTTCTGAGGATAAGTCCGGACAAGACATCGAAGAGGACGAGAAGCGGCAAGCGTGCGGTCATCAGGGGCGTTGATCATTACGATGAGATCTTCTGCGGAAGAAGGCTTCGCATTAAGGCCGGATCGTTCTTCCAGGTTAATACCGAGCAGGCAGAGAAGCTTGCCGGATTGGTGTCTGAAGGGATAAACGATGCCAAAGTTTTTTACGACCTGTACTGCGGTGCGGGCACGTTAGGCATTGCGGTAAAGCGCGAAGGGCAGAAGGTTTTCGGAGTGGAGTCCGTGCCGGAGGCCGTGGAGTCTGCAAAGATCAACAGGAGCCTTGCTTTCCCTGACGGCGGTGCGGACGAATTGTCATTCCTGTGCCGTGATGTGCTCAAGACGGATCTCGCGGGGATGATAAAAGCAGGTAAGATCGAAGCGCCCGACGCGGTCATCGTCGACCCGCCGAGGAAGGGTCTCGATGCCGGAGTGATAATGAAGATCGAAGAACTGGCACCTGCAAAGATCGCGTATGTATCATGTGATCCCGCGACACTGGCAAGAGACCTCAGGATGCTCACGAGGAAGTACAGGATAACCTCTGTAACGCCCGTGGATCTGTTCGCGAATGCGGCGCATGTCGAGACGGTAGTCCTTCTTTCCAAGGGAATTGACATATCTGCTGGAAAGGTTCAAGTTGAGTTTTCAGTTGAGGATATGGATCTTTCATCTAATCTTAATATCGCTCAGGTTAAGCGTAAATATGGAATTATCGAAAGAGAGAACTACAATCTTCCTAAATCAGAAAATTCAAAGCAGCCTAATTGCACGCCAGAAAAGGAGAAGGCGATTGTTGCTGCACTTCAGTACTTTAAGATGATCGGTTGAAAATAAATATAACAAAAGCAGCGATTGTCAGAATGATATAATCTTAATATCTGAGGTTAATCGTTAGACAGGAAAATCATCAGTAAATATTTAATTAACCGGATACTTAATTATAAACCGGCCTGAAGACCATTGATCTTACAAGCCGGTATCTTACATCATGAAGGCCAGTTTACGCTTGCCGCGTCGAGATTTCCTGTAACTGCTCCCCAGATGATAAAACCGATAGAGACTATGAGAAGCAACGCTGTGATGATCATTATCACCTTGCCGGCAGGATGCGCTATGTTTACTGTTCCGCCGTAACCGAATCTCTTCTCGACATTAAGTCTTGTATCGTTGGGATTGTAGTAAAACATTCCGAGGATCCAGTTGTCGTCATCATCCTGGAGTTCCAAGTCGGTATCACGTTCATATCTTTTCTCAACGGCTTTCTGATTCAAGACACCGATCATAACGACAGTCATGATCATTACGATATATACAATAATTCCGGCGACCATTACGGCGTCATTATTTACGAATGTGATAAGGATCAGATAGCCGACAAGGAAGAGCGCATTTGCCCAGCTCATGCTGATCATCATATCTGCCCAGGTCTTCTTTTTTGCCCTGTTGTAATTAGCGTTGATATTGCTGTCCTTTGAAATGACCATATTCCTTGTGTTGTCCATCATGACTGCGATCGGCAGGAATAATAAGGCAACAAAGAGAAATGACAGGCTCATCATAGTAAGTGCATATTTCTCAACGGCAGGCACTATGTTAAATACACCGAAGTCGATCAGAACTGCAGCAACCGTTGCTGCGAGTGTTACAGCATTTGGAAGGATGATCCAGGGCAGTTTTAAGCTGTGGATCACATTCGTGTTTGTAAGGTCTGAATAAACAACACCGGATCTTGTGATGCCGAGTTCTTTTTTGAGGTTCTTGAGTTCAGTATTGCCTTTGCCAAAAGGAACGGCGATCAGGAACATTCCGAAGACAAGCATTGTTAATCCGTGCACAGTAATATCCGTCTCAGGAAGGAACAGAAGTATAAGGCTCATGACGCATACAATTACTGTAATGATCAATGCGCTCCTGCGGCACGAGGATGAGATCGCCTTAACTTTCGCTGCTGCTTCGCCTTCGTGGAATTTCGGGTTGTCACGGACACCGAAGATCATCTTTTTCTTTTCGGGATTTTTAGGAAATCCCATCGCGAAAAGCAATATTGCAGAGCTTACGATGAATATAACGAGCATCAGTTTAACCATCCAAATCATAACAATTCTCCTTATTCACTGTAGAACCCGTCTATGAGTTCTTTTAATTCTTCCTTTGACACACCGGACAGCCTCGCTTCAGATACTATTCTCTTAAGCTCTGTTCTGTTGCTGTCACTGATCACTCCGCTTTGAGCAATATTCTCTCTTACTCTTGCCCCGTTCTTGCGGTCGGTCATTATGTAACCTTCCTGCTTTAACAGCTGGTATGTCTTGCTGACCGTCATTGTGTTGATACCGATCTCCAGTGCCAGGGCTCTTACAGTCGGCAGCTGTTCGCCGCCTTTGAGTTCGCCTGAGGAGATTCCCATTACTATCTGGTTTCTTATCTGCATGTAGATCGGCACATCAGAGTATTCGTCTATCTTTATGATCATTCTGCTGCCTCCTTTACTTTCTTTTCGCGTCTTACAACTGCGATACCCATGATCACTGCAAGGATTATCAGAGGCAATCCTGCGATGATGCCCATGGGAGCAGGTCCCAGTATCATATACTTATCAGCATCAGGATAATTGACATCAAAATATACCATTGGATAAGTTGCAGCTGCATTTATTGAACCGTGAATTAGTGCAGCATACCAGATGCACTTTGTCTTGCTGTATACGATCTCTTCAAGAGCACCCAAAGCGATACAGAAAACCGTAAACGTGATCAATCCGAGCCAGGGGCTTCCGAAATAGTCCAATCCGTATTCATATCCTCCGATCAGCATAGCCGGAAAGTGGAATGCTGCCCAGATAGAACCGCCAATGATCCATACAACCGGTCTATTGAACTTCTTGTTAAGCTCCGGATAAAGAAATCCTCTCCAGCCTGCCTCTTCACCTATTGCCGTGAAAATGTTAATAAACGGTGCATATATGAGCGCAGCCATGCTGACTAAAGTATATGTTTGAATACTCATTCCGGCTTTCGCGAGTTCTTCAGCAATATCCACACCGGCAGACTCCGTTGCTGCAATATAATACGATCCTGTCGTATCAAAGAAATTCGGGAAGATCACGAAGAAAAGCGCTGCGCCTGCTGCAACAACAGGAATTACTCCATAGGCCGCGAAAAAAAGCCATCCGACATTACCCTTGAACTTCGGCTTCCATCCCATGCCCTTAAAGCCCGCTTTCGATATCAATGCCGCAACAAGCGGAGCAAACATGCAGACTGCAAGTCCCATCTGGAAGACCGTCGTTCCTGTCATTCCCGGGTTGTTTACCTTATAGAGCGATACGGCGATCTGTATCGTCCACGCTATAAGGTATGTAATAACTACAAACTTTATTACTTTCTTTGTATCCATAACCATCCTTCTTCCATTTCGCTTCATACTTTGTATGCTTTGTATTAGTTCTTGTAATACAAAGCATACATCCATCCGGATTCCCTGTCAATATGTTTTCGAGCGTGAAGGACGGTTATCGTCGGTTACTTATTTAAATATGTTTTATCGGAAATAACATTCATATCGATATATCTCTCAGAACCGTTGTATCCCTTCAGAACATAGCGGTTTGAATACTGCCAGATAGTCCACTTGATACAACTTGGGATCTTACTGTATACACTTCTGTACCAGATACCGCAGTCGGTAAAATCAGGAATATAATCTACCAACGAGGCCGGCAGAAATGCCGGTCTTTTTGTCTTAACCTACTCTGAAACGTGTTCCCGCATTTCTTGAATTAAAAAAGCGTTGACAAATGCAACCAAAACATATGCTGTAATTTTGTGTAAAGTGTAGAACATATGTTCTTGAATAAATTTTTGAAAGGGCGTATTATGGGTTTGGGGTATTCTACGCATTTTTAGGAAAATCCAAATCAAACCCAAAAATCATAATAAATTTGTTTACATAGCGGTTATTCGAAAGAATGACCGCTTTTTTTATGAAAATTTTTAAGAAAGGAGTGATTTTATGTCACAGAAAAAGGAACTGAAGATCATCAGTTCAACAAATGTCGAGGTCAGGGAAATCAACTGGCTATGGTATCCGTTTATCCCGAGGGGAAAGGTAACTATCCTTCAGGGAGATCCGGGTGAGGGTAAGAGTACGTTCATGCTGACTTTGGCAGCGTACTTAACAAGAGGTGAAGCTCTGCCGTTTACGGACTGCGGAGAACCACCAGATCCGATTACGGTGCTCTATCAGAGCACAGAGGATGATTACGATGACACTATAGTACCAATATTTATAAAGGCGGGCGGGATCAGAGATCGGCTCGCCTTTATTGATGAATCGGAATATCCTCTGACTTTTGACGATGACAGGATCTTGGAAGGCATAAAGCAGACGGGAGCAAAACTTCTCGTGCTTGATCCGCTGGCTTCCTATATCGGCGACTGTTCTCTGAACGCTTCCAATGAGGTCAGGCAAAAGTTCAATGCACTGATCAACGCTGCAAGGGAAACTGATTGTGCGATCGTGGTCGTAAACCACATGAACAAGATGCCGGGACTTAAAGCTATCTACAGAACACCCGGCTCTATCGATGTAGCTGGTGCAGTAAGAAGCATTCTTCTTTTAGCCAGAGATCCCGATGAAGAAGACAAGCGCTATCTCGTCCAGACAAAGATGAACCTCGCGTCAAAGGGAGATGCGCTTGAGTTCAGAATTGACGATGGCGGTATCAAGTTTACGGGTATTACGGACAAGACTGCAGACGAGATACTGCGCAAACAAGATTTCGTTTCGGGGATTGGAAGACCGGATGTGAAGCTGCAAGAAGCTAAGGAGGTGATAGAAGAACTTCTTGCAGCAGGAGCTGCCGTTCCGGCAGAGGATTGCGAGGCTGTGCTAAAGAATAATGGTGTTCGCAGGTCAACAGGACAGACCGCAAAACGGGAGCTCGGGATTGTATCTGTAAAGATTCAAGACCGCTGGTATTGGAAACTGCCGGAAACGGATGAGGGATAACAAGATGTCAAGATGTCAATAAGTATAGGGAGTCGGCTGAACTGACATCTTGATACCGCCTAAAAGAGGATTAAGGGAAGATGCACGCAGGGCGAAGCGGTGCCTGCGCGCATATTTCCGTATCCTCGAAAAGGGGTCAAGGGGAATCCCCTTGCACACGACCTTGCTTGCAAGGTGTAGTGTGTTACACCCAAACAGATACTGAAAGAAAGTCGAAGGAAAACAGTCTTCCGGTGGACGACTGTTTTCATGAAGACTTTCGAGGCTGTTGGGGAGATATGAGAGCGCCGGTGTTTGGCGCTCTTATAACGACACAACAGAGCTTCGTTGGAAGATCGCACGCCGCTTATTGCGGGCGATCTTTCATAAGGAGCGTCCTTCTGTTTCTGTTGCGGTGTATAGAACCGAATACTGCCGCAAGATGTCAACCGTATAGACACTCTGGTCTTATTAACATATTGACATCTTGCCTCAACACTAAGAAAGCCTCGCTAAAGAAAAGCGGGGTTTTATTTATTTCAAAACAAATATCAAAAGGAGATTTATTTATGGCATATGCAATTATGAGAATCAACAAATGCAAGATGGGCGCAGTCGGTCGCCTTGAAAAGCATCACGAACGTGAGAAGGAAAAGTATAAGAGCAACCCGGATATTGATCTGAGTCAGTCTCATAACAACTTCCATCTCAAAACTCCAACCGGCAGTTACAGAAGCATGATCCTTCAGAGGATTGAGGAAGTCGGCTGCAAGGTTCGAAAGGACAGTGTTGTGATGCAGGACAGTATCTGTACTGCTTCGCCCGAGTTCTTCGAGGGTAAGTCGTTGCAGGATATATCCGTCTTCTTCCGAATGGCATACAGGTTTTATGAGAAGACTTTCGGGGAAGATAATATCCTTTCCGCAGTAGTTCATCTCGATGAGAAGAGTCCGCACATGCACGTGTGCTTTGTGCCTATCACGAAAGACGGAAGACTTTCTTCCAAGAGCATAATCGGCGGACCTGCAGGTCTCGTTAAACTTCAGGATCTGTTTTACGAACACATGGTATATCACTTCCCGGATATCAAGCGTGGTATTCCCAAGCGTATCAGTCATCGTGAGCATCTTCCTACGTATCTCTTCAAGAACGCTGATGTGCTTATGCTCCACTATGAGGAGATCGCTCAGGCTATCAACGATATCGGTTTGATCAAGAGCAAGGAGAAGAAGGCTCAGGCAATCGAACTCATTTCCCGTTATGCGCCGGAAATGGCACGGATGAAGGAACAGATCAAATCGGTCAACGGATATGTCGACCGACTCCATCGTGACATCGGTGAACAGAAAGATGTCAGCCGTTACTGGAAAGGAAAGACCGAAGAGCTGGAAGAAGCTGTCAAAGAAAGAGACGGCAAGATCGATGAGCTCAGAGCTAAGCAGGCAAAACTTCAGAAACAGATCGAACTACTTCCTCCGGGTCTTCTTGAAGAACTCGAAGAGAAGGAGAGAGAACGCAGAAAGGCAATAAACGCACAAAAAAGAAAGGGTATGGGCGGTATCGCCAGGTGATAAATATGACTAGAGATGAAGAAATCGCATTCAACAATTTTACGGATTTGTTCGCAAATCTTATCGCTAAGCATGGAAGAGAAGTTCCGAAGCTTCCGGAAGATAAGCGAAAACTATTAAAGAGATTACGAAAGTATCTCCGATATATGGACAATTTGTTCAGTGAAATGAAGTCGTAATCCAATCAGGCAATCCAACCTGATATAATTTTAGTGTTGGTCTCCGTCATTCACGGTAGGCGGCACACCCGTTTTCGCTCTCATGCAGATCATCTGCAATCCGATGAGGGAAAGGGGTGAAATGTTATGATCTCCATATTAGATCTGATAACCATTATCGGGTTTATCTGGGGCGTCTTCTCCGTCGGGTTTACTCTCGGTAGAGCATTCGAAAAATTCAGGCATGAAAAAAGCCGCCAACGGTCAAGATAAGCGGCTTTAATTGCTAACTTCTTGGGCGTGCCGTCTATCGACGGAGACCAATTTCATACTTATGTTATCACACACAACATCAATCTTCAAACAATAACGCATTGCGTAAAATAAATGCGTGTATTACTATATACGCAAAGCGTAAATATTAACAGGAGACTAACTATTAAAAGTCAATAAGAAAAATGTAGCGTAAACGCTAGTTGCATCGAACCTTGATAATTGCATAACGAATCAAGCACCCACGAGGTG
>CACZMA010000011.1 GCA_902782125.1 Oscillospiraceae bacterium | reverse complement strand
TTTGAATTACATGACTCCCAAAGAGTACAAAGCTGTCTACAGTTCGAATTAAGGGTATATATTCCTTGTTTATGTGTCTACTTTTGCTTGACTAGTGCATTCAGTCACATTCTACGCACACAGTGGAGATCAGCAGCCATGCAAGATGCTGATAACCGATATGGAGGAGCTACGCGCGTTCGAAGAGATGACCGGGATCGACCTGGAGGGAAACGAGTGCTTTGAGTGCTTCGGCGACGCTGACTACGATGCGTTCAATTCGATGTGCATCGCCGTGGAGATTGTGGCTTACGATATGAGCGTGTATGAGGGGTTTGAAGATTAAGTTAATCCGGCAGCTTGATCGTGTAGACTTCGTCGCTGTATTTGGCCTTCGCCGACGGGGCACTTAGGATGATCTCGTCTTCAGAGACCCACTCGACTTCCCATTGAATGTCCTCCATGAAGCCTGAGCCTTCGTACTCGAAGATGCACTCGTCTTCATAGTACACGTCCGGGCGGCACACCCAGTCGCACCTGACCGTCACGGACTTCTCGCCCGACGGGGATTCGAAAGTGTGCTCGTAGTCCGGATCGTATTTGAAGATCCAGCAGCCCGTGGTTAAGAGCATAGTGGTGCTGATAGTTAGCACCGCAAGAACGATTGTTATTGTTTTCTTCATGGCCCCATTATACCTGTCCCAGCCCGCGGCAGGTTCGGCAATAGTTTGGCAGGTTTACTTCACGAGATCCGGCGAGAGCTTCTTAAGTTCGCTCTTAATCTGGTCTCTTCTGGCGGAGGCGTGAATGTCTTCGTTGCATCCCGCCCAGTATTTCTTCTTTTTGCCCCCGGACTTGACCGTGATGTAGATGTTGTCAGCCTTGCCCGCAAACGGCAGGAACGGCGCGATCTTCACCTTGGTGCCATCAAGCTCGTAGAAATCGGCATTGATATAGAACCCGTCCCGCTCGATCCTGACGCTCTCCACCACCCTTCCGGTGTTGATCAGCAGCATCACGAACATGACTGCCACAATAACCACGCACCCAACGCCGAAGCGCCTGAGTAAAAAAAAGATGGGCTCATTTATAAGAAAAGTCAGGGCCACCATCAGGACACTGATACCCGCTGCCATGCCGAGCATCTTCTCAGCATTCTTCTTCATTATCCCGGCATCAAAATCTATGTTCTTCGGGTATTCGTTGTACTGCTCGAACATCTCGTTATTTTCTGCCATGTCCTATGCCCCCTTTTTTACAAAAGAATAGCATCTACCCTGCTTTGATTGCAATAAAAACGCCTCATGTATTGTGAGACGTAATTAATACTAAGAGTGATGCGTGATGCGAGCGGACTTCCGCAGACGCGCAGCGGCGAGGACTAAAGCGAGCATTGCGCTTCACTCGTCATCTAACTTAAGAACGCTCATGAACGCTTCCTGCGGAACATCAACGGAACCTACCTGGCGCATGCGCTTCTTGCCTTCCTTCTGCTTTTCGAGGAGCTTCTTCTTACGGGAGATGTCGCCGCCGTAGCATTTCGCGGTGACGTCTTTGCGGTATGCGCGGATGGTCTCCCTGGCGATGATCTTGCCGCCGATCGCAGCCTGGACCGGGATCTCGAACTGCTGCCTCGGGATGTTCTCCTTGAGCTTCTCGCACATCCTTCTGCCGCGCGCGTACGCCTTGTCCGCGTGGACGATGAAAGACAGTGCGTCGACCGCGTCGCCGTTGAGCAGGATGTCGAGCTTGACCAGCTTGCTCTTCTCGTAGCCGGCAGGCTCGTAGTCGAGTGAAGCGTATCCGCGGGTGCGGGACTTCAGCGCGTCGAAAAAGTCGTAGATTATCTCGTTCAGCGGGAGCTTGTAGTGGAGCATGACACGTTTCTCGTCGAGGTACTTCATATCGAGGTACTCGCCGCGCCTGTCCTGGCAGAGCTCCATTATGTTGCCGACGTAGTCTTTGGGGAGCATTATCGTCGCCTTGACGACGGGCTCTTCCATGTAGTCGATCGTGTCGACCGGCGGCATGTTCGTCGGGTTGGAGCACTCGACCATCTCGCCGCTGGTGAGGTATATGTGATAGATAACGGAAGGCGCCGTGCTGATGAGGTCTAAGTTGAACTCGCGCTCGAGCCTTTCCTGGATCACTTCGTAGTGCAGAAGGCCGAGGAAGCCGCATCTGAAGCCGAAGCCCAGAGCCGCAGACGTCTCGGCATCGAAAGACAGCGCCGCATCGTTCAGCCTCAGCTTCTCGAGGGCATCCTTCAGGTCGCCGTACCTCGCGCCGTCCACCGGATAGATTCCGCAGAACACCATCTGCTGTATGCCCTTGTATCCGATGAGGGGCTCGGGTGCGGGGTTGTCCGCCAGAGTGATCGTATCTCCCGGAGCCGTATCGCCGACGTTCTTGATGGACGCGCAGATATAACCTACCTCGCCTGCCATCAGGCTGTCAGCGGGAACGAGTTCGCCCGGCGCAAAGAAACCGAGCTCCGTTACCGTGAACTCCTTGCCCGTGTGCATCGCGCGGATCCTGTCGCCCTGCCTGAGCGCGCCCTTCTTAACGCGCACGCTGACGATGACGCCCTTGTACGGATCATACTTGGAATCGAAAACAAGTGCCTGCAGAGGCGCGTTCGTATCCGCATCCGGTGCGGGCAGATACTCGACGATCTTCTCGAGCACTTCGTCTATGTTGATGTCGCTCTTGGCCGAGATCAGGGGTGCGTAGGATGCGTCTATTCCGATATCGTCTTCTATCTCGCGGCGGACCTCTTCGGGGCGCGCGGAAGGAAGGTCGATCTTGTTTATTACGGGAAGGACCTCGAGGTCGGCATCAACGGCCAGATACACATTAGCCAGTGTCTGCGCCTCCACTCCCTGCGATGAGTCGACAACGAGGATCGCACCGTCGCAAGCTGCAAGCGATCTCGAGACCTCGTAGTTGAAGTCGACGTGGCCTGGAGTGTCGATGAGGTTCAGCATATACTCATGTCCGTCTGCAGCCTTGTAAGGAAGCCTTACTGCCTGCGACTTTATCGTGATGCCGCGCTCACGCTCGATGTCCATGTTGTCGAGGATCTGGTCCTGCATCTCGCGCTTTTCCTTGACGTGCGTGTGCTCGATGAGCCTGTCGGCAAGAGTCGACTTGCCGTGGTCGATGTGTGCGATGATGCAGAAGTTACGTATGTACTTTTGTCTTTCGTCCATTTGTATCCTAACTTACTCTTACAGTAACTTGATGTCGCTGACGGGGAAGATCCTCAGGAATGCGACTGCCACGATGCGGTCCTTGGTGAACGGTCCCAGGTTCCTCGAGTCATTGCTGACCGGCCTGTTGTCGCCCAGGCAGAAATACTCGTCCGGGCCCAGCACCACTTCGTCGTAGCCCTGCGCGAGGCCGTAGTCCATCATGGTGGTCTTGGTGCCTTCGGGCAGGTAGCTCTCTTCGAGGATGTAGAAGTCCGTGCCGTCAGCGGGCTTGATGTAGACGTTGCCGTCTTCGATCTTGACCGTCTCTCCGGGGAGGCCGATGATGCGCTTTACCAGATACTCGGACTTGGTATAGCCCTCCATGCCCTGGCCGTTCAGGATGACGATATCGCCCCTGCTGTAGTTGCTGAAGTATGTCGATATCTTCTGCGTGAACACCACGTCGCCGGAATTCAGCGTGGGCATCATGGACGGGCCGTAGACGTTGTCTCTCTGCAGTACGAACACAACGATGAGCACGCCTGCGATGACGCCGATGCAGATGGTGCGGAGCCAGTCCAACACTTCTTCTGCGATCGTGTGCTTGCTTACGGCTTTCTCCCTCGCCGCGCGCTGCTCGTCGGAGTAGTTCTGCTGCTCCGCGGTGAGCGTCTCGTCTGCGAAGGGTGAATCCTTATCTTCTACCGGAATGTTCCTGTCGTCGTTCAAATCAGTTCTCCTTAAGACTTTGCGTCTTCTGCTGCTTCTTCGGCTGCAGGTGCAGGTGCGACCACTCTGATATTCAGCTCTTCAAGCTGCTTGTCCGAGACGTATCCCGGAGCGTCCATCATGACGTCTGCCGCGTTCTTGTTCATCGGGAACGGGATGACCTCGCGGATCGTCTCTTCGCCCGACAGGAGCATTACCATACGGTCTACGCCCGGAGCGATGCCTGCGTGCGGCGGAGCGCCGTAGCAGAAAGCGTTGTACATCGCGGGGAATTTCGCCTTGACGTCTTCTTCGCCGAGCCTTACGAGCTCGAAAGCCTTGATCATTATCTCCGGATCGTGGTTTCGTACGGCGCCCGAGGACAGCTCGATGCCGTTTACCACGAGGTCGTACTGGTCTGCCTTGATGGACAGCGGATCAATTTCGCCCGCTTCTGCCTTGAGCAGCACGTCAAGTCCGCCCGACGGCATGGAGAAGGGGTTGTGGCAGAACTCGAGTTCGCCTGACTCCTCGCCGATCTCGTACATCGGGAAGTCTACGATCCAGCAGAAAGCGTACTGCTCCTTGTCCATGTGGCCCGGAACTGCCGCACCGAAAGTCTTGATAAGAACGCCCGCCATCTTCTGCGCAGCGCCTCTCGCGCCGGCAGAGAGTACCACGAGCGTGTTGGGAGCAAGGCCGAGCTTTGCTACTACTTCGTCCTTCTTCGGCTGTACGAACTTGGAGATGCCTCCGACGATCTCGCCGCTCTCGTCCACTCTGAACCAGTATCCCTTGGATCCGGACTGGATCTCGGCGTCGTTCATGGTCTTGTCGATGAACTTGCGGCTCTCGTGGAAGTCGGAGATGACGATGGCCTTGATCTCGCCGTCAGCAAACGGTGCGAACTCTTCCGTTCTGAGGAGCTCTGTCACGTCTGTTACCGTCAGGTCTATTCTGAGGTCAGGCTTGTCCGTGCCGTACTTCTCCATTGCCTCGAGGTAAGGGATGCGTACGAACGGCGAACCGGATGCCCTGTCATACTTGCCGTACTTGGCGAAAACGGGCGGAAGTACATCCTCGATGATCTCGAAGACGTCGTCCTGGCTCGCGAAAGCCATCTCCATATCAAGCTGGTAGAACTCGCCCGGGCATCTGTCGCCTCTGGCATCCTCGTCCCTGAAGCAGGGTGCGATCTGGAAATATCTGTCGATGCCGGACACCATCAAAAGCTGCTTGAACTGCTGGGGTGCCTGCGGAAGTGCATAGAACTTGCCCGGGTGCTTACGCGCCGGAACGAGGTAGTCTCTCGCGCCCTCAGGTGAAGATACCGTGAGGATCGGCGTCGTGATCTCCATGAAGCCGTGCTCGATCATGGAAGCTCTGAGCGCCGCGATGACGTTGCTCCTGAGGATAAGGTTCTTCTTTACCTCGGGGTTCCTGATGTCCAAATATCTGTACTTAAGTCTTGTGAGCTCGTCTGCCTCTCTGCTGTGGTTGATCTCGAACGGCAGCTCGTTGTAGCGGCAGCGGCCCAATACCTTGATGGACTCGGGTACGACTTCGATGTCGCCTGTTGCCTGCTTGTCGTTCTTGGACGATCTCTCCCTGACCGTGCCCTCGACGCAGATGGTGGATTCCTTGGTGATGGCCTTGACGGTCTTCATCATCTCCGCATTCTCGATAACGATCTGTGTTGTACCGTAGAAATCACGGATGACAACGAAGCCCAGCTCTGCGCCGACCTCACGGAAGTTCTCGAGCCAGCCCGAGAGCATTACCTTCTTGCCTGCGTCTTCAAGTCTTAATTCTCCGCATGTATGTGTACGCGACTGCATATATGTTCCTCCAAGTTTTGATTGCTTTGTTTGTGTGTGCCGTGGCACCCTTTTCGCCGGGCGGCGTGATCATCTCGATGCGAGATAATCCGTGAGGCCGCCTAAGCTTACCGGTGTCTCCGTGCCGTCTGCCATGCACTTGACCTTGACTTCGCCCGAGGTGAGCTCGTCGTCGCCGATGACAGCGAGGTAAGGTATGCCCTGCTTGCCGGCGTATTTCATCTGGGACTTGAACGACCTGCCCATGAGATCTCTCTCGCAGCCGATGCCGTTCAGCCTCAGGTCGTAGCAGAGCTTAGAGATCTTCGCGCCTGCGTTCTCGCTCATGCCCACGAGGTAGATCTTGACGTTGTCGTTGGGCTCGAAGCTGACGCCCTGCGCCTCGGCTTCCATGAGGAATCTCTCGATGCCCATGGCGAAACCGATTCCCGGAGTAGCCGTGCCGCCGCAGTCCTCAACAAGTCCGTCATATCTTCCGCCGCCGCAGATGGTGCCCTGCGTACCGACGTTCTCCGAGACGAATTCGAACACTGTCCTGGTGTAGTAATCGAGACCTCTTACTATGTTGGGGTCGATGTCGTACTTGATGCCCACCGCGTCGAGGTTAGCCTTGAGCCCCTCGAAATGCGCCTTGCAGTCATCGCAGAGATAGTCGATGAGGCGGGGTGCGCTCTGTACGATCTCTTTCTCGCCGTCGATCTTGCAGTCGATCATGCGCAGGGGGTTCTTCTCGAACCTCGCCTGGCAGTCCTCGCACATGCTGCCGACGTGCGGTCTGAAGTGATCCTTCAAGATCTCGTTGTACTTGCTCCTGCACGCGGGGCACCCGATCGAATTGATGTGCAGTGCGATGTTCTTGAGGCCCATGCGCTTGAAGAAGACATCGATAACGCTGATGATCTCCGCGTCTATCTCGGGGCCGGCACTTCCGAAAGACTCCAGTCCCAGCTGGTGGAACTCCCTTCTTCTGCCCTTGGCCATCTTCTCATATCTGAACGCCGTGATGTTGTAGAACAGCCTCACGGGGGAAGGCAGCGACGACATGCCGTTCTCGATGTACGACCTTACCACGCCTGCCGTTCCTTCGGGCCTGAGCGTAATGCTCCTGCCGCCCTTGTCGTCGAAAGTATACATCTCCTTCGTAACGACGTCCGTTGTATCTCCCACGCCCCTCTGGAACAGATCCGTCTGCTCAAAGGTCGGGATCCTTATCTCCTCATAGCCGAAGCTGTGGCAGACGTCCGCGAACATCTTCTCCGTCTTCTGCCACTTGTAAATATCTGCCGGCAGGATATCGCCTGTACCCTTCTGTGCACTGTATCTCATCGCAGTACTCCTTATTTTATTAGAACACGCGTAATTATAAGGCAAGAAGGGGGATTTAACAACCTCTTCGGGGGAGTGTGCTTTAACTGCTTAATTACGTTATGCTCCCTTGGTCTCTCCGCAGACAGAACAGACATAGATCGTCTCATCCCAGGCAGGCTGATCGACCACTTCATATTCAACCGGAGTTATGATCTCGTCACAACCATAAGAACCCCCGTAACCGGCACCTATCCAGGAATCCACCAACTGTCCTGTCGAAGAATCTATGGCTTTCCACTGCATTCCGCAAACATCGTTTTCGCAGTGCTCAACACAATCAGCTTCACTGGCAAAGACTTTTCCACAACCGTTACATACCCAACTGCCGTCATGATGGACCTTTGTCACCTTCAAAAATGAGACATCTGCGAAGGTATAAGGTATGCCAAGAGAATCGTACCACACACCGTCACACTTACTGTGATCAAGATCACAGGTAACAAACTGATGGCCGGCCTTAGGCGGAAGTCCCGGACCTTCATGCGAATAATCGTAATTCCATTCAGTATGCGTAACTGCATCGTTATGGATCGTGACTGCTACCCAATCATGCTCATGTGTAACGGAAGGGCTGCTTGTTACGCTTGATATACCGGCAACGTTCCCGGGAGCAGCACCGCCCTTTGCAACAAGAACGATCTGGATCGCTTCAAGCCTCTTTGAGATGCTCGAAGTTCCGCTCATCTCGCCGTTCTTTGCCCAGCCAAGCCAGCCGTAGTCCTGTGCGTGCACTCTGTAGTAAACGTCATAATAGTCTGCAACTTCACCGGTCAGTTCGATCTCTATTGCTTCGAGCCGGTAACTCATACCTTGAGTGCCGCTCATCTCACCGTCTTTGGACCAGGCTGATTCCCATCCTATGTTCTGAACGTGAGTGTGGTATTGGATGCTGCCTGAATACTGATTGCCGGTAAGATGGATCTCGATGCCTTCAAGTCTCTTGGACTGTCCCGTTGTACCGGATTCGCTACCATCTTTTGCCCAAGCGCTTTCCCAACCGTAGTCCTGTCTGTGGACTCTGTAGTTAACGGACATGGACGTGCCCGTGCCTCTCGGAACTATCCTGATACGGACTTCCTCGAGCCTTTTGGACTCGCCTGTGGTGCCAGCCAATGTGCCGTCAGACACGAAACCCTGCGCATCTCCGTAATCCTGGATATGTACGGCGTACTCAACGGTATAGTAAGCAGCGAGGTCACCGGTAAGTTCCATCTCGATGCCTTCAAGGCGTTTGGACTGCCCCGAAGTACCGGCCATCTCGCCTGCAATGCGGTAGTCCTGCCAGCCGATATCCTGGACGTGTACACGGTACTGGAGGGTGCCGCCGTAGCCGGTGTTGTTTTCGAGGTTGATGGTGATCGCTTCGACCCTCTTGGACTGACCGCGTGTGCCAAGCGTGAGCGTGCCGGTCGATGCATCCCAGGTGCCTTCTGTATCGCCGTAGTCTTGGACGTGGCATGTGCCGGAGAGCGTGATGCCGGTGTCGGCAATAGTATTTGCTGCCGTTAGCGGAAGTGATGTGATCACAAGCGTTCCGGTTATCAGAAGCCCGCAAAGTCTTTCTACAAACCTTCTCATTGCTTTCTCCCTTTGATTACATTTCAGCCTTGAGCCTGTTGATCTCTGCCATATCGTTATTATTGGCACTCGCGCAAGCCTTGGCATCGACACCGAAATATGCTATCTCGCCTCTGTTATGGCCGCGGACTGCCTTATTACGTCCTTCGATCTTCTTCTCGAGAGTCTTAATCCGCTGCTGTTTCTTCGCGCTGCTCTTGCTTACTGAAGGGGTGCCGGCCGAAGGGGCAGATGATCCTTCTCCGATCCCCGTAACAGCACTGCCGAAGAAAAAGCAAAGGCCAAAGAGGATGACAGCGATTACAACTCCAATTATATTCTGCACAAGAACACAACACAACGGAGCTGCAAGATAGTAGAACAACGTGTTTATCAGCCCGCTGAGCAAAGGCCTGTAAGCAGCGAGGAACCAAGTACATACGACAGCAAGAACAATAGTTGCGATGAACAATCCGATCATTATTCCGGTACAAGTATCCCTTCCAAGACCAAACAGATCCTGCATAAAGTTGAAAACCTTGGTATCGTTCTCAGCAACAAAATAGAACGTGCCGAATACCGTGTTGAACAATACGAGAATAACAGTGAGAAATACCTTTCCTTTACCGTCAAGTCCACGGTATGCGTCGATCACGGCCGCCGAACAAATGACCAGATAAGAGATCCCGACAGCAAGACAAAGCCACATATTGTAGAAGTATCCTGACGTTCCGGAAGTCCAGATATCGCTAAGTGAACCGAAGAAGTCTTTCTTGACCATATCGATCTGAATAGCAAACCCGGAATTCACGGTAAAGCTTATCATAGCAACCACAAATACCACGACCGCCGTGATAAGAGGCAGAAGCGAGACGATATTCATGATCGTATATACTCTGTCTTTGTTTACCGAATCATCCCTGATCTCGCTTATTGTCTCTGCTGCATTGTTTCTAACGAGCCTGAACGGCCACCTTACCAGATTCATCACCAATTCCAACATGTGTCTTACCTCTTTCTGTCAGATAATCTCAATAGCAGTAATCTGCTTCTGCTATATAGACACATGAGGCTGGAAGATTATTGGGTGGTTTTTGAAAAATTTATCAGAAAACTTTATGCCGCCGAAAACAGAACATTTGTTTGTGTATGATGCCGTTTTATGCTACACTTAAAGTCCGGGGTGTTACCTTAAACGGTAGGCGGTTGACCTCCCAAATCCGTGAATTCGTTCTCGGTGAAAGGAGGCCCGATATGGTTACATATACAGAATTGTTCGCTTTAGGACTTCTTATAGTTGCTATTATCACGTTGGTCTTGCAGATCAAACATAAGTAAACCGCCCCATACCTTGCGAGTGAGGGCGGTCTTTACTTAAATCACTTCGAGGTCAACCGTCTACGGGTAACACCTCTTAAGATCATTATACTCCTGAGTTCTTTCTTTTCAACATATCAGCTTAGCGCATCGAGCATCTGCTCTGCCGAATACTGATACGAGTCGAGGCATCTCATGTCACTTCTTGCTTCGTCCAGTTCTGCTTTCTCGGCCTCGGACAATTCGGTAAGCGTTGACGTCTCGGGATCAAACTTATATGTATACCATTCACCGTCCGTAACAGCGCCTGCCGCCTCGGCTTCCCACACGTCACTGTAGATAGTCTGATCATAAGAAGACGATACGATATCAAGTTTGTATATCTCACTGAAGTCATTACTCATTCTGAGATATACCACTTCTGCTTCAGCTCCGGCCTGGTCAAATGCACCTTCGGTATTCAAAAAACAATTGAACGGGGAATAACAAATGCTTATCTTATACTGGCCCATGCTGTCACCTATCTTGGTGACTTCGCCGTCTGCAAAAGTATAGATGTTGATCCACAGATTGCCTTGCATATCCCATGCCATTGCCACAAGTTCCGGCACTGCATCGTCATTAATGAACACCAGATTGAAGTAAGGCTTGGTATCGTCTGCGAAATTCAGGCTTCCATACTTTCCTTGGAATTCGCCCAGATCGAAGCTCTCGATCTTGCCCAGGTATCCATCTTTCCATCCGTTATCTATGGACATCGCTATGGTACCTTCAAGAGTATCGGGAGCAGAAGTCTCAGTCTCCTCAACCTCAACAGCATCTTCAACTATCTTTACAGTTGTTCCGTCGGGAACTACAAGTATAGGATCTTCAACATTACGGTAGTAATCAAGTATAGCTTCCAGTTCCGTCTGGCAGATCGGGTCCGAGAATGCTTCATTGAAGCCCATCGTATATATCTCGAACAGATTATCTTCATCGATCTGATACTCAAAGATATATTGAGTTGACACATCATATTCGTAGTCTATCTGAACTGTATAGAGTTTAAGTCCGTTCGGGCAGATCTCAGGTTCGCTTACAGTATAAGTACCGACTCCGTCCCCAAGGATTCCCTGTCCGCCATTCTCTTTGAACCATGCAATGTCGTACGACGGATTGCATGTAAAGACAACCTTGGCAGGGGAGTCTTCAGCTGCCTGGCATACTACTTCAGCAAGTCCGATATCGCTGTTGATACTGTTGTAATAATATTCCCCAAAAGTCTGATTTGAACCGGTATCGTAACCATCCGGGTAGAAATCTATATCCGGCGCTAGTTTGAAGTAGACCATTATGCCATCACCCGGCACGGGATAATCTGCCAGATACTCATTCGCATTTATCTCAACAACAGGTGCTTCCGATGTAGTCTCTGCCGTTTCTTCAGTAACGGCAGAGACCTCTTCTGCTTCTGATTCGGAAGCGTAGACTTCGTCCTCGGCAGAGGGTTTGTTACCGAGCAGGTGGGAGCATACAAGGAAGATTCCTCCTCCGATCAGGGCGATTGCCGCGGCGGATGCGACGCCTATGGCTACGACCTTGCCTGCTGTGATGCCTGCGGTCTTTCCTGCGGCTCTGGCGGCGCTTGAAGCAGCTGTTTTCGCGGCCTCTGAAGCGACGCTCTTCACTGCTGATGCGGTCATGTCAAGCAGCGTCGGCGGGATGGGCTTCAGGGGCACCTGCTGTGCTTCCGCGATAAAGAGCTTGCTCAGGAACGGCAGTGCCATGGTGTAAAGTTTGGAATTGGTCTTGTTTTCATACTTCTCAACCTCCTTCTTGATCTTCTTCTTGGCAAAGTTGAGCCGCCACAAGACCGTTCCCTGAGGTATTCCCTGCGCTTCCGCGATCTCTTTGGTCGTCATCTCGTCGAAATAGTACAGGACGAGCGTCCTTCTCACGTCGTCAGACATGGCGCTCTCAATGATGTTCATCACAACGCGCCTGCTCTCTTCCGACTCCACGATCGTATCGGGAAGGAAATCCTCCGGCATGGCTTCCACATCTTCAAAGAATTCATCTTCGACTGCGTCTGCCTTCGACCTGGTGAGACGGTTAAGGCACTTGTTGGCAGCATTCTTCTTGAGCCATGCAGTGACCTTGTTCTTGTCCTTGATTGTGTCGTAAGACTCGATCAGGGACACAAATGTCTCCTGCACGATGTCCTCGCTGTCCGCCTCGTTCTTGAGGAGCTGGAATGCCGTCCAGTACACCGGGCCGTAAGCTTCATTGTAGATTCTTTCTAATTCTTCTTTGTTCATCAGACTTTGCCTCCTTTGTCCGCATCTACTCTATAGACACATGACAGGCGCAGATTATTGGGTGGTTTTTGAAATATTTTTAATGATAGCACTTGAGGCGCTGTATTCGGTGCGGAGAATCACAACTAAAAGTTAAAGTAAATCGCAAACTTTAACTGCTACTTTAACTTCCAAGGGCTGCAGTACAACTTTATGACTTAGGAGCTTGAACACCTTACAGAACATTCAACCCCAAAAATAAGGGGCCCGAAGGTCCCTGTTGTAAACTGAACTCACTACGTATCAGCTTGCTTCGATCATATCGAATTCGATTACGTCAGTTGGTGCATTTTGTTCGGCGATCCACAAAGTCAGTTTCTGCTGCATGTTAAGCCAGCTCTCGGCTGAAGTTTTGGTAGCAATGCTGATCCTGATCGCCATCTCAGGACTAAGTGAAGACTTCTCGTTGACGAACTCAGACAAGGCCTTCCTGCTGACACCAAGTCTCCTTGCAGCCTCCGTTACACTAAGGTTCAGAGGCTTCATAACATCCTCAAGAAAAATAGTTCCGGGATGAGTCGGTTTTCTAATCATCATATCCATAATCCTTCACCTCGCTATTCAGTGGTAATCCATATAATCGACAAGAAATGCATCCTGTCCTTCAAAATAAAATGTCATTCTCCAATTTCCGCTCACGGACACTGACCACATATCCTTTTTATCGCCTTTTAAAGCATGCAGATCATAACCCGGCAAGTTCATATCTTGGGCGGATACACTTGCGTCTAACCTATCAAGCATCCTACCCAATCTGTTTGCGTGCTCCGGTTTTATACCCTTCTTTGAACCGGTGTAATAAAACTCTTTAAGACCTTTGTGCGCAAAAGACTTTATCATGCACAAATTGTAACCCGTTACGTTACACGTGTCAATTGTGCTGCTGCACGACTACTAATTGTTCTAACTTCTCATCCCAGTGCATCAATCATCTGCTGGGCAGAATACTGATACATGTCAAGGCACGTCATGATTGGGTGGTTTTTGAAAAGAATTTTATGATAGCACTCTTAAGACGTTTTAAACGGACTTGCGCGCGACCTTCTCCCTGTACAATGCCTCGTCTGCTTGTGCCAGTGCGGTCTGGAAACCTGCAATATCGCCGGCATAGGAAGCATAGCCGATGCTGGCGGTCAGTTCATAAGCAGAACCCGCCTCCTTGTTCAGGCGGATGAGCGTCTCCTTGATCGTGTTGCTTAATTCTTTGACGAGTTCCTCGCTGTCCGTCTTGGCGATAATGATGAACTCGTCGCCGCCGTATCTGGCGATGAACGGTCTGAGCGAACTGCCGGAGCAGGACAGTCTCAGCGCATCAGCAGCTCTCTTGAGCGCGTAATCGCCTTCGACGTGTCCGTGCTGGTCGTTGATCTGCTTGAACTTGTTGAGGTCTATCATGAGGACATAGCGGTCGTGCCTGCCGGTGTTCTGCTTGGGAACGTCGCCGGCGATGTATTTCTTGAGCTGTGTCCTGTTATTGAGCTTGGTGAGCTCGTCGATCGAGACCTGGTTGTTAAGCGAAGTGATGTATACGTAGAGCATCGTGACTGTGCATCCGAAGCAGAACATCGGAACCTTGAGCCACAGCGTCTGGATAACTCCTATCACCGCGAGCGCCGCAGGATAAACTGCGCTTGCAAGATACGGCGTTCTGAAGGCGTAGTTCTCTTTCTTGAAAGCCCTGCGAAACGACCTTACCGTCGAGACGACTATATAGACGAGCGGAACGCTCAGGAAGACAAGATAATATGTCAGTGTCAATGTGCACTCTCCCGCCAAGACAGTGTCCGGGAAGAATACGAACAATACCACGATCACCACAGCCGTGAGCAGGACAGGTATCATGGCGATCATCCTGTTCTTCAGTTTTGTGATATATTCTTCGCCCTGGGACAGCTCGGTATAGACGAACCAGAATCCGGTAATAACGGAGAGGACAATGTCGTTGATGATGTTGACAGATGCGACCAGCGCGTGGATGCTCGGCAGGTAACCGCCGAGTATCATTATCCAGAAGATGTCGTTTAAGAAGTAGGCAATATGCGCCAAGATTATGTTGATAAAACAGCCCTGTTTTGTCTGGTGACCGACGGTGCCGGTCTCCTTGAGGAAGATCAGCATGAAAATGATAATGCTTACGACATTCGCTTCAACATAGAACAACGTGTAATCCATAGCTTGATTATAGCCCTCGATTTATAAAAATTTAATATAGAGGAATTAACAAACTTTGAATTGAAGCGCCCTGCCCCGCGGAGTAAAAAAGGGGCCGGAACGTGTCCGACCCCCGCTGGAGTTTGTTTTCGACGTGCAGATCACTTGTTGTTTGCACTGAAGAAGAAGTAAGGGAAACCGTTTGTTACGTAGTAAGGCAGTTCGTCGATGGTGTACTGCTTTGCGGTGAAGTCGAACTCCTGGCCTTCGCCGATCTGGCTGTCTCCGCCTGAGCCGTGGCCGATGTAGAAGACTGTACCGTCGTAGTCGACAGGGCATGTAACGGTTACCGTGCAGTAATCGGCTGCCACGCCGTTGTCGTAATCACCAACGCTGTTCCAGTCGAATGTGCATGTCACATCGTAAGTCTTGCCTTCGTACTCGACGAGGACCGTGTTGTCGCCGGGCTCGAAAGACACACCGGTATAACGGTCGAACGCACTTACCCAAGTGCTCGGGTGGTTTGTTATTCCTTCCGGCGGATAAGCAAAGAAATCGCCGTAATCATAGAAGTACTTGCTGGAATAATCGATTCCGAAATCAGCGACGATCATCTTATAACCTTCGTCACAGCCTTCTGTCGTCTCTTTGATCTCAACAGTAATAGGAACTGTCGTAGGTCCGTTCTGAGTGTCGTTATCCGTGTACAGCCACTCTGTATCAAGATCATACTCGCCCTGGGGAGTGATCGTCAGTTCCTGCTCCTCAAAGAAAGTTGCAGGTGTAGGCTCGGGTGTGGGAGTAGGTGTTGCAGTAGGCTCCGGTGTGGGTGTCGGATCTTCGTCCTCTTCCTCTTCTTCTTCCTCTTCCTCATCTTCAGACGCTTCGATCTCTTCGTCGTCCGCTTCATCCTTGTCTTTCTTGCCGCTGTCGCTGCATGCTGCACATGAGAAAACCATTGCAGATGCGACCGCGAGAGAAAGGATCTTGGTCATAACTGACTTTTTCATGTAAATCGCCTCCTTGGTTAACATCTGTTAACCACATGCCAAAATACTCCTCTTTGCCGGTCATGTTAATACGAAAATCAGCCCCGCTCCGCCCGAAGATTTGTATAGCATCACAACTAAAAGTTAGAGTTTTGCGCAAACTCTAACTGTTACTTTAACTCCGCGGCCGCAGTCCAACTAATAGTTAAAGTTGCTCGAAAACTTTAACTGTTACTTTAACTTCCGGGGGCTGCAGTCCAACTTTTACTACAAGTTTTCTCAAAACTTGTACACTTACTTGTACTGCCCGGCCAATTTACAACTTTGCGTACAACTTTTCACAAAACTTGTACATTAACTTGTACTTCGCGGCAGGCAAACAAAACGCTCCCCACCCGGGAGCGCGCAGATGATCCGATTAAGTAACAATGTTACATCTCGGAAGACATGTTCTTGAACTTCTCTTTCAGGGCCTTGAGCTCGGACAGCGACTGCTCGGCCGTCCTCTTCTCGCGCTCCTTGATCTCGGAGACGGTTCCCTTGGGGCCCGGCTCGGGGCCTTCGATATTGCTGGTGACCGCAGGTTCTGCCTCGGCACTCAACTTCTTGGCGATCTCTTCGTTGACTTCGCTCAGCTCGAAAGACCTCGCTATATCCCTGATGCTCTTCGCCGGGGACACGAGCGACTTGACCGGTGCGGGCGCGTGCGTTGCCGCAGGTTCGGGCTCGGGTTCACTCGCCTTTGCTTCGGCTGCCGCTTTCTTCTCGGCTTCGGCCTGTTTCTCCGCCTGCTCGCGTCTTCTCTGCGCGGCCATGGCCGTGAATGAGAACGCCGAGTTGTACACAGGCTTGTAGGATGCCGCTACCTTGCCGGTATTGGAAGGTGCGGTAGGTCTGTGCGCAGATTCGGATGCCGCAGGAGCGGAAGGTGCCGCAGATGCCGGCTGGGATTCTTCTGCCTTGGGCGCCGTCGAAAGAGGTGCCTCCGCAGATGCAGAAGTTGACGTTGCCACAGGATTCTCCGCGGGTGCAGAAGTTGCCGCGGGAGTTGCCGTAGCTGCAGGGGTTGCAGACGTTGCAGCAGAAGCGGGCTCTGCCGTAGCCTCTGCTTTCGGGGCCTCCGTAACGGGAGTCTGAGCTTCCGGCGCGGGCGCGGGCACAGGTGCAGATTCAGCAGCCGGTGCGGCCGGCTGTGCAGGTGCTGAGACAGGCTTCGCCTGCGCGTTTGCAGGTTCTTCGATAAGTGGAGACGGTACAAAGAACTTACGCGCAGAGACGACTGCCTCGATTATCGACTTGTCCCCGGCCATCTCGCATGCGATGGCGGCCAGAAGGGACTTGTCTGCAGGTAGATATGAATCGTCTGATCTCGCACGGAGCCACTTGGTCTGGCCTCCGATGCAGAGCAGATCATGCCAGCGGCTCTGTGCGGAGCCGTTGATGTATACGACGGAATGGTTGCGCTCGAAGATGATCCTGGCCGCAGTCTCGATGTCGGTCTTGCCCCTGCAGTTCATCTGGGCAAGGAGCTCCGCCTCGTAGATGTTGATCGAGAGGAACTGAATCTGCGGGAGAAGGTATCTCATGACCATCTCGTAGGTGTCCGAAGTCACCAGGACTTCGCCTTCCCTGGAGATGAGCGAGATCTCGGACAGGACCGCGTTGTGTTCGTAGGAAGCGAGTTTGTCTGCCACGAGCTTGACCGCAGCAGGGTCCCTGATGATGCTCAGGGCAATGCACGCAGGCTTGCACTCCTCGAAACAGTAATCGAGGATCTCGCCTATATCTGTCTTGGTGGAAGTGCCGTCCGCCGTGTCGAGCATGGGTATGGCAAGAACAGGTTCCAGGTCGTAAGACTTGAACGTTGAGGTCTTACGCGCCACGTCAAAACGCGTATTCTCTATGGAATCCGATATTAAAAGAACCTGCGACATCGTTACCTTTCTGACCCGTCTCCACACGGTTTCAGTTATTCATTAATAATAATCGCATGAAATCGGGCTCATTCCAAAAGGCAAATGAGCATATTTGCACAACTAATTTCGTGAAAATAACAAAGAATTAAGGCTTGCGGCATACGTATGCGCGCCAGTCGTTTTTCTCCTCTGAAGCCAAGAGCTCAAGTCCCGCAAGGGCTAGAGCCTTCTCTACGCGCTCTGCCTTTGTGTTTACGATACCGGAACATATGAACAGACCTCCGGACTTGAGCCTTGCCGGAACGTCGCATGCGATCTCGGCAATGATGTCGGCGATGATGTTCGCGACGATTACGTCGTAATCTGATCTCTTGACGGACTTAAGTTCGCCCGTATAGCAGTCGATATCCTCGCAGCCGTTGATCTTGCAGTTGTCCTCTGCAACCCTTACGGCAAGGCTGTCTATGTCGACGGCCTCGATCTTCCCTGCACCAAGGAGCCTGGCGATTATCGCGAGGATGCCCGAACCCGTACCGAGGTCCAGCACGTCAGCGCCCGCAGGCAGGTACTTATCAAGTATCTCCGCGCACATCGAGGTGGTCTCGTGCGTGCCCGTGCCAAACGCCGAACCCGGGTCGAGGATTATCTTATACTCCGAGTCGATCGTCGCGGGATCTATCCACGAGGGGCAGACCGCGACACGGTCGGATATCTTGAATGCGGTGTAGTATTTCTTCCAGTTGTTTGCCCAGTCTTCGTCCTTGACGTAGGTAAAGCCTTCGAAGCCCGCGCCGATGTCAAGGAACTCGCCTATCTCGGCAAGTCTCTTCTTAATGTACGCGATCGCCTCGTCGACGGTCATGGTCTTGTTGGTAATGTTGCCGTAGATCATGCCGATGCCGTTGGGGTCTATGAACTCCTCGCTCTTGGGGCCCATGCGGAAATATCCGCCGTCGAGCTCCGCGAAGTACGCCTTGATGATGACGTCCTCGCCGTACGATTCGATCGTCCCGTCGTCGCAGTAGCTTAACGGGTCGTTCTCTATCGTATTGCGGAACTCATAGGGGTCCGTGCAGGCAATGCCGTCAGCACCGATCTGCGCGAGCATCTCGGTGATGGCGTCTGAAGCTTCTTCGGTTGTGCGGATGGTGATCTCCACCCATTTCATGACCTGGGCCAAAACTAGTTCTCCTTACTTAAAGAGGTTCTTGATCTTCTGCATGAAAGCACTGCTCTTGGAGTAGTTCCTCTCCGTGAGCGTCGCGTTAAAGTCAGCGAGCTTCTGCTTCTGGTCGCGCGTCAGGCCCGTCGGGACTTCTATCGCGAACCTGCAGGTATGATCGCCCTTCATGTTCGGATTGTTCTTATTCGGTATGCCCTGTCCCCTGAGAATGTATGTGTCTCCGGGCTGGGTTCCTTCCTTGAGTTTATAGGGCACCTTGCCGTAGATGGTCGGCAGCTCGATGTCTCCGCCCAGTGCGGCCTGCGCATAAGTGATCGGAACCTCGCAGAAGGTATTCATGCCCTCTCTGGTGAACAGATCGTGCTTCTTGACTCTGAACTGGATGTAAAGATCGCCGTAAGGACCGCCGTTCGTGCCGGGTTCGCCCTCGCCCTTGATGGGGAGCATGTCGCCCGCATCGACGCCTGCCGGGATCTTGATGTGCAGCTTCTTGGACACCTGCGTGCGTCCCCTGCCGTGGCAGGAATTACAGGGAGTCTTGATGACCGTACCTCTTCCCTGACACATGGGACACGTCTTGGTTACCATGGTCATGCCGAACAAACTCTGCATCTGTTCCTGGACACGTCCTGCGCCGCGGCACTTGGGGCATGTCTCGGGCGCGCTGCCCGGCTGCGATCCTGAACCGCCACAGACAGAACACTTGTCCTGCTTGCTTATCGTGATGTCCTTCTCACATCCGAAAGCAGCTTCCATGAACTCGAGCGTCATGCCGTACTTGAGGTTCGCACCCTGCTGCGGGCCGTTCCTCCTTCTCGACCTTGAAGCTCCGCCGCCGAAGAACGAATTGAAGATGTCGCCCAAGTCGACATCCTCAAATCCGGCTCCTGAGAAGCCGCCGTATCCTGCACCGCCTCCGAAGCCGTTGCCGTCCACTCCGGCCTTGCCGAACTGGTCGTATCTGGCTCTCTTCTCCTTATCGGAGAGGACAGAGTATGCTTCGTTTACTTCCTTGAATTTGGCCTCGGCCGCGGCATCGCCCGGATGAAGGTCCGGGTGATACTGCTTAACCTTCTGTCTGAAGGCTTTCTTGAGCTCATCATCTGACGCGCTTCGGTCAACGCCGAGTATATCGTAATAATCGTTAGCCAAATTGATTCCTCCGTTTACCTGGAATTATCGAACAACGATTATATCAGAAGTCACCGCCGGCGTTCTTGAAGCCGTCGTCGGCAGCATTGCCGTTAACGTCCTCTGTGCCGTAGCCTGCGAAATCCTCACCTGTAGCGCCTGCGCCTGCAGCACCTGCATCCTGAGCGCCTGCTGCGCCCTGTGCGCCGCCTGCCTGCTGGTAGAGCTTCTCGGAGACTTTGTAGAGAGCCTGGAGAACATCGTCCGTGCCCTTCTTCATTGCTTCCTGATCGTCAGCAGCGATGGCATCCTTGAGCTTCTGGATCTCGGCATTGACGGGAGCCTTGTCTGCCTCGGAGATCTTGTCTCCTGCATCCTTCAGGGTCTTCTCTGCCTGATATACCGTGGACTCTGCCTGGTTCTTGGTCTCGACCTTCTCCTTGTTTGCCTTATCCTCGGCTGCGTGCATCTCAGCTTCCTTGACAGCCTTCTCGATGTCAGCCTCGCTCATGTTCGAAGAGGACTGGATCGTAATCTTCTGCTCTCTGCCCGTGCCCTTGTCTTTCGCGCTTACGTTAACGATGCCGTTCGCGTCGATATCGAAAGTAACCTCGATCTGCGGTACGCCTCTCGGTGCGGGTGCGATACCGTCGAGGATGAAGTTGCCGAGAGTCTTGTTGGCAGCTGCCATCTCACGCTCACCCTGGAGGACGTGGATCTCAACCTGAGTCTGTCCGTCAGCAGCCGTGGAGAATACCTGGCTCTTCTTTGCAGGGATGGTGGTGTTCCTTTCGATGATCTTCGTGCAGACGCCGCCCATTGTCTCGATACCGAGTGACAGAGGTGTAACGTCAACGAGGACGAGGCCGGCAGTGGAATCGCCGGAGAGGACTGCGCCCTGGATGGCTGCGCCTACTGCGACGCACTCATCAGGGTTGATGCCCTTGAAAGGCTCCTTGCCGAAGTAGTTCTTAACTGCATCCTGAACTGCAGGGATTCTTGTGGAACCGCCTACGAGGATGATCTTGTCGATGTCAGATACTGAGCAGCCTGCATCGGAAAGTGCGCGCTTAACAGGATCCATTGTCTTCTGTACGAGGTCTGATGTGAGCTCGTCGAACTTAGCTCTTGTGAGTGTTACGTCGAGGTGCTTAGGGCCTGTAGCATCAGCCGTGATGTAAGGCAGGTTGATGTTGGAAGAAGTAACGCCGGAGAGCTCGATCTTAGCTTTCTCTGCTGCTTCTCTCAGTCTCTGCATTGCCATACGGTCGTTCCTTAAGTCAACTCCGTCAGAGTTCTTGAAAGTCTCTACGAGGTAGTCGACGATCTTGTTGTCGAAGTCGTCGCCGCCGAGTCTGTTGTTACCTGCTGTAGCCACAACCTCGAATACGCCGTCGCCGATGTCGATGATGGATACATCGAAAGTACCGCCGCCAAGGTCGAATACGAGGATCTTCTGATCGCCGTCCTTATCGAGACCGTAAGCAAGTGAAGCTGCCGTAGGCTCGTTGATGATACGCTTAACGTCGAGACCTGCGATACGGCCTGCGTCCTTTGTTGCCTGTCTCTGAGAGTCGGTGAAGTATGCAGGAACCGTGATGACTGCCTCTGTTACGGGCTGTCCGAGGTAAGCCTCTGCGTCAGCCTTGAGCTTAGCCAGGATCATCGCGGAGATCTCCTGAGGTGTGTACTGCTTGTCGTCTATCGATACCTTGTAGTCGGAACCCATCTCACGCTTGATGGACTGGATCGTACGGTCAGGGTTTGTTACTGCCTGACGCTTAGCGACCTGACCGATGAGTCTCTCGCCGGTCTTTGTGAAACCTACTACCGAAGGTGTTGTTCTGTTGCCTTCCGGATTAGGAATGACTACCGTCTCGGAGCCCTCCATAACCGCAACGCATGAGTTTGTTGTACCAAGGTCGATACCAATGATCTTTGACATAATGTTTGTCCTCCCTATTCCTATAGTTTATTTCTTGCTTTCAAGGATCTTATCTACGATGCCGTAGTCGAGAGCCTCCTGTGCTGTCATCCAGTGGTCTCTGTCCGTATCCTTCATGAGTGTCTCTAAGTCCTTACCGCAGTTGTCCGCAAGGATCTGGTTGAGTCTTACTCTTGTGTCCTTGATGTGATCTGCTGCGATGAGGATCTCTGTTGCCTGACCCTGTGCGCCGCCCAGAGGCTGATGGATCATTACCTCTGCGTTAGGCAGGATGCATCTCTTGCCCTTTGTGCCTGCAGACAGGAGCACGGAGCCCATTGAAGCTGCCATACCCATGCAGATAGTCTGAACGTCAGGCTTGATGAGTCTCATCGTATCGTAGATCATGAGACCGTCAGATACGGATCCTCCGGGGCTGTTGATGTAGAACTGTATATCCTTCTCCGGATCCTCTGCCTCGAGGAAGAGAAGCTGCGCCGTGATGAGGCTTGCAGTTACCGAGTTGACTTCCTCGGAAAGGATGACGATCCTCTCCTTGAGGAGTCTTGAATAGATGTCATACGCGCGCTCACCGCGGTTGGTGGTCTCGATGACTGTAGGTACCAGGCTTGATCTGATGCTGTCCATAGTTTTATCTCCTTATAATTTATTTGCTTAGTTGGCGACCTGCACTACTGCATGTCTTATTACTCTTTCCTTGTACATGTATCCCTTCTGGAATACCTGTGCGACTTCCTGTTCACCGAGCTCTTCGTCCTCGATGTGCATTACTGCCTCGTGGAGGTTCGGGTCGAACTTGGTTCCGCGCTCACAGGGGATCTCCTCGACGCCTATCTTGGCAAGGATCTCACCGGCCTGCTTGCCGACCATCTCGATGCCCTGGATGACTGCTTCGATAGAACCCTCGTCTGCGTTCTTGGAAGAATCTATCGCGCGGTCGATGTTGTCCAACACGCCCAGGAACTCTCCCGTTACTTTCGCGACCGCATCGGAGTAGAGGTTCTCCTTCTCTTTGGCTGTTCTCTTGCGGTAGTTGTCGTACTCCGCATAGAGGTACATATAGCGGTTCTTCTGTTCTTCGAGCTCTGCTTCGAGTTCGGAAGTGTCTGCGGCAGGTTCTGCCTCTTCTTCCTTCTTCTCTTCTGCAGTATCTTCGGGACCGGCGGGCGTCTCTTCCTTCGCGGGGCCTTCTGCTGCTTCGGCGTCTGCCTTTGCCGCATCCTCCGCTCCGGCCGTCAGAGGTTCGTCCTTAGCGGGCTCCTCGTCCATCCCGAAAAATATCTCTTTACCGTCTTCTGCCATTAATATTCCTCCCCTTTATGTAAGTCTCTTTATGTTCTCGTTGATCGTCTTCTTAACGAAATCGATCTGCGAAATAACCTTTGAATACTCCATCCTCTTCGGACCGATGACGCCGATGTTGCCGGATACCGAGTCGCTCAGATTATAGGTCGCCGTGATAAAGCTGCAGTCCTCAAGGCCTTCGATCGCTATCTCCTGGCCGATCCTTATCATGTAGGTATCCTCGGCGCCCTTCTCTTCGGCGCTTCCCTGCATCTCGTTGACATAGCCTGCGACCATGCTCGAATCCGACAGCGTTCCGAGGAGCTCTCTTGCCCTTCCGAGTGAAGAGAAATCAGGGAGCTCGAGCATCCTGTGTTCACCGTCGAGATATATGTTAAGTTCGTCAGCCTGCTTGATGGCGGTGTATGCCTCGTAGAGCACCTGCTTGAGCAGCGGGTTCGGGATCTCGGTGTCCGTGACGGAAGTCTCGACGGTAACGAGCGTGATCTCGTCTAAGGGCTTGCCCGTAAGGTGCTTCTCGACTGCCGAAGATATCTTGAACATCTGCTCGTCAGTGATAAAGTTCGGGATCCTTACTACCTTGTCCTTGACGACGCCGGCCGAGAGCACCATGACAACGAGCGCCTTGCCGGGCTCGATCATGAGGATCTTAAGCTGAGTGAGGAAGCTCTTCCTGAGCCTCGGGCTCATCGCCAGGGATACGAAGCCTGTCTGTCTCGAGAGAGTCTGGGTGGCGTTCTTGATAAGATCCGTTACCTCGTCTACGCTCTCGTCGATGTTCTGCTTGATCTCGAGCTGCTCTTCGGGAGTGAGCTCGTCAACCGTCATGAGTGAATCAACGTACTCGCGGTAACCCCTGTCAGACGGGATCCTGCCGGCAGACGTGTGGGGCTTCTCGATATAGCCCATGCGCTCTAACTCGGCCATCTCGTTCCTGAGAGTCGCGGAGCTCACGCGGAAATCGTGGCGCTCTATGAGGGCCTTCGAACCTACCGGCTCGTTGGTCGATACATAGTCGTCTACGATGGCGTGGAGAACCTGTTTCTTACGATCGTCCAACTGCATGACTTCCATCCCTTTCCTGTTATTAGCACTCTATCACTTCGAGTGCTAAACAGATATTACTCGTTTGTCGGGGTAAAGTCAATAAAAGTCAAAAGTTTTCTTTCACCTTTGCCACAAAGTGCTTGATGGCGGGCGCGGGTGTTACTACGACTGTACCGCATAGCAGTACACCTGTGGTAACAAACGCTCCCTAATCACTGCGCCCTCTCTGATATACAGGTATTTACTCTGTTATTGATTATCTCCGCGACCTCATCCAGCGACTTCTGGTCACCGAAGTATGCGGGAATCTCCTCGCGGACAATGAGGACGATCGCCGGGTCGGACCTGATAACTACGGATGCGGTCTCTATGATCCCGGCATAATCTGCAATCGCGCTCTCGTCCACGGCGTTGATCATTCCGATCTGCTTGAGATCATAGCCGTTCGAGCCCAGATTTATCATTGTCTCGCGGATCTTGTTGTACTGGGAGATCATATTCGCAGAAGCGGTCTCATAAGCGGCAACATTCAGCGGTGTTTTGAGCGCATCCTTGCCGTAACCGGCCTGAACACCTTCAGAGAGCAGCAGTTCAACAAACTCGATACACCCGTCCTTGCAGTCGGTCGAGGCGGATACGGCTACGGAATCGGCTATCTGAAGTGACGGCCCTATCCTGTCCGACGAAGGCATTCCCAGTACCGTGAGATCATTCTGAACATGATCAAAATAGCCTATGTACTCCATTATCGAATGGAACACCATATACACTGCGGCGTTGTCCTCGTCCGCGGTGTCCACCTCGTACCCTTCTTCTTCCTGAGGCGCGATGTAGTATACGTTGTCGTGGACATACTCCGCGAGGGCAGTGAGTTCATCCGAACTGAAGTCGGGAGCCCCGTCAGCGCCGTTAAACTTGCTTCCCATGAGAGAGCAACCGTTGATGAAGTATTCCGTCTGCTCCATCTCGATGGGATCCGTGCCGTTGCAGACAGATGAGACAAACTCCTTGTACTCGTCGTATGTAAAACCGTACTGCCCGTCTTCCACATTTGAAGAGTCAGTGCAGATCCCGGCGACATTGAAGGTGACCGGAACGTTATAGAGCTTGCCGTCCGTCATGCACGCGTCTATGACATTTTCGAACAGGCCGTCAGAAGAGATGCTGCCTGACAGATCCATGAACAGAACACTGTCGAGCGATGCCGTATACGGCATACCGTTCAGGACTATGTCGGGACCCTCGCCCGCCTGTATGTCTACCTTTATCTTATCGAGGAGCGCTTTCTTTGCCTCAAGATCAGCCGTCTCCGGATCAGCTTCGGGGTCTGTGAAATTATCAAGACTGTACTGCGGATCGAAGGAGATGTGATAGCCGGTGCTGCCCTCGTTGAACTCCAGCACGGCCTCGGCAGTCTGGTAATCAAGCTGGTCGAACGACGCGAGCGTTATCTCTTTCCTGCCTTCGGTCGGGTCCTTATCAGCCTTCTCCAGTATTACTATGGCAGATTCGTTCGTGATCTGCATATAGTCATTCATGAAGTAGTCTCCGGCGAAAACATACTTATCTCCTTCAGCGCTGTATAACTTCATGTTACGCAGCACAAAGAGGTTGGCGTTGCACCTGTCGTAATCAAGTATCCTCTCGGTCGTCTTGGCGTCCATGTTGACCTTGAACAGGCCGTCCATATCAGACGAGAGACAACCCTTGCCGTCAACATAAGACGCACTGTACAGACCCGGGTATCCCCCTGCCCACTCAAGATCATCAGTGATCTCTTCTGCTGTACCGTTCTTAAGATCCACTGCAAAATAACCCATGCTATGCATCTTATCGGCGCCTTCACGTGTGAACGGTACGAGTATCTTCGCTTCACCGGTCTCGATCATGCAGAAAGACTCCGCCCAGATGATATCTTTGCCTTCCAGCGTGATCGTCTTTGCTTCGGAATCAGCGGAAACGATATCGAGTTCGACTGACTCGTAATCACCGTATCTGCCGTACAGGAAAGCACTGTATCCGCCGGAGCTTATGTAGTCTCTCAGGAACAGACCCTGCCGGCCGTTATCGTACGAACCCGTGATCTCGCCGGACTCTATATCCATGTAATACACAACAGCTGAAGAGTTGCCGGACACATCGTAATCAAGTGTGGGAATGACGACCGTATCGCCTGCCACGCCGCAGTTGCCGTTGACAAAACCCGTGATGCCTTCCCTCTCCTGTATGTCGCTCCACAGGTATGACTTGATAAAGTTGCCGTCAAGATCGTATATCTCGAACGTGTCACCCTGATACTCCGAAAGGTCGTCCGCAGCATAGTCAAAATCCGCCGGGAAAGGCTTCTGGTAGCTGACGGATACGACCGCCTTGTCACCGGCTATCCCGACGAACGAAGATGCCAGCATGTCGTATTCCGACTTGTCATACTGCAGTTCAAGCTTGACCGTTCTGGCGTTATACCAGTCGCCCTTCGCTTCTCCCTGCTTGCCTGCGCATCCCGTAAATATGCCCGTCAACAACAATACCGGCGCCATCACCAGCGCCACGCTGCTTCGTCCGTTATTCATGATCGTCTCCTATTATCGCCCAAGAATGCTATTGGATATTATAGCACTACGACTGTACCGCATAGCAGTACACCTGTAGTAACAAACGAGCTGTCAGGCCTGCCTTTTCCTTTTGCGGTTGCCGCTGTGCTCCTGGGTGTAGTGCGGGTTCTCGAGCCTTGCGCAGAAGTCGCGGACGGGAAGCGGCTTGTCGAAGAAATAACCCTGGACGCGGGTGCAGCCGTTCTTGAAGAGGAGGTCTACCTGGTCCACCGTCTCGGCACCCTCGGCGATGCACGTCATGCCGAGCTCCGACGACAGGCTGATGATGTGTTTCATAACGACCGTCTTACGCAGGAAGACTTCACTGTCCGCGTCGGTTATGAGAAAGCTCCTGTCTATCTTGATCTCGTTGAACGGGATGTCCCTGAGCATGCTCATCGACGAATACCCGACGCCGAAATCGTCGATGGACGTCTTGATGCCGCTGCCTTTCAGGGCCACGACTATATCACGCAGACGCTGCTGGTCTGCTTCCGTCGTGGTCTCCGTAAATTCTATTACTATATACTCATGCGGGATGCCGATCTCGTCGACTATCGCGCAGATGTCTTCCGCGAGGTTCATGTTCGACAGGTGTCTTCTCGAGAAATTGACCGACACCGGCACCACATCCTTGCCGTCGGCGATCCAGTCCTTAATGTCGCGGCAGACCCTGCTGAGCATCGAGTAGTCGAGCTCGCAAATCTTCCTGCTGCGCTCGAGCACGGGGATGAACGCATCCGGCGGGATTATCTGACCGTCGCGCTGCCAGCGGCAAAGGGCTTCGGCACCTGCAAGCTTGTTGTACAGGAGCGATACCTTGGGCTGGTAGAAGGCAATGAACTCGTCGTTTGCCAGCGCCTCATCGAAATGCGCCTCCACCCTCTTCGCACGCTCGTTCAGCCTGACTATCTCGTTGTCGTAATGGAGTATCTGCACGTGCTTGACGTATCTGGCAATGCCGAGGCACTGCTGCGGAGCATCGAGGATATCGTTTACCGTGAGGCTGTCATCGTCAATGCAGAAAATGCCTGCCGTGGCAGAGATGATGCAGTGTTCTTCGGGATTGGGACCGAACCTTATGTCCACACCGTTAATGAGTTCTTCGATCTTAGGCAGGTTATCCTTCCTGACAAACGCGCAGAAGTTATCTCCACCCAGACGCCAGAAAGCTTCGCCTTCTCCCATGAGGGCGTCGAACATCTCGGCATATCTGAACATCAGCATCGTTCCCGTCTCGAATCCGAAAGTGCTGTTAACCTCGTTCATGTTCCTGACGTTCATGAACAGTGTGGCATAGCCGGTCACACTGCCCTGCTCGATCGCTGCCAGAATGGCGCCTTTGCCATAGACCATGTTGTGAAGGCCGGACACGGCGTCGTGGAAAGCCATGTATCTCAGCCTGTCCGCGACCTTGATCTTGGCCTTGTTCATGGATAGGATGCTGACTAATGCCAGGGCGCCCTTGCGCTGCTCTTCCGTCCACGGGGAATCCTTGGGCGGGAATGCCCTGAACACTCCTTCGCCGCCGATGGGACGGGTATGGCTTCTTATTACATATTCATTTGAACGGGGCTTGCCGCTGTCATAGAAGACCTGCTTGTCCGCCCTGATCTTCACTATGAGCGAAGCGGACGAGTCGGTCTCGTAATAATCTACATATGCTATGTTAAGCTGTTCGGCGATATCGGCAATAAGAACGGGGTCAGCCTCGTCGTAGAAGGCTTCGACTTCGATCTGCTTGAGCAGATAATCTATGATCAGTTCAGTGTCAGTCATAAGAACAACCCCTGACTGGCAGGTCCGCACGTGTGACGGATGAATGCCGTGATAGTTCTAATATAAGGGGCGTTATCTCAATATGCAAGTACTGCGATGTCAGACGGCCTCCTGCATGCCCATTTTCTCGGTGAGATCATGCAGGCTCTTGTCGTACATCGCCTTGGAGATTGCATTGCGCTCAAGGAAGGAATCCAGAGTGAATTTCTGCTCAAGATAGAGTTCTCTCTTCTTCTGCTCGGGTGTAAGTTTCTCCCATTGTTCCTGCTCCATAACAACTGCCTCCGTAAACGCATTAGTCCGTTCCGTAATCCATACTATCACTCTTTTTTGACAGAAAATCCCGCATATTGCACACTTATTCAAACTGTAATTTGTATTGCTTTTATTTGTTACAATGATATCGGAAGAGGTTAATAAGCAGTTGCTGAGGCTGAACTAGAAATTGCCACAAATACAGTAAGTTATTCATTTACAAATCGGTATATAATGAACCGGGGGAAACAAATATGAGAAATACTGATATCAGATTACTTACTGCAACCATGCTGACGGCACTGGTCCTGACCGGATGCGCCGCTTCTTCAGCAAGCGATCAGACCGAGATGATCCCCGATGCTTCCGCTGCATCAGCAGAGGCATCTTCCGAAGAGACGGAAGTCCAGGGATACGTCGGTATTGATTTCGCGACGACGGATGTCTACGGCAACGAAGTCGGTCCCGAGATCTTCACCGAGAACAAGGTCACCGTCGTAAATGTCTGGGGCACTTACTGCGGCCCGTGCATAGGCGAGATGCCGGATCTTCAGAACTGGTATACAGTCGAGCAGTCCAAAGACTCCGGCGTCATGATCGTCGGCATCCCGTACGATGTTGACGCATCCACTGTAGACGAAGCGATAGACATCCTCCGCGATCAGGGCGTTACATATCCCAACCTTCTCGTAGACGACGGACTTTATGAGATGTTCATTAAGGACATTACCGTCGTACCGACGACTTACATCGTTGATTCGAACGGCAACATAGTCGCAGGTCCGATCGAAGGCGCGTACATCGATTTCTACCACGACGAAGTTCTGGCTTATCTGGATGAATAAGCGTAAGGTCATCGGCATCGTCATACTCATAGCCGGCATCGCGCTCATCGCCGCCGGTGTATTCAGAGGCGAGCTCGACGTCATACTCCGCAAGGCCGCCGTGGTCTGCATGGAATGCATAGGTCTCGGGTGATCTTATGGCAGCTGACAAGGTCTTCAAGAATAGGATCAGACGCAAGCTGATACAGATAGCAGCCTTCGGGTTTACCAACTGCCACGCCGGGAATTTCATCACGGGCAAGCTCTACAACGGCAAGTTCAAGGAGTTCTGCACGCCGGGACTCAACTGCTATTCATGCCCTGCTGCAACGGTCTCCTGCCCAATAGGTTCGCTCCTTGCCGTGACCGGCAGAGCAGATCTTAAGGTGAGCTTCTATGTATGGGGTTTCCTGCTGGCCATAGGCGCTGTACTGGGACGCGCGGTGTGCGGGTTTTTGTGTCCTTTCGGGCTGATACAGGACCTTCTCGGAGCGATCCCCGTACACAAGTTCCGTCTGCCGAAGATCCTTACTTATGTCAAATACGCCGTGCTGGCATTGATGGTAATCATCATCCCGACGGTGCTCATACTTGCCACCGGACGCACGGCACCCCTGTACTGCAAATACATCTGCCCCGCGGGAATGCTCGAAGGCGCGATCCCGCTTCTGCTGACGCACGAGTCGCTCAGGGATTCCGCAAGTGTTCTGTTCTGGGTGAAGCTTGCGATACTTCTCGCAGTCATCGCAGGTTCGGTCTTCGTCAGGAGGTTCTTCTGCAAGATAGGCTGCCCTCTCGGAGCCATATACGGCCTGCTGAACAAGGTAAGCCTCTACCACCTGACAGTCGACAGGGACAAATGCATAGACTGCGGTAAATGTGCCGGGTGCTGTCCGATGGACGTCGATCCCGTGAAGGCACCGCGTTCTGCCGAATGCATCAGGTGCGGCGCATGCAAAGCAGTATGCCCCAAGGGCGCCATTACGATAGGCTTCGGAAGCGGCAGGAAGGCCGCAAAGCGCGAAGGCCTTGTCGATATGAATGTTTACTCTCGAAAGTGACGTTCAGATCCCCTTCTCCTCAAGGTATTCCATAAACGCATCCAGACCCTCTCTCAAGTCGTCATACGTCTCATCGAAATTCCCCGTATACCACGGGTCCGCGATACTCCTTGTACTTCCCGCAAACCCGAGCATCTGATATATCTTGCCCTCAGGGTCTCCGCCTGCGATGCGGGTCATGTTGGAGATGTTGTAGGAATCCATTCCTATGAGATAGTCATACTCATCGTAGTCGCCTCTTGTCATCTGGCGGGCGCGGTGCGGCAGGACCGGTATCCCGACCTCCCTCATCTTGCCGACTGTCCCGTAATGCGGACCGTTGCCGATCTCTTCCCTGCTCGTGGCAGCGGAATCGATATAGAACTTATCGGCCAGTCCCTTCCTGTTCACCATATCCTGGAACATAAACTGCGCCATGGTCGAACGGCAGATGTTGCCGTGACATACGAATAGTACTTTTATTGCCATTACGATTTAACACGATTCGAGGTGAAATGCCCGTATTTATTGGGTTTGCGGTCGTAGGTCTTGAAAGTTGCATTTTCACTTATCGTGGCTTTTTTCCGCTTTTTTTCTACCAAAAGGTACAAAATCGGGTACAAAAATCAAGTTTTGTACACGGCCTTTTCCGGGTCGTTTCCTGTAGGATCTTACACGGCGCCAAGTTTTGTGACCTCAGCAGCAACGTCTTCATACTTAACATGTGCGGATCTCACCGTTGTGTAAGATTCTTCCTCTGTTATCTCTCCTTTTGTTCATGATTTCGGAACTCCTTTCATAACAAGAATCCCGATACGATATATGAACTATATCATATCGGATTCCGAATTCTTAAGTTTTTCATGTTATCCTATGGCATAGAAATCTCTGAAAACCTTTATATTGTTGAGTTTTCGTCTATATACTTCTCGAAAACCTTCCGTTTTATCATGACACGGTTTCCGTTCATGATTATGAAATCAGCAAACCGATTCTCCTCTACGATACGGCGCCTCCAATATGAAAGTACTCCGCTGCTTCACGGATCGTCAGTGTGTATTTCTCCCAGAAAGGCATGTTTGATTTTAGTTTTGTTATAAATCAAGACTGTTCTCGTCAAGTAAAAACTCATACAGATTCATTATGGTTATACCCTGTTCATTTCTCCATAGCGGAGTATTTCCACTTACGACAATTATTTTCTTAAACGAGTCATTAACCTTGATCAAAGATGCTTGCTCTTGATCGACCTTTTCTTTGTTCGGGAGAGCATAGGCAGATTGGATATAATATCTTTTGCTTCCTCTGTTTACTACAAAATCTATCTCGAGTTGCTTATAAACTTTCTTGCCATTCTCTACTATACGGGTCTCAACAACTCCGACATCTACGTTATACCCTCGATATACCAATTCGTTATAGATCATATTTTCCATAAGGTGGGTTTCTTCAAACTGCCTGAAGTTTAATATGCTGTTTCTTAATCCGAGATCGGTATAGTAATACTTTGACGGAGTGCTGATATGTTTTCTTCCCTTGATATCGTATCGTTCTGCTTTCTGAATCAGAAAACTTTCCTTAAGATAATCCAAATAATTAGCTATGGTCGGCATGGTAATTGCTTTATTACCTGAACTCTTAAACGTATCCGCTATGCGCTGCGGATTAGAAAGAGAACCGACTGAAGAAGCTAAGACCTTCGTAAGTTCTTCCATGCCGCCTTCATCTTTGATGTCGTATCGCTCATGAATATCTCTCAAGTATATCTCTCGATTAAGCCTGTCCAGGTATGCGCTCTTTGATTCCGCGTCGGGCTCGGCGAAAATATGAGGCAAGCCGCCATACAACATATAATCCTGCATAGCATCCGACTTATCCTTGCCGCTTGCCGGCAGATATTCAGAGAAAGACAGGGGAGCCACGTGGATCTCATCGCCTCTGCCTCTGAATTCGGTCATGATATCTGACGAAAGGAACTTGGAATTACTTCCGGTAATATATACATCAACATTCTTTTTCCTAAGAAGCCCGTTCAAGACTCCGTAAAGCTTTATCGGAACATCCGGATTCTTCATTTCTTCCTTTGAGATGGCATACTGTGCCTCATCGATAAATATGTAATAAGTCTTTTTGTTGTCGGTCAACTTACTCTTGATGTATTCATAAAGCTTATGAGGATCACAATACTCAGCATAATCGTCATCGTCCAACGGTATAGGAATAATTGAATCTTCAGGAACTCCGGTATCAATAAGATAGTCGTAAAATAGATTAAACAGAAGATAGGACTTACCGCACCTTCTGATTCCGGTTATAACTTTAATAAGCCCGTTATTCATATGGCTTATAAGCTTTTTAAGATATCTGTCTCTTTTAATTTCCATAAACACGCCTCGTTTTAGATTTATTGTCGCGAAACACTTTTTCTAAAATATACTATTTTTTTACCTATCAGGCAACATGCCATTTTAGATTTATTGCACCCTGTCACTTTTTCTAAAATAGCAACAAAAAATTCACTGTCCCAATATGAACCAAAGAAAAACTAAAGATTGGGAATAACCATTTTCGAATCGGCGGGGGAACATATTTGACCAAATGATATAATTATCCCGTAACACGCAACACAGCCATGGACAAGGCTTACGAAATGGAAAAAAACCTGTAAATAGCAAGGTGTCTTGAAGATGCGCAAACAAGTTGGACCGAAGATCTGCATAGTCTTTTTGCTGGCACTTGTGCTGATATTTGCAGGGTGCGAAAGAAAGACACCGGAAGTTATAACAGATCCGGAGATAAAAGAGGAATCATCCGTTTTTTCGCAGACTGAACCTGACAATACAGAGGTTCAATCTGCCTTACCGGAGACTTCGGATACAAGTAAGCCTGAGAAACCGACAGATCTGACACAGGAGACAGATGCAGAGAATATGGAACTGATAATGAAGATTGATGGAACCGAGGTCAGCGTTGCATGGGAGAATAATGAGTCCGTTGATGCTATTAGGGAGCTGTGGCAGCTTCCGGTGGACTTGAGATCAATATGTCCATGTATGGAGGGTTTGAGCAGGTCGGTTCTATCGGACAGAGTATTCCGAGCAGCGATGAGCAGACGACTACAGAAGCCGGAGATATCGTTCTGTACTCGGGGAATCAGGTTGTCGTGTTTTATGGTTCCAATTCCTGGGCATATACAAGGCTTGGCAGGATTACGGATAAAACGGAGCAGGAATTAGCGGAGATGTTGGGGAAAGAGAATGTGGTGCTGAGTTTCGAGATTGGAGCGAAATGATAACCCGCAATTTAGTGTATTGGTTTGGAATAAAACATCAACAGTAAGATGCTTTGCTGTTATATCAGTTGCAAGCCGCACTATTGCGCCTGTCATCAGTTCAGCGGGAATAGTATCTGCGATTCGAACAGGTATCCGTAAGGCTTTGCGGTGCATTTCATCGAGAGTTCTCCGCCGTAGACAGATGCCGCACTCCTTATGTTCTTGACGCCGAATCCGTGAGACTTCTTATCAGATTTGATCGTCTCGATATTCCCGTCCTTGAATACCACTTCATGTTCAGTGGGATTTGAGACCGATATCATAAAGAAATTGTCAGTCTTCCTGAAGTCCAGATCTATCACCTTGAGGTCGCCTTCTATATCCATTCCCGCTACCGCCTCGATGGCGTTATCCAAAAGATTTGCCAGTATCTTACACATGTCCGCGGGAGAGATATCGACCCCGGAGATAACACCGGAGGAATTAAGTTCCGCGCCGGCTGCCCTCGCCTCTTCCCTCTTCTTCATGATTATGGCATCGGCTATCGTATCTCCGGTATGGGCAGAGACTTCAGTGACGGACAGTCCCGCTCCCAATTCATCAAGATAATCTCTCATCTTGTCGTATTCCTTATTCTCCAGAAGGAGCATAAGAACCTGGATATTATTCTTCATGTCGTGCCTCATGGCACGAACTTCCGTATCGGCCTTTGCCGCGGCTTCGAAGTATCTCGCCTCTGATTCGATGAGTTCTTCATTGGCGCGGTTCAGGGCAATATAGTCATCCCTCTCCTTCTTCGTAGTCCTGATGTAAAAGAGCAGGAAGACAAAAGCCAGGGCACAAAGGCTTAGGAGGATAAAAAACGGACGGAAGGCCGACAGGAACTCGGTATTGCCGTGATCATCCAATCCGATCCCGGTGGCAATGTTCAGGATCAGCGACAGGCCTGCAAGTACCGGGATCGGCAGAGCCTCATCATCCTTCTTCCTTCTCATTTTCGCGATCATGGCGAAGAAGGTCAGTTCAAAAGCCATTATCATGATCTCCGTTATCAGGAAGACCGTAAGGACCGTCAGCCTGTTATCCGTCACGCCGCCGATGAAGAACTGTTCCTTCAGGGAACTTAATATATCCCGGATATCCGAGACGGCGTCCAGTGACAGGAGCGTTATCAGGATCCTTTTCCATACCTTTCCCTCCATGCTGACCACGATGGTAACAGTAAGGATGATGATCTGTGCAAGAACGGCTGTTATGGCACTCTCGGATATCACCGGTTCTCCGGTCTCATCCCTCTCAAGCAGTATAAAAACCGATGAGACGATGCCCGTGAGGAAAGAGATAAGGCAGACCCATTTGATCCCTCTAAGTCTGTATCTCAGTGTCTGCGAGATAAAGTACACCGCTATGGGTCCGAGGAATACCCAGGGTATCGCGACCAAGAGCGCATAGATGATGTCGATGGCGATCTGCTCGTTCAACGTCCCGTTCTCCTTATAAACTCAAAGAGCCTTTCCCTGACTTCCCCGGCCTTGCCCCTTGCAACAGGAACGGTATCTCCGTTATCCATAAGGATCTCTCCGGAATTCACCTTCCTGATGTGCGCCAGGGAGACCACATAGGACCTGTGAACCTTAAGGAAGTCCCGTGAGAGTGAATCAATGGTCCTGACCGCATCAGAGAATTTCATTCGCGTCTCATGTGAGGAACCCCTGAAGACAAAGTGCACTGAATTATTGGATGCCTCGGCGTATATGAGATCCTTAATGGGAAGGATGACGTCTTCTCCGTCCTCACGAAGGACTATCTTCTCATCCTCCTTGAGCATTCTCTCCAGGTCGAGCAGCGTTGCCCTGAGTTTATCGGGCTCCACGGGCTTTGCCAGGAAGCGGAAGGCATCCACCTCATATCCTTCCATGGCCATCTCCGTGTGACTTGTAAGGAAGACTATCGGGATATCTCTGTTCACTTTGCGGATGGCCTTGGCACAGCTCATCCCGTCCACATCCTTCATCTCGATATCGAGGAACACCGCATCGAGTTCGAATCCGTTCGCTATGCTCCTGAGCAGTTCAGATCCGTCGGAATAAAGAAAGCAGCTGACGTTCTCCCTGCCGTAGAGCGAAGCTATGGCGGAAGCCGTCTGCTTCCGGAATATGCTCTCATCATCTACAACGGCGATACGCATGCTGCTCTCCTTCTTTTTGATGTTATTTTAGCACTTAACCGACTGTCTTTCCCTTCTCCAGGACCACGGTCCTCGTACCATATGATGCGCACTTCTCCGAGTGGGTTACCTGAAGGATGGTCATGCCCTTATCCCTGTTGAGACGCGAGAACAGTTCCATTATCTCCTCGCCGGACTTCGCATCCAGATTCCCCGTGGGTTCGTCAGCCAGAATCACCCTGGGATCCCCCAGCACAGCCCTGGCGATGGCGACCCTCTGCTGCTGTCCTCCCGAGAGCGTCGAGGGCATTGCCTTCCTCTTTTCCGTAAGGCCGGTGATCTCCAGGATCTCATCAAGCTGTTCTTTAAGCTCAGACCTCTTCTTCCCGTTGATGGTATGCGGAAGAAGTATATTGTCCTCCACGTTGAGGTTCATGACCAGGTTATAGAACTGGAATACGAATCCCACGTTCCCCAGCCTCAGGTCTGACAGTTCGCTGTCCTTGAGTAAGCCTATCTCTTTTCCGCAGAGCTCTATCTCTCCCTCGAACTCCCGGTCCAGTCCTCCGATCAGGTACAAGAGAGTGGATTTGCCTGAGCCGGAGGCTCCCATGAGGGATACGAACTCGCCCTCGCTCACATACATACAGGCATCATCCAGGACCCTGTTGATATTTGTTTTCTTGCCGAAAGTCTTAGATACGTTCTTAACTTCGATTACGGTATTCATCTTCTGTCTCCTTTATCACTCGTACTTAAGCTGCTCCGAGAGCTTCATCTTCTTCATGTTCTTTATGGGGAATATGACCGTCAGCACAAAGAGCACAGTCATCCCCAGCCATATCGCCGCTACGAAGGGGATCGGCAGATTCATATCCGGCATCATTAAAGAGTCGGAATTGTCCACCGCCGCCTTTATGACCAGAAGCAGGAAGGATCCCTCCGCTGCTCCCAGTGTCGAGGATATCGCGGATGTGATGAGCATCTCACGGAACAGAAGCCCCGACAGCGTCTTCCTGTTCATGGAAGTTGAGAGCATCACTGCGCACTCCTTTCTTCTACCCTCGAATCCGATCAGCTGATTGGTTACCATTCCGATGCAGGTCATGGCGAGGACCGTCACTATGACAGCTCCGAAAACCCTTCCGGAGGAGGCGTTGCTGTCTGCGGCCTCATCTGCTATCTCCTGCTTTGTCTGTACCTTCTCGATGCTTCCCGCAGCATATTTTCCGATCTCGGAAGACGTCTTCTCCGGATCGTCGCACCTTATCAGGATCTCACCCGGAACATCGTGGTAGATCTCCTTATAGTCGTTCTCGGAGATCAGGAAATTATTCTTAAGGCCCTCATAGCTGTCGATCTTGAAGAACGATGCTATCTCGAATTCTCTAACTATGGGGAAGACACCGTCGGGATCAAATGTGATTGTCAGGGTATCCCCCACGGAAAGCCCCCTTCTCGCTGCCCAGGCCTTCTCCACGCAGATCGTGCCCGAGTCTATCCTTTCCGGTGCATCGTATATGCCGCCGTACATCCTGAATCCTCCGTCGGGCATTCCGAATATCACCGACATGAGTTTCTTGTCATCGTCGCCGATCCTTACGGATTCCATTTTCCTGTATATGTATTCCGTCTCGTTGACGCCCTCGAGATGGTCGATGAAAGAGAACATTTTCGAGGATGCCGTGCAGGTAACCACGGTATCGCAGTCGTAGACGTCCGGATCGATCATCTGAGCCATGTTTACCGCCATGATGGATATGAGGATGCACATGGTGGCTGACGTCACACAGAGGATACCCGATCCCACGGTGCTCTTGCGGGAGACTGCCTCCTTGGCGGAAAGCGCCCACTTCTCGTTATCCCCTCTTGCTGCCAGGGAAGCTATCAGGTGCGTTATCCCACGTAAGATCAAGGGGAAAAGAAGTGCGGTCGCCGTTACCGTCGATACCAGGCAGATCGCCGCACACACCAGGCTGCCCCTGAAGATGAAGGATACTGCCGCAATCACCGCCATAACGACACCGGAGATGATGCCTGTCCTGCTGAACTTGTAAGCGGTATCCCTGTTATCAAAGATGATATCCCTGATGGATGTTTTAAGTGCTCTGAGGATGGCCTTTAAGGGGATGAGACATTCGATGGCGACGGCACCCAGGACTACCGCTGCCACCAGAGCCGCTGATACCGGCGGGAATTCAACAGCTATCTTGCTTCCGTCGTTGGTATTAACATTTGTCATGGATCCCAGAAGGCCCGGTCTCACGAGCAGATAGAACGCTACCCCGGGGATCGCACCCAGCAGGGCATAAGCCGCATTTTCCAGAAGAAGGATGACAGCCGTTCTGCGTGAACTCATGCCGAGGCTTCTCAGTGTGCCGATGTAAGACATCCTCTCACTCACGATCCTCTCGCAGATGGATACGGTAATGAATACCACCAGCAGGAAAGTTATGGCAAACAGCAGGACCATGAATCCCGTAAGTTCCTTAAGCATCTCCTCACCTTCGGCATCAATAGCGAACCGTGTGACCGCATCGTCGCCGAAAGCATCCCGGAGCGAACTCTCGGCCTGATCGATCATGCTGTCGTCGGTTACGTCGATAACGACATCGGCAGAGGTCACCTTTCCTCTGGATATGGTGTCTGCGGCATTTCCGTTTACCACGGCACTGAGGCCGCGGAAGAGCAGTGTTTTCGCGTCTTCGGGGACAATGTAAGCCACGGTGAATTCGAGCTCATTGCCGGCCATGTCTTGGATGGTCATCGTATCTCCGACTGATACTCCCAGGAGCTCAGCGTATTTCCCGGTTATGAGTATCTCATCGTCGGAAAGCTCATAGTCTCCCATAAGGCCCATAGCCTCCGCTGTTTCAATGTCAACCGAATTGATCGCGGCGGTCTTCTGCGTCACCACGGAGTACTCTCCCTCCACGTCGCTGTAGATCACCTCATCGAAAGTCCTTATAAGGACAATATCGCTGTCCGGAAGATCCGACGGGATCTCCCTGTCGCACCTGTCCAGGGTAAGGAGAAGATCCGCGTTTCCGGCCAGACCCTTATAAATGCTCTCTATAACTCCCCTCTCCGTACGCGCCAGGTCAAAGCAGAACATGGCCGCGAGAGAGCAGACAAATATGGAAAACACCACAAGGAAGGTCCTCAGCGGCTTCCCGAATATATTCTTAAACGTTGTCTTGATCACAGGATTCATCTGATGACCTCCTTAATACCATCTGGATATACGGTCTTCAGGAGCGATATACATGCCGTCTCCCTCCGTTACGCCGTATGTCTCATAGAAGCAGTCGAGTGTCGAGAGGATCGCATTTGTCCTGATCACCGCGGGACTGTGCTCATCCGTATCGAGCCGGTCCAGAAGCGCCGTATCAACGATCTTCTCGCACCAGATACGCGCATAGTTCTCGAACAGCAGCTTCAGCTGATCGGTGTTATCCGCCAGACCCGTGATGCACTCCATGGCGCCAAGGTCAGCATAGTTCTCGCCCAGGGTCTGTTCTCCGTCCACGCGGTACACCCCGAACACCGTGAAGTTATCTTCAAAATAGGAGACCGCCTCTGCGTTCCTTGTCTCCAGAGTCTCAACATCCTCCGGCGCTATCCAGGACGGATCGTAAATGCCGTTCTCGTCAAAGAGGATACAGTTGCTGTCAAAGGCATGTCCCATCTCATGGGCGATGACCATTCCCAGACCGCCGAGGTTCGTATAGTAGTCGGCATCCATGTCGAAGAAGGGCTCATTCATGATGGCCAGCGTTATCGTTATGTTGTTAAGGGCCGGATCATAGCAGGCATTCACCATCTGCATGGGCATCTTTACCGCCTTCCTGTCGGCAGGGAGAGTAAGATCTTCAATATCCTGCTGCTGCATCTGAACTGCATAGCTCCTGACGAGCTGGTAGTAGTCATCGTAGCAAAGGTCAGTATAGGGATCGTGCCTCTCGAGATCTCCCGGCGTAACGTAGACGATGTTATCGAGCTTCGCAAGGAGTCCTTCCCTGGTCTCCTCCGTAAGCCAGTCTGCACCGGAGATCAAGTCTCTGTATCCCTCCCTGATGTCATCGCACATGGAGATCAAGGCCTGATCCATCTGTTCGCTGTAGTACTTCTCCACATAGATGGGATCGGTCTCTGTAACGAACACCTCGACGATGTCATTCAAAGCCTGATCTTCCACATCTTTGTAGTCGATGGTCTCATACTGTTTGAGCGACTCGTATCCTCCTGCCGCGAAGTTACGGTACTTCTCTATGAGCCTGCACATCTCCCAGGCCTTGAGCCCCGGCAGGTTCTCCTCAGTGAGGATCCCGTTCAATCCCTGAAGCTGGTCGGGATCTATGATGCCGAACTCGGAGCAGAAGGAGAGGTCGTATCCCACGGTGGTCAGATATGAGGTAAGATCCGCATTAGTCAGGATGGAATCGATCTCCTCCCTGCTCATCACCTGAAAGTATTCATAGGGCATTATGCAGTTGCAGATCGCCATGTCCGTGCTGTTATAGATATCCATGGCCAAATATCCGAACTCGTTTCCGATCTCTTCGGAGGTCTCCTTATCGTGACCCGCTGCCTGCATCACGGCACTGCCCATAGTCTTAAGGCTGTTCAAAGGGCCGTAGGTATCGTCAAGATCCTTGAATGACACATCCATGATCCCGCTGTACTGACAGAACATGAGGATATTCCTTCCGGAATCAAGATAATCGATACCCGTATCAAGATTGAATATCCCGGTTACTCCGTAGTCGCGTACGAGGACCGCATCCAGGTTCAGGAGCTCTTTCACTGTTGTGCATTCGTCGATCTGATGCAGCATGTCATCAATGTCAGAGGGAACTTCCCCTGATTCAAAATCATAGGAAAGGAACAGGTCATAGGCCTGCTTTATGACGTACTCTTCCGTACCCTTTTCGTATCCTGTTCCCGAGGCAACGGAAAGAACGATCTCCTTTACCTGATCCACGACATAGTTCTGATCGAAGGATCCGGCAGAGAGTTCCCCATATCCGAATTTCATCCCGGCAAGGGTCTCCCCGTTAACGTATCCGTAGAAATCATCCTGCGGTCTGACAGATGCCGGTGAAGCAGCATCAACGACAGACGCACCTTCCGTCTCATCCGGAACCATTCCCACGACACACCCGGACATCAGGGGAAGCGCCATGGAACAGACCAATAATGATCCGATAAGCTTTTTCATACCCATACTCCTTATCAATTGTTGTCAGCGTGATACTAACAGCAAAAAAACATAAGGAGGCGGATGTGTGGCGGAATGTACTTAAGTTGTGGCGAAATGCACTACGACTGTACAGCATAGCAGTACACCCGTAGTAACAAACGGGCACTTCGGACTGGTAGACAAATGCAAAAATGGTACTTTTGGGCCATTTAAGCCGACTGATATCTTTACTATAATCGAGAATTATAAAGCGAGGTTTATTACAACCCGCTATAAACCACTCGGCAGCACCTTAACATGCTATAATTAAAAAATCGTTGATTACCTAATCGGAAGGAAGGTTTTATGAGTATCGTTGATTCATTAAAAGCCTGGCCCAAGGCCAAAAAGATAACTGTTGCAGTCATAGCAGCGGTCGCCGTTGCTGCCGTAGGAGTAACCATATTCCTCATCAACCGCAACAATATCCTCGCCACGACAATGAGGCTTCTCAAGGTCGAAGGCACGGTCAACATTGAAGACGCTTCAGGAGCAGTGAAGCCCGTCATCGACAACATCAGATTCACATCAGGCGATACGCTCAGCACAGGCTCTGACGGCCTTGCTTCCATCGGCCTTGACGATACCAAGATCGTTACTCTCCAGAACGACAGCCGCGCCCAGTTCCTTAAGAACGGCAAGCAGATCGAGCTCAAGCTAAAGCAGGGCGGCGTTTTCTTCGAAGTAACAGAGAAACTCACTGAAGACGAGACCTATGAGATCGAGACTTCCAACATGACCGTAGGTATCAGGGGTACATCAGGTTACGTCTGGTACGATGAGACCGGACTCCAGTCCCTTGTCATCACTGACGGTAAGGTCCTCGTCTCAGGCTATAACCCCGAGACCGGCGAGACCAAGACTGTAGAAGTCTGCGGCGGGCAGATGGTCTCATGCTTCCTCTACAGCGATATCACAGAAGAGAGGACCAGCATTGAATTCGAACTTAAAGACTTAGAAGAAGACGAACTCCCCGAGTTCCCTCTGCAGATGCTCGCCGAGAACGACAAGCTTCTGGAAAAAGTCTGTGCCGAGACAGGCTGGGACAAGGACAAGCTCCTGGATCTGGTCAATGCTATACTTGACCCCAACACTCCCTCACCTACTCCGGATGAGATAATCGAGATCACTGACACTCCCACGGCTACTCCGAAAGCTACAAATACGCCTTCGCTCACGCCTACTGTGTCACCATCGCCGACTTCTTCGCCTACCCCGACCAAGAAGCCAACATCCACGCCTACCGCAACACCTGCAAGTACTGAGGCGCCCATCCCGACTGTAGCACCCGAAACAACACCTACCGGTGTTCCTACGGTCACGCCTTCAAATACACCGACGGCTACACCTACTACGACTCCGACTTCAACACCAACAGCTACACCTACAATAAAGCCTTCAACACCCACACCGACAGCTACGCCTACAGCAAAGCCTTCAACACCCACGCCTACTGAGACACCTACGCCTCAGCCCACTCCGACACCCGAGCCGGATCCGGAGATCCCTGCAGATTACTCGAATTACAGTAAGTTCACAGAAGGTTGGGATAAGTCCTATCTCGGCCATAAAGTCTACATCATCTACAGCTATGATGAGACCGATGACTATACCGAGTATCGCGGATATCTGGACGGAAACTGGTTCATACTTGATCCTGCTACCAATGAGGATTCCAATTCGTTGGATTTCTATATCTACAGCGATATCGATTACTATTCGGGCATCTACTTCTCGTTGCCTCTCAGTGAAGATATAATCCCGGACGAGACAGGCGCTATCTATAATGGATAAGCGGACTCAGACACTTCTGGCATCAGGCATCAGCGCAGTTGTAATGACTGCGCTGTGCGCATCAGGTCTTCTGCGCTCTGCAGAACTGTGGTTCTGCGATGAGCTGTTCCAGACGCCGGAGACGCCTCCGGGAGATGTCGTCATAATCGGCATCACCGAAGAGGATTTTGAAGTGCTCGGACCATACAGTTCCTGGGACAGATCAGTAATGGCCTCTGCCCTTGAAGCTCTGGCTTCCGATCCGGACAATCTTCCCGCCGTAGTGGCGATCGATACCCTGTATGCAGGAACAACTGAAGCATCTGCCGATCAGCAGCTCGTCGATGCTGCTGAGAAGCTGGGTAATGTTGTAGTAGCTTCGGAAGCTACTTTCGGTACCGAGAGAACATTCGGCGCTACGATCGTGACCGATACATACTCGATAGTTAACTACGAAGAACCCTTCGATGCTCTGAAGGAAGTTACTTCTCAGGGACACATCAATGCCATGTACGACAAGGACGGCGTAATGCGCCATTCGGTACTGTATGTTGAACCGGATGACGGCGATCTCGTTTACTCGATGGCATATGTCACTGCATCCAAGTACGCCGAGAAGACCGGCATGACCATTACCGAGCCTCCCGTAAATGACAGGGGCCAGTTCTATGTGTCTTTTACCGGCGGTCCGACCGACTACTACGACGGTGTCACTTTGAGCATGCTCATCAAAGGCGAAGTTCCCTCGTCTTATTACAAGAACAAGATCGTTCTCATCGGACCCTATGCTCCCGGCCTTCAGGATTCTTACTTCACCCCTATCGACAGGAGCAAGATGATGTACGGAGTGGAGTATCAGGCCAATGTTATCCAGTGTATCCTCGCAGGCAATTACAAGGTCGAATCGTCTGACTATATTCAGATAGCAGCACTGTTCATCCTGAGCTTTGCGTTCTATTTCTTCTGCCGTAACAGAAGGCTTCTGTTCACGGTGCCTGCCCTGGTCGTAAGCGAAGCTGCTGCCATTGGTGCTGCGATGCTCTTTTATTCGATGGGGTACATCACGCATGCGCTGTGGCTGCCGCTGTCGTTTTTCGTGCTGTTCGTGGTAAGCGTTGCCGGCAACTACCTGCGTGCCGCCATCGAGAGACAGAACGTAACGAGGACTTTCGAGAGATATGTAGCACCGAACGTCGTTAACGAACTGCTGAAGGAAGGCATCGATAACCTGAAGCTCGGCGGCAAGAACGTTGATATCGCGGTGCTCTTCGTCGATGTAAGAGGTTTTACGACTATGTCGGAGAGGCTGTCGCCTGAGACGGTCGTATACATCCTTAACCAGTACCTGACGATGGCAAGTAACTGCGTCGAAGAGACTGGCGGTACGATCGACAAGTATGTCGGCGACTGCCTTATGGCATTCTGGGGCGCTCCCCTCGCGGATGAGGATCCCATATACCATGCAGCTGTTGCAGGTCTCGGCATCATCAATGGCGTCGAGGAGATCTCAGCAAAGCTCAAGGAAGAGATCGGCGAAGAGATACACGTAGGCGTCGGCATCAACTACGGTCCTGCGGTCGTCGGCAACATGGGTTCCGAGAAGAGAATGGACTATACAGCCATCGGCGATACCGTAAACACGTCAGCAAGACTTGAGGCCAACGCGCCTGCAAGCACCATATATATCAGCCGTTCAGTAGCGGACGGACTCGAGGGCAGGATGAGATTCGAGCCCCTCGACAAGCCCATCAAGCTGAAAGGTAAGGCCGACGGCTTCGAGATACTGAAGCTCCTGGGCCCTGTTGAGGATTCTGACAAGGCGCCTTCAGAGGAGCCCGGCAAGGAGGAATAAAGATGTTGAAGTTTTTTGGAAGAGGCAACGCTTTTGCCGATCAGCACACCAGTGCTTATTTTGTGGATGGCAATGACCTCATAATCATCGATTGTTCGGTCAGCTCGTTCCAGAGGCTCAACAACCGCACCCTCTCCAAATACGATCACATCTACGTCCTCGTCACGCACACCCACGGCGACCACGTAAGCGGCATCGGATTGTTCATCGACCTGATGCATTTTGCCCTGAACAAGCCAGTTACAATAGTTGCTCCGAACGAAGCGGTCAAGACGGATCTCCGCTATCTGCTGAAGAACCTTGAAGGCTGCGGTGACGACTGGTATGAGCTGTTGACCGCGGACGAGCTCGATAAGGACTGGTTCGGATGTGCGATCCCCACTTTCCACTCAGAAGAACTCGAAGGCAAGTGCTTCGGTTACTACCTGACCGTCGAGGGCAACAAGGTCGTCTATACCGGCGATACGGGCATCTTCGAGCCCTATGAGAAGTACATGGAGCCGGGCGTATATCTCTACACCGAGATCAGTGCCAGGAAGACTCCGGTACACTTAAGCTGCAGCGATATGCATGACAGGATCAAGGAACTCGTCGCAAGCGGCGTGCACGTCTATCTGATGCATATGGATTACGAGGATACCGTCCTCAACACGATGAAAGACACGGGCGCTTTCCCCGCTCCCCTGGACGAGGCAGAGCTTACGCTCGAGAGCAGCACGCAGCTTCTTAACAATATCCTGAGCATCTCCGATCACCTGTACAAGGATATGTGCATGAACGGAAGCCACGACCACAACATGCTCTTCACCTATCTGACGGAACTCGGCAAGATGTCCGTCGACGCTGACAGGGCATCCTTCTGGAAATGGGATAAGCGCAAGTCGCAGCTCTGGACGATGTCTGCAACGGGTATAGATAAGATCATCATCCCCGATAACACGGGTCTCGTCGGCAAGGCTCTGAGGATGCAGCAGACGCTCATCACCAACGATCCTTATTCCGATCCCGACTTCAACCGCGACATAGACATCCAGACGGGTTATAAGACCAAGTCTGTCATGGTCCTCCCCGTTGCCGATATCAACGGAAAGTTCATCGGAGCCCTGCAGCTCATCAACAAGAACGACGAGAGAGGCTTCGATGCCGATTCAGACCCTAAGCGTCTGTCACTGGCGGCACTTGTCTGCGGCATCGCGCTGGAGTCCGAGACATTCCTCGAAGACTCGCATCACGACAGGCTTACCGGCCTTAAGAACAGGATGGGATTCTACTTCGACTTCAACGAGAAATACAAGGATTACCTTATCCCCGGCTCCGGCAAGTCCATGTCCATATTCATCTGCGACATCGATAAGTTCAAGCGCGTAAACGACACTTACGGCCACAACGCAGGCGACGACGTCCTCCGCTTCACTTCAGAGCTCGTAGAGTCCTGCTGCGGCGAGAATGACGGCGTCTACAGATGGGGCGGCGAGGAATTCGTAATGGTAATGCGCGATACCGATCTGGAAGGCGCAGTTGCAAAGGCAGAAGAGATCAGGGTCAAGCTGATGAACACCGATATCGAGGCTGACGGCAACACCTTAAGGTGCACGCTGAGCTTCGGGTGCAGCGTTTTCGATCCCGAGAAGACGATAGAAGAGAACATCAGTGTTGCCGACGAGCACCTCTACAACGCCAAGGAGACCGGAAGGAACAAGGTCTGCTACTAAGGCCGGATGAATCCGTGTGAGCAGAATGTGAGTATAAAGGGCCCCGGAACTCACATATTACTCACAAACAGGTTTTTGTGCACTAGTCAAGCAAAAGTAGACACATAAACAAGGAATATATACCCTTAATTCGAACTGTAGACAGCTTTGTACTCTTTGGGAGTCATGTAATTCAAA
>CACZMA010000010.1 GCA_902782125.1 Oscillospiraceae bacterium | reverse complement strand
CTTGAAAACCGTTTGCCTTCACGGGCACCAGGGTTCGAATCCCTGCGGCTCCGCCAGAATGCCTGTAAACACTGCGTTTACAGGCATATTTTTTGAAAACTCCAATCTTTGATGCAGATGAATGGAAATACTACTATACAAAAAAACACGCATTCCAGTTATCAGGTTTCTTTATAAATCAGCTGTGTCATTTTTGTGCTATAATTATGACACGGAGGTGATTTTCATGCCTACAATAATACCGATCAGAGATTTAAGGAATACAAGTGAAATCTCGGAACTTGCTCATAAGATGCAAGAGCCTATCTTTATAACCAAAAATGGATACAGTGATCTTGTAGTAATGAGTACTGAGCTTTATGAGAAGTTTGCTCAGAACAACCGGATAGATCAGGCGATCTTAGAAGCCGAGAAAGAGGTAGAAGAAGGAGTAGCACCAGTTTCGTTGGGCGCAGCGCGGAAGAAATTAGATAAAGAGTACTATGGCAAAGTATGATGTTCTGTTATATCCAAAGGCTTATCGTGATATAGAAGAGATATATTCTTATCTTGCAAATGAGAAGTTGGAACCCGGAATAGCAAGAGGTCAGACTGATCGTATATGGGATGCTATCAGTTCGTTGGAACTATATCCTGATTCGCATCAGGAGCGTTTGACCGGGAGATATGCCGGGAGAGGATATAGACAGATGATCATTGATAACTATATTGCCATCTTCAAAATAGATGAAGAACAAAGAAAGGTATTTGTAGTTACAGTTCAATACGGCGCCCGCAACATATGATTTTCGGTGAAATATGATCAAGATCAGAAGGATAACGCCTGGCGACAGCAGTCTTGAAATAAGCAATATCTACGAGCAGAGTTGGAAATCTGCTTATAAGGGAATCGTTCCGCAAGAATACCTTGATTCAATACCGCAAGGAAGATGGGCTTCTAAGGTAAAAAATCCTTTATGGACAACACTGGTATGCGAATTGGATGGAAAACTGATCGGAACATCGAGCGTTTGCAGATCAAGATTTGAAGAGTACTACGGAGAAGGAGAGATCATATCCATCTATTTTCTACCGGAGTATATGCAAAAAGGATATGGGAAGCAGCTTTTAGCAGCAGCAGTAAATGAATTGTCTGAGTACGATGATATCTTCTTATGGGTATTGGAAGATAACACTAATGCACGAAGGTTCTATGAAGCTCAGGGTTTTACAGCAACAGAAGATTACCTGGAGAACGATATCGGCGGAAAGATATTGAGAGAAGTGAGGTATAGATTATCACGCAACCGTTCGAAAGTGGACAAATACTAAAGATATCGATGTTTGTAGGTATATACAGAAAAACTGAAGTTACCCCCATTGATTGGATGAAAGTCCCATTAATGGGGGTATTCTTATGCGACAATGATCCTAATCAAAGAACATTTGTTTGGAAGGAGGATCGGTAATGTCTAATGAAAATGATGGTTTAATGACCATAGATGATTCAGCAATTAGAAGTAAGATATATCTCATACGCGGCCAACAAGTAATGTTGGACAGTGATTTGGCAGCTTTGTACGGTTATGAAGTGAAGGCTATGAATCAACAGGTAAAACGAAATATAAATCGTTTTCCTGAGGATTTTATGTTTCAACTTACTCAGGATGAATTGAAAATCTTGAAGTCACAAATTGTGACTTCAAGTTGGGGTGGTGTACGAAAATTACCTTATGCTTTTACAGAGCAGGGTATATATATGCTTGCTACTGTATTAAAGGGCGAAGTAGCTGAACGACAAAGCATCTACATTATGAGAGTATTTCGTGAAATGAAACACTTTATCGCTAATAATAAACTATTATTTGAAAAGGTCAGCAACATTGAATTAAAGCAGCTAGAATATCAGAAGAATACTGATGAACGGTTGGATATGGTTTTCCAATATATTGATGAGCATACCGAATCAGAACAGAAGATATTCTTTGATGGTCAGATCTATGATGCGCTCAGTTTGATCACTACAATAATCCGTAAAGCTTCAAATGAAATCATTCTGATAGATGGTTATGCAGATATTGATACGTTGAGTATTCTTGCTAAGAAAAACACCGGAGTCGATGTGAAAATCTATACATACTCAAGTGCGGGAATAACAAACACTGATATTTCCAAATTTAACGCTCAGTACCCCGCATTGATAGTTAAGAAGACACAGGTTTTCCATGATCGTTTTATTATTCTTGACGGTCAGACTGCTTATCATATCGGAGCATCGATCAAAGATGCAGGAAAGAAATGCTTTGCTATATCACTGATTCAGGATTCGGGATTGGTTGCGGAACTGTTGAGTCGGCTTTCTTTAATTAAGTAATTTGCAGATCATGAGTGTTTCGTTTGTTATACTTTGAAGAGCGGAATGGACCATTGAATAGGGGATAACGACATGAGCAGCATAAGGACAAACTACGAGAGATGGTATGAAGGCGACGGCTACTATTGGGGAACGGAGCCTGCGAAGTTCTTAGACGAACTGATAGCGCTCTGCTCACCTTCTGGGGATAAGAAGGTCCTGGACATCGGCTGCGGTGAAGGCAAGGATGCCGTCTATATGGCAGCAAAAGGCTATGCGGTAACGGCTTTCGATCTTACGGAGAACGGTATCAGGAAGACGCTGCTTCTTGCCCGGGACAGAGGCGTCGATATCAAGGCGTATGTTGATGACATCAACACTTTCGAGACAGACGATCAGTTCGATATCATCTATTCCTCGGGAACGATACAGTACCTGTTCGAAGAGAACAAGAAGCCCTTCTTCGATAAGCTCGAGCGCATTACGAAGAAGAACGGTATTGTGTTCTTCAACGTGTTCGTGGACAAGCCTTTCCTGGAACTCCCGCCCGACTGGGACAAAGAGGAGAAGATGTGGAAGCCAGGCGAGCTCTTCTCGTACCTGACTGCGTGGAAGTTCCACAGAATCGACGAGACTATTTTCGAAGATGACAGTAACGGTATCCCGCACTACCACTGTATGGACACGATCATCTGCGAGAAGCTGATCTGATATCAGCCTCTCTCGTTCATGCAGAGATATAGCCGTCCATCTGCGATACAAGAAGATCGGGGTCTGAGGTAGTCAGGAACTGTTCAAGAGAGTCTATCTGATAGTCTTTCCAGTACTGGATCATTATCTCATAGCTTGCATTTGCTCTTTCTGCACATTCAATGCACACCTCCGCCTGTGCGGCAGTGAGTGATATCAGCCGTTTTGTAAGAGAGTGCATATTATCCCCGCTATGATATTGATCTCGGGCCTTACTTCTTTATCACGGCCACGATCCAGTCGGGGTCGGGAGTCTTCATCTTCGGGTTATAGGCCATCTCTTCCATTATGCCCTGCACGGTGGACCAGAAACACTGCGAGAGTAGCTCGGGATTGCCTTCGCGGAACACGCCCTTGGCCTGGCCTGCCTTGATGAGCTTCGCCGAGCTCTTGACCGCACTTACCGACAGCGCGATCTGCCTTGCTTCTTCGGGCATCCCCGGGCGTCGTGCCTGTCCCATGAGAACGAACATGTTGAACACCCACGGCTGCGTCTTGCTGTATTCAAAAAGCTTTGCCAGGAAGCCCTTGAAGAACATCTCGGGATCAATATCGCCTTCGGGCTTGAAGCTGCCCGTACCTGCCGCGCCCATCTTCACGAGTTCCGTCAGGAGGCTCTCCTTGGAGTCGAAATAGTGGAACAGCAGCCCCGTGCTCATCGGCACAGCCTCGGCAATATCCGTGATCTTCGTCTCGTAGTAACCTCTGGTCACAAAGAGGTTCAGAGCGGTCATGAGAATGGCGTTGCGTTTCTCTTCTTTCTGTTCCTTGCGCGTCATATGTTGATGTCCCTGCCGTTCTTCTTAAGTATCCTCTGTACTGCGAACTTACCGCTTGCGACTGCAACGGGAAGGCCTCCGGGCGAGTTTGTCCACTGGCCTGCAACGTACAGATTGTTGATGCCCTTTATGGTTCCTTTCATCTTGATCTGCTTGCCTTCGGGTGTGGTTACAAAGCTCATGTAGCTTCCGTGATAAGCATTGCAGTATCTCTCATATGTGAGCGGAGTCCAGCTGTCCAGATGCTCCATCTTGCCTTCGAGGGCGGGGAAAGCCTTAACTATCCTTGCCTCGACCTCTGCGGTCAGCCTGTCCTTCAGAGCAGCATATTCTTCCTTGCTGAGGCTCTTCCAGTACTCGTAGTCGCTGTCGCTCTGGGTGATGCAGGTCTGGATGACCTGTCTGCCGTCCTTAATGAAGATATTATCATATCCGTAGCTCTTAACATACATTCTGTCGAACTTCGAGCTGCCCACCTCCACGGGGTCGATATCGATGAAGATCGTCTCGCCCTCATTGAAGTCTACGGGCACCGCGAAAGCGACCTGGAACCCGCTCGTGGCAGGGTATGCCTTGGGATTGTTGTATGCTTCCTTAAGCTCTTTGGGCATGTATGTCTCGGGGAGCATCCTGCCGAAGAGAAGGTGCGTGTCTACCGTAGGGATGATATAGTCACCGGATACGATGCTGCCGTCTTCAAGTTCCACGCCGGCAGCGGTCTTATTTTCGAGGATGATGCGCGATACGCCTTTGCCGTAAGTAATCTTTCCGCCGAGGTCCTTGAACTTTTTCTCCATGCGCAGCGACATCTGAAGTGATGCACCCATGGGGATCCCGCCGTTGCCCATTGCCATCGTCGCATAGGATACGAGGAAGGAGTATGCACAGTAGGACTTGGGGAGATAGTCGCACATGAGCTTCTGAAGAAGGGGAGACTTGAAGCGCTTGGAATATTCTTCGAGAGAGATCTTGCCGAACTCCTTCATGACCTTGGGGAAGTCCGCCATGTTCTTGCCCATCTCGATATAGTCCTTGATGCCCCACATCTCCATCGGCTTTCTTGCAGGGAAGAGGCACTGCTTGGACCACTCCACGTTCTGTATGAACTTCCTGATCTCCTCTTCGTCTTCGGGAGATACCGCGATGAGTTCTCTCTGTGTGCGCTCGAGATCGTTCCACAGCGTTGCCTTCTGTCCGTTGTATGTAGAAGTATAGAAGGAATCGATCTTCGCATATTCCGTATCGTCAGACAGCGCTCCGACGGTCTTCCATACGTCGTAGAGCTCGGTTCCCTTGAGTGTGCCCGTGAGCCAGTGGATGCAGTTATCGATGTGATATCCCTTCCTGTTCCATCCGATGCACTCGCCGCCGGGGATCGTGTTCTTCTCGTAGATCTCAGCCTCGAATCCTGCCTTCAGTGCGTAGATACCCGCAGAGAGGCCTGCAATGCCGCCGCCTATAACGATTACTTTCTTTGTGTCTGCCATGTCCTTTATCCTCCGTTGAATTGAATTTCATTGAACACAAATTCAATATATCATTCGCAGATGCCGCTGTCAACACTTTTTTGAATCAAAATTCAACGAACGCTTTGCTATAATGCAATAAAAAAGCGAGGTGCGGATATGGACGTCAACAGTTTGCAGTGGACAAGACAGCCGAAAGTATACAGCATTCAGCCGGGCAGGATCGAGATAACGACAGAACCCGGCACGGACCTCTGGCAGAGGACGTACTACCATTTTCGCAACGACAATGCGCCTGTGCTTCAGATGGAGACGGAGGAGAAGTATTTCTCGTTTACCGTTAAGACGGATTACACCGACAGCGGTCACCGTTTCGATCAGTGCGGAATCGTAATGTATCTTGATACGGACAACTGGCTTAAGGCTTCCGTAGAGTTCGAGAACGAGAAGTTCCAGCACCTGGGATCTGTCGTCACCAACCACGGCTATTCCGACTGGGCAACAACGGCCATCCCTGCAGATGTTAAGACCATGTGGTACAGGTTCAGCAGAAGGGAAGACGATTACTGCATCGAGTGTTCTGCTGACGGCGTGACCTTCACGCAGATGCGTGTATGCCATATGTGGGAAGGCGCGGGGAAAGTAAGATTCGGCATCTATGCCTGCAGTCCGGAAGACTCGAGCTTCAAGGCGGTATTTACCGATATGGCGCTGACGGACTGCGTCTGGCAGGCACACGACGGACAGCAGCCTGACTGACAAGCGCCGGGAGAACCGAATGGACAGGATCTTAAGCCACAAACATACATTGAGATTCGCCGGATTCCTGATCCTGGCCGGTATCTGCAACCTGATCGGCAGGACATCCAATTTGCTGTTCAACACGGTGATGTTCTGTGCGAACTTCATTATCTATCTGGGGCTTATCCTGTACTGGACACAGCATGTCATCAAGAGGATCCTTCCGACAAGAACAAGGACATACATAACGGCTTCATCGCTGTTCATGATCTTATACATCCTGCAGAAAGTTGTCAGATACCGTCTGGTCGTGGACTCTGTCGCCGCATACAGGTTCTTGGGATACTTCTACTTCCTTCCTCTTGTCGCGATGCCGACGCTCCTGCTGGTAACTGCCATCGATCTGAGATACGGCAACAGCAAAAAGAGCAACATCGTCGAGCGGGTCATCCTCGCAGTGTCCGCAGCGGTCGCTGCACTTGCTCTGACCAATGACATCCACCATCTCGTCTATGTTCCCACAGTGGACCTGTCCGTCTTCGACATGGGCAATAACACTTATACGTGGGGCATCGGCTTCTACGCAATATACGGCTGGATAATCCTTTCTTTGGTTGTAGGTGCGGTACTCCTGTTCAATGCCGTAAGCCAGAACGGAAAGAAAGCCATCGTACTTCTTATCTGCTCCGTCACGACTTGGATGTTGCTGTCGCTCGTACATGCACTGGTATTCGAACGCCTCGAACTGCCGAGGCCGTTCTATAAGCCTGAGATCGACTGCTTCGGCTGCATGCTGATCTTCGAGTGCTGCATCAGGAGCAGGCTCATACCGTTCAACGAGAACTATCAGGGCTTCTTCGAGAATCTGAAGATGCCGATACTCATCACGGACCGCGACCTCGAGATCGTCCACCAGACAGGCGTTCCGATCAGTGTATCCAAAGACGTCCTCACGAAAGCAAAGAACGTGCCCGTGTATACGGACGAAGACACAAGACTTGCCGCCATGAAGATCCGCGCAGGATACGCATTCTGGACCGAGAACGAGTACGAGCTCAGACAGGAGCGTAAGAGGCTTTATGCAGCCAACGAGATCCTTAGCGAAGAGAACGATCTTATCGAAGTCGAGAATAAGCTCAAGGAGAAGAAGGCCCACCTCGAGGCTCAGAACCTCGTGTATGAGAGGATCACCGAAGCCATCTATCCCAAGCAGAAGAACATAGAGAAGATACTGGCAGGTACCGCTCCTGATACTGAGACCTTCCCGGACGATCTCGGTAAAGCCTGCGTGCTGAATGCATATTCCAAGCGTAAGACGAACCTGCTCCTGCTCAGAGAAGACTCTCTTCCCGCGAGCAACCGCGAACTGTTCCTGGCACTCGCAGAGTCGTGCAGGTTTCTCAAATGCTGCGGCATAGATGCTGCTGCGGTTGGAGAAGAGTATTCCGAACTGCCGCTCAAAGCCGTGAACGACCTGTATGATGTTTTCGAGACGGTAGTAGAGACATATCTGTCGACGCTTAAGCGTATGACCGTGTCTATCCTGCCGGACGGCGTGCGTATCGCCATGGAGGCGGAGAAAGAACTTGCCCTTCCGCCCGTGGCTCTTCCCTTGGAGTGTAAGGAGAGTGACGATATCCTGTACATCACCATACTGAACAAGGCGGGAGGTGATGCTGCATGACAAGTCTGATATCTGTCGCGGGCACCGGGACCTGGTATGTCATCTGCATCACGGTACTCATTCTCTGCGTGGGCACGCTATCTACCGTGTTCCGCTGCGTCAGAGACGGGCGCAACAAGGCAACGCTCGTCATCTCGATCCTGAACTTTGTACTGATAACGGCGCTGGTAATAGTGCTTATGGACCTCGGGCATTACCTGCATTCTTTCGAGGAGAATGAGTACACGCTGTTCCAGATGTCATTGTTTGAGACGCCGTACTATGTTTATGTCCTGCTCGAGATCCTGTCGTGCATCGTACTGCTCGCGCTCGGTCTTGAAGGTGCCGGATACCGTTCGCGCTATATCACTCCCGATGCAATTCAGGAAGCGATAGACGCTCTTCCGGAAGGCGTAGCCGTCAGCAGCGAAGACGGCACGGTGAGACTGTCGAACCTGAGGATGAATAATCTGAGCAGGGCGATGACGGGCAAAGTCCTGACAAACGCAAAGGCGTTCTGGTCTTATGTGACCACGGAAGGCTCGGAGCAGGGCGGACAGTATTTCATCCGTAATGCGGGCGAGGCCGTGTGGCTGTTCAACAAAGACAGTCTGACGATTGACGGTACCGTATATGAACAGATCACGGCGATGAACGTTACCGCGCGCTATGCGATCATCAGGGAGCTCGAGGCAAAGCACGAGCGTCTGCAGGACATCCAGCGCCGTATGAGAGAGGTCTCGGACTTGTCCGGTAAGATGTTCATCGCGCAGGAAGAAGCGGATGCCAGGGCGGCTCTGCACAACCAGCTCGGCCAGGTCCTTCTCATGGGCCGCCACTATATCAACCATCCGGATGTAACGGACCCCGGCGTCGTATATGCTGCGACGATGCAGATGAACCAGTTCCTCTTAGGCGAAGTGCAGAAACCTTATGAAGGTGTCGAGGACGAACTGTCGCAGTCGGTATCGCTCGCGAACAGCATCGGCGTCAGGGTGGAGATGACCGGCGATGAGCCGGCGGATTCTGACGTAAGGAAGATCATTGCTCAGGCCATAACCGAATGCGCCGCCAATACTGTCAAGCACGCGGAAGGCGACATGATAATGATAGACATAAGCGATACGGGCATCGTCATCACGAACAACGGCAGACCGCCTAAGGGCACGATCGCAGAGAGTGGCGGACTCCTATCGCTCCGCAGGAAGATCGAGGCCATGGGCGGCACCATGCTGATCGAAAGCGACCCCGCGTTCGCACTTCACATACAGCTCTGACGGCGGGGCCGGGCTGAGATCCGCCCTGTTTTGAATTAAGTTACTGACATACATGCTGTATACGCAGTAACTCTTGCAGTAATTTTGTTTCCAAGCTACCGTCAACGCAGATCCCAAAAATGGTACAAACGGGTGATAGTAAGCCGCGCTGTGATTCATTACCATATAGACATTACAGCAATTGGCTGCAGACATCTTACCTCAACATTAGGGGTGGCGACTGGAAGAGCGTTGTCACCCCTTAACCATTGCTCAAAAGCTGTAACTGATAAGGCGTTTGTAGAGGGTTTCTGATTCTTAAGAGGGATATGAGTAAGGAGAAGGGCGGAGCGATTGCTCCGCTCTTTTCGTTGGGGCCGGTGCAAGATAAAAGTACACTGTTTTGTACACTGCTATGCGTGGATTTTATAGTGAAAAAAGTGATTTCCGGGTAAGAATACACTGATTTATACACTGCATAGCGTGGACTTTGCAGTGTATTATCGCGTCCTCTCGAAGTCCGTGCCCCGGATCAAGGTACTGTCAGGGCAAAAACACTTCCACCATCAAAAATGGTACAAATGGGTGATAGGAATGCCAAGCCCCCGGCAATAGAATCAAAGGGATATTGATTATAAAGGGGGACTATATTGTGAAGACTCGTTCAGTAAAAAGCGCTGTAAGCTTGGTGCTGACAGCTGTGATCGCAGTATCACAGATAGCATTATTCTCGACAAGAGTTAATGCTGACAATTGGGTTGAGATCAATTTGAAGACCTATGATCAGACAAGCAGCCAGGAGGATGTCGGCGGCAAAGTCGGCAGAATCGGTTATGGTGACTGGTCTACATCCAAACAAATAACAAAAGAACTCAATAGCGAACTGACCATCGGAGTCGAAGCGGATCCGGGTTACATTTTCGTTGAATGGAGAGAAGGTTCTGCTACGGGAACCGCAGTGACTTCTACTTCAGACTACACATTCACTGTGACGGAAACTGTGACATATTATGCGGTGTTTGAGAAGTCCGGTAAGGACACTACCAACACATGTCTTGGAACATCCAAGCTCAGGAATCCTGTTGCTCCCGACAGTGCGCAGGACAGCTGGCAGGGAAGCTATGTTTATTTCGGAAGTTATGACGACAACCCGATAAAGTTCCGTGTCCTCTCAGTACCGACTTCCACTTCTCCGGTGTTGTTCCTGGACTGTGACAGCATTCTGTTCAACATGGCATTCGATGAAGACTCCAATGATTGGTCAGAGAGTGATCTGAAGACATATCTTAACGGGGAATTCCTTCTTAACTTTACTGATCTTGAGCGTGAGATCCTTTATACCGACAATGAAGAAGATCACAACCTTGTTGAAGGTTCTGACCCCGGTCAGGTTGCAGGCTATGTTAAGGATAGTTTTGGTGAGTATGTAGGTCTGTCCTTGGGTGAGCAAGCGTTCCTGCTCGATGCCGAAGAAGCTTCCAACACATTATACGGATACTATCCTGCTGTGAATTCCGGCAGCTTTAATTGCAGCAGCATATATAAAACCAACACATCCGGCACAACTTCAGCATATTGGCTTCGTTCTGCATATGTGCCTGACAGCAGTGTACCCTGTGCCGGAAGCGTATATAACAACGGTTATCTTGGCTTCTACGGAGTAAACAATAATGAGATCGGCGTATCTCCTGCAATGAAGCTCAAGAGTTATGACGAAGAAAAGGGAACATTAATAATCTTCTCATCGCTGATCTCCGGAAGCTTTGAAGCTGAATCCGGTGCTGAATACAAACTGACAGTTCTTGACAGGGATCTCTCCATCTCGGTTCCTGCCGGATTCTTAGTTACGATCAACGGCTCTGAAGTAACGATACCGTACCAGTTCGGTGACGAGGACGCTTCATCAGCAACACGTGCATCCGTACTGATCCTGGATAAGGAATACGGCAGTTCCGATGCTCAGATCCTCTATTATAATGCTCTGGGCAATGCTTCGAGCACTTACGGCAAATTCACGCTTCCCTCGGGTCTCGATCCTGCAAAGTGGGGAACAGATTACTATGTCTACATCCTTGCAGAAGATGTCAACGGTGAATATGAGACCGACTATGCAAGCGCACCATTTAAGGTTAGCGGTCCGAACAGCTCTCAGTATACCGTCACTTTCTTAGACAACTGGGGCGGCGTATATGAGACGCAGACTGTCAACAAAAATGGCACGGCTTCTCTGCCTGCAGATCCTACTTATGGTGAAGAAGAGTTTTTGGGCTGGTATGTGGATCAGGCTTTCACAACGGAGTTTGACCCGGTCAATACGCCTATTGGCGAGAACACCGTTATCTACCCCAAATTCAAATGCAAAGTAGTTGTTGAGTTTGGAATAATCGCAGATGACAGTGATTATTTCTTATCCGGCATGAACACCACTGATGGTACGATCACATGCGCGGCAGGTACATTGTCAGTCGACAAGACTGTGGCCGAAGCCGGCGAGAAAGTAAAGATCACAGAAGCAACGGTAAATGACGGCTATGAGATCGTAGGGATCGATTGGGGCAACGGAGCCCAGGGCGGAGAGCCCATCAATCCCGGTGAAGAGTTCACCATGCCCAACTACACCGTTAACGTTAACATCACTTACCGCGCGAAAATGTACACCGTAGGCGTCAACAGCGGCCTGGCAGATCCCGGCATCGCTCCGGTAGGTTCTACAATTACGCTTAATGCGAATTCTGCTCCTGAAGGAAAGACTTTCGATAAGTGGACAGCGGATGTAGGCGATGTATCATTTGCAGACCCCACAGCACCGTCAACAACGTTTACCATGCCTGCGGAGAGTGTTGTCGTAACGGCAAACTATAAAGATATCGAGACTACGTCCATATCCGCTAATATGACGAGCGTGGATTTCGGTACCATCAAACCGGGGTTCAGTGCAGCTGAATCTGACGAACGTCTGGTTACAGTAAGGATAACCAACACTGGCACATCGACTATCAAGCTCATGCTCATAAATCCTTCAACGGCACCCTTTGGCAACTATTCGTTTAATACTGCACAACAGATTGCACCCGGCGGATACATGGATATCAGGTTAAGGCTTGCCGAAGCAGATCCCCGTTCTAATGTTGAGGGAACATACAACGCGGTTTATACGTTCATTGCAAAGAATGTCAGTGATTCATCTGATGAGTTTACTCTTACCATACCTGTTACGGCAACAATCTCGAACATCTGTACAGTCACCTTTAACACTAACGGCGGAAGCACTGTTGCAGCTCAGACAGTGACAGACGGCAGCAAGGCAACAAAACCTGCTGATCCTACTAAGAGCGGCTACACATTTGGCGGCTGGTATACCAACTCAGCATGCACGACTGCATACGACTTCAATACTGCAGTAACCGCAGATATTACTCTCTACGCGAAATGGACAGCAGTATCCACTACTCCGGCACCCACAACGCCGACTCCTGCTCCGACAACTCCGGCACCTACAACGCCTGCACCTACACCCGAGCCCATCGAAACACCAAAGCTCACAACAGGTATCGCACATGTTCAGGATATAGGTGATGTAAGCTATACAACTGAAGCAGGCGTACTTACCATCGGTACAAGAGGTGTGGGCAAGCGTCTCGAAGAGATAACTATCAACTTCGAGAACAATACACCTTACTCAGGAACACTGCAGTACAGAGTACATGTCCAGAACATCGGCTGGATGGAATGGACAGATGCAGGCCAGAAGTGTGGTACAGAAGGTCAATCCTTACGTATCGAGGCTATCGAGATCAGATTTACAGGTGAGCTCGCAGACTATTACTCAGTAGAATACTGCGTACATATACAGGACTACGGAGATATGCAGGGCTGGGTAAAGGACGGAGCACTTGCAGGAACAACAGGTGAGTCCAAGAGGATAGAAGAACTCAAGATAAGGATCGTACCTAAGAACTCCGGTTCTTCAATGTCGGTTAAGTACAGAGTACACGTACAGGATTACGGCTGGGAGAAGTCATATGCGACAAACGGAGCTATGTCTGGTACATCAGGTGAATCCAAGAGACTTGAAGGTATCGAACTGTTCCTGTCAGGCACACAGTATTCAGGCGGAATCAAGTACAAGACTCATGTACAGGATTACGGCTGGCAGGGCTGGAGCTATGACGGCGAGATGAGCGGAACGCAGGGTGAAGCCAAGAGACTTGAGGGTATCTGCATCGAGCTCTACGGTGAGATAGCAGAGTACTACGATATCTATTACAGAGTACATGCACAGGATATAGGCTGGATGGCTTGGGCCAAGAACGGCGAGTGCGCAGGAACTGCAGGAAGATCTGCAAGGCTTGAAGGCATCCAGATAGTTCTTGTTCCTAAGGGCGAACCTGCACCGGGTGCAACATACGAAGGCATTACAGCCGTAACTGATAAGGCATTTGTAGAGGGTTTCTAATTCTTAAGAGGGATATGAGTAAGGAGAAGGGCGGAGCGATTGCTCCGCTCTTTTCGTTGGGACCGGGGCAAGATAAAAGTACACTGTTTTGTACACTGCTATGCGTGGATTATATAGTGAAAAAAGTGATTTCCGGGTAAGAATACACTGATTTATACACTGCATAGCGTGGATTTTGCAGTGTATTTTCGCGTCCTCTCGAAGTCCGTGCCCCGGATTAAGGCACGGTCAGGGCAAAAACACCCCCACCATCAAAAATGGTACAAACGGGTGATAGTCACCTCGGCCAATAACAACTACAATGGAGTCAATAACGTTATAAAGGGGTATTATCATGTCTGATAAAGCAAGAGTTCTTGTAGTAGACGACCAGAACATCTCGAGAGGATTCTTTGAGATGTATGTGCGCGCATCGGTTAATTACGAGCTTGCAGCTGGCCTGCGTACGGCTCAGGAGGCTGTCAGATATGTTGACGAGAATAAGGTCGATCTTCTGATACTGGACGTCATGATGCAGGACGGCATCGACGGCCTGACAGCAGCTGAGATGATCAAGCAGAAGCACCCCGAAGTCAAGATCATCCTTACGACATCCACATCGGAGACGAGCTGGGAACAGAAAGCAAAAGATGCGGGCATCGAGAGCTTCTGGTACAAAGAATATGACGAGCACGGCCTTCTGGAGATCATGGAGCGCACGCTGAACGGCGAGTCCATATACCCCGCGGATGAGCCGAATGTTCCTTTCGGAAAGATAACCAGGGCAGACCTCACGGACCGCGAGATCGAGATATTAAGAGAGCTTACTGCGAGCAGGACGAACGAAGAGATCGCCGAGAGCCTGGTGATATCCGTAAACACAGTAAAGAGGCACATTCAGAACATTATGGAGAAGACGGGCTTCGAGAGCCGTCTTGAACTCGCCATGAATGCCAAGAGCATCGGCCTTGTCGTAAACGACAGCGACAGGCTGGGCGCGGATCAGTAAGACTGCAACATTTCCCGCACAATACCTGTATATATGGTATCAACACCCGCGGGAGGTAACAGGATGAAGAGTGTCACAAGGAAGTATATCAGCTGCACGGCGGCCGCCATGGCCGTCGCTTTGGCGTTTGCAGGATGCAGCGCAGGGACAGCGGCGAAGAGCGACGATAAGGATGACGGCGGCAAGCCTGAAGAGACCACAATAGAAGAATCTGAGGCAAATACCGAAGAACCGTCGGATCCCGTCTCACAGCCGTCCAAGGCATCCTTGGATTATCAGGTCATGACCGTGAACGGCACAAGCAAAGACAGGGGATATTATGTGGTCGAGGTAGAAGAAGACGGGTATCCGTATGATGTGATCATCTCATCGGGAGAGCGGTCCACCGGCGGATATGACATACAGATAATGAGCGTGGACTACGACGGCAGCCTTCTTACGATCACGGTCGAAGAGACAGCGCCCGGCCCGACGGACATGGTGACGGAGGCGCTCACTTATCCGAGCTGCGCGATAGAACTCAGCATTCTGCCGGATGAGATCAAGGTCGTGACCACGGCAGGCGAAGAACTCAAGTGCCTCGATACCAAGCTGGGCGACAGCGCCATCGAAGACGGCTGGCTCTGCGTGATAGAGGAAGGTACCGGCGAGGTCCTGCTGAAGACTTTCGTGTATGAGAATGCAGACGGAACGTACAAGTACATCAACGTCAAATCCACTACGACAAGCTGGGGTGCAACGACATGGAACGATGTTGTGAAAGGATCCGGCACGGCAGACACCAGAGATGATGTCGCAGCCGCCGCAGAAGAGTTCGGTTCGTGCGGTTTCGTACTGCTCCCGAATGATTACCAGACCGTCTACACGGTAGAGGAGTTCACCGCAGGCAAGGCGTTCTGACCTTATCCACGCAGCGTAGGTAACAACCGATGCCTTCTCATGCTATCTTGGTAGCGTAAGGAGGCATTTGTTATGGACAGATACATTACCGGAGCCGTCATAAGGAAGCTCCGCGAGAATAAACACATGACGCAGGAAGAACTGGCGGAGAAGGTCTTCGTCAGCAGCAAGGCGGTAAGCAAATGGGAGACGGGGCAGGGCTTCCCGGACATCAGTCTGATCGAACCGCTGGCGGAGGCGCTCGGCATCTCCGTCATAGAACTTCTTTCAGGCGAGGACATCCGTAACCTCAACCGCACGTCGAAAATGTCCCGCTCCAGATTCTACGTCTGCCCCGTATGCGGGAACGTATTGCAGGCTTCGGGCGAGGCAGTGATAAGCTGCTGCGGTATCATCTTGCCGCCTCTGGAAGCAGAGGTCCCGGATGAGGAACACGTTATAAGCAAAGAGATCATCGAAGACGAGTACTATGTCACGGTCAGCCACCCGATGACAAAGGACCACTATATATCTTTCCTGGCGGCAGTATCGGATCATGGCATTCAGCTGGTAAAGCTCTACCCGGAGGGCGCCTGCGAAGCGAGGTTCAGGATAGACGGCGTTACCGGATTCTATGCTTACTGCAACCGCCACGGGCTTTATGAACTGAAGAACTGAACGTAGTATAATACTGTCATGAAGCGATATGTCATGACAGTATTGACCGCGTGTGTCTGCGCATTGCTTTTTTGTTCCTGCTCGGTCAAGAGCAAGGGATCTCTTATCTCATATGCAAAGAGCGAATTCGGCGACTGTAAGTTCGTAAGCCAGGAAGTGACCGGATCGGGTAATGACACGGTAAGGACCGTATATCTCATCGATGAGGATACAGGCATCGAGTATACGGTTACTTCGAGTATGGTCGATATGAATATCGACGGAAGCAGCTTCGGGTATGTCGAACAGACAAGCTCGGATTTTACTAATCTTTATATCGATTATATCCGCGAGAATGCTTCGGATGAATTATCCGATATTGAAGATGAGTACAACGTGAAGATAGAAGATAATCTGGGGAAGATCCTTTTCGAGGCGAGGCCTTCGGAAGGTCAGCCGGAAGCTGTTGCCAGAGCCGTTGATGATGTGGTCTCCGGATACGACGTGAAGGATCTGCTGGATATCACATATCTGGTCTATGCCGAAGACGGCGATGCTTACCTCGGTGCCCTGGACGGAGCGACCGGTGAGTGGAACGGCAACAATGTCTACGAAGTTATCGATTACGTTCAGAGCGTGTTCCCCGAAGCCGAGTACAGCGCATCCATTTATGGTCTGCCCGAGTCTTATATTGATTATGATGACCTGAACAAGCTGAAGAAGTACGGAAACCTTGATATGAATAACAATAATGTGGAGTTCTTCTTTTTCAAGGAGCCTTCTTACGGCACGATCGTCGCCTGCGACCTTAGCGAGGTGGGCCTGGAAGGGTACATCGTGAGCGAATACGAGAACTACTCTGCAGGTGATACCCTCGCCTGCGATCTGCTGGGGATAGAGCCGTAAAGATTGAAATTCCTGCGTTAAGCTTTAAAATAGTTAAAACCAAACGGGAAAGGGAGAGAGACTATGAGACTCAACCGTATTATCAACAGCCTGCTCGAGACTGACATGTACAAGTTCAGCATGGGCCAGGCGATATTCCACCAGTTCACTGACTACAGGACGACCTGGACATTCAGATGCAGGAACAAGGACGTCAAGTTCACGCCGGAGATGGTCGAGGAGATCAAGGACCAGATCAGGGCATACTGCGACCTCAGGTTCAGCGAGGAGGAGCTCGACTACCTTCAGAGCATCGTCTGGATCAAGAGTTCTTATGTATCGTTCCTCAGGCTCTGGAAGCCGAGATACGATGACTTCACCATCACGACAGATGCGGAGTGCGGCCTTGCCATCGAGACGACAGGCACATGGCTTAACACTTCGATGTATGAGATCCCGACTCTCGCCATCGTAAACGAAGTCTACTTCCGCATGAAGTACGATTACGATGCCCTGATGGATTCTTTCCGTCGCAGGCTTGATGACAAGATCTCCAAGCTTCAGTCAGGCGAATGGAACATCGGCGTGTTCAGCGAGTTCGGTCTCAGAAGAAGACTCTCGGGCGAAGCACAGGATCTCGCAGTCAAGGAGCTCTGCTCGAAGGATCTCGGCGCATCACACTGCGTCGGTACATCCAACGTCTACCTCGCGATGAAGCACAACGTAACGCCGGTAGGCACGATGGCTCACGAGTGGATCATGTGCGTAGGCCAGGGCAACCACAAGCATAACCCAGCTTACTCCAACTGGTATGCGCTGGACTGCTGGGTAAAGGAATACGGTATCCTCAATGGAACCGCGCTCACCGATGCGATCACGACAGACTGCTTCCTCAGAGACTTCAAGCTCACATATGCGACGCTCTACAGCGGTGTTAGGCACGACAGCGGCGATCCGTATGAGTGGGGCGACAAGATGATCGCGCACTACGAGTCGCTCGGCATCGATCCCAAGACGAAGACATTGCTGTTCTCCGACAGCCTCAACTTCGAGAAAGCAACGGCGATCTATGCCTACTTTAAGGACAAGGCGAAAGTCGCTTTCGGCATCGGCACATACATTGCCAACGATACCGATGCAGAGCCTCTGAACATCGTCATGAAGACTACAGTCTGCAACGGCATGGACGTCGCCAAGGTATCCGACTCCGAAGGCAAGGGCATGTGCAAGAACCCCGACTACGTCGAGTATCTCGAGCGCTGCATCAAGTGGAGGATGGAACACTAATATCCGTCAGCAAAAGGCAAAAAGAAGGGCAGCATTGCATCTGATACTGCCCTTTTTGTATGTTCGAATCTCGCTATTCCCGGCTTGTGATTTATTTGTGCGTGTCAGAGCATCAAACACTCACAAAATTATCACAATAGGCCGATTGTGCAGATTTTGTGACTAAACGGGCAAAGAACACGCACAAGATAGGCACACGCTTCTCGTGGCCGGCTTTACCAGTCCGAATCCCAGTCAGAATCGTACGAATCGTAACTGTCGTAGTCGTAATCCCAGTCGTCATCGTCCCAGTTGCTGTCATTCCAGCTGTCGTCGTTGTCGTAGCTGTCATTGGAATACGCTTCGGTCGGGTACTCTTCGACTTCGTCTGCGTAGTCGCTGTCGAGGCTCGAGTAATCCTTGGCCTCGAAGTAGTCGTTATAGTTCTCTTCGAGCCTGTCGGGAGCACCGTAATCCCTTACCCATTCGCCGTCATCGTCCGGTGTGTACCAGGCGCCGCCGGTGTAGTAGTAAGGTGTTCCGTTGTATTCGTAGTAACCCTTCTTGGGAGTCTTCGCATCTTCGAGCGAATTGACGAACGCGACGATCATGATCATGATGACCAGGAAGATCACGATTCCCGTACTGCAGCCTGTTGCCAGACCGCCGCAGCCGGAGTTCCTCTTTCTTGAAGAAGACCTGGCGGGCTTTGGTCTGGAAGTCGTTCTTCCTTTGTTGATATCGGCCTGCTTGCGCTCTAAGAGCTCCGCCTTCATCTTCTGGTAGAGTTCATTGACGGCATAAGCTTCGTCTGCGCCCTGATAGCGGATGGCACGGCTGCCGTCTGCCTTGTTCTTGTAGACGACGCAGTTGCCGTTAGGTTCCTTGTAGATACCGAAGGCGCGCGGCTCCTTGTAGTCAACTCCGACGAAGAACCTCATCTTCTCCAGCGGTATGTTGTTTGCCGCCGCGAAAGCCTGCAGTTCCTCTATCGTCTTAGGGACCTGGTTGCCTGATCTCTGCATGTGCTGGTTGACCGCGCCACAGTTCGGACATCTGTCCAGCGTATCGTCTATGGCGCTTCCGCAATAATCGCAAAAAGTCTTCATACTCCCCCCCTCTGATCTTCAAAAAAGCTCAGGTATTCCAGCCGTGATTATACCATACGGCAGGAGCCTGCCGCTCTACCCGAACAACTGTCTCTCGCGCTTGTAGTACACCGCAGACATAACGGATGCGATGAAGCCTCCGCAGGACACATCGGACAGGAAATGCGCACCGAGCACCATCCTCGAGGCAAGCACCAGGAATCCGAAAACAAATCCCGCCACAAACAATGCCTTAAGCTTCTTCCTGAGCGCGGGAACAACGGCAGCAAGTCCGGGAAGGATCGCGATGCTCAGGATGGCATTTGCTGTGTGGCCGCTCGGGAAGGATTTGAAGTTGTCACTGTATATCCCGAATGTCTCTATCAGTTCGTCTTTGTTCTTTATCGGGTCGTACCATGCGTGGAAGTCCACACCTTCGATATGCTCCTGAATAAGCCTGAATCTCGGGCGGGGAAGTCCGGTCTTGATGACCTCATAGATGATGAACATGACGGCCATGCAGTTGAGTATGAGCACTATCCTTCTTGCCAGAGTCGGATCGTTATTGCGTCTGCCGAGCAAGAAGCCCAGCACGGCTATGGGGAAGAAGACAAATAAGAATACGATTATCATCTGCGGAATGGTCCTTCTTATCTCGGGGAAGATCCCGCCCAGATTATTGACATCGAGAAGCGAGCCTCCGGCTATCGTCATGACGATCACGCCGAAGAAGATGATGAAGGCGCTGTATATGACACGCCTGAAATCGTTTGCGACCTTCAGGGACTGGCTCAGAGCCGCGCCGAAGTAGAACGAGAATGCTCCGCAGAATACATAGATACCCAGAGAAGAAATTATGAGAGCAGGGATATTGCCGCCCGAGAAGACCGCCGCGGCAATAGGGTGATCGAAGAAGGTACCGATGGCAAAAGTGATCGCAAAGAATACTGCCATACAGACAGCAATCCTCCCTGCGGTCTTTCCGAATCTCAAACGGTTATCCTCTGTCATCTGATGTTTCCCCCCGCGTAAGAGTATACACTTATAGAAGATTTTCGCACGTATTAATGTAACACGATTGTAACCGCTGCCACAGTTTTGCCAGTCTTTTGCCCATCGGTTGACGAGTTTTGAGGCATCAAAGCCGTTATTCTCTACACTCGTAAACCAAAGGAGTGATCAAAATGTATGATACAACGAACTACAGCTACGGCAATGAAGACAGGAAACCGGTATTTACCTCAGCGATAATCGCACTGGCGAGCATATGTCTGCTCATAGCTTTCGGCTTTGCCGCAAACATGTTCCTCGGCTACATGGGAGGCAAAGCATCCAAGACCGTCGGAACTGAAGAATACTCGGCATTCATACTGGAAGATGTCGTAAAACCCGCCGAGTAACATTGTTAAATCATTGATAAACAAAATCCCTTTGTGCTATTGTTAGCTTTAGTTAAAACAATAAGTATGAGGGGTCCCGGGTGGAAAAGAAAAGGGTAAACAGGAACAGGCTGTTCTTATGGATACTGTCTGCATCGACGATAATTCTGCTTGCCTTGACCATCGTGGGGCTTATCTTTTTCTACTATCAGGTCGATACCTATCAAGCATCGGGTATCGAAGACTACCAGACCTATTCAAAACTTTATGTTTATATCGCGGACAGCCCGGACAGCACCGTGTCGGACAACCTGTATCAGGAACTCCGGGAATACGGCCTTCAGAACGACTGCTATGTTGAACGCCTGGGCGATGATCTCGTGACGAGCTACTCCAAGGAAGAAATGATCGAGATAGCCATCAAATCGAAGGTATCGGGAATAATCCTCGAAGCCGACGATTCGGAAGAGACGGCCGCGCTTATCGATAAGGCGGATGCCGCCGGTATCCCCGTAATAACGGTAATGACCGATGCGCCCAACTCGAGCAGATGCAGCTTTATCGGAATGAACAACTACAGCGCAGGCACCGAGTACGGTAACCTCGTGCTCACCGCGGCATCTTACAACGGGCTGCCGGGCGTAAAGGCGCTCGTACTCATGAGCTCCGGAGACAGCAACGAGAGCGCGCTCTACATGGCGATACAGGAGAAGCTTAGCGGAAGCAACATTGCCTTAAGTTCCGCAGTCATAGAATCGGATTCGGCATTCAGTGCGGAGGAGAAGATCATAGACGTGTTGGACGAATATGATCCTGTCCCTGACATCATCGTTTGCCTCAGTGATATCAACACCAGATGTGCATACCAGTATATCGTCGACAAGAACTTAGTAGGCATTACCACCATCATCGGATACTACGATTCGGATACGGTCCTCGAAGGTATCGAGAGAGGCGCGATCGAAGCGACGTTCAGCGTTGATACCGAGCAGGTGGCCAAGTACTGCGTGGATGCCCTTAACGAGTATTACGAGATGGGCTACGTCAACGGGTATTTCGATACCAACTATGTCCTCATCAACAAGTCGAACGTGTCTGATTACATCAGCACGGACAACGGAGAGGAGGTAACGGATGAAACGGCTTAGAGAACGTCTCCGCCACCTCAAGATCAGGTACAAGCTGGTATTCATATTCCTCGTGACCTCCATGATCGCGTTAGGAGTAAACCTGTTCGTATACCTTAACCTCAACCGCATGCTCTCGAGGATCGACATGGTCTATTCGACCAACATCAGTCTGAACGATCTGTCTGACGATCTCGTGCAGGTCCACACGGGCCTTACGGGATTCCTCGAGACAAAGGGTACCGATGACCTCGAGCTCTACTACAAGTATTCGCAGGAGATAGCCGAAGAGATACAGCAGCTCAACAATCTTCCGACGGACAACGTCTACAAGCTCCGCGAGCGCAACATCCGCAAACTCGCCGAAAGCTATCTGCTGACTGCGGAGAACGCCGTCAAGGCAAAACGCGGACGCAACATCGAGAAATACACCCAGTACTACAAAGAGTGCTCCGAGATGTACGACGTTCTCAACACATACATCTACAGCCTCAACAACGAGACGTTCCGCATCAACTCCGAGAGCTTCAACACGCTGATAGGATCGCTCAGGTATTCGGAGGTATTGTGTCTGTCGATCTTCGTTATTGTGTCTCTCATGAACGTCCTGCTCATCGTCATTCTTACCGGTACGATCACCAGGCCTCTGACGAGTCTGTCCGACAAGGCGAACGAGATCTCCAGGGGCGGTCTCGAGAACGTTGAACCGCTTAAGATCCACTCCAACGACGAGGTCGGCAACGTTACCCGTGCGTTCAACCAGATGCTCGCGAGCATCAAGGAATACATCGCGAAGATAAGGGAGCAGATGGTCACCGAGAGTGCCATGAAGGAGAAGAGCCTTCTCATGGAGAACCAGATGAAGGATGCCCAGCTCAAGTATCTTCAGGCGCAGATCAACCCGCACTTCCTGTTCAACACCCTTAATGCGGGAGCGCAGCTGGCTATGGTCGAGGGTGCCGACAGGACAGGCGAGTACATAAGCAACATGGCGGATTTTTTCCGTTATAATGTCAAGAAGGATAACGAACAGGTCAAGATCTCTGAAGAGATAGAGCTCGTCGACAGTTATATCTACATCATGAACGTAAGGTATTCGGGCGAGATCAAGTTCTCCAAGGACATCGACGAGAGCCTTACCGGCGTCGTCATACCGAGCATGATAATCCAGCCTATCGTCGAGAACTCCGTCAAATACGGGATCATGAGCCTCGAGGACAGGCAGGGACACATCATACTCTCGCTTTATGAGGAAGACGGTTATGCCTGCATCGAAGTCAGCGACAACGGAACCGGAATGGACGAAGAGCTGATAGAGGATATCCTCGCGGGCAGGCCTCACGGCAGGACCGGCGGCGAACCCGCCGAAGAGAAGAGCGTGGGTCTTGCGAACGTTATCTCGAGGCTTGATATCTTTTTCGACAAGAAGGAGAAGATCGAGATCAACAGCACATTGGGGGAGGGTACCAGCGTGATCATCAGAATACCGATGGAGAAGGATCAATGTACAGAATAATGCTTGCCGACGACGAAGGTATCGTCATCGATTCACTCAAATACATTATCGAGAACAGCTTCCCCGGAAGCTTCGAGATCGAGAGTGCCAAGACCGGCAGGAGCGTTATCGAGCTCGCTGAGACGTTCCGTCCCGACATAGCATTCATGGATATCCAGATGCCCGGCATCAACGGCATCGATGCGATGCGCGAGATCAGGAAGACAAACTCCAAGACGGTGTTCATCGTGCTGTCCGCTTACGATAAGTTCGACTACGCCAAAGAGGCGATAGACATGGGCGTGCTCGCATATCTGAACAAGCCCTTCGACAAGAAGAAGATTACCGACGTCCTCTCCAAGGCCATGGCCGAGGTCGACAAGGAGCGCCAGTCCCGTAAGGAGGAGCTCGAGATCAAGGAGAAGTTCGAGACCATCATGCCGATCATCGAGAACGGCCTGATACAGGACCTTCTGTTCCACGAGCATTTCCAGGAGAACATAGACAACTATATGTCGCTTCTCGGAATATCGGAGAAGTTCGGATACATGATAGTCATCGTCAGTGGCAAGGAGCAGGTCGGCAACTATCTGACGGGTGCGGTCCCTGCCAGCATCGAGACGCAGAAGAACTATACGGACATAAGGCTCATAATCGAGGACTACTTCAAGGGCGTCATAGGCTCCGTAATGGGCAACAAGCTCCCGGTCCTCGTACCCTATGACAAGGATGAACTCTCATATGCCAAGCGTTCGGAGATAGTCGAACAGGCAAGGCAGATGAGCCACAGGCTGGACGACCGCCTCGGAATGAACTTCAGGATAGGCATCGGCAGCGTACGTCCGATGAGGGCGATGGCCGATTCATACAGCGAGGCACTTGCCTGCCTTGTGAACTCGACCGAGAGAGTCGCGCACTCTGACGATGTCAGGGTCGGCTGCGAGTACGAAGACGATTATCCGATGAATTATGAGAAAGATCTGTTCGCGGCAGTCCAGGCAGGCGATGTTCAGACAGCGGAGACGGAGGCTACCAGGTTCTTCGACTGGATGAAGAACAGTTCCGGCGGCTCGCTGTCCGACATAAGGCTCAAGGTCCTCGAGTTCGTTCTCTGGGCTGAGCACATGGCATACAGCAAGGGAGGACACCTGTACAGGTTCAAGGGCAGGAGCGAATACCTCCCCGAGGTCTGCTCGATAACGAGCCTCGATTCGCTGAGACTGTGGTTCATCAAGCACATCGAGAGCGCGGTCATAATGATCAACTCCTCAAATGTCGATTCCCAGGCTGACGCGGTAACCAAGGCAAAGGAATACATCGATACGCACTATGCGCAGGATCTCTCGCTCGAAGGAATGTCGAGGCAGACGGACATCAGCCCCTACTACTTCAGCAAGCTGTTCAAGCACAAGACGGGCGTCACGTTCATAGACTATCTTACAAACCTGAGGATCGAGAAGGCCAAGGAGCTCCTCGCCGATCCGTCCAAGTCCATGAAAGAGATCTGCAGCGAAGTAGGATACAGCGATCCGAATTATTTCTCCAGGATATTCAAGAAGGTAACAGGCAAGACCCCGACAGAATACAAGGATGGGCTCAAGCTATGAGAAAGATACGTAACACGGTAGCTGCAGTAATGGCAGCGGTCTTCGTCTTCCTCGGCGCCGCTTGCGGCAAAGACCAGACGAGCCCGATCGCTGTCCCCACTCAGGCGGAGGATGTCCTTACTATAGGACTGAGCTTCGACTCCTATGTAATAGAGAGATGGACAAGGGACAGGGACGTCTTCTGTGCCACCGCGAATGAACTCGGCGCGGAGGTCAACGTCCAGTCCGCGAACGGTGAGATGGACACCCAGATATCACAGATAGAATACTTCATAGGCATAGGCGTGGATGCAATCGTTATCGTTACCATCGATGCAGACGGGCTGACAGATGCGATCAAGGCTGCCAAGGATGCGGGCATTCCCGTCATCTGCTATGACCGTATCGTCAGGAATGCCAATGCCGACCTCTACATCTCTTTCGACAACGTGGCCGTCGGTACCAACATGGCCGAAGCCATCTGCGAAGACATCGGTGAAGATGCCAACATCGTCGAGATAATGGGACCCGAGAGCGACTACAACGTCGCCCAGGTCATGGAAGGCTTTGAGGCAGTCTGCGAAGAATATGGCGAGAACATCCTGCTTACCTATAACTGCGACAACTGGCGTGCGGAGCTCGCGTACGAATTTGTCAACGACAACATCGAGACCATCTCGGAAGCCGATGCGATAATGTGCGGCAACGACGCGCTTGCAGGTGAGACCGTGCACGCTCTGGCCGAGTGGGGACTGGCCGGCAAGATCAAGGTCGTCGGACAGGACGCGGAACTCGAGGCATGCCAGAGGATCGTGGAGGGCACGCAGCTCATGACGGTATACAAGCCCGTGGAAAAGCTCGCCAAGCTTGCAGCGGAATACGCCGTAAAACTCGCGAAAGGGGAGGACATCGGCGTGGACGTTCTTTTCAACGACGGCACATATGACATCCCTTACGTTGCGATCGAGCCGGTAGCGGTCGATCAGGACAATCTTGACGAGGTCATCATCGACAGCGGATTCCACATGAAGGAAGACGTTTATATGAATATAGAGAAGGAAGAAGAAACGGAAGAAGAGACAGTCGAAGCTTCTGTTCCCACCGAGTAGCACAAATCCGCACAGGATGATCAGGACTTTTACAAAAATGTGCTAACAACCGATTGCGCACTTGTTATTTTCGCTAAAATTTACAGATTTTCGATATGATTTTCCTACACTCCTAATGATAAGTTGTAATCGGTGATAGGTCACCAAAAACATTTTTAGGAGGAATTTCTGATGAAATTAACCAAAGTACTTGGAACAGTTCTTTGCTCAGCTATGCTCCTCGTTTCTTTCGCTGGATGCGCTGCTGGCGGTTCAGGTAAGGACAAGGTTGGCGTTTCAATGCCTACAAAGGATCTCCAGAGATGGAACCAGGACGGCGACTACATGAAGCAGGAGCTCGAGAAGGCAGGCTACGAAGTAGATCTTCAGTACGCTGCTAACGACGTAGCTACACAGCTCTCACAGGTTGAGAACATGGTCAACTCCGGTTGTAAGGTTCTCGTTATCGCTGCTATCGAAGGTTCTTCACTCGGTGAGGCTCTCGACATGGCAGAAGCTAAGAATATCCCCGTAATCGCTTATGACCGTCTCCTCATGGAGTCTGACACAGTTGATTACTACGCTACATTCGACAACTACATGGTTGGTACGATCCAGGGCGAATTCATTAAGGATCAGCTCGACCTTGACAATGCAGATGGTCCGTTCAACCTCGAGATCACAGCTGGTGACCCCGGTGACAACAACGCTCTGTTCTTCTATCAGGGTGCTATGGACGTTCTCAATCCTTACATCGAGTCCGGTAAGCTTGTAGTAGTTTCCGGCCAGACAGAGTTCTCCGATGTTGCTACTGCTTCCTGGAAGACAGAGAATTCTCAGGCTAGAGCTGAGACAATCCTCTCCTCTTTCTATGCTGACGGCACAAACGTAGACGCTTGGCTCTGCTCCAATGACTCTACAGCTCTTGGTGTAGCTAACGCTCTCGCTGCTAACTACACAGGCAACTACCCGATCATCACTGGTCAGGACTGCGATATCGCTAACGTTAAGAACATGATCGATGGCAAGCAGTCAATGTCCGTATTCAAGGATACACGTACTCTTGCAGCTCAGGTTGTTAAGATGGTTGGTCAGATCCTTAAGGGTGAGACAGTTGACGTTAACGACACAGAGACATACGACAACGGCAAGAAGGTTGTTCCTTCTTACCTCTGCGAGCCTGTATTCGCAGACGCTGGTAACTACGAGAAGATCCTCATCGACTCCGGTTACTACACAGCAGATCAGCTTAAGTAAAGCATAATTTACAACCCTGGACAGGCGGGTGAAAAACCCGCCTGTTTTTTAGGGGGCTGCTTAAAGAGGCATTTGATTTAAGGAAGAGGTACAAGAATGGCAAATGTTTTGCTTGAAATGAAAAACATAACCAAAACTTTTCCGGGCGTAAAAGCACTCGACAATGTCAACCTCCAGGTTGAAGAAGGAGAGATCCACGCGCTTGTCGGTGAGAACGGTGCCGGCAAATCAACGCTCATGAACGTATTAAGCGGTATCTACCCGTTTGGTACTTATGAAGGCGACATAATCTATAACGGCAAAGTTTGTGAATTTCATAACATCAAGGATTCCGAGAAAAAAGGAATCGTAATCATACATCAGGAACTCGCCCTGATTCCCTACATGACAATAGGCGAGAACATGTTCCTCGGCAACGAACGAGGCAAAAAATGGAATATTGACTGGAACAAGACGTATTCAGAGGCTGATAAGTATCTTAAGATGGTCGGCCTTACGGATTCTTCCAAGACTCTTATAAAAGATATAGGTACAGGTAAACAGCAGCTGGTCGAGATCGCGAAGGCTCTTGCAAAGAACGCGAAGCTCCTGATCCTCGACGAGCCTACATCCTCACTGAACGAGACAGACTCCAGAGCTCTCCTCGATCTGATGAAGGAATTCAAGAAGCAGGGAATGACGATGATCATCATCTCCCACAAGCTGAACGAAGTGTCTTACGTAGCAGACAAGATCACGATCGTAAGAGACGGTTCCACGATCGAGACACTCGACTGCAAGACAGACGAGATCTCCGAGGACCGTATCATCAAGGGCATGGTTAACCGTGACATGACTGACCGTTTCCCGAAGCGCCACGACGTCGAGATTGGTGATACCCTCATGGAAGTCAAGAACTGGACTGTCTATCATCCGGAGTTTGCCGAGAGAAAGGTAGTCGACGACGTATCCATGTATGTCCGCAAGGGTGAGGTCGTAGGTATCTACGGTCTCATGGGTGCCGGCAGAACGGAGCTCGCGATGAGTATTTTCGGGCGTTCCTACGGCGTAGGCATCTCGGGCAAGCTCATACTGAACGGCAAGGAAGTCGTTCTCAGGAGCCCCAAGCAGGCCATCGAGCACAAGCTTGCATATGTAACCGAGGACAGAAAGGGCAACGGCCTTGTCCTCACCAATTCGATCAAGCACAACACATCGCTCGCGAATCTCAAGGCCCTGTCTACAAACCTCGTCATCGACAAGGATAAAGAATATGCGGTCGCAGCAGAATATGTAAGCAAGCTCAAGACCAAGACACCTTCGGTCGAGCAGCTGGTCGGCAATCTCTCAGGCGGTAACCAGCAGAAGGTCCTCCTCGCGAAATGGATGTTCGCGAACCCGGATGTCCTCATCCTGGACGAGCCTACGAGAGGTATCGACGTCGGCGCCAAGTATGAGATCTACTGCATCATCAACGATCTCGTAGCAGCCGGCAAATCAGTAGTAATGATCTCATCCGAGCTTCCCGAAGTCATCGGCATGAGTGACAGGATCTATATCATGAATGAAGCCAAGATAGTCGGTGAGCTCCCCGCTTCCGAAGCAACTCAGGAGAACATCATGGCTTGCATCGTTAAGACAGGAAAGGAGGGCTAAGCATGACAGGCAGTAAGATCTTATCTTTCTTAAAGAAGTACATGATGCTTATCGCCCTTGTTGCGGTAGTTATCTTCTTTAACATTGCAACATCGGGCAGGGCCCTCTACGCACAGAACATCACCAACCTCATCGCACAGAACGCATACGTATTCGTTCTCGCGACAGGTATGCTCCTCTGCATCCTGACGGGCGGTAACATCGACCTCGCAGTAGGTTCCGTTGTCTGCTTCGCAGGCGGCGTCGGAGCCATCATGATGGATAAGAGCATCCCGTGGCCCGTGGCAGTTATCGTAATGCTCGTTATGGGACTTCTCATCGGCATGTGGCAGGGCTTCTGGATCGCTTTCGTCAAGGTTCCGCCCTTCATCGCGACCCTCGCCGGAATGCTTGCCTTCAGAGGACTCGCAAACGTCGTAATGGGCGGCTTCGCATACTCTGTAACAGACACAACATATCTGAACATCTTCGGCGGCGGCGCTGACTGCTACATCCCTGACCTGTTCGCAGGCATCGGACCTGCCCTCACGGCTTCAGACGGGACCGTCATGAACAAGTTCTGTCTCGTAACGGGAATCGTAGCTGCAATTGCCATCGTTATCTATACGTTCCTCCATCGTGCATATCTCAGGAAGAACGGTTATAAGCTCGAGTCTTTGGTCGGCACGGTCATCAAGACGGTGATCATCTGCGCTGCCATCATCTGGCTGTTCTATAAGCTCTCATCTTACAAGGGTATCCCGACAGCACTTATCTGGATCGGATTTATCCTCGGACTGTTCGCTTATATCACAACAAAGACTACCCTCGGACGTAACCTCTACGCCGTCGGCGGCAACGAGAAAGCAACAAGACTCTCAGGTATCAACACAAAGATGGTAATGTTCAAGGCTTACACTCTGATGGGCCTCCTCGCAGGCTTCGCAGGTGTCCTGAACATCGCACGTTTCGTAGGTGCTCAGCCTACATACGGAATGGGCTACGAGATGGATGCTATCGCAGCATGCTTCATCGGCGGCGCTTCCGCATACGGCGGTACAGGTTCGATCGGCGGCGTCATTATCGGCGCTCTCATGATGGGTGTCATCAACCAGGGCATGGACATCATGGGAACCAGCTCGAACTACAAGCTGGTCGTTAAGGGCCTCGTATTGCTGCTCGCAGTCTTCTTCGACGTGATCATGAAGATGCGTAAGAAGGGAGGAGCAAAAGCATGAATAATTTCAGCATAAAGAATGTTCTGAAGAAGAACACGATGATCATCGTAATGTTCGTCGTCTACATCTTCTTCGTCATCATGACAAACGGAGTCATCTTCACCGAGTCTCAGTTTACAGCTCTCATATCACAGAATGCCTATGTATTCGTTCTGGGCGCCGGCATGCTGATGTGTATGCTCACAGGCGGTAACATCGATCTCTCAGTCGGTTCGTTCGTCTGTCTCGTGGGTGCGATCGCAGGTGTCGTATCGGTTATCCATATGGTCAACACTCCGCTGACACTCCTCATCCTCGTAGGCATCGGTGTCCTCTATGGTGTTATCCTCGGATATCTCATCGCATTCCTGAACATACCTCCGTGGATCGCTACCCTCGCAGGCTACCTCGCATTCCGCGGTGCCGGCACGGAGATCCTCACTTCGGTATCAACTACCAGTGCCATCTCCAACTTCCCGGCTGACTTCCTCGCTATCTTCTCCGGAAGAGTGTTCGAGTCACCCGCAGGCATCCTCAATATCCCGTGCCTCATCTTCGGTGTCCTCTGCATTGCTCTCGTAGCAGTAATGAACTTCACCTCCAGAGCAGGCAAGGTCAAGAAGGGATACGAGGCTGAGCCCATGGGCTATGTCATCGGCAAGACCATTCTTGAGGCTGCTATCATCGGACTGCTTACATATAAGCTCGCGATGGACGGCGGTATCCCGACAGTTCTCGTATGGGTCGTAGCAATCATGGTCTTCTACAGCTTCATCTGCGAGAAGACAGTCATCGGCCGTCACTTCATGACAGTCGGCGGCAACGCAGAGACAGCACGTCTGTCCGGTATCAACAACAAGATCGTCATGTTTGTGGCTTACCTCAACATGTCCATCCTCACAGTCATCGCTTCGCTCATGGTTACTGCAAGATTCAAGGCAGCTAACTCATTCGCAGGCCAGAACTTCGAGATGGATGCGATCTCGGCTTGTATCGTCGGCGGTGTATCCGCATACGGCGGCTCAGGTACGGTATTCGGAATGGCGATCGGTGCTACCCTGATCGGTATCATCAACCTCGGCATGTCGCTCATGGGTCTCGACCAGAACTGGCAGAAGGTTGTTAAGGGCGGCGTTCTCCTTGCGGCAGTTGTTTTCGACATCTGGACCAAGAAGAACAGCGGCAAGAAATAAGCTTTCATAACCACTCCAAAGGTTTTACCGGCCGGGGGGAAGAGATTTCTCCCGGTCGGTTTTTTATTGCAGTCTTTCCCTGTATAATGAGGAAGGAAGATACGGAAAATGTTGATACAAAGGAGAGATTCTTATGGCAGAGATAGTATTGACCGGTGATAATTTCGAGTCTGAAGTAATGCAGTCTGAGCTCCCCGTGTTGGTGGATTTCTGGGCAACATGGTGCGGTCCCTGCCGCATGGTCGGCCCCGTCGTAGCCGAGATCGCAGAGGAGTATGAGGGCAAGGTCAAGGTTGGCAAGGTCAACGTTGATGAAGAAGATGAACTTGCCGAGAGGTTCGGAGTGCAGAGCATCCCGACGATCATCCTGTTCAAGAACGGCGAAGAGGCTGCAAGGCAGGTCGGGTTCGCGCCCAAGGCAAACCTGGTTCAGATGCTGGGTTAAGCAGGAGACAATATAATGCGACTGTGCAGGGCTGCTTATGCGGCCCTGTTTTCTTCTTTATTAGTGAAGTTCGCGCGCATTTGTGATACAATCTTGCAATCTGCGCAGCGGTTCTGCGCATAAAACTCTAGAGGAGGATTTTTGACAATGGAAAAAGAAGAAGTATTGAAAGTGTACCGCCACTCTCTTGCACACATTCTGGCTAAGGCCGTGATCGAGATCTACGGCAAGGAGACGCAGTACGCGATAGGTCCGGAGATCGACGACGGCTGCTACTATGATTTCGTTCTGCCGAGGACCGTTACTGAAGACGATTTCAAGACAATTGAAGACAAGATGCATGAGATCATCAAGCGCAGGGAGGACTGGACGCGCAAGGTAATCTCAAGATCAGAGGCACTGGAACTGTTCAAGGACCAGAAGTTCAAGACAGAGCTCATCTTGGATCTTCCCGAGGACGAGACGATCTCGATCTACTACACCGGTGATGACTATGTAGATCTCTGCCGCGGACCTCACGTTGATAATTCACAGGAACTCTTCAGCTCAGCATTCAAGATAAAGAGTGTATCCGGCGCATACTGGAGAGGCGACGAGAAGAGAGACCAGCTCCAGAGAATTTATCTGTTTGCTTTCCCTTCCAAGGACGAGCTCAAGGCTCACCTTGCATGGCTTAAGGAAGCACAGGAGAGAGACCACAAGAAGATCGGCACACAGCTCGATATGTTCATGTTCCGTGAGACTGCTCCGGGCATGGCTTACTGGCTGCCGAGGGGATGGATCCTCTACCAGGAACTCATGAAGTACTCCAGAGAGATCCAGCTGAAGCACGGATATCAGGAGATCTCCGCACCTCTCATCAACAACAAGAAGCTCTGGCTGATCTCAGGCCATTGGGCACACTATGTAAACAACATGTTCATCGTTCCCGGTGTATCCAAGGATACTTCCGCCGAGGATGCGGTAACATCCGACAACACATGCTGCTGCTATTCGATCGAGGCAGAGGACACAATGGCTGCCAAGCCGATGAACTGCCCGAACGCCATGATGGAATACAAGCGCACGATGCACTCCTACAAGGAGCTGCCTATCAGATACAGCGAGTATGACGTTCTTCACCGTAAGGAGAAGTCCGGACAGATGAACGGTCTGTTCAGAGTTCAGGAGTTCCGTCAGGATGACGACCATACTTTCGTTACACCCGATCAGATCAAGGACGAGATCAAGGACGTTATCGCGATAGCTGATGAGATCTACAAGACATTCGGCGTTACATACCGCGCAGAGTTCTCGACAAGACCTGACGATTACATGGGCGACATCGAGTCCTGGAATTCCGCTGAGGCTTCACTCAAGGATATCCTCGACGAGAAGTACGGCGAAGGCAATTACGAAGTCAACGAAGGCGACGGTGCATTCTACGGCCCGAAGATCGACCTTCAGATCAAGGATGCGCTCGGCCGTGAGTGGCAGTGCGGTACAGTTCAGCTCGACTTCCAGCTGCCTCACAACTTCGAGCTCACATATGCTGACAAGGACGGCGTTCAGAAGATGCCAATCGTTATCCACAGAGCTATCTTCGGTTCTTTCGAGCGTTTCATCGGAATCATCACAGAGCACTTCAAGGGTGCATTCCCGTTCTGGCTCAACCCTTATCAGGTTGCAGTAGTACCGATCAGACCCGAGCATAACGCATATGCAGAGAAGGTCCAGGAAGCTCTCATCAAGGCCGGCGTAAGAGTCGAAGCAGACTACACCGACGTCAACATGAGAGACAAGATCAAGAAGTTCAAGCAGATGAAGGATCCTTATATCCTCGTTGTAGGCGACAAGGAAGCTGCCGAGAACACAGTCTCCGTCAACTTCAGAGGATCCAACAAGCAGCAGGCCGGCGTACCTCTCGAGAAGTTCATCGAAGTCTGCCGCGACCTCAACGCGAACAGGACACTGGAGCTCCCTCAGGAATTCTAAGGTCTTGCACAACTGACTGCTTTACATGCGCCCGGGTTTTACACTGAACCCGGGCGTTATTTGCCCGCTGTTCCATTTCTTCTCGAAACGAAAACAGAACACAGGGGACAAGCGCCCCACCGCCCGAATCTGATATAATCTGTTCGGAATCCGGGAACAGGGAACCCGGAATATTGGGCTAGATTATAGGAGGGATTTATTATGGGAAGAGGAGGCGGCAGAAGCGGCGGCCACAGCGGCGGTCATCGTTCAAGCAGTCATTCACATCACTCATCACACCGTTCAAGCGGAGGAAGCCATTATCATTCTTCCGGAAGCTACGGAAGGTCACACCACTCACGTAATTACAGGAGCGGCGGCAGCGGAGGCAGCGGCGGATCAGGCTGCGGATGCAGCAGCATCGCCGGTGTATGGATCTTTGTCATTGCTATCGTCTTTGCAATGGTCGGACTGCAGCGGTTCCGCCAGACGGGCGGTGATATCGAGGGCATGCTCGGCTCATTCGGCATAGAGCGCTCCACGATCGCAAGGGAGATGCTGCCGGCTGATGACTGCGATCCGATAGATGCGTGGTATCAGGATGACTGGGGAACCTGGATCACAGAAGGCTCCGGCGAAGAGGCTGCGCTCATTGACGGTCTCGAGTATTTCTATGAGAAGACCGGCGTTCAGCCGTATCTCTGGATCACGGGAGAAGAGGTAGGCGCAGAGTATCAGTCGGAGGGAAGCCTCGAGGATTGGGCAGAAGAGAAGTATGCGGAGCTTTTCGGCGAGGATGAAGGGCATCTGCTCATCGTGTTCAGAGAGTACCCCGATGAGTCCGGCGATTATATCTGCACGGTAACTCCCGGTTATAACGCGAGCACGGTGGTCATGGATGATCAGGCCAGAGAGATCCTGCTTGATTACATTGATTACTACTATGAGAAGACCGAGTATAACGAAGGCGAGTTCTTCGAGATGGCGCTGAAGAAGGCTGCTGACCGCATCATGACGAAGCAGTTGTCGAACAGGGAGATCTTAACGATCGTAACGGTCGTCGTCATCGCCGCGATAGTCATAGTAATTATCGTTAATGTCAGGAAGAAGCGTAAGATCGCCGTTGCCAAGGAGCAGACAAGGCAGAAGGCTGAAGCGGCAAGACAGGCACAGGCCGAAGCCGTGCAGGCGCAGGCTGAAGCCGAGACCGCCAAGACGGAGTTCGCTCATCAGGTCTATAATGACGAGCTCGAGAAGCAGTATGTCGGCGTTGTATGTCCCAGCTGCGGAGCTTCCGGCAACAAGATCAGGCTCGGAACCGTAGGTTACTGCCAGTACTGCGGAACTGCGATCAAGGCTGTCGGAGCCGAGGGAAGCGTGGCGCAGGCGGCTGATCCGGCGGAAGCAGCGCAGGCTCAGGCGGCAGCTCAGGCACAGGATGAATTCCTTGCAGGGCAGGATATTCCAAGGCCTGAAGGCGGCGACGATAACGGAGGCATGTAAAAAAACGCAAATTAATTTGTGCGAAAGTTAGCAAAATATACCTTAACGGCGGGTTTTTCTGTATGAAATTTCAGTAATTTCAATATAGAGGCCCGCCTTTATTATCAAATTCGGTTTTGCTATCATTCAAAATGCATTAACAAGGGGGTTAAAGCTTATGTACAAACAAGAAGGCACCAAAGTCGCCATTATCGGCGCCGGCGCGGTTGGTTCGACCACGGCATTTGCTATCGCAATGCAGCAGATCTGCTCGGAACTCGTACTCATCGATGTCAACAGGGATAAGGCAGAAGGAGAGGCACTCGATATCAGCCACGGTTTACCGTTCCTCGGTGACATGTACATTCACGCAGGTGATTATGATTCGGTCAAGGATGCAGATGCCATCATCATTACGGCAGGCATTCCGCGTAAGGAAGGCGAGACAAGACTTGATCTTGCCAAGAAGAACATCAAGCTGGCACACACGATCACAGACAGCATCATGGAGCACTACAACAAGGGTGTCATCATGGTCATCTCCAATCCTTGTGATCTTGTTACTTATAAGGTTCAGGAGTGGTCCGGACTTCCTACAAACAAGGTAATCGGTTCCGGTACAAACCTCGACTCCGCACGTTTCAGAGTCCTCATCTCCCGTAAGCTCGGCGTTGACGTACGTAACGTTCACGGCTACATCATGGGCGAGCACGGTGAGACACAGTTCCCTGTATGGAGCCACACTCATGTAGCAGGTATGTCTATCGACGAGTATGCAGAGGCAGTAGGAGTTCCTTTCGGTGACGATGTTAAGGCTGAGATCGCTCAGCAGACAAAGTCTTCCGGCGCTGAGATCATTAGACGCAAGGGCGCTACATTCAATGGTATCGCTGTAAGTGCAACAACACTTCTCCGCAGCATTCTTGAAGATGAGCACACAGTAAGGACCATCGCTGCAAGACTTAACGGCGAATACGGCATGAGCGGCGTAACACTCGACGTTCCTGCACTCATCGGAGCTAACGGCGTTGACAAGATCATCGACATGAAGCTTACAGCTGAAGAGATCGAGCTTCTCAAGAAGTCCGAAGCAAACATGCGCGAGGCTATCGCTTCCGTAGAGGGAATGTAATCCCGGCCGCGTATTACAACAGCAATTGTCAAAGGTGCCCTTTGAGGGCACCTTTTTCTTGTTTGAACAGAGTCTCGGTTTCATCGAGATACTATTTGATGTTAAAATGCGCTTATTAGATTCAAAGGAAGCATTACGTGTCTGACAGGGGATTACTGAAAACTGAGGATTACCGGGATCGTGCGCAGGGGTTCGGCCTGTGCACATTGGCGATACTGGTATTGTATCTTGTTACCGGCATGAACGCCGGCAACATGAGCGAGATCGAAGTTTCCGTTCTTATGGCCTGTTTTACGGCTTGCTGCGCACTGTATGTTACTAATGCCTTCGTTACGACACCCAAAAGGTTCCTCTCACTGATCGCATTTGTGCCGGCTTTTGCTCTTTATCTGATCATTCTCAAGTCTGTATTCGGCAGCCTTCAGAATAGCCGGCTGGATTGTCTGGTCGCGATGGAGAATACCATGATGTGGTGCGGTCTGGGAACTGTCCTGGTGTCTGCCGTGACACTTATCGTAAGTCATAAGTTCTCATATAAAGATCTGATCACAGTTATCCTCTGTGTCGGATTCCTTTTAAGAATGATCATGGTGCTGTTTACGCCCCTTCATTACTATCAGCACGATCTGTCTGATTTTTCCGTTATCGAGGCCGGTTACCATGATGATTACATAATGATCATTCATGATTATTCCGTAATCCCTAACTGCGATGTAAGAGGACTGGGTCTCCTGTATCATCCGCCGCTGCATCATTTGTTATGTGCCATCTTCCTGAAGATCCAGGAACATCTGCCGTTAAGATTTGCAGAGGACTTCAACGGACTGAAGATACTTCCCATGTTATGGACTTCATATCTGGTATTATTTGTAAAGAAGATCCTGGAATACTTCAAGATCAAGGGTAAAGCGTTAGCGATATCCTTGTTGCCGGTAGTTTTCTGTCCGCAGATGATCTTCCTGGCGATCCAGCTCAATAACGATGCTCTGGCCATAATGCTGTTTGTTGCTTCGTTCTACCTTGCTCTCAAGTGGTATTCAGAACCGGATCTTACTACGATACTCTTTCTGGCGCTGGCGATCGGCTGTGCCATGATGACAAAGCTGTCAATGGGCTTTGTTGCTTTCCCTGTGGCGTGGCTGTTTGCCGTGCGGTTGTTCAAGACCGTAAAGGCGATGAGGAGCAATACAGACAGAAAAGCAAAATATATCTTCCAGAATCTGATTAAACAATTTGTTTTCTTTGCACTTCTGGTCTTTCCTTTGGGAATGTGGTTCCCGCTTCGCAATCTCATCTTATACGGAACCCCGATAACATATGTCTATGCGATAGAGTCTGCGATTGACCAGGATGTATGGATGTTCTCTCCTTTGCAGAGACTGTTCCTTCCGTCGGCAGAACTTATCCGTTATCCGTATCTGATGGAGGGGAAAGAGGTTAACGATTACAACATATTCCTGGCTTTGATAAAGTCCGGCTTGTTTGACGAGCGTGAGTTCATCAATGAATTCCTTAAGACCACGGCAGAGATAATGCTTATCTTAGCCGGAGTCCTGATACTGTTGATTCTTGTATTTGCTGTTATTGGAGTCTGCAGGACAGTAACCGCGAAGAACGAGCGCATGAGGTTTATTCCGGAATACATCTCACTGTGGATAATGAGCATTGTTCTGATCGTGTCGGAGTGTTCCTTCTGCTTCTCTTTCCCAGTTGTCTGTACTGAAGCTTTCAGATACATAGCTCCAGTGATCGTACCGGCAGCCGTTTGGAGCGGAAGAGTGCTAATGATGAGTGTCGATCCTAAGGGCAGCCGGATATTAAAGGTATTGTCAACGGTATTTATGATCGCTTCCGGTGCTTTTGTCATAACAGTGATCCTCTTCTACGGAGCATCGACTCAGTACCACCTTATCTGGAATGACCTGTTGAATAAGTAGAAGCCGGCCAGAGTAGATTTTGCCCCATTTTCGCGGGATTTGGCCCGGGGGAAGTTGTAGTATAATAAGCCATTATATAAAAACGGGGATCTATAACATGAACAGATCATTTCTGAAGAGAGCTCTTACGGGACTCGTCACGGCCGCGATATTCGCCACGGGGAGCCTGACGCTTCTTCCCGGCGATAAGGTGTCTGCGGATACGACTTCGCTCTTTACCCTGTCGGGCAGCGCGCACATCCAGGACATCGGCAACGTGGCTGCAACCCAGGATGAGTCGGGGCTTCTTAAGCTCGGCACAGAAGGCCAGTCCAAGCGTCTCGAAGAGATCACCATAAACTTCACCAATAATTCCGGTATCGAAGGTTCGCTCGAATACCGCGTGCATGTTCAGGACATCGGCTGGATGGACTGGGTCACTGCGGGCGGCGCGGCAGGCACCGAGGGCCAGTCAAAGCGCCTTGAAGGAATCGAGATAAGGCTCACCGGAGCTCTGGCTGCCACTTATGCGGTCGAGTACTCCGCGCACATCCAGGATTACGGAGATGCGCAGGGCAATGTCTATGACGGAGCTCTCGCAGGCACAACAGGCGAATCCAGGCGCGTGGAGGAGATCCGAGTCAAGATCGTCGAGAGAGCTGCTTATTCGGCCATGGGCGTCAAATACCGCACTCACGTTCAGGACCAGGGCTGGGAGAGCACATGGGCAACTGACGGCGCACCTGCGGGTACTACCGGCAAGTCCAGAAGGCTTGAAGGCATTACCATCTCGCTCACGGGTGCTCAGTACTCCGGAAGCATCCAGTACAACACTCATGTCCAGGATTACGGCTGGCTCCCGGAGAAAGCCAAGGACGGAGAGATGAGCGGCACCCAGGGCAAATCCAAGCGTCTGGAGGCTATCTCCATCGAGCTTACGGGCGACATCGCGAACTACTATGACGTATATTACCGCGTTCATGCGCAGGACATCGGCTGGATGGCATGGGCAAAGAACGGCGAGAATGCAGGCACCGCAGGCGGCGGCAAGAGACTCGAGTCCATCCAGATCGTGCTCGTTGCCAAGGGCGCAGGCAATCCGGGCAATGTATCCGGCATCGAGAGCAACTACACATCGGCATATAAGGACGTTCTTCCTGACAGATATCAGTTCTTCGATTTCCAGGCTACCTACGAGAAGAACGGAGCACTCACGGGTATGGACGTATCCGCATGGCAGGGCGAAATCAACTGGACCGCGGTAAAGAATGCAGGCGTTGACTTCGTCATCATCCGCCTGGCGAGATGCTCGTCGGAGACGCAGGAGATGGCTTTCGATACGAAGTTCATGCAGAACTACCAGGGTGCCAAGGATGCCGGCCTCATGGTAGGCGCGTATTACTACTGCACCAGAGGCGACTGCGATTCTGTCCGCTCGGATGTTAATGCGATCTGCGACTACCTCGACAGCAACAACATCTCTCTGGATTTCCCGCTCGCTTTCGACTGGGAGGAGTACTCCAAGATGGCCCAGTGGGGCATCCCCGATGTAAACGCACTGAACCAGCTCTGGTATGCGTATATCGACGAGATGGGTAAGCGCGGCAGAGATGTAATGATCTACTCCAGCAAGTGGTATCTCGATAACTGGTGGGACGTCGCCGGCAAGACCGTATGGGTCGCTAACTGGGTCCCTCAGACCAACTACAAGGGCGAATACTACTTCTGGCAGGTTACCTCCACCGGAGAAGTCGACGGCATCAAGGGCGTGGTAGACCTCGACGTTTACTATCCCATGGGCCACAAGGCCTATGCAGGCTCGTAACGCCGCCTTCCGAAAACAGACACCCCCAAGGGTCCGCACTAACCTGCGGGCCCTGTTTTTTGCATCAAACCGGCGCCTCCAGGGATCCAAAAAGTCAAAAAATGCCTAAAATATGCCGAAAATCTTAAAGCATGCCTTTAAACGCGCGTGTTAATATATCGTGGCTTAAAAGGAGCAAGGGAAAGATATGTTACAGATAAAGAATATCCGCAAGGAGTACAAGACCGGAAGTCTGATCCAGCGCGCGCTGGATGATGTGTCGCTGAGCTTAAGGGATAACGAGTTTGTCGCAATACTCGGTCCTTCGGGTTCGGGCAAGACAACACTTCTTAACATCATCGGCGGTCTCGACCGCTATGATACGGGTGACCTCATCATCAACGGGGTATCCACAAAGAAATACAAAGACCGCGATTGGGACTCCTACCGTAACCATACGGTAGGTTTTGTTTTTCAAAGCTACAACCTGATACCGCACCAGACGCTTCTGGCGAACGTTGAGCTCGCGCTTACGATCTCCGGCATCAAGGCCAAGGAGCGTAAGGCGAGAGCTCTTGAAGCGCTCGATAAGGTCGGCCTCAAGGAGCAGGCACACAAGAAGCCCAATCAGCTCTCAGGCGGACAGATGCAGAGAGTTGCCATCGCGCGAGCACTCGTTAATGATCCGGACATCCTGCTGGCAGACGAGCCTACGGGCGCACTCGATACCGAGACATCCGTACACGTCATGGACCTTCTCAAAGAGGTTGCCAAGGACAGACTCGTAGTCATGGTCACACACAACCCTGAGCTCGCTGAAGAATATGCGAACAGAATAGTCAAGCTCAAGGACGGTAAGATCACGGATGACAGCAATCCGTACAGGCCTGAAGATGACGGCATCAAGCCCGTACACAGGAATCTCGGCAAGGCGTCGATGAATTTCCTTACGGCGCTGGCACTCAGCTTCAACAACCTGTGGACAAAGAAGACGAGGACAGTACTCGTGTCTTTTGCAGGTTCCATCGGTATCATCGGCATCGCGCTCATCCTGTCCCTGTCGACCGGCGTTAATGTCTATATCAACGAGACGGAGGAGAAGACACTCTCGCAGTACCCGCTGCAGATATCGTCATCCGCCGTGTCGATCCTCACCATGATGACAGGCGGTCAGGATGCTGATTCCGATGCTTACCAGGTCGCACCCGACGGCACGATTAGGGAGGTGCCGAGAGTCAATCAGATCCTGTCTTCGTTCAAGACGAACGATCTTACCTCGCTTAAGGATTATTTTGACAACGAAGCTCCCGAGCTCTACGGATATACAAACGGTGTCGAGTACTCTTATGATCTCGTTCCGCAGATCTACTATTACAATCCCGGCGATAACAAGTATAAGCAGGTCAACCCCAACAATGATTTTGAATCGATGGGACTGTCTGCTTCGAGCATGTTCTCTTCCGCTTACACGATGAACATCTTCTATGAGCTTCCCGAGTATGAGGATCTCTATCAGGGTCAGTACGATATCAAGGCAGGCAAGTGGCCCGAGAATTCCTCGGAGGCAGTACTCGTGCTCTCTTCAAGAGCAAGCGTATCCGACTTCATCGTCTATACATTCGGCCTTCGTGATTCCGATGAGCTTAAGCAGATGATCGAAGACTTCGAAGAAGGCAATGAGACCACTCTCGTTGAAGAGACGACGGACTGGTCTTACGAAGACTTCCTCGGCGTTACCTTCAAGGTGCTCCCCGCATATGAGAAGTATAAGTACGATGATGTACACGACGTCTGGACCGACATGTCTAACGATGATGAGTTCATGATGGATGTTCTCGCAGGCGCGCAGGACCTTAAGATCGTAGGTATCGTCATGCCCAAGGAAGGCGAAGACATCCAGATGCTCAGCTCGGGCATCTACTACTACAAGGATCTCATCGAGGAGCTCCGCGTAAAATCCGAGACGGCAGAGATCGTCCTCGACCAGCTCGCAGACAAGGATATCAATGTTCTTACGGGCGTTGCATTTGACGATGAGAACGAGGACTTTGATCTCGGCGATATGTTCTCCATAGATGAGGACAAGATGCAGGAAGCATTCCAGTTCAACGGTGATGATCTCGAATTCGATTCTTCTTCGCTGGGTGATACCGGAGACATTGATTTTGCAGGTTCATTTGCAGGCGCGATGCCGCAGATGAGCGCTACTGATATCGATAAGCTCCTTACTGGCGTTCAGCTCAAGGTCGATTCCGATAAGGTTGAGACGCTGATGCAGAACCTGCTTGCAGGATATGCAGTCTACGCCGCAGCTGATCCGACGACCAATTACTCGAACCTGTCGGAAGCTTTCCAGGGTTATCTTGCAACAGACGAAGGCAGGGCTGTCATAAGAGATCAGATGATCAAGATAATGACTTCGGGAAGCGTCACGAGCATGTCCCAGGAGACAATCAATACTGCAACGCAGACCATCATGGCAGGCTTCATGCAGTATGCGATAACGAACGGTCTGGATATTACCGACACATCCAAGTTCGGAGACTATTTCCAGGCTTACGCCGCTACCCCTGCAGGAAGCGCTGTAGTCAACGAGCAGATGGATATCCTGCTTGCAGAGGCTCTGTCGAACATCAACATCACAGACGAACAGATCGCAGAATTCTCATCGGCGCTCATTACCGGATACATTGCATATGCCCAGCAGAATGCCCTTCCGGATCCTTCGAAGATCTCATCTTCTTTTGCAGATTACATGGCAACGCCTGAGGCTCAGGCCATGGTTACTGCAGGAGCTCTGGATGCTGTCAACATGGATGAGATCGAAGCCGTCATCGCGAGCAACATGAACGGTCTTACGGCCCAGATGGCTGAGCAGATGGGCGGTGCGATGGAGTCGGTTTTCGCGCAGGTTGCAGACGTGCTTGGAGACAACATCCAGAAGGCGATGGAGGATACCTTCTCTGATTCGGAAGAATTATTTACGGTCGACGAAGATGCTTTCGCGGAAGCGTTCCAGGTCAACATGGACGAGAAGCAGATGCAGTCGTTCCTTGCAGAGATGATGAGTACCGGCGTGTCATCGGCCGATAAGAACCTCTCCGACTTCGGTTACTGCGCAGAAGAAGACATCAGCTCCATCACGATCTACCCCAAGGACTTCGAGAGCAAGGATGCCATTGTCGAGATAATCAACAATTACAACGCCAGGGAGAAGGAAGCAGGCAACGACGGCATCACTTATACGGATATCGTCGGTGCGCTGATGAAGTCTGTAACGAGGATCGTCAACACGATATCTTATGTGCTCATAGCTTTCGTCGCGATATCGCTCGTCGTATCTTCGATAATGATCGGCGTCATTACGTACATCAGCGTCCTGGAGCGCCGCAAGGAGATCGGTATCCTGCGTGCCATGGGCGCATCCAAGGGCAACATCGCACAGGTATTCAACGCGGAGACTGTCATCACGGGATTCCTTGCAGGATCCATGGGCGTCGGCATATCGCTGCTGCTCCTGATACCTGCAAACATCATAATCCACACGATAGGCGAGACCGATGCCATCAATGCACAGCTGCCTCCGATGGCAGGCATCATCCTGATACTGCTGTCCGTAGTGCTCACGCTCATAGGCGGCCTCATACCGTCCAAGACGGCATCCAAACAGGATCCTGTTACGGCATTGCGAACAGAATAACTACGAATACGCAAAAGTATGGCGGGCAGTTCACTATAAGTTAACTGCCCGTTTTTATAATTCACCGCATGTTTTTACATACCCGTCAGCGCCCTGATTATAATCAGGGTGTACTCATTATTTGGAGATAAACGGGAGGCGTAACATGGATAATAAAGTAATGTATAACCTGTCGTATGGTTTGTTCATCCTGACGGCAAGGCAGGACGGCAAAGACAACGGATGCATAGTAAACACCGTCACACAGGTAACGACCGATCCGAACAGGATAACGGTAACCGTCAACAAGGCGAACCTGACGCACGATATGATAATGGAGACGGGATACTTCAATGTGTCCATTCTTACCGAGAAGTCGAAGTTCGATACATACAAGCACTGGGGATTTGCGAGCGGAAGGGATGCGGACAAGCTCGAGGCGATCGAGTTCAAGAGATCACCTGACGGCATCTGCTACATCACGAGCGAGACCAATGCATACATCTCGGCAAAGGTGATAGCTTCGATGGATCTCGGTACGCATTCGATGTTCATAGCCGATGTGATAGGCGGCGAGATCCTGTCTGAAGATCCTTCGGTAACTTATGCTTACTATCAGAACAACATCAAGGCGAAGCCTGCTGCCGAGGACAAGGCAAAGAAGGGATTTATCTGCACGGTCTGCGGATACCTGTACGAGGGCGATACTCTTCCCGAGGATTATATCTGCCCGCTGTGCAAGCACGATGCTTCTTACTTTGTTCCGGCAGACGAGTATAAGGGCAGATGATCACAGAGCCTTGAGCTCTGCCGAGATCCTGTCATTCTCATCGATAGACATAATGATATAACTCTTAAATGATCCGCCCCGGGGAAGCGATATGCTCCCGGGGTTCATTATCCTCACGCCCGGAGCGCAGCCCGGCCAGGCTTCCAGATAGTAACGGGAGTATTCCCCGGCAAACTCGCCTTCGCTGTCGTAAGGAACATGTGTGTGGCCGAACAATGCAATATCGCACTTCTCGTCGGAGGCAGCAACGGCTATCGTCGTAAGCCCCTGATTGACGCGTTCGTGATGGCCGTGACAGCAGTAGAAACGATGTCCGTGAAGAGTGAACACAGACCTTCTTATAAGCACGCTGCCTGAGGAATTATAATCGCAGTTGCCCTTTATGAATATGCACGGAGTCTCAGGAGAACCGGCAGCTGCGGCAACGGGATTCGGGTCATCTTCTATGTCTCCCAGGTGTATGAGCATGTCCGGCTTCTCCCGGTCTATCGCCGTCAGGAGATTTGCCGTCATCCTGTGTGAGTCACTTACTATCAGAATCTTCATACAAGGATTATCGTGTTTTGACGGGTTAATTTCAAGGTAACAAGTTAGGGGTGTTGTTTAAAAAGTCTTTACAGTTTAATAAATTGACCTAAACATTCGGGGACTATCATTTAATCAGATACCAAAATGTAAATGAGGAAAACGGGTAAGATTCTAAAGATAGGAGATATGATCATGGACGCGAAGTCAATTGAAGAAGCATTAAGAATATTCATGAAGGACAAGCACATCACGCAGACCAAGATGGCCGGCGAGCTTGGATACAAGACTGTCGCCGGTATCACGAACAGGCTTGATTCATCCAAGAACAGCATGAGATTCGATATGGCTTACAAGTTTGCGAATGTCATCGGCTGTGACCTTGTCTTAAGAGACCGCGAGAACCCCGAGAAGGAGATCGTTATACGCGGCTACAAGTCCAAGCCTGAGGAGTAAGTCAGGTCTTCGGGACGAACCAGAAAGCGATATCCCACCCCGGTATACAGCGAGACCGGCGGATATACATACGGTAGTCAGACCTGATCTTCAAGATCTCTTCCGGCAAGACAAAAACATCCTCACTTCTGTGATAGCACGAGACCATTAACACGGGCCCGTGCTTTTCTATTGTGCGGATACCGCCTCTTACCGCTTCGAGTTCCGCGCCTTCGACATCGAACTTGATGAAGCCCGGGACCTTTCCTTCCATAAGAGAATCTATCGTCTCGAGAGCAACGGGTACGGTCTTCACTTTGTTGATGCCTTCGCCGGCGCCGGTTATGCTGCCTGACCTCGAACCCCTTCCGTGAGATGATGTCATGACGCCGTCTCCGGTGTGATCCGATATAAGCGCATGTACCGGTATGACCTTACCGCCGTATCCTTCGCATGCTGTTTCGAGCTTCCTGTAGGAGTGCCTCTCAGGTTCGACCGCGACTGCTCCTTCCGGATCGGGAAGAAGTTCCATATACCGCTTCACGGTATCTCCGTTATATGCGCCGAGGTCGAGGAAGTAAGTGCCGGAAAGCACGTTCCCGAGCAGTGCCTTCTCATCGTCGGGTGTCTCTGAGTTTTGCAGAAGATCCGGTCTTCCGGTGAGCTTGTAATTTATGTAGTTCTCATAGCACCTGCGCGAGATGTCGTCTTCGAGAAGATCGTATATGTGCTGCAGCCTGTCTTTGTTCTCTGAAGCAAACGCGGCGTCGAAGACCGTCTCTCCGCACACGGGCACATCCGGAATGAATGTCTTGCATATCCCGGAGATGCGTTCTATATTGGCGAGCACTTCCGGGCGAGAAGAACCGAAGCAGACAAGGACCGTCATACCGTCGCCGAGACGAGCTCTCACATCGTCGAAAGACTCGACCTTAAATCCGCGGAAGGACCTGTCTCTCACGAACCCGTCGCTCGCGAAAACAGCCTGCACACGGCCGCCCAGACCGCGATCTTCTAAAACTTTTATGATCTTATCCGCACCGTCTCCGGTACCGTATAGAGCGACCGGCGAAGACGATCTGTCAAGATAGGACCACAGATCTTCTTGTTTTATATCCAAATAACTCATTGCCTAAAAGATAACACACTTCTGTAATACTAGTATTGTATAATCCCAAATTAGAAAGACTGCAAAGGGCAGCCTGGTTTTAATATGGAGGTAACATATGGCAAAAAAGAAGATCATATCCAAGGTAGCTGCATCGTCGGTTATCTTGTCGATGGTTCTTGCGGCCGGATGTAACGGAAACGGCTCGAAGGCAACCAAACAGGCAAAGGTAATAGAAGAAGACACTCCGTGGTATGATGCCACATGCACGGTGGTAGAACCCGATATCGTCGCAGATCCGTCTAAGGAACTCGAATATTCTTCCGCAATGCTGATCGGTCAGATCGGAGCGAATCTCCTGTTCAGAGTGAACGGATCATATAAGGTCCCGGATGATTTCGATTGGGAAAACGGAGACTATTCCGAGTATAACATCGATACGCTCTGCACTTACGATTCCGATTCCAACACCCTGGAGCCGCTCGTTGATCTGACACAGATGTATTCAGGCTCATATTCAGGAGTCGACAGTGTTCAGATCAAGGGAGATGAGCTTGTCGTATCACTTTATGAATACGATCCCAAGACCTGGTCGGAAGATCAGTCAGAGTTTACGGTAGATCCCGAGACAGGCGCATGCTCCGATCCTGTTCCTGTTGCAGCTTCTTCAGGTGATGACGCAAGCAAATATCTTGAGCAGAGTGTAACCCTCGGCGATACCAATGTAGACTTCTACTATACATATGATGACGCATCCGGCGAGTCCTCTTATGAGATCTATGCAGGTGATGAACAGATCAAGCTCAATGTTGACGATGAGATATACGGATTCCAGTTCGCATTCCCCATATCCGAGACAAAGGTTCTGGGCAAGGCGTGGACTGCCGGCAGTAATATCTATATTATCGTCGATATCGAAGCCGGCACTGCAGAGAAAGCAGACGATAAGGATTATGAATGGCTCAATGATGCCGGCGATCTGTCTGGCGGCATCGTCGGCGAAGACGGTAAGATGTATACCGTAACCGATCAGGGTATCTATGTTGCCGACTTTGAGGCAAAGGAGATAACTCAGGCCCTCGACTTCAGCTTCGTCGGTATCAGCGGCTCCAAGCTCAGATATAATTCACTCATAAGCTATTCGGAAGATAAGATCGTCCTTGGCGGTACTTATTATGCTAACACCGCATATGACAACAGCTGGAGCGGCGATGAATATCAGATCATCACTCTCACAAAGGCTGACAAGAACCCCAATGTCGGCAAGTCCATCCTCGAGCTCTATGTCTTAGGCGGATATCCTTCCGATGTTACTTATGATGCCATCACTGATTACAACACCTCTGACAAGGATTACTTCATCCAGGTAACCAATAAGTACGATGTAGATAAGTATTATGACGGCTCTAATAATGCGGACAGCGATGATGATTGGGCAGAAGTAAATCTCGATATGATGGCCGGCATCTCTGATGAACTCGCAGTCGACCTTATCAACGGTGAAGGCCCGGATATCATCCTCGATGCGGCTGCTCTCGGTCAGCTCAACAATGAGAACTATCTTACTGACCTCTCATCTTATGTTAAGGATTTAAGCTCCGACGAGTACTTCACCAACATCATCGATGCAAGCTATACAGGCGACAAACTCTATCAGATCCCGCTCGCATTCTGCGTAAACGGAATCCAGACTTCTTCAGATAACGCAGGCGCTTCCGGTGTCGGATTTACTCTCGATGAATATGTTGATTTTGTAGACGATGCATGTAACGGTACAGATCCTATCGCGAGCGGTCAGAATATGTATTTCCTCACGCTGTTCAATGAGAACTCTACTAAGTTCATCAAGGACGGCAAGGTTGATTTCACCGGCGAGGAATTCGCTGCTCTTGCCGAATACTGCAAGGACAATGCGCCCGAGAAGAGCGCAAGCTGGAGTGACAGTAATGATGGTGTTGCTTACGCAATGAATTATGAGGAGACTACTTATGCGGCAATGGTTGTTTCCTCCCACTCACTCGGCAGTTACTTTGATAACCTTACATATATCGAAGGCCGCGGTGATGCGATCCTCGGCTATCCTTCCGTAGACGGTCAGGGTCCGTCGGCAGCACCTCTCTTCTCCGCTGCGATCTCGTCTTCGACTGTAAGTGTTGACGGATGCTGGGATTTCATCAAGACACTTCTGTCAGAAGAGATCCAGGAAACAATCGCCAACAACGGCTACAACCCTGTCAACAGAGCCGCTTTTGATTCTGTCGGCGATAAGGCAGTAGATTACTACAACAACAGGTATTCTGATGACTACTTCTACGGCGTGGGTGTCGGTGAGCCTTCGACTCCCGACAAGTTCTCCGATGAAGATGTCGATGCATACAAGAAGATCGTCGAGAGCGTAACTACGGTCAACACGAGCGATGCTTCCATCTCGAAGATCATCTCCGAAGAGATGCCGGCATACTTCAGCGGCCAGAAGGATCTTGATGAAGTAGTCGAGATCCTGCAGGACAGAGTACAGAAGGTCCTGGACGAGCGCGGCTGATAACTTCAGTTAACAGCTTAATACTGAGCGGGTCGGAATCATTCCGGCCCGCTTTTTTGTTTGCAGGAAGTGTATAGGCTCGATAATTCTGCAAAAAGTTCTTCATTTTCCCTGAAATGAAGAACAATTCGAAGACTTCGGTTATGTCCATATAATTGTGTAAATTCAAAAAATCAGAAAAAGTGTCATTCTGATTATTCTTCCTTAAAATGTTAATAACCACAAAAAC
>CACZMA010000009.1 GCA_902782125.1 Oscillospiraceae bacterium | reverse complement strand
GGTTACAAAACATGAAAGAAATAGCATAACAACCAACAAATGGGAAAAGCATTTGAGGAAAATGAATTTACACACAATTTAGGACTTGACCAGAAGTCTCTCAAATAGTCCCTGTTTGTTGTGTAAACAGAGACTTAAGTGAAGACTTTTGATTCAGACACGGAAAACCTGTGTGTAACAATGTTACAGAGTGCGTCAGACCTCTAATTTGCTGCATTCTGCGCAGATGCCGGTCAGGAGCGAGTTCTGGCAGTCGAGTGTGAAATTGTAGCCGGATTTGATGTAGCTGTCGATCGTATTCATGAATTCTCCGCTCAAATGGTAGATCTTACCGCACTTTCTGCACTGCAGATGAAGGTGGCGGTGACAGCTGTGAGTGGTATCAACAACGCGGTAAAGCCCGGAATCGCTCTTAGACGATCTGAACTTGACCAATATGTTCTTATCTACAAGCTTATCGAGGTTCCTGTATATGGTGGAGAGGTTGGCTGTGATACCGCGGGTCTCGAGATAGTCGTGGACATCCTTGGCAGAGAAGCTTCCTTCCTTCTCGCCTGAAATATAGTCCATTATCGCCTGTGAAGATTTGGTGGAGTATTCCTTTTTCATGGTAGTTATAATAAAGCCCGCGGGGTACGCATGTCAATTGCATTTTCGCACAATTTGCGAATGATTATTAAATTTTGCAAACTCCCCTTGACATTGATTATGAGGATAACTACAATCGTTTTGCAAACGATTTGCAATTTGCAAGATTAATTGGAGATAACATGAACACATTCAAAAAGGCTGTTGCCTCAGCCGCATTGATTTCTGTGACACTGTCGCTCGCTGCCTGCAGCGCCGGCGCACCCAATACCGCAGACGAGTCTTACGACATCGTCGCTTCATTCTATCCGATGTATGTTCTCACACTGAACATCGCAGGCGGGATCGACGGAGTAACGGTATCTTCGATGTCCGACCCGAATATGGGATGCATCCATGACCACGTGTTCTCTACAGAGGACCTGAAGCAGCTCGAGGGCGCGGATGTTTTCGTGGAGAACGGACTGGACCTTGAAGTATTCAACGACGAGATACTCGCGGCATACCCCGACCTTGATATCATCGACGCATCTGCAAATGTCACGGATGCACCTGCGGACGAGGAAGAAGTCAACGGACATGTATGGACGAGCATCGATGATTACGAACTGCAGATCAAGCAGGTAAGCGCAGAGCTTCAGAAGCTCGATCCCGCGCATGCAGAGCAGTACGCAGCCAACGAGAAGGCTTATCTGGAAAAGATAGATGCGCTTCGATCTGAAGGCGAAAACGTTATAGCGGCACTTAACGGCACACCTGTGCTTGTATTGGACGAGACTCTTCCCTCCTTCTGCGTTTATGCGGGAATGGATTACATCACAGTTGAGACAGACCACGAGAACGAAGCACTCTCCGCAGGTGACATCGCTGAGATCATCGAGGAGATGAACGAGAACGGTATCGGCATCATCTTTGTAGGAGCAGACGGAGACACTGCACTCGCGGAATCGATCGCATCAGAGACAGGCGCGGTCATCTGTACCCTCAACACCTGCATGACGGGTGATGAGACCGAGAACGCATATATCGACCAGATGGAAGAGAACTTCAAGACATTGTCTGATATCATAGAGTGATCATGAGCGAAGAACATAACCACAGCGCCTGCGAGAAACACTGCCACTGCATCAGGATCAACGATCTCGGTGTTAAGTTCGGCAAGGACGTCATCTTGGAAGATGTCAATCTTCACATGCACTGCGGTGAACTCACGGTCGTCATCGGTCCGAACGGAGCTGGCAAGAGCACTCTCCTCAGAGCGATACTGGGTGAGATCGAGCACGAAGGCACGATAGACCTCAAGGAGACCTCGACCGGCAATCAGAGTGAGATGAGGATCGGATACGTTCCGCAGTCGCTTAACATCGAGCGCGAGATCCCTATCACGGTGTACGACCTGTTCGCTTCTTTCATCTCAAGGACGCCCGTGTGGCTGTTCAAGAGCAAGAAGCTCTACAACAAGATATACGAACAGCTGAAGATATTCTCCGTCGAAGACTGCATCGATAAGCAGGTCGGCAAGCTCTCCGGCGGACAACTGCAGCGAGTAATGCTCTCCATCGCGATTACTCCGATGCCTAACCTGCTTATCTTGGATGAACCCGTCTCGGGCATCGACGAGAACGGCGTAAGGGACTTCTACCGCATAGTAAACGAGCTCAAGACCAAGTACGACCTGTCGATACTTCTGGTCTCGCACGACCTTCACCTGGTAAAGAAGTACGCCGACAAGGTCATACTGATAGACAAGACGATACTCGCGCAGGGCACACCTGACGAGGTCTACAAGAACGAGAGTTTCAGGGAGATATTCGGGGAATGATACAGGCAGAGGTTTTGGATTTTCTGAATTATGCCTTCATGAGGAACGCGCTCATCGCGATCCTCATCTCCACGCCCATCTTCGCGATCCTCGGCACGATGGTCGTTAACAAGAAGATGGCGTTCTTCTCTGACGCGATCGGCCACTCCGCACTCTGCGGCATCGCAGTTGGCGTGGTATTCGGGTTTACCAGCAGGTCGCTGTCGATGGTATTGTTTGCGATCGTTTTCGCGGTGCTGCTGAACTTCGTGAAGGACCGCACCACATACGGCGCAGACACTATAATCTCGGTGTTCGCCTCCGTCGCGATGTCGTTGGGTCTCGTGCTTCTGTCGATCGGCGGTTCGTTCAGCAAATACCAGAGCTACCTCGTCGGCGACATCCTGAGCATCACTTCCTACGAGATAATCATGCTCTCAATCTGCCTCGTGCTCGTCATCATCTTCTGGGTGATCTCGTACAACAAGCTGTCCGCAGACTCCCTGAGCAGATCTCTGGCGCGCAGCAAGGGAATCAACGGCAAGGTCTATGATTATGTTTTCTCTGCGTTCGTCGCGGTGGTCATCATGTTCTCCATCAGGTGGATCGGCATACTTCTGATCAACTCGCTGATCATCCTCCCTGCCGCATCATCGCGTAACATCTCGCGCGACACCCGCGCTTACCACCTCTGGTCCGTCATCCTTGCGGTAATCTCAGGCGTGGCAGGGCTCATCATCTCCTACTACGCGAGCGCACCTACGGGCCCTGTGATCGTACTTCTCCTGGGCGGCGCATTCTTCGTCACTTTTGTGATCCACGCGTTCACGAAGGATTGACAGTTACTCGTCTATATATCCCCACTCTTTGGTAACTGTATCGACCCAGCAGAATTCTTCCTCGCCGAACTTTCTGCCGTCAGACCAGGTCGAGAAAACATCTGTCGTCAGGAGATTGCCTTCCTGTTCTATGCTTCTCATCGGGGTATGTCCCACAACCTGCAGATAATCCGGCGGATAGACAGTTCCACACCTGTATCCTCCCTGCGGTCTTGCCCAGACAGGGCTCGTCGGATCCCACATGAATCCGCTCCCGAAACCGTTGACGGCTTCTATCATCGCATCGATATCATCGCGGTAAGGATCAAGATAGTCATCCACAAATTCCCTAGTCAATCCTGCATGCGAGAAGACAACATTGTCTATGCGGTGCATGATCGCCAGATTGCCTGTATCCTCCAGTTCTCCGAAATACTCGCAGACAACATCCTGCGCATCATCCGAGAATCCCGGATGGTCGTACATGTCCCAGAGATATGCAAGGTCATGGTTGCCGTAGCACCACAAGGTGTTGGGAAACTTTTTGGCGAACTCTACCATTTTTTGCAGAGTCTCCTTATAGAGTTCGACGTTCCACTCACATCCCCAGTCATCGCAGACATCGCCCACACACACTGCCCTCTCGCAGTCCGTGTTTTCCATTATGTCCATAGCCCTGTCAAAGATCTCAGGCTTAAGATGTACATCAGGTATAACCAATACTTTCATTTCATCCACCTCGTATTATTAATTATCACACGAATCATCTGTTACCACACGCACTTTCCCGAGTTCCGCGCCGAGTCCCACTCCTTTGATCACCGATACGAGATCAGCCCCGCTGATGTTAACAGGCGTGGAAAGCACAGCATATATGAGTTCGTCGGCTATATCCATGACAGAGTCGGAAGCCTGAGTTACAAAGATCTTTTTGACTGTTCTTCCGTCCAGTTTGAAGTGATCATTCGCGGCAAAGTTGATCTCAAAGCCATAAGTAAACTTCCCGATCCAATCCGTCTTCTGCAGCGCATATCCGCAAGTAGAGAATATCGCGCGTGTCTTATGAAGCAGTTCTTTCCAGCCGGTATCTTCGGTCTGAGATACGCTCAACAGCATGCCGCCCCGCGTTTTATGTTCTATTCCCAGTTCACGCAGCACATCAGACAGCCTGATCAGCTCGCCGTTTTGGTATCTTATGGGATGGATGCTGATACTGCCGCATCTGATGAGAACAAGATGCGGGCAGAAACCTGTTTCGAGGATACGGTTCATACCCAGATCGAACCTGTATCCTTTATAGGTCCCGAACTCTTCAAAGAGATATGCCTGGCAGCCCTCTTCAAACTCATAGATGCCCGCGAGGTCATACGCATTCCCGTGATAGAACTCAAGGTCACCGCGCGGCTCCGACCACTCGCTGTTATACTGCAGGCCGACGCCGTCTTGTAAGTCTTTGCGCAGATCCTCGCAAACTGCATTCCATGTGCTCAATGGGTACAAACGATAATCATCGGACTGCTCCATACAGCCGCCGTCTTCACCGATGCGGAGAATGCAGTTATCGAACCTGCGGTCCCATTCAGTTACCAGATTAAAGCTCATCCACGGAGCCTGTTCAAACCTCCTGACAACACCGTCCCCGTACAGTCCCCAGCAGTCTTCGGGAAGAGCCTTTTCCAATACCCCTTTCCCGTTAAGTCTCATCGTGTTTTCGCGGGGCACTAGAAACATGACGGCAAGCGGTTCCACTGCAGCTTTTCTCATCTCAAGGAAACGTATCATGTAGGTCAAAGCCTGCTTGATCTCATCCGCGGTCGTAAAGCGTTTTGCATCGCACGGCTCAAGGCCTTCTACCAGAGGCAGCACCTCGCTTTGCTTCACCACCTTGTTCTTGAAACCCATCTCCAGCCTCTCGCGCAGGATCCAGGCCGCTACTGCCTCCTCATCGACTTCACCATTTTCATCAAGGAAATACATCCCCAGCGTCTCTTTCTCGAAAACGTGCCACAACGTCGCAGGGACCTGGTCGTAGAGCATCCTGAATTTGGCGCTTCTCCTGAAGCAGTATCTGTCAGTATTCATATTCCTGTCGGGAAGCAGGATGTAGTTGCACGGCAGTTCCGCGAGTTCAAGGAACCTGTACAAGAGCCTGACGAGCTCATTGTCTCCCGGAAGATACTTGTCTATGTTTTCCATAAGAAGCCTGATGTCTGCTTTTGTCTTATAGAACACCTTTCCTTTTCCCTTGTTAAGGAGATTTACCACCCATGAGATCGGCGTCCATGCGCTCATGAGAGTGTCAGCCTTAAGGTCGCCGCCATAGTACAGGCAGTCGAGGTCGTTTTCTTTTCGCCATGTGTCGTATGCGGCGCGGCTTTCCTCGGTGTTTTCCCATGAAGGTCTGCATGCCATGCCTTTAAGCCAGTAGAGGCAGAAGTTCTTCAGGTAATCGTCGCTGTAATCATTGCCCAGATATACTTTCATCATATTTTCCATAATCTTTTCTCCTTTGATAATAAAGCCCCGGGAATTCATCCCGGGGCAGGTTATGTTGGCAGTGTTGTTGGTCTTTATGTAAGATCTGCAATCTTCAAGAGCGTATCTTCCGGATTTCTGTGAAGCACTCCGGTCCCACCGGCAGCTTCCCATTCCTTGATGTTGACCGGCAGGTCGTCTATCAGGATGCACATCGGTCCTTTGCAGTAATTCACTTTCTCTGCGCGGTACACGATGTTGACCTTGATATCTTCTCCGAGGAGTCTTCTTACCCAGGCGGTCTTGTCATCGCCTGCAGTCAGGATGCCGCGTTTCGGCTTTGGGATGCCCGTAAGGATCTGGGCGCGGTCGCCATATGCGGCGCGGATCTCACCGAACATCTCCACGGCGCCCGGCATCGGCTCAAGCTTGTCGTAGAAATGCTCAACTGTCCTGATGCGTTCCCACATGAGGTCATCTTCTTCCTGAGTCCTGGATTTGCCCTGTCCGGGGCGTGGCAGGCCGCACAGTTCTTCGACACCGCGGTCAAAATCCGCAAGCACGCCGTCCATATCAAAGTAGATCTTCTCTATCACTTTGATCACTTCCTTTCTCAAATAGTTTAGCATTGTTTATTCGTCTCTTTTCAGTACGTGTTTATCGATCAGTTTCATTGCTTCATCAGCAGTGATCTTGCCTTCAAGAACACTTACAACGAATGGTGCAAGGTCGTTAAACATTACCGGCCAGCACTCTGTAATGTGTTTTTCCGTATACGGTACCGCACTCCATACCTTGTAATTGATCACCGTCAGTGCAGCAACATCAAAGCCAAATGCAGTGATATAGAACCTCGGCGTGAAGTAGACTTCGCCATCGGACTGACACGGGATCACAAGAGCATTCAAAAACTCAAGAAGCATCATCAGTTCATCTGTATGCCCGTTTTCCGAATTGCACAGATCCGATACCACTTTCGGATAGTAAGTCCTGACTTCAGCATGCCGTTCAAAGAACCATATGCTGCTCTCGATGTGTCCGACCGGACAATCAGGTATATCAAAGATCATCGTGATGCGCGGAACGCCAAGATCAGTATCACACTTATAACAGATATCCTCAGAGTCGAGATAAAACCTGAAACTCGTGGCTCTTTCCTTATTCGTCATGCGCCAGCCCTTATGCGGCCTCCCCGTTTTGTGTTTCGGGGTCTCCTCGACATACGTGACGGGGATATCCCGCACGAAAGGCATCTTCTGCAGCTCATCCTTAGCAGGGAAAGCGATTCCGTACCATTCCAGAATCTCGCTTACTGATAGCTTTCTGTCGTAGTCAGAATGCGAATTGACGCTTATATCCAGTTCTTTCGCGATCTCTTCATTGCACAGCATGCGGGCAAGGCTAAGCCGGACGGTCTCTTCCCTACGATACGGCAGGTTCATGTTGCACATATCATCAAACATGTATTCGATGTCTCCGGCTTCAAGGCAGGCGCCCGTGATCAGATACATATACTCTGTATCATCACCTTTGAGCCGTGTCTTTATGTACGGGGCGTCCAACGTGACTAATTGCTTATAGAGTTCCCAGATGTTGTCACATTCAATGTTTCCGGGTCTGTTTTCGTTAAAAGGTCTCATTTTCTTTTCCTCCTTTAAGATAAAAAACACCGGCTCTGCGGCCGGCTTACACTCACTGTTTTAAGATGTTTCTTGTTAATCAGGCTCGTAATAACGGACAGCGGTTATCACATCTTCCAAACCGGAATCTTTCAAGTATTCTACAAGCTGTTTGCCTGTCATGCTGTTTGGCTTCGATAGTGCCTTGATAATCAGTTCTCTTCCTTTGTCATATACATCTGTAAGCACTAATTCGATCCTGATCTCCTGGATGTCATGGCCTTCGATATTAAGCATCCCGGGCTTTACGAACTTCATCTCGAGCGAATGTTCCCAGCAGTCCGCCCAGAGTCTTTCCCGGGCGGCATAACCATTCTCCGTGAACACGCCGACTATTCCGTAATCAAAGCCCATACCTATCGCCTGTTCCCAGGCTCCCTGATACTTACGATAGTCAGCTTTCAGAGTCACCTTGTAACCCTTATCCTGAAGTAGCGATCTGATATCGTTCTCATCGTCGTCCAGGGGATAGATGTTGATCTCTTGTTCTCCAGCAAGCACCAGATATAAAGGATAATAGCAAGTACTGATAATCCTTCTCATTCCGAGGTTGACTTTCTTCTTCGACGGATGAGAATCATTTCCTGCCTCTACGATAAAACCTCGAAAACCTTCGATCTGCATAACCTTATCCAACTTGTAAACTGTTCCTTCCACTCTTGTCATCTCATCACCTTCTTTCTTGATTTGATTGTTTTTAAGCATGCAAAAGCACCTCCTTTTATCAGGGTTGATTCGAAAATCTCTTTTCACCCTAATTATGGAGGTGCGCATATGCAAAATTTTGCAGACAGGTATTTCAGTCCGTTTTTCGGGACTCTTAAACAAGAACATTTGTTTGTTTTTGTGGTACAATGATATTGGCACAGCCTGCTTAATGGGCGGTTGCCTTCCGAGTACTATTTACATCTTGGGGTTTCCTAAGAGAGTCTAGGAAAGGAGGGCTGTTTAAGTGACAGACTATGAGATTTTATCTCTGGTAATAGCCGTGATCAGTCTGCTGATTGGTGTCGTTGCCCTGTTGCTCAAACTATTTGCATATCTGGATTCCAGATACAAACGCAAATGAAAACCTCACCCAAAGACTGGCACTCTAGGGTGAGGTGATATACCTACTCGGAAGCAACCGTCTTTGCAGACTGTGCTTTCTTGTGATTATTCTATCATCGTGACTATTCTCCGTCAATTTCCGGGCCGTAATGCCGGAACATTTCGTAGTACGGGTTCTTATTGAAACGCCACACTGCTATCCCGATATTGTATTTGTCGAGAATGCCTTCATCAAGTTTTGCGTTTGCTTTATATGATTCAGTTTTATGCTTTTCCTCTTCAGGCATATCTTTTAACAAAGAAGCAGGGAGCTCACGCCATTCATTATCGATATACAACGTCTCATCAAGTCTTTCAACAGGAACATCTAACCCGAGTCCGTTTATCTGATCAAGCTTGTACGCGTTTGCAAGTATCAATGCTCTCTGCTGTTTGTTAACCTTATCTCCGTTTGCAATCGATATAAGTGTTTCTGTTACGCCTATTCTCTCTTCAATGGAATAGTAGTCATCTGTGCCAAACTGAACAATCTTTGACAGTTCTCTTTGGATAACCATCAACTCTGTATTCTGTTCAATCATCTTCCGCAGGATATTATTATGAGTTAACAGTCTCTCTTTATAGTTATTTGCCATTTTTGCACCTCCGATTATTGTAAAAATGCTTTCACCCTTCTTATGGAGTCAAGCATGTACAGAATTCTGCAAAGCCTTTTATTCAGATTTCTTCATGTTATCAGGCAAAGCATTATAGATCCTTATTCCACGCTTGATGATCAGAGTTGTAACATCTTGTAAAAATTGAATGTATTCATCGGGATCTTTTGGATATTCTTCTGGCGTAGCATTAATAATCAAATTATAGTCATCATCATAATAGTCTTTCAGCATTAATTCTTCGACTAATTCTTCGCCTGTCAATTTTTCGGGGAAAACTGCGAAAATATCCTCAAATTTGCGCCTGCTGACATCCTGAGGCCAACCTGCATCCTCAATACCTGTATACTTTTTGCCAAGCTCAATAAATGCCTTCAATTTATGCCAACAAGTATCATCTCCATCATACCCATTTTTCATAACAGGACACACATTTCCTATCGTATAGACCACGCTACAGAACTTTTTCAATGACTCATGATTACCAAGTCCCTTATCTTTAGCATATTTAATAATCTTAGTTGGTCCAGTTAACAAATCAGCTGTGACATTAATCTTAAAGCCTTTAGGAGCATAATGCAGATAACCATTTTTGATGCTGTAATCATTGCGGTCGATAAAGCACGGATAATTCTTATATGAATCAAGCGCTATCGTCCATCTTTCTGCATCAGGCTTCTTGTGATCATATCGCTCTCCCATAATCTCTTGATATATCTCTACTTTTTTAATGGGATCGCGTTCGTTAGCCATCTCATTTTTCACAACAGCCTTAAAACTATCAGATCTGCATTTGACTTCTCTGATATCCCTGAACACATACTCAGACAAACTATACTTCTCTTCACTCATACTTCTCTCCCAACATCTTCAATTCTTCACGGATCAACTCTCTTACTTCATCATCCAGCACTTCGACCAGCCCGGCATACTGCATAGCCCAATGAACGATCATCTTGGGATCCGCTTTGACCGTTACGGTGATGTAGCCGTCAGATTCATCGCGGGAAGATGAGATCTCGTAGTGTTCGCCGAACCAGTCACGCAGGAAGGTGAAGCCCTTCTTGTCACGGTTGTCTATCTTTATCCTGATGTCACGCGGCTTCCCGTATGCCATGTAGATGTGCTCGGCCATGTACCGCTCGGGGTTCCAGAAGTCGCCAACAAATTTATAGTCATTTATAGGAACAAACTCCTCCGTGACGGGATCACCGTTTTCGTCCGTGACGAGTGAGATGTCACTCATGAGATCCACACGGTAATGGTAGATGTTGCTCCTGCCTTCATGGAAACCCAGACAGTAGTAGAGATCATGGTACTGAACCATATGATAGGGCTGCAAAATATATATCCTATCCTCGCCTGTGTCAGCGACAACATTAGGCTCGAGCGAACCGTCTTCCGTGTAATGGTTGAACTTGAAGCTGATCACGTTCCTGCCCGAGATCGCTTTCTGCACGATGCTGTTGTTGTCCGCGACACTCCTGCCGCCGAACTTATTGGACAGACGGCCCTGCAGGACCTCCGGATTGAACAATATCTTCTGATCCGCCTTGTCCCAGAAAGGAGATCTGTAGTACTCACTCGCGGTCGCGAAAATCTTCTTCACGAGCCGTGTCTTCTCCTCCCCGGTAAGCATATCCGAGAAGCAGACGGCTTCAATCAGTTTGTCCATCTCACCGTTGGAGAAAGTATGTACCAGAGACAGGTCAGTGATCTTGCCGTCGTCGTCATCCTCCAGACTCTTTTTCAGAAGGTCCTTGTCAAAGCCGTCATACAGGATCTTATAGTCGCCTTTGTTGGTATCACTGTATTCATACGGATCGAGTTCGAGGATCAGGTTCTTGATGAGTTTTGACATCGTACGGCGGTCCGGCTTGTCCGTGAATCCGTGTTTCTCGTAGCAATACGCGTAGTGCCAGTCAATAATGTCCTGCTGAGTCAGAGTGTGGTTCTCATCTGACCACATACGGAGCACCTCGAGGATCTGAAGTGCCTGCCTGTCAGGTTCTTTCTTGCCGATCTTAATGCTCTGCTCTTTATCTTCCTGCAGGAATTCATCAGGCTTGGGTGGTCTTATGGTATCGCCAAAGTCCGGCTCGGGCATATTCTTCGTTTTGAAGTAATTTGCAAACGACAGCTTGATATACGTCGAAGCATATGTCTTGAACTTGGCGCCTTCTTCATTATCGGGATCGTAGTTCTGCGTGGCCGTGTGCAGTGCCATCAAGCCCACGGACTCCAGATCGTTCTGAACATCGCTCGGAAGGCGTGAACCGTACTTTCGCCTTATCCAATAATCGACAAGATATTCATGGTCCAGATAGAGTTGCTCTGCGTCCATATTAGTATCCTCCCCGGATCGATCTCGTGTAGCCTTATCCTTGTATCATATCGCAGCCGTGACAGATTTGTGAGTATTTGACACCTGTTTACTGCAACAATTACTCTCACGCCGGGCAGATGGACAGGGCAAGGCCAAAATCGGTCAGTTTATTCCAGGTTCAGCAGCCCCGGCAGACTCTGAAGCCCCTTCACTCTCCGCCTTCACGAGCCTTGCGGCAAACTCATCTGCCGGCATGGGCTTCGCGTAGTAATAACCCTGGATCATGTCGCAGTTGACGCGCGCCAGGAAGTCCACTGTCTCCTTGTCTTCAACGCCCTCTGCAACCACCTGCATCGACAGGTGCTTGGCAAGGCTGATCGCATCGGATACGACGACCTCGCCCCTGCCGTTGTCTGCGCCGCGGAAGAACGATGCATCGAGCTTGAGCACATCGAGAGGAAGCTCCTTAAGAGAATTCATTGACGAATAACCCGTTCCGAAGTCGTCCATCGACAATTCGAAACCGCTGTCCTTGAGCTTGCCTATCGTGCCGAGCAGCATCTCCCTGTCATCGAAGAACGCAGACTCCGTGATCTCGAGTTCTATGAGGTTATGCGGCACGCCGTACTTATCCACGGTAGCGACTATCTCTTCTGCCAGATCCGGATCCGCGAAATGCACACGCGACAGGTTGACCGAGATCGTAACGGGATTCCTCCCCTCGGAGATCCACTTCGCCTGGAGCTTCGCGAGCTGCTCGAGCATGAAGTTATCTATGTTGATGATGAAGTTATTGCGTTCGAATATGGGGATGAACCTTCCGGGCGGTACGAGTCCGTCCTCAGGGCTGTTCCAGCGGATAAGTGCCTCGCCTCCGGTCATCTTGTCAGTTGCGGGGCTGTACTTGGGTTGGACGTAGACAACGAACTCTTCGTTATCCAGAGCCTTCTGCTGCAGTTCTTCCACATGGCGTTCCCAGAGACGGTCATCAAGCATCTTCTGGTCGAACCATCTCGTGCGGCCCGTCTCGGTACCGTCTACCGCAGCCTGCGCCATGCCGGCCCTGTAATACCACTCGTCAGGACTTACGCCTCTCTCATTGATCTCACAGATACCGATGCTGAAATCGATATTCCTCTCGGGAACAAACGCCTTGACTGCTTCCTTGTAATCCTCAAGTCTCTGAAGGAGACTGTCCCTGTCAGTGTATCTCAGCAGCATGCCGAACTCGCCGCCGTTATTCCTTGCGAAGAACTCCTTCTTTTTGGTGTGGCTGAACATCTGGATATACATCTTGCCGAGCAGCCATTCGCCTTCGTCCGTGCCGTAGCAGATACAGTAATTACGGTATTTATCGAGATGCAGACAGACCATGGCATATTTGGCGGAAACAGCTTTGCGGCTGCTGAGCACGGCACCGGAGCGGTCAACAAACGAAGTCCAGTTCTTGCCCATGGTGACGGGATCAAAATAGTACATCCTGACCATCCTCTTCCAGGAAGTGATCTCTCTTATGGCAACGATCAGATAGAACACTACGGGCAGAATGAAGATAGCTGCGCCGAACGCCTGCATGAGAAGCAGGAACAGTGCATCACGGTTGGTGATCGGGATATCGTAGAGCACTATCAGGCTGTACTTATCGTCATCAAATGTCTTAAGGACCGTTATGCCTACCTCGGTCCTGGTCTGCTCCATCCATTCGTTCAGAGCTTCGTCATCGCCTGCCGAGTACTTATCCATCATCTGCATGACGAGGCGCTCCGAGGACGATGACAAAGACATGAAGCCCGTCCCCTCAGTCATGACGACCGTATCACTGTGTTCGATCCTGCCGTTTTTCACCGTCACGAACGGCAGCGGCTGGCTGTAGGACAGATAATCGAATTCTTCGCCGGACGAATATAAAGTCTTGCCATCGGCCGAGACGATCACGAAAGGCTCGCCGGGCTTTCCTGCAACCTGATCAACGATATCCTCGATATCGGGAGTACCCTTTGCCGCTTCGGCAGCATCTTCCAGGGACTGTGCATATACACCGGTCCTCTCGGACAGTTCTGCGGTCTCTCCTGCTATCGCCACTGTGACGAACAGAGCTCTGAATCCTAAGAACAGAAGGGCTGTAACCGCGATGAGCAGCAGGAACGCAAGTATCGAAGATACGATATGCGGCCTTCTCATGTGATGGATGACAGTCTTCTTATTCTTGAGCCACTTGTTCTGGATCTTATCGTTGATCTTTTCCCATTTGCGCGGAGATCTTCCCTTATCTTCCATGCTTATTCCCCCGTTATTCCGTTCCCGATATGTACCATTATACTCCGCGCAGCGGCGGAGTACATTAATATAACCTTATTTCGGGGTATTACGCCTCGGGGAACACCGCCGTAACGGTCATGCTCTCGCCCGTAATGCCTGCGTAGATATCTCCGCCCATCTTGAGCATGAGCCTGCGGCAGATGTACAGACCGAGACCGCTGCCTTCCCTGCCTTCGGCATTGGTGCCTCTCCAGAAGCTGTCGAAAATATGCGGCAACTCCCTCGCGGGCACGGGATTGCCGAAGCTCTTGACGTTCACCAGCGTGCAGTTCTCTTCGCGCGCGGTGCTGACTTCTATCCTGTTGCCCGTACCGTACTTGAAAGCGTTCTCGATGAGATTCTGCAGCACTTCTTCCGCCCTGTCGATATCAGCGGAGATCAGGACGTCTTTGTAATCGCTTATGACGACCTGAGTCCTCATGATCTCGTATCTGCCGTCATAGTAAGTCTTTACCCTGTTAAGCAGCTCGGACAGATAGAATTCCGTAACCCTGACCTCGGGGATCGTCACGTCGTCTCTTGCCGCACCGGTGATGTCCCTGATGTATCTCTCGATCTCATTTGCCTTGGTGCCAATGCCTTCCGCGACCTCTCTCTGCCTGTCCTCATCACCCTCGTAAAGGCCCGAAGACAAAGCCTTTGCAGACAGCTTGATCGCCGAGAGCGGCGTCTTTATGTCGTGGGACAGAGACAGGAGGAGCATCTTCTCCTCCTTCTCCAGTTCCCTGTTTCTATTCCTGTCATTCTCAACCTTCTCCCTTAAGCGGTCCATTCCCCATATGAACTTACCGAGATAAGCGGACTTCTCTGCCTTAACATCGACTGAGAGATTACCCTTGGCCAGGTCTTCCGGTACCTTGCTGAGACGGTCCATTGGCGCGATGATCTGCTTCCTGACATAGACAAGCACTCCCAGGGCAACCACAAAAGCTGCCGCCACGATCATGTTGCAGGTGATCAGCACCGGGAACACCTGTGTACCGGGTGTCTCGTAGCTGAACCTGTAGAGCTTGCCGTCTATCTCGCGGAGCTCGTAATCCGAAAAAGGCTTGTAGAAAGCCTCCCCTTCTTCGTATCCGTTCACTTCCGTCACATACTCGCAGGAAGACAGATCGAGATCTTCGATATCTTTGCCTGACGCGATAGCAGTCTCAAGCCTTGATATCTCAACCCTGTACTGCCTTCCGGTTTCTTCCGAACGGTCACTGTAGTTCGTTACGAGGTACAGGTTCACCGTCCCCGCCAGAACGAGGAATACTATGACCACTATAGCGATGAGCCTGTCAAATGCCTTCATTCGAACTTATAACCCTTACCCCAAACAGTGACGATCCTCTTGGGAGACTTGGGATCTTCTTCGATCTTCTGCCTGAGCCTCGTGATGTGGACCGTGAGCGTCTGCTGCTCGGAATCACTGTCGAAGCCCCATATCCTGTTAAAGAGGAATTCCTTCGTCAGGACTTTGCCTTCATTCTCCGCCAGGAGCAGCATCAGCTCATATTCCTTGATGGTCATCTCGACCGGCTCCCCGTCCTTATAGACCTTGTAGTCGGCCTTGTTGATGGTGATATTCCCCGATGATATCTCGTCGCTCGAATAGCGTCTGGCGAACAGTCCCTTGACCTTGGCGATGAGTATATCGATATCGTACGGTTTCTCGATATAATCGTCTGCGCCGAGGAGCAGTCCGTTGATCTTATCGTCCTTTGCCGTCTTGGCGCTTAAGATGAAGATCGGGACATTGCTGTTCTGCCTGATCTCCGAGCATACGGCATAGCCGTCCATGCCGGGGAGCATGATGTCGAGGAGGATCATTCTGGCGCCGTATTTGCTGAACTTATCCAGAGCTTCCTCGCCCGAAGGAGCCACGCTTACCAGGAAACCTTCCTTCCTAAGGAAGTCTGCCAGGAGTTCGGATATATCCTTGTTATCCTCAACTATCAGTATATCGACCATTATTTACCAACCCATCTCCATCAGCCAGTTAGTAAGTTCTCTTTCTCTCTTCTTGAGCTCTGCCTCGCCGTCAGCCTGGGAACCGAGCTCATATTCGCCCTGAATGTTGCCGTCAACGATATAGAGGACTCTCGTGCATCTCGCGGCAACCTTGGCGTCGTGGGTTACGAGCATTATCGTCGCTCCGCTGTTATTGATCTTAACGAGCTCGTCCATGACCTCGTTGGAAGATGTCCTGTTCAGCGCTCCCGTAGGCTCGTCGGCAAAGATTATCTCGGGCTTGTTTATCATGCTCCTCGCGATGCAGGCCCTCTGAAGCTGTCCGCCGGACACTTCGTTGATATCCTTGTCCGCCGTCTCTATTATACCCAACTTCTTCATGAGTTCCTCGCCTCTTGCCTCGGTCTCGGCTCTGGTCTCGCCAAGCTTCTTGGACTGCACTGCGGGAAGGATGATGTTATCCAGGACCGTGAGGTTCTTCATCATGTACATCTGCTGGAAGATGAATCCCATGTGGTCGAGCCTTACCGCAGCCATCTCCTTGTCGGACAGGTTCGTGATCTCCTTACCGGAGAGTGTGACCGTGCCGCTCGTTGCCTTATCCATGCCGGATACCGAGTAAAGGAGCGTCGACTTGCCGGAGCCTGAAGGTCCCATGATGCCTACCATCTCGCCCTTCCTGATGTTGAACGTGACGTTCTTCAGGATGTGGTTCTGTCTCTTGTTGGTGATATATGTCTTGCAGAGGTCTTTTACTTCGATGATATTTTCCATTTTCGTTGTTCTCCTTTATTCGATGTTGGATGTGTCTGATGCCTTTACCGTCTTTGTGTAGAGCGATGTCAGGTATGCCGCGGTCACCGCGACTGCGAGTATGAGTGCCGGGTAGAATCCGAAGATCATCTCGGGGCGGTATTCGTAGGTCACCTTGCCCGCTCCCATGAAGGCGAAGATCGGTGTGATCATGAGCTGCGTCGCGGGCAGTGACAGGACGGCTGCGAGCAGTACTGCGATGAGCGATGCCAGTCCGAGTCTTATGGTGTGCCAGAGGGTGACAGTTCCCGTTCCGAAGCCGAGTGCCTTGAGCAGCGCGATCTGGTCCTTCTCGTCTGAGATGAACGACCTCTCCATAAGGATCGCCACGAGCACGATGACTATGAACGTTATGGCGAGAAGAAGGTCTCTCGCGGCACCGATGGGGCCTGACGACTGTGTGCACTTGTCAACGAACTCTCCTGCATTCATTACCTTGCCGCCGTCGCAGTCGATGATCTCTGCGACCTTCGCCTTACGCGCTTCGATCTCCTCTGCGGACGGGTCATCGTCGAAGTCTATCTGATACTCGAAATAATTCGCCGTACCGCTGAATTTGAAGCCGCAGTCCTGGTGCAGCCTTACGCACTCACCGAGCTGGTTCATCGTCTGGAAGGTGCCGGTTACGATCAGTTCTTTCTGTTCCCCGCCGTACTCCGCGATCACGGTATCGCCTATCTTAAGGCCGGTCATGTTTGCTACCTGATTTGTTATCGCGATCTCGTTTGCGTTCTGCGGAGCGGAACCCGTAAGGCATGAATAATCCTTTGCATCCGTGCCGACACCGTACTGGCTCCAGAGACCGTACTGCTCGTCGCCGACTTTGTATGTGATCATATAGTTGAGTTCCTTATACACATGACCGGGGATGCCTGCATCTGCAAGTTTGTCTTCCAGTTCTTCAAGTCTGTTCTCGACTCCGGGAATACCTTCAACTGCAACGATCTCAGCTATGTCATCCTTCTCGATCCCGAAGTACAGATCGCTCGGCTGACCGAAGGTTGTCGCCAGTGTGCTTCCGGTAAGAGTAGTTACCGTATTCTCGAGAACGAGTACAAGCAGTGTGCACATGCAGAATGTCAGAAGGATCGTTATGAATCTCTTAGGTGCGCTTAAGATATCGTTGATCGCGAGGAAAGCCGCATTGTTTCCGCGGAAGCTCTTAAGCCTTACGCCCTTTTTCCTGCTGTAGCGTTCACCTGTCTGTCCGCTCCTTATCGCATCGAGCGGAGTCATGGACTTGACGCCTCTGGTGCAGTGATAAGCAAACATCAGGACTACGGCGAGGACCATGACCGAACCCAATATGTTCATGAGAGCCGAATTCTCGCTTCCGAGGACCATCTTATCAGAGACTGAAGCCAGCAGGAGCTTGCCGAACGGGAAGCTTAAGATAAGTCCGATAACAGCGCCTGCTGCACCAAGCATAAGGTATTTCGTTATATACATATAGCGGATCTTGCTGCTTTTCATTCCTATCGCCTTCATTACACCGATCTCGCGGAATTCTTCTGCGATGGTGAAGTTGATGGAGAACTTAAGGACCGTGAAGGATACGATCACGAGAACAAGGCTCATGGCAACTACGATGAAGGCCGTAATAAGATCCAATATATAGGCCGTCTTGAATGTTTCTCTCGGATAAGACAGGATAGTGCCGTCAATGTCTGAGACCTTGGACTTCACGAGTCCGGGATCAGTCGAATCGACATGGCTGAACTGGAGCGTATACATAGTCTTATATTCTTCGTCCTCATTGATCGTCTTCCAGTCTTCGCTGCTAATGAGGAACCTCGAATTTCCCATAAAATCAGAGCCCAGGAGCGCATCTTTTGCATGGCCCGCGATCTCGAAAGTGTATACCTTATCTCCGATCTCGATATCGACAAGATCGCCGGGCTTAAGATCGTTCTTGGACATGAAGCTGCCGGACAGATATGCCTGTCCCGGAGCAACATAAGTAAGCACTTCGTTATTATTGTCAAAGAAGTCTATGGCGGAATCTTCTATCGTCTGGATCATGATCATCCTGTCAGGAGTCTCATAACCGCCTTTGCCGGGAAGACTGATATTATCTCCGTCGACAGTAAGTGCCAGCTCCGTTCTCACTGCGGTCACATAGGATTCGCCCTCGAGCCTGTCAGATACGGCATCGATATTCTCTTCTCCCAGGGTAACTACAATATAGTCGCCCAGCCCCGCCTTATCAAAATAGTAGTCAGTTCCGGACATGACAGAGACTACATTCGACAGACCTGCGGCAACAAAGCAAGCGGAGAGCACGACGAAAATGAACAGTATCGCGTTCATCGTCTTCTTCCGCTTCAGGTCTTTCCTCAAGATATCCCAAAACATATGGTTCATTCACCTTTCTTCGTATGATGACCAAATCATATCGATGGAATTATTAAATAGTCCTTAACTGGAAAAAACCGCACCTTATCTTGCTTTGATAATAAGATCCATAATGCCCAGCGACTTAAGAAGGAGCAGCAGGAGAAGGATCGGAGCGACGAACTTGACCATTACTATATAGAGTGTCTTGCGGCCGAACTTCTCGCCGTTCTTGGTAGCCTCCGAGATGATCAAGTCAGGCTTAGCTACCCAGCCGATCAGGATGCATGTTCCTATAGCGAGGACAGGCATCAGGATGTTGTTGCTTACATAGTCCATGATATCGAGGACCTGCGCGGTCGAGCCGTTCGGAAGCTTGAACTCAAAGTACAGAAGGTTATAACCGAAGCATACGATAATGCCGAGCACCAGTGCAGCCACCGTCTCGATGACAACGGCCTTCGTGCGGGAGATCCTGAATTTATCCATAATGCTCGATACGACCGCCTCGAGGATCGATACGGAACTCGTCAGTGCAGCAAAGAGGACCATGGCAAAGAACAATGTGCCGACGATGTTGCCTGCGATGCCCATGGAAGAGAATGTTTTCGGGAGAGCCTCGAACATAAGGCCGGGACCGGATGCCGCCATGCCTTCCGTGCCCATGAAAACGAACACTGTCGGGATTACCATTACGCCCGCGAGGAACGCAACCAGCGTGTCGAAGAGCTCGATGCGGTTTACGCCCTTGACAATGTTATCGTCATCCTTGAGATAAGAGCCGTATGTGATCATGATGCCCATCGCGACGGATATGCTGTAGAAGAGCTGTCCCATCGCATCAAGGACAACGGTGAAGACATCGTTTAAGCTCTTGCCCTCAAGAGTCGGGATGACAAGGATCTTCAGGCCCTGAAGGCCGGTCCTGTCTTCAGATCTTATTGTAAGAGCGAAGACCGCGATGCCGATAACGAGGACGAGCAGAACGGGCATAAGGACCTTGGACATCTTCTCGATGCCGCCGTTGACGCCCCTGATGACAACGAACATTGTCGCGGCAAGGAAGACCGCCAGCATGACGACCGGTTCGACCTCACCCGTGATGAATCCTCCGAAAAAGCCGTCAGTCGCAGCATCAGTGCCGTGGCCGGTAATGAATACGATGAAATACTTTAATACCCAGCCGCCGATGACGCAGTAGTACGGCAGGATCAGGAACGGCACGACCGTCGCGATGCCGCCCAGCCATTTGAACTTTGAATTGATGACGCCGTATGCGGTGAGCGCGCTCTGCTTGGTCTTACGGCCGATGACGACCTCTGACATGAGGAGCGTGAAGCCGAAAGTGAGCGCCAGGATTAGATATATGACAAGGAACAGTCCGCCGCCGTCCTTGGCAGCGAGATAAGGGAATCTCCAGATATTGCCGAGACCCACGGCGCTTCCCGCCGCGGCAAGTATGAATCCTAATGTTCCGGTGAAAGTATCTCTCTTCTTACTCATGGTGCATATTATAGCACGGATAGGCCCGAACTTCTTCGCTATAGTCCTCCGCGCTGCGCTTGTGCGGAAGTCCGCTCAGAAGTTCAGCCTATCCGGGAACGAGTCTTGAAGTATGCAAACAAAGATGATATTATAGTACCAGAAACCGTACGGTTTTATGTACGATATCAGGAGGGCATTATGATTATCGCTAAGCAGATGGAGATCAGGGATAACATTAAGTCTTATTTTGATTCAGCATATGAAGGCGAAGTTATCATCGTTCCGCGGAAGAACGGTAAGAATATAGTCATAATCTCCGAGAATGAATATACCAGGCTCAACAAAGGACATTTGGCGACTTACTATTCAATGCTCGGTCCCTCGGACAACAGCTCGATCAAGGAAGATAATCTCAAGAAGCTTGACGAGATCAGCACTCTCAAGTCCGGCTGGAACGGCAGTGATGCCAAGCCCCTGCCGGCCGGTGTTATCAAGAAGGTCCGCGCTCTGATAAAGGCTCTGACTATCCAACCGGAGATATTCCCGACCAGTCTGGAGACAATTCAACTGGAATTCGACAATTCAAGGCATGATCATATGGAGATAGAGATCGGTGTGTCGGGTGAGGCAGAAGTATTCGTTGCCCCCTATGATGACAACGAATACTATGAGACCATTCGTTCTACAGCAGCTGCCATCAACGAACGTGTGATCGCTTTTTATGGATGATGTTTTCGCGCCGGAAGAATTACTGTACCGTGCCGTGTATCCGCCCGAACGCGCGGCAATGTTTTGGCGCCGAGACGGTTCTGTATCTTCGGCTGCTTTTGCGGATGCAAGAGGTCTCTCTGTAGAGCGCGGCTATCAAAGAGACTCAGATACCGTTGTGTCATCAATGCTAACGAGGTTCAGCGGGATAATCATAACCATTACCGCGAAGGACTGTTTTGATACGGATGCTGTAGTGCGCTATCTTCCGTCAAGCAACAGTCTTTATCATTCTGAGATCCACGGTAGTATGACTGTACCCCTGCTCTCCAAAAGTCAGCGTTTGTTTTTGGCAAGACGGGCCAAGATCGTCAATTAGTCTGTACGAGGAAAACGAGCCGGAAACCTTCATCATCCTGAATGATATAGTTCTCGTGGACGTAGTAGTAGGACACGACATAACCGTTGCCGGCCTGTTCTGTCAGAGGCAGATCTGCTGCGACATATGCCGTCACGGCGTCTGAAGCGTCCGGTATGTCGGGTATGTAATCAAGTTCATATATCTGGGCGATCGCTGCCGCGCGGTCTTCTTCAGTCTCGAACGGCAGGACCTTATACAGTTCTTCTATGGAATCATAGGTTTTTGTCTCGATGCAGTACTGGGGATCGCGGATGCCTCTCAGGTTCGAAGCGACGATCTGGTCGGATATCTCAGGAATCATTACAAGGCTCGCATATCTGTCCTTGTCTTCCTGAGTAATGTCGGTATAGGGGCTCCAGTTCATGGCATTCTTCATCTGGACATAAGTCATGACGTTCAGGGCAAGGATGAGCGTGCCTGCGATCAGGACTATGCCCAAAAGAACGAGCATGACTATCCTTGCAGGATTCCATGCCTTTGCTTCAGACTTATCGTCCATTGATCATTCCCCCGTTGACAGCGCAGCTTCTGCTTCCGTTATAAGCTCCTGCGCAAATTTGCTGCGGTCTTCCGATCTGAACATCCGGCGTATCACCTTCGGCGTGATCAGATCCTCGATGCTGCCGAGCAGTGCTCTCGCGTCCTCGCGCTCCAAGTCCTTCTCCATTCTCGTGCGCTCGTACTCTTCTCCGATTATCGCCAGCATCCGGTCCGTGTCGCTCATGTAGAACTTCGACACCACCTTATCGAAAGCGAATCCCGCGACAAGACATATTATAACAGACAAGGCAAAACCCAAAACAAAATTCAGCACTCCAGACCAGAAGTCCTCACCGAACAGCGGACTTGCGGCAATTTCCCATATGATGAACACGCCGGTTCCGCAGGATATGACCCAGATGTTGCTCAGAAGATTCACGAGAAACTGCTTTCCGGACCGCTCTCTGCGGAAGAAGAATATCGAATCGTACAGAGTAAATGCTATGAGTGTGATCACTGCAGTGATAAGGTTTGCCATCAGGACTCGGGTCACGCCCCTTAAGACCGCGAGCACAGCCACACGGGATTCCGCGCGCAGGAGGTTCACGAGCACCATCGCACTTCTCCGGCTCAGGTTCGACACGAGCCTTCCGCCTGTCCTGGCGACGCCCCTGCCGATGCTCGACTTGATGGTCTGCCTGCCGACCGCCCGGGCCGGCCTGGGCATCCCTTTTACTCTTGGCTTGTCATTTTCTATACTCATAGACCAGCTGCTTCAGGTATTCGTATCTGGCTTTCTTCTCTTCCTTCGCGAAATGCACTTCCCTGCTCTGCAGGTGCTTATCGTCATACACCAGTTCCTTCGCCTCTTCCCCGAACTGCTCCGAGGTCAGGTCGAACCTGGCATCTCCTATTACGTTATAACAATGGTAATTGCCGCCGGGTCTTAATATCCCGTACACCTCGCCGCCGAAGAGGTCCTGCACTATGAACGCAGTAATGGAGCACTGACCCAGAGTCTTGTTCCCGGGGGTCCACTCATCCTGCATCCTCGGAGCGCAAGTCTCCCTTCGCCAGAGTCCGTCAGACAAGGCATCGTAAAGATCGAGCGGTGACTTGAGCCATGCAAGGCTGCTCTCGAGCGGCCTCGGCGCGCCCGCAGTCTCATGGCCGTAGAACTTATACTCTCCCATATGAGTTCCCCCTTATGCCGCTATTATAACTCAACAGGACAGTTCCACCACCCTCGTCGCGGTCTTATCCCTGAACCTCAGGTCGTGCTCTACCATTACCATGGTCGGCTGATACTCAGTGATCAGCTTCTCGATCTGGCGGCGCGAGAATACATCGATGTAGTTCAATGGTTCGTCCCAGATATAAAGATGCGCGGGCGTCAGAAGGCTCGATGCTATGAGCACCTTTTTCTTCTGACCGTCGGACAGATCGGACAGGTCTTTCTCATACTGGGCCTTATCGAAGTCCAGTCGGTTCAGAAGAGATAGCAGCAGCGTGTAATCGATGCCGCACTCAAAGGCATAATCCCTGAAGCTTCCCTTAAGATGCGAAGTGTCCTGATTCACATATGAGATGACAAGTCCGCTCGCGCGCTCAAGAGTGCCCGAGATATCCAAGTCTCCCGCAGCATCTCCGCCGAGGATCGCCTTGATCAGAGTCGACTTACCGCAGCCGTTGCCGCCGCTCAGGAACACGCGCTCGCCCTGCGTTATCTCGAAGTTCAGACCGTCTATCACTTTGACTTCAGACCCCTTATACGAGACTGACAGATCTGCCGCGCGGACCAGTACCTTCTTATAGTGAGACAGCGTAGTTATCTTAAGATCGAACTCACGCTCGACGTCGTTAAGAAGTCCTTCCTTCTGCGCGACCGAACGCTCCATCCTTTGTTCAAAGGCTTTCGCTCTGGCCTCCGCCTTCTTGGTCTTGCCTCCGACATAAGATCTTGCCGCCACGACGTTATGGTCTCTCTCCTTGATCGGGTCATGTCCGATCTTGGAGTTCTCGCTCTTGTCCGCCCAGCGAGAGACCTTGTCCGCAGCAGCCTTCATGTGGCTTATCTCCTTGAGGTGCTTCTCGTTCTCGCGGCGCGCGTGGCTGTCCGCCTTCTCCTTGTTCTCCCACCACGAGCTGAAGTTGCCCGACTGTACCTCAATGCTCGAGCGGTTAAGAACGAGCACATGGTCAACAACGGCATCAAGGAGGGCCGCATCGTGCGATACAAGTATGAAGCCTTTCTTGCCTGCCAGGTATCTGCGGATCGTAAGCCTCGCCTGCGCATCCAGGTTGTTCGTGGGCTCGTCAATCAGGAGGAAATCCCCTTCGCCGGAGAAGAGCACCGCGAGCATTATTTTCGTGCGCTGGCCAAGGGAGAGTTCGCCGAAAGGACGATAGAGGTCCTCTGCGTCCAGGTCGAGTTCGTTCATCTCGCAGAGCACGCGCCACTCCTCACAGGCGGGCTTCCACTTCTCGAGAAGAGTTGATGCCGGCAGCGCCAGATCGTCCTCTCCGTATGCATACGGGAAATAGTCGAACGGTTCGTTCGAACTTATCGTGCCGCTGTATTCGTACTGTCCCTGAAGCAGCCTCAAAAACGTCGTCTTGCCCTTGCCGTTACGCCCGATGAAGCCGAGCTTCCAGTCGGTATCCACCGTGAAGGATACGTTCTCAAAAATATAGTCATAGCTTCCCTCATAGCAGAAGCTGAGATCATTTACCACTATCTGTGCCATACAAAAATCCTCCGTTACCGCGGACATACGGATGCCCTGTGCACGGACAGCAGTTCAACACATACTCATGGAAAAACCAAAGAAATGAAGTAAACATCGATAATCTAATCCAAGTGCACAAGACATAAGACCCGTAGGTCCGCCCTGCATAATACTCACTCAAATCAAATTATCTCCTCATTGGTCCACCTCATCTTGAATTTGCCGGGAACTCCCGATGTCGCAAGAATAACACAACGCTTCCGGCTTTGCAATCACTGCCAGAACGATATCATGTCCCCCAGGTAATCGTAATGTCCGAAGACGAGCAGGAGATTCCTTCCAAGGAACAGCCCGAAAACGACCACCAGTACCCCCCACGCTTCCCAGGCATGGAGCACAGTCCATATGCGCGTCTCAGCCTTCGTTATCACATTATGCAGAAGCGGTATCCACATTCGAAGGAGCATAACTAGCGCATACACCGGGATCGGGTTGGACATAACTGACCTTAAGATGTCGCCCGTGATGAGCGCCTGCACGGCCCTGGTTCCGCCACACCCCGGGCAGTACAGATGAAGCGTCTGCGAGAACAGGCATGAGTGCCTCGTCTCAAGGAAGCCCGGGTCAAACCTGAACCACACTATATAGAACACGGCAACTATCAGGAGTACTGATGTTGCCGCGAACGGAATGATAAACCTTTTGTTTGAAGCCGTCAGCAAAACAGGCCCACGCCAAGTGTTAAGAAGTCGATCGGGATCTGTATGCAGATCGATACGATGCCCAGGATCCAGCCGGCGATCGCCAGGTTCTTCGAATACTTGCTGTTGACATGTCCGATTATGCCCAGAACGATCGCAGCGATACTCGTAAGGTAGAACGGATCGAAGACTATTGCCACGCAGCCGAAGATCAGAGCGAGTATGCAGACCGTCTTATAGTCACCGCTCGGGGGAGCGCCGTTAGGAACAGGCTGCGGCTGAGGGTTCTGATAGTAAGTCTGCTGCTGATATTGGTTGTTGTCATACTGTACCGGTGCCGGAACGGGAGCCGGAGCCGGCTCAGGTGCAGGAACGAACTCATCTTTTTTCGGCATCTCTGACACGGGTATTGCCTTTACGATCTCTTCAAGTCGTGCTCCGCACGCTTCGCAGAATCTTGCATCGTCGGAGTTCTGCGCTCCGCATGAACTGCAAATTGCCATATAATCTATACCTCCACAAAGGAGATTCTACCATATATCTTTTTGTTTGCTGTTTATGATAGTATTGTTTTATCAACAAATTTTGAGGAGGATGTTATGGATATCATGTTACTTGCTGCGGACAACAGTATGGCTCCTTTTATAGGAATAGGTCTCGTTGTCGTATTTGTCGTCATCATCATACTTGCCACCATGGCTGACAAGAAGAACAACAAGAAGTTCAATGCCATGATCGAGAGCGATTACAAGGCCAAGGACAAAAGCGGAAGAGTTGCCGTCACCGAGAACAAGCAGATCCTGGTAGACTGCCCTTCAGGCACACTCGTAGGTTATAAGCTTTATAACTTCGAAGATGTTAAATACTTCGGCTTCAAGACGATCCCTCCGACGGAATCCTGCTTCTACTTTGCTGGCGACGATCTTAAGCCATGAAGGGACAGTATCTCACTCCTTCCAAGAAGCCGCTGATGCAGAAGGGACAGATCTCATTCCCCTCAAAGAAGAGCGAGATGGATCAGGTCTATGAATTCCTCATCAAATACAAGCCCGAACTCAAGAAATGCGTCAACGGAATCGTTGAGGATTAAAACAAAGGAACGCCCGGCTTGATGGCCGGGCGTTCTTGTTATACGAAGGAAATATCGTTTTATCAGTCTGCAGTGTACTTGCCCTTCAGATATCCGAAGGCAAGGATGTTGCCCGTGTTGCCGTCCGCGTCTGTATCCAGTGCCAGCAGGAAGTTGTTGAAGTTGGTGGGCATGGTGCCGGTGGAACCTTTCGCGCGCTCGACGGGTGCCTTAAGAGCGATGACATAGACGGTGTAGCTGCGAGTGGTACCGGGCTCGGGTCCCAGTGCAAGGAAGAATCCGGGGTCCTCGCCTGCGATGATCTCGGTGCCTTCATAGTTCTCAACGATCCAGTGAATGAGGTTCGACGGCGGGTAGTTCCCGGTATGCTGGCTGTCGACCATGTAGATGACATAGCATTCAGCGCCTTCGACGGGCTCCCAGTAAAGGCTCGGAGAGCTGCCCTGCGGATGCTCGGGCTTGGCAGCCATATCGTCGGACCAAACGCCGTCCACCAGGCTGTCGGAACCTACGTAGAACTGCGGGTATTCCTCTACGCAGTAACCGTACTGCTCGACCTCGCAGAGAGTGGTCTCTGTCGGTTCGGGTTCTGTCTCTGATGCTACAACCGATTCCGCGGTATTTGCGTCTGCCGATGCATCAGCTGCAGCCGCCGCGCAGCCCGTGATGTTTGTAAAGAGCAGAGCCAGTGTGCCTGCCGTTGCCAGTATCTTTGTTATATCCTTTCTCATTGTTCCGTCCTCCTTTCCTTGCTATGCGAAGAAAATCACGTTATATCAATCTGCCGTGTACTTACCCTTCAGGTATCCGTAGGCAAGGATGTTGCCAGTGTTGCCGTCCGCGTCTGTATCCAGCGCCAGCAGGAAGTTATTGAAGTTGGTAGGCATGGTGCCGGTAGCGCCTTTCGCACGCTCGACGGGTGCCTTAAGAGCGATGACGTAGATGGCGTAGCTGTGTGTGGTGCCTGCCTCGGGTCCCAGTGCATAGAAGTGTGCGGGGTCCTCGCCTGCGATGATCTCGGTGCCTTCGTAGTTGGCGACGATCCAGTGAATAAAGTTAGTCGGCGGGATGCCCTCGGCATGTGAGCAGTCGACCATGTAGATGACGTAGCATGCCGCACCTTCGACGGGCTCCCAGTAAAGGTTCGGAGAGATGCCCTGCGGATGCTCGGGCTTGGCGCCCATATCGTCTGACCACACGCCGTCCACCAGACTGTCGGAACCCACGTAGAACTGAGGGTATTCCTCTACGCAGTAACCGCACTGTTCGACCTCGCAGAGTGTTGTCTCTGTCGGTGCGGGTTCTGTCTCTGATGCCACAACTGATTCCCCGGTATTTACGTCTGCCGATGCATCAGCTGCAGCCGCCGCGCAGCCCGTGATGCCGGTAAAGAGCAGTGCCAGTGTGCCTGTCGTTGCCAGTGTTCTTGCTATTGTATTCCTTTTCATTGTCCTGTCCCCCGTTTCTTTGGTTAGCTCTATTCTTGCTTTTGACGGAGGAGTTTTGAATGTAAAATCCGTAGAGTTTATCTGTAAAATCTGCACGGAAGCAGTCAAAAAAATGCAGGTGCTTTGTTATAATCTTCGTATGGACGAGAAGTTATATACATCCAAAGTATACGGCGACTACGAGAGGATCGTGGATCTTGTCGTGTTCAAAGGCAGGAACGAACTGCCTCACGTCGATAACGCAGAGCGCTGCAAGCTTGTATTGCTCTGCAAGGGCGCGCTGTCTTTTGAACTGAACGGCATCCCCATGGAATTCAAGGCGCCTGCCGCGATCTACCTGTCTGACAGGGACAAGTTCGTTCTTAAGGAAGGCGCGAAGTATCAGGCGTATATCATCTTGTTCAAGCCCTCTGCCATCAACGATGCCTTTACATACGAGAGGCTCTATTCACATGAGTTCGACGAGCTTGAAGGCTCTACCATCTACCAGGACTATCTGCTCATAAGGAACTTCATCTTCAACGATGCCATATCGCCCAAAGCGGCTTCATTCGTACCGAGTTCTCTGTCTAACATGGTGGATATAATAGAGAAGATCGACGGCGAGCTTAAGCTTAAGGTCGACGGGTTCTGGCCCTGCAGATCGCGCTCTTACTTCATCGAGCTGCTCTATAAGCTCAAGTACTGCTACGCGAACAATGCCACTACCGGCATGAACAACGCAGGCTTCGTAAGCAGGCTCTATGAGTACTTCAACAACCACCTGAGCGAGAAGATAACGCTCGATATGATCACCTCGGAATTCGGCGTGAACCGCAATACACTGAACAAGATCTGCGTGGACGAGACCGGCATGACATGCATGACCTTTCTTAACGATCACCGCATGAGCCTGGCCGGATACTGGCTGTCTGATACGGATATCCCAGTCTTCGAGATCGCCAAGCGCCTGAGCTTCGACGACCCGAACTACTTCAACAAGGTCTTCCGCAAGGCAACGGGCAAGTCTCCGACTCAGTACCGGAAAGACACCAGGAGCTGATCACTTCTTCATCAGGCTCTTCTTGGCTTCGATGAGCCTGTCCATAAAGCGGCTCGTATAGAGCATGCCGAGGATCAGCGCGCCAAGCGACACTCCGAGGAACACTCCCTGCAGGAAATCTATCACCGGATGTGTAAATCCGTCGGGCAGAAGGAATATCGATCCGAAGTATGCGATAAGGCATACTGATGCCGCGATGAATATCTTATTGAAGTTCCTTGTGATCCTCTTCTTGTCTTCGTTGCTGTATTCTGCCACTGCGAGCGCAGTCTCTTTGATCTCTTTATCCATATTGTCTTCCTTTCTCTCTCCTCTTAAGAGGTCCTTAAGGTCGACTTCATAGTAATCAGCGAGCTCTATCATGATCTCGATCTCGGGCATGTTCGCACCGGTCTCCCACCTGGATACCGTACGCCTCGATACAAAGAACTTATCAGCGAGCTGTTCCTGGGTGATCCCCTTCTCTTTACGTAATTCCTTAAGGTATGTACCCATTTTCTGCTGATCCATGAAGTTTGCTCTCCTTTAATCCTGTTCTTTTCTCATTATTGCTCTCGATCTGCAGTTGCAGAGCGTTCCGATGTTGACGAATGCCAGGCCTACAGCAAGAGTCCTTGTTCCTATCTCAAAGAAGCTGAGCATCAGAAATGTTACTCCTGCTATTACGGCTATTATAGCTGCTATCCTGTAGATCTTGATCTTTGTGTCGTTTGTCATCTCGTGACACCTCCTTGGTTTGATGGCTTCAGCATAGCCTCCGCACCAAACATCCGGAAGGTCACGGAATGTCTCAAACCCGCTGTTTACGGGCATGGGACACGATGTGTCTCACCCGTTATTCATGACTTTTCCGTCGTTGTCCAGCCTTACCTTATACCCGCAGTGGCTGCAGAAGGCAGCGCCGCCTCTGGCAACATTGACGACCGCACCGCACACCGGGCAGTTGACACTCAGAGTCTCGCCTTCGCCGTACACGCTCACGGTCGGATCTATGAGCATCTCGCTTCCCTCGAAAGGCAGGTTCTCGAGCTCTCTTATCAGGACACACCTGCCGTCCAGCTCTTTGATCTCCAAGGTCTCACCGACGCTGATCGTGCCGTAGTGCGAACTCTCGGGTTCGATCTTGATCATGTCGTTGTTGATCCTTCCGTAGGCATCGAAATACCTCACCACCACGCCGTGCGGCATCATGCCGTTGACCATGACGCCGGTCGTGTCATGTATGTCCACGACCTTGGCATAAGTCGTGCGTCCGTTCTTGGCGATCGCCTTATTGGTCCTGCGTTCCTTGAGATCCTTGCCAAGGGAGACCGCGCCGATGACGATAAAGATGATCGGCATCAGGACACAGCCTAATATTGCCAGGAGGCTGAATTCCATCTCGCCGGTTATCATGGCAATAGTAAGACCGATGCCGAGTATCTCAAAAAGGCACCCTATGCCCAAGAATAAAAGACTGAACATCAACATATGCATATCCCCTTCAGGCCGTATACGGCCAAGGCAAGTATAACATTATTGGTTTGGTTGAATAAATGCCAATTATCTTCTATTATTACGAAAGGAGATAATAGGAGGTATGGCATGAATAAGATCAAAACCATTGCTGCCGGTATGGCGGCCATAATGTCAGTATCGCTCCTCGCTTCATGTGCAGGCGGCGCAGGCAGTAAGACGACAGTCAAAGAAGACGATCCCTGGTACGAATCATCCAGATTCCTTCTCGAGAGAGACCAGAAGTTCTCCGAATTCATCGAGGGTTCGTGCGTTGGAGCAAGCGACAACAATATCTACTACCTCTATTCCCTTTACGATATGGAAGGAACGGATGACTACAGAAGGACCGTCCTCGATACTTACGATAATTCCGGCAAGCTCATCAGCAGCAAGGAGATCGATGACAGTGCCTTCAATGTTATTTCCGGTGTAAAGGATATCAAAGTATCCGATGACGGCAAGACGGCCGATGTCATCGCTTCGACCTGGGGCAGCCAGGCTTTCCATACGTCAAGACTCGTGATAGACCTCGAATCCGGCAAAGTTACCGATGAGATACGTTTTACTGACGCGAACGGCAATGACCTGGAGGTCGACGGTTTTGGCGTCTCCGATGCTGCCTTCGCGGGTGACTACTGCGTCGCAAGCATATATACATCTTCCATCGACAATTCGTACTTCTTCGTTTTTGACGGCAGCGACTATATCGGACAGCTTGATCTGTCCCAGGTAGAGAAATTCTACGGCAATGAGCCTTTCTCATATGACGCCGGAACAGATACGCTCTCGGTTATCGTCCACACTGTAACGGGAGACGACCGCATATTAAGGTTCGATCCTTCTGACTGCAGCCTCAAGAGTCAGGACAAATACGATATCTCTGATAACGAAGACATCAACACTGCCGATTATCAGGTCACGGACAACGGTGATCTGTGCAGGATCGATTCGCTCGGCAACATAACGAAGTTCGACACCGCAGCGGGCACCGAGGAGACCGTTATCGACAACACCTGGTACTCACCGTACTTCTCTGATCTGGCAGGTGACAACACGATCCTGTCCTCCACGGCAGACAGAACGGTGATCCATTCTTCCGTAACCATGACCGGAAGCTCGGTCGGATCGGAAGATTTTGAATATGTCACAGTACTTACCAAGGCAGAGAAGAATCCTCACGCAGGCAAGCAGTTAATCGAGATCGCGATGCCTCTCACGGAGGAAGTGTCCGTATATCTGTCCAATGCCATCTATGAGTTCAACAGGACCGACACGGAATACCTGATAAGGATCTGGAGCAAGTATAAGACAGGCTTCAAGGTCGGAAGAAGCTTCGGAACCATCGACATGGACAACGAGAAGCTCTACACGATGATCCAGGAGCTCAAGGGTTCAGAAGCACCTGACCTCGCGATAGGCATCCAGCAGAACTACGCCATGAGGGATGACATCTTCATGGACCTTACAGACTTCCTCGAACAGTCTGTCATGGACATGCAGTACACCAACATCATCGAAGCCTCCAAGATAGGAGGCAAGCTGTACTTCCTGCCCGTCACGCTGGAGATCGAAGGTCTGGTCACCAATAAGGATCTGATACCTGAAGGTGCCGTGGGGATTACTTTCGAGCAGTACGACAAGATGGTCAAGGAAGACCTGGACGGCTACTCCCCTTATGAGTACCCGTCGTCCACCTTCAACAACAAGGCAACCTTTGTACTGTCCTGCATAGATACCATAGAGGCGATCGAGGGTGATAAGGTAGACTTCGGGTCTGAGGATTTCTATGCCGCGGTCGAGTATGCAAATGATAATTTCATCTATGATGACTACGACAGCACGCCGCTGGATTACCTCGATGACTGGGACTCAAAGGTCCGCAGCGAGTCGATCTACGTAAGGTGCCGCAACTATCTGGAATTCATCTGCGCATGTTATTCAACAGACGGCGATTACGCCTTCATCGGCACGCCTTCCGTTGATGCTTCAGGCCCGAGGTTCAGAGCGCTCGAGACCATCTCGGTCGCAGCATCGACTGACCAGAGCGAAGGCTGCAAGAAGTTCCTGAACTTCCTGTTCGGCGGTGCGGGCATCACATCCGGAAGCGTCGAGCTGTCCGACATCATAACGAACAAGGAGATAATGGAGAGCACGATCCCCGTCATAACCGAAGCGCACAACGAAGCACTCACCGGCAAGATAGAGAGCGACAACGCGTACATCGAGCTCGAGTTCTACCACGATAAGATCGCATCAGAGAGCATGCAGCAGAGTTTCCTCGACTGCCTGTCGACGATCTCTTCTTACTACTATGAGGATCCGCAGCTCGTGACTTTCGTCATCGAGGAGACTGCTCCGTACTACGCGGGCGATGTCACACTCGACAAGGTCGTCGAATACATCAACGACAGGGCAAGCAAGTACGTCAAGGAGATGTAATCACCGCAGACAAACAACCCCGCCTGATCCGGCGGGGTTATCTTTTGCATGCCTAGGGAAGATCAGATCTTCGTGGGACCTTCCCGGTATCTCCCGAAGAGCACACCGTCATCTATGAATCCCTCCGCATCAGACACCCAGACCGGGAACGCGCCTTCGCTAAGCGCCGTCTGTCCGTTCAGCATGCCGGTATGGAACGGCAGGTGGCGGAACTGCCTCAGAACGAGTTCAAACCTGGTGAACCTGCAGTTCTCGGGACACTCGTAGAGCATGTCGTCTGTAAGTGTATCCAGATAGTCCAGAGTCTTCTTTTCGACGTGGTCGAGATACGCCAGGAGCTGCTCGTCAGTGAGGACGACAGAAGTCGGGTTCTCGGGATTATCCATCCCCTCCTCGTGGAAGTCCGGCTCGTCGTAAACATTGGGGTTGATGAACCACTTGTCCGCGGAGTGCAGTGCGTGGTAGACCCAGCGCCAGCAGGGTGCGCTGCAGATGATTGCGTCCCTGTCGTAAGTCCTGATCGATGTCCTGATGTTGATGAAGTTCGGGACAACGGACCTTCTGATTATCTTAACTAATTCATCCATATGTATATCCTCCATATCTGCGGTTTAAGAACCCGTAAAATCGTACTTTCTGACGCCGAGCATCCAGAACTTGTAGCTCAGGTACACGAACACGATGCCGAACAGCGGCGAGATCCACGACAGCGGCGGAACGTTGCCGGGCTGGAGTATCACGAGGCTCGGGTAGTAGGCAATGAACGCGATCGGGATGATGAACGTGAAGATCACCTTGAAGATGCCCGAGAAGATGCTCGCTGGATATTTGGCGAAGTCCTTGAAGCGGAACATGATGACCATTACGTAGCCTGAGCCCTTGATCCAGAAGCATGTTGCCGCTGCGAAGTTCATGAGGGCTATCATGAACAGAGATGCCGTGAGCAGGTATACGATCAGCTTTACTATTACCAGCGGTGTCACGGGAATGCCTATGTGCACCCAGGCATATACTATCGTGCCGATGCCGAACGCGAGCTGTCCAAGGCCCTTCACGTCGAACACTTCAGAGATGAAGTAGAAGAAGACGTTGACCGGGCGGAAACAGTACTTGATGAAGTCTCCGCTCTGTACCATGAACCTCAGGTTCCAGTTGTTGTCGAAGAAACACTGTACCGGTGTCAGTGCGACCAATGAGAACCCGTACAGGAACAGCATATGGTAGTAGTCCCAGCCGTTGATCGTCGGGAAGTTCCGGAACAGGATGAGGAACGTCACGAACCCGGACAGGTTGGTCATTATCATTCCGAACGTCGAGATGACGAAGTCCGCACGGTAGCTCATCTTGCTCTTAAGGTCCTGCACGAGGATCTTACGGTACATCCTCGCATAGAATATTAATCCTCTCTTCTGCATATCAGCCTCCGTTCACGGTGACCTTGCGCACCGCACAATTCCAGAATAAGTTGCCGGCAAGGGTCAGCACGACCATCCACACGATCTGCAGTGCGAACAGCTGCAGAAGTCCCTGCCATGTGTCCGATCCGCTCTTGCCGAGAAGTATCGACAACGGTATGTCATACACCGCGCGGAACGGCAGATACTGTACCACCATCCTCGCCTTCTCCGGGAAGAATGCGAGCGGGATCGTAGCGCCGGACAGGAGAAGCACGATAGTTTCCTTTACTATGTTGATGCCCCATGTCGATTCGGTGAACAGGCATATGGGCGCGACGAGCATCTCGATGTTGTAGTTTATTATCAGCGCGAACACCGTAGCGATGATGAACCAGACGATGTTCAGGCCCAGCGGGATCGCACCGCCCGTGACGATCATGACCACGATAAATGTCGGTATGAATGTCAGCACGAACTGCACGACATGATTGCCCGTGTAGCTCCAGAAGGTGTACTTCCTGAATCGCATAGGCTTGAGCAGATCGAGCACGAGCGCTCCCGACTGTATCTTCCTGCTCATGTCCCAGACGACGAACATCTCCAGGAAATTGAACAGCGCCGTCGCGAGGATCAGGTAGATCATGGTATCCGTGAACGTCATGCCGTTAACGACATCGGTGCCGGACGAGTCATAGATCGCCTTCCACAGGTAGTAGACGAGCACGAGATATATGAGGTTCGCAAACAGCGTCACGAATATTCCGAGCCTGAACTGCAGCGACTCCATGATCCCGGCGCGTGTAATTGCAAGCAGCCTTTTGGGATTCATCTCGCGCCTCCTTCGTATATCTTCTTGATGACTTCTTCCGTCGAGATCTCGAGGATCTTAACGTCCTTGATCTTTTTTTCCTTCTGCTTCTCCATGATGACGTCCATGACATCCGTGGTCTTCTCGTCGATCAGGTACTCTTCCCAGGTATCGTCCGTACGCCGGATCTTCAACGTCCTGTACGATCCGAAATAATTCTTCAGATGCTCTATGTCGTTATCGTAGATCTTCGTACCCTCGTCGATGATGATGATCCTTCTGCACAGCGCATCAACGTCGCCCATATCGTGCGTGGTAAGTATGACGGTCGTATTCTTCTCCTTATTAAGGCCGAGGATAAGTTCCCTGATCTTCGCCTTCATCGATACGTCGAGACCTATCGTCGGCTCATCGAGGAACACGATCGCGGGATTGTGCAGGAACGCTGCCAGGATATCGGACAGTGTCCTCTGACCCAGCGACATCTGCCTTACCGGCTTATGCAGGATCGGCTCGATATCGACGAGCGAACGGTAGAGTTCGATCATCTCCTCATAGTCTTTCTCCGGGACCATATAGAGGTCTCTGAGGAGCTTGAAGGATTCTATAAGGGGCAGCGACCACCACAGCTGGCTCCTCTGCCCGAAAACAACTCCTATGTTCTCGCAGTTCTCCGTACGGTTCTTGTACGGGACCTTGCCGTTTACGAGGAGCTCACCGCTGGTGGGTTCGAGGACGCCGGTCATCATCTTGATCGTCGTTGACTTGCCCGCACCGTTGGGCCCGAGATAGCCTATGATCTCTCCCCTGTTTACGGTAAGCGTGACATCCTTGACCGCGGACACGGTCTTATAGTCTCTTGAGAAGAGGTCCTGAATGGAACCCTTCAGACCTTCGTGGCGGTTTAAGACCTTGAAGTCTTTGCAGACGTTCTTCATTACTACTGCTTCATTACTCATTTTTGAATTTCCCCTTCACTTTCTAATCAATTGCAAGTATATTGTAGTTATCGGTTCGATAATAGTTGGATATTGCCTGCTTTTTATAACTATTTTCCACGGTCGTGGAAGATTGTTATGGTTTTCGAGAGATGGGAGTAATATTGTTATGAAGAAAGAGATGATGGGGCTCATCGTCAAGCGTGACGACGGTTCAGAGATAGTAAACTACGATGATCCGAACTTCCCCTCCTATATCTACGACGGATGGATCGTGCCCAAGGCAACCTGGGAAGGCGTGCCGCACTTTCACGAAGACATTGAGATAATGACTGTCAAGGAAGGCAAGGTAATGTACGTCGTCAACGGCAGGAACGTCCTGCTGAACGAAGGCGATACGATAGTCGTCAATTCCAATCAGATCCACTACAGCCTTACCGTCGACGGCGCCATGGCCAAGTATGTCATCGCAGTTCTGCATCCCGGAATCCTGGCGAATTCCGTCGCAGTTGACATGCAGGCGGTCAAGCCGATCACGGAGAACTCTGAGCTGTCTTATCTGAGATTCAGGTATATCAATGAACATACAGAAGATATAAGGAACCTTGTGCTCGCTCTGCCCGATATGAGGCACGATGCGTTTGCCGTGACCAAGCAGTTCTACCAGATCTGGGACATCGTGAGGAAGCAGGCCGAGTCGCTGGGCGCCAGAGAAGAAGTGGTGTCTGATCCGAGGATGCAGTCGTTCAAGGCGATGATGCACTACATCGCGAACAACTACAGTTCTCAGATAACCCTCGCCGATATTGCAGCTAGCGGCAACATAAGCAAGTCACTGTGCAACACGCTCTTCCACCAGTATGTGGGTGAATCTCCGATAGGTTATCTGATGCACCTGAGGTGCAGGAAGGTCGCAGAGCTCCTTCGCGCGAGCAGGATGCCGATGAGCGAGATCGCGGCGCAGACAGGCTTCGGAGGCGTCAGCTACATGTCAGAGACGTTCCGTAAATTCTTCGACAGATCCCCCCGCGAGTACCGCAAACAGTGGGAGTAGTGCCAGTTTTTACCATTTATTTACACTTTCGTTGTCGTATAGACACGATAGTTACAATTTCGAACAAGAGTTTGAGAATCGCCCTTGCTAAAATGTCATTAATGTTACTTTGAATATCGGCAAGGGTGGTGCTCAAATGACCAAGAAGACAAATAACGGAGTAGATAAGACTCTCCGGCGTTTATCTCTCGACAGAGAGACACCCAAGAGTGCTTTCATACTCCTTTTGCTTCTCTACGGCATCGCCACGTTCCTTACCATATCTTCTTCCAATACACAGGCTGAGATAACTCTGTTCGGCGAGACCATGCGGTTCTCAGCGCTGACCGGCGTATTCTCGATGCTCGGCAGCACCTGCATCATCGTCCTCGTCATGCTCTTCCGTAAGGTCGGCTACTTCACTGCAATGTTCCTGCTGATCGTCCAGCTGCCCGGACTCATTATCAATATCGTTGTCAGGCATAGTGTCAAGCACCTTCCCGGTCTGTTCACCAGTTTCATGATCATTATCGCCATCACGATCATCTTCCTAAGTAACCGTAAGATCCTTGCATACCAGAAGAGCATACGCGACCAGGCTGTAACAGACAGCCTCACGGGTCTTCCCAACCGCTTCGCATGCACAGAGCTCATGCAGGATCTGCTCCGCCGCAACAGCGACTTCGTAGTAGTCTCCGCAGACCTCAATGACTTCAAGTCCATCAACGATACGATGGGACATTCCGCAGGTGATGCCGTACTCATCGAAGTGGCGCGCAGGTGGAGAGAACTCGCGAACAATACCACGACCGAGACAACGGAATTCGTGGCAAGGAACAGTGCCGACGAGTTCATACTCATCATCAGCGACTACGATTCCCTCGACGATGTTGAAAAGACCATCGAAGCATACAAGGCAGAACTCGAGAAGAAGATGACCATCGATGACTGCGATTACTACATGACGGCATGCTACGGCTATGCTGTATGCCCCGATGATTCCACTGTCATAGATAACATCTTTACCTTTGCCGATGCAGCAATGCACGAAGTCAAGGATAAGGAGATCGGTCATGGCATCAGCATCCTGAGATACACTTCCGAGATACTCAATGCCGAGAAGACGATCGCTATCGAGCGCAAGATCCGTAACGCACTCGAGCAGGATAAGATCTTCTACCATCTCCAGCCTCAGTACGATATCGACCACAAACTCCGCGGCTTCGAAGCGCTCGCACGTTTGAGAGATGACGACGGATCTTATATCAGCCCTGTCGACTTCATTCCCGTAGCAGAGAAGACCGGCCTCGTTGACCGCATCGACATGAAGGTTTACGAGATGGCGGTAGACTTCATCGCCAAGGTCATTGCCGAGACCGGCAGGCACATAACGATAAGCGTAAATGTATCCGTAAGACACCTGATGAAGAACAACTTCATCGAAGAGATAAGAAGAGTACTCGAAGAGCGTAATGTCTCTGCTGATCACATCGAGATCGAGATCACCGAATCCATCATGATCGACTCCGCAGAGAAGGCATTGGAGCGCATCGAGCAGCTCAAAGCAATGGGCATGAAGGTTGCGATCGACGATTTCGGAACGGGCTATTCCTCCTTGAGCTACCTGAACAGCTTCCCGTCCGACCTGCTTAAGATCGACAAATCCTTTATCGACAAGATGAATCTCAGTGATTCATCCAGACAGTACGTCGCCATGATCATCTCGATCGGCCACATCCTTGACCTCAAGGTCATCTCTGAAGGTGTTGAATCAGCTGATCAGGTAGACGTCCTTAAAGACATCGGCTGCGACTATATCCAGGGTTATGTTTGGGGCAAGCCGATGCCGCCGGAAGAAGCCGGCAAACTTGTAGCTGAATCTGCCTGACGGCATCAGGTCTGACCTTCTTGTAGTCTTTTGTCAGACTTGATCCGCGTTCCGGGCAGGGCATCGGGACTGTTCCAACCCGTTGCCTGAATCCTCCGTCTTCCCGGGACGGCAGATCCTCGGCACATAACAGGGGCCCTTAGCGGGGCCCCTTAAGTTTTGGTCCAGTTCTCGATCTTAAGATCCTTTACGCGTTTGAACTCTCTTACATTATTTGTTACTAGCGTGCAGCCTAGTGACTGGGCATGCGCTGCAATCATAGTATCAAGCGGTCCTATCGGTGTGCCTTTGGACTCAAGTTCCGCCCTGATCCTTCCGTAGCAATTGGCAGCTTCTGCATCAAAACTGACGATCTCAATATTAGACAACATCAGCGATAACGCGACTCTGTTACGTTCAGTCTCAGAACTCTTCTCTACACCGTGAACGAGTTCAGCATATGTGATCGAAGATATGCAGACATCACGCGGATCAATGCTGTTCAGCTTACGGAAGACTGATTCGGGTTTATGCTTGATCACATATTTGCAGATATTAGTGTCAAGCATGTATCTCATAGGGATTCACGCTCCTGCAGTATCTGAGTGCCTCTTCCTTCTACCATAAAGTCTACAGAGAACATATCTACGGCATTCCTGAACGACTCCCATTTGGCAGTCTTGGGTATGAGCATCACGATATCGCCGATACGGTTGATCATCACCTCATCCGAATCGAAGCGATATTCCTTCGGAAGCCTTACTGCCTGGCTTCTTCCGTTCTCAAAGATCTTAGCTGTCGTCATTGTGATCACCTGCCTTTCTGAATATAGTATATATCGTGATATATACCAGCTCAAGACAAGTCCGGATGATCTTAATGACGTTGCAGATTACTCACTGATGATCTCAGCCTTAGCTTCAGGGTCGTCTCTAATTATATCGCCGACTGACTGAACCCTGATCACTCCGCTTGCAGGATTCTTGATGCTGTCCACCGCAGATTTGATCTCCGCATTGACATCCGACTTCTCGAATGACAGATCGCATCCTTCCATACGGCAGTTGATGAGTTTCAGATTCTTGCAGTAACACAGGGGCTGCGTTCCGATTATCGTGCAGTTCTCGAAAGTAACATCCTCGCAGTACCACGCAAGGTACTCACCCTTCACTATGCAGTCCTTGACCAGGACATTATGGGCATGCCAGAAGGCATCCTTGGTGTCAAATTCGCAGTTGGTGAATACTGAATCAGATATGTACTGGAATGAATACTTTCCCTTGAGCTTCATGCGGTCGAACTTCAGGTTATCGGACCTCATCATGAAGTACTCACTCTCAGCGCTCGAATCAGTCATCTCCACCCTACTCACGGACCAGCCGAATTCAGGAGATACGATATCACAGCCGGAGATCTTAACATCAGAACACTCACGCAGAGCCTTGATACCGTGCATCCTGGTGTCCTTTATCTCGATGTTCCGTGAATACCACAGCGCCGCGCGGCAAAGCGAAGTCATCTCACCGCCTTCGATCAGCAGATTCTTATCGTGCCAGAACGGATATCTCAAGTTGAAGTAGCAGTCGCGTGCGATGATATCGCTGCTCTCCTTGAACGCGCTCTCGCCGTCTGCCGGTCCGTCAAAGCGGCATCTTACCGCCTCTACCTGCGAGCTTCCGTAGAGAGCTCTCTCCTCATCGAATGTTCTGTCTTCTATCTTCTGCATATAACCTGATACCTACCGTTTTAATGGTTTAATCATAACACATCAACAGCGTAATTGTCTCTGCGGCTCACTTGATTCCGGCTGCAGAATGTTTATACTATGTATATACATAATAACAAGGAGGAAAACCCGATGACAGTCAACATACAAAAATGGGGGAACAGTCAGGGCATCAGGATCCCGAAGCACATGCTCGACGACCTTGCATGGTCTGAGACTGAGACCGTTGATATCTCGATCGACGACGGAAAGATCATTATCGAGAGATTCCGTGCACCGGAGAGGAAGAACATAAAGGAGCTTTTTGAAGGATTCAAGGGCAAGTATGAGCCCGAAGACATCGACTGGGGCGAACCTTCAGGAGGCGAAGTATGGTAAAGCAGGGCGATATCATAAGGGTCTGCCTCGATCCCCATGCAGGACATGAGCAGGCCGGCTGGCGGCCTGCACTGGTCATCAGCAATAACGAGTTCATGAAACGCACGAAACTTGCGATAGTCTGCCCCATAACAAATACTGACAATGGTTTCCCTCTACATATCAAGCTCGATCCGAGGACACAAACAACAGGCGTGGTACTCTGCGAGCATGTGAGGACGCTGGAACTGAGAGCACGCAAGAGCAAGACCATCGAGAGCGTCCCTGCAGATATATTGAAGCAGGTCACCGACATAGTCTCAGCCGAGACAGAGATGATCTGACGATCTCATTCAGGCACCGGCAAAAAGATCCCCCGGCATTCATGTCCGGGGGATCTTAAGTTACTTATTCAAGCTGTCAGAGTATCAGCGCTCGTAATCGTCGATGATGAGCTCGATAGCCTGTCTGGGCTCTTCATACTTGCTCTTCTTGTTCTTGGCAGAAGCATAAGTTGCTTCCTCAATGTAAACCAACAAAAAAGAAAAGAAAATGATTACGGTAATAATGACAACAACCACCATCTTCAAGATCGAGATGATGATACCAGCAACGGCAAAGCCCTTGCCGGGTGCACCGGACTTCTTTACTCTGTTGATACCGACGATCGACAGGATCAAGCCGAGAAGGCCCGACAGAAGGAGCGAGCAGATCAGACCCGCGATACAAACACCATCCGTGCTCTGCTGAGGTTCAGCCTGATACTGTGCCTGAGTGTTATAGACAGGTGCCGGCTGCGGCTGCGCTGCAGGCTGCGGATTATAAGGCTGTGCTGCAGGCTGAGGTGCTTCGTACGACGGCGGAGCAAACTTGGAATCATCATTCACAGGAGCATCAAATGAATCCTGAACGGGTGCTGATACCGGTTCAGCCTTCACGATCTCAAAAGGAGTTCCGCAATCTTCGCAGAACTTGGCGCCAGCGTCATACTGTGCACCGCAATTAGGACAAAATGGCATATCTTACCTCCCCTTACCATGAAAATATGAAGATAAGTATAACATATCCCTCGGGTATGTAGGAGATTAACCGCAATCGCGGTCAGATCACCGTAGATGCACCGGTCTGCTCATAGAATCTTCTGACGACTTCCCTGATCTCGTTTGTAAGGAACTTGTCCCCTTCTTCAACGATCTGCTTCGGAATGCCCCAGAATGCTTCAGCAGCCGCTCCTGCGATCGCGCCAAGCGTATCGACGTCTCCGCCTATGGACACAACATTCCTGATGCAGTCCTCATAATCCGTGGATTCGAGGAAACACTCGAATGCCTCAGGCATTGTACGCATGCAGTCTTCGACATGGTGATAATCCGGGCGGATCTCGTCAACAGTCCTCGACAGGTCATATCCGAACTCGCGTACTATGTACTCACGGATCTCATCCATTCCGTACTTATTCCTCGCAAGGAAGATAACGGCAGCAAGAGACTCGGCGCCCTTAACGCCTTCCGGATGGTCATGAGTGATCTCAGCCGTCCACCTCGCGACTTCCCTGGTGCGCTCGATCGTATCGTACAGCCAACCGGCAGGTGATACTCTCATGGCAGAGCCGTTGCCGTAGCTCCCGTAAGGCTCTGTATCCCTGGAGAAAAGCCAGCTTACGAACCTTCCGCCGTAACCTGCCTCGGGATATCTGTGACCCCAGTCCTTAACGGACTTGATGAGTGCGGTCTTAACCTCTTCCTCGCCGGCATCCCTGCCAACACTCATGAGCGCCTCAGCCACCGCGACTGTCATGACCGTATCGTCGGTGAACCCGCAGCGATCCGAGAAGAACTTGAACTCCTTGGTCTTCTCGCCTCTGTCAAATTCGAACCTGCTTCCGACTGTATCTCCGATTATTGCTCCGTACATACTTCTGCCTCCTTATTCCTCTTCGTCTATATCTATCCCTTCATCGTCTTCCGTCATCGCTTCAAATGCATCGACTTCTTCAAGAAGGTACTTTACTCCATCCCTGTCAATCGCGAACTTGTCGGTCTCGGGATTAATGACCAGTCCTGCCAGAGCCGGGTCATCACACAGCCTCTCGAGTATCTCCCTGATGGGGACCTCAACGACCTCGTTGGATTCCGCGAGTTCTCCCATCTCTTCTCTCGATGTGAACAGGGGCATCCACTGCTCACCTTCGTCGTTGCATACCACGAATGTCGTATCCGGCTCCGGCATACTCTCGAAAACATCCTCCGGCACTGCATCCGGGTCAAAATCCCACGCAATGCGCATCTCGTTCTTCAGCGCCACAGGGGCCTTGCCGTTCTTGCTTATCCTGAACAGGAGGTGGGCAAATATCATGAGCGCATTGTCATCGTCCGGGCACTCGGTAAAAGCGCCGATTACTTCCTTAATGTATACAGTATTAAGCTTCTCGTCCACAGTCTTGCGTTCCATTAAGATTACCTCCTTAAGATAGATACAATGACCCCGCCGGTATTCTCAGCGGGATCATTATCTGGTTGATTTCTAACTGGCTATAAATTATCACAAGCCGTGTCCGATAAAATGTACTTATCTGACTTGACACCTGATCAGGCTCTCGGAGGTCTCTTCCACACTCCTGATCGCTTCTTCTTTTTCCATAACAGGTCGGGTGAGCGGTACTATATTCGTAAATCCCGCTTCCAGACACTTTCCTGCGCCTTCTCCGGTAATACCGCAGATACCGAAGACCGGTCTGCCGTACTTAAGTCCCAGCTCGAGCACCTTGTAAGGCGCTTTGCCGTTCACGGTCTGGGCGTCCATCCTGCCTTCGCCCGTTATAACAATGTTACATTCACGGATCGCCTGTTCCGCACCGGTTATTGCAAGGACCATCTCCGCCCCTGACCTGATCTCAGCCCCCAGGAAGTTCTTAAGCGCGAAGCTGACTCCGCCTGCCGCACCGGTCCCGGCCTCATCTGAAGGAAAACCGCTGACAGAAGCAAAATGCTCCAGGTACGAATCCATCTCCGCACACACAGCGGGAGACGCGCCCTTCTGCGGTCCGTATACAAAACTCGCACCTTCCGGTCCACATAAAGGATTGGTAACATCGCATGCGACGGTAACTGATACATCCTTGCCGATCATGTCTGACGTATCGACCGCAGCGAGATCACGAAGGCCTGCCGCACCGCGCCCAATATCATCGCCGTTCATATTTTTAAGCTTAACGCCAATGGCCTGCAACAGCCCTGAACCGCCGTCATTGGTCGCGCTGCCTCCGATGAAGACGAAGATCTTGTGTGCACCTTTACGAACGGCATCGGATATGAGCTCACCGGTACCGTAAGAAGTCGCCGTGAGCGGGTCGCGAAGATCTTCAGGAACAAGCGTAAGTCCCGAAGCGCGGGCCATCTCGATATATGCGGAATCATCGGAAGCCGCGTAGATATACGATGCTTCCACGGGTGTGCCGGCAGGTCCTGTCACGGTAAGCTCTACAGTCTCGCCCCCGATAACAGGTGCGATGCTTTCGAGCGTGCCCTCGCCGCCGTCTGCCAGCGGCAGAACATCGACCTCTGAGTCAGGACATGCACGGAGGATACCTCGTCTGACGGCATAACCTGCCTCAAGGGAAGTAAGGCTCCCCTTGAACGAATCCATTGCTACTGTAACTCTCATGGGAAAGCTGATCGTCAGCCTCCTATCTTACGCACGCTGAGATCGAGTTCGGCCAGGACCTTGGAGACGAGCTCTTTGGGTTCCGTTCCGCCTTCAAGCCATCTTGACAGAACTGCAACGCAGCCCTGCGCGCGGTAGCATGTGCGGTAAGACAGCTGCGCGTCGTCCATGCTCTGGCCGGTCTTCTCGGATTCGATCTTCTTGAGAAGGCCCTCGAGCATCTTCTCGAACTTGGCGCGGAGCTCGCCCGAGACCTTGGAACTGAACACCATCCGGAAGACGTTGCGGTGCTCGTCGACGTAGCTCACGAGGCTGTCGAAAAACTCTTTCGTCTTAACCTGCTCAAGCTTCAGCACGAGCATACCCCAGTCGATGAGGATATCCCTCTCGAGCTGATCGTAGAGGTCGTAGACATCAAGGTAATGTTTATAGAATGTCGCGCGGTTGATATCAGCAATGTCCGTGATCTCCTGGACCGTCACCTTGTGGAGCTCCTTCTGCGTCAGGAGGTCCATCATCGCATTGCAGATGGCCTTCTTAGTCTTAAGAGTCCTGCGGTCAGTCTTTTTCTCTTCCATTGCCGATTCTCCTCTCGCGGTTGTCGCTGTTTTTATAGTACCACAATTACCGTGTGCTGTTCTTGAGGTTGTGTTCTCGAATTTGTAATGTAACCAAGCGTATAGTATGCAATAATCTATGTATCAAGCAGAGGGGGTAATGACATGATCGACGATAACAACTTCCGGAAGATAGTACTGGACATGATGTACCATCCTGAAGCTTACAGCAAAGAAGACTATTACGAGGCTTTCCTTGAGATGACCGGCAGGTATCTCAACGAGATGGTCACGACGATCAATCTCGAGAACGCACTCGCCGAAGGTAAGGCAGAGGAAGAGGTCGAAGAGCTCCTCTTCAACATACAGCAGGGTAATCCGGATACGGACGAGCTTGATGCGGCCAACGCCGCTATCCGCGACATGCCGCGCACCATCGAGAACCTTCTGTCCTATCTGGCAGGCATCGAAGGAGGCTGCGCTGACAGCGGCTTCGATGCATATGGAGACGACGGATTCAACACGCCCGGCGATGACGATGACCTGGCAAGGTAAGGTTATATCTATAACTTGAAAATCCGGCTGTCTCATCGTTCTGAGACAGCATTTTTTTGTTTGGGAATATGGGTCTCGGCGCTGTGAATGATTTGTGCGTGAAAGAGTGCAGATCAAGCACAGAATCAGCATACTTTGCCGATTGTGATAAAATTGAGAGTGTTTGCCTGTTCTTCACGCACATTCTGCGCACAGGCACTTAACAGGCCGCCAAGCTCGATCCTTACGACTCGTTCACCAGCTTGCCGGTCATGTGTTCCGGCGTAAGTTCCAGACACTGAACGCGCGGGAAAGCATGCTCCAGCTCATGTGCGAGATACTCTTCGTCGTCAGTGAACTTGCGGGTGATATTGGTGCAGATAAGCTTCGCCTTCTCAAGATCTGTAACAAGGCTTATGCGCCCGAATACAATAACTGAATTAATGTTCAGAGCCCACTCGCCTTCCTTACGGAAGCCCTCATCCATAACGCAGTAGCTCACCTTGTCGCACGATGCGATCGCATCGATCTTATGGCCTTCCTTCGCGCCGTGGAAATACAGTTTACCGTCGTCTTCACAATACCAGTGATCGAGCGGGATCCCGTACGGATAACCGTCGTCGCCGATAAGTGACAGAACACCACGCGGCTGCTCCTTAAGTATGCGGATGCACTCTGCTTCACTTATCTGCTGCTTGAATCTTCTCATCGGTCTGAACATGGCGTTACTCCTTACCTATCTTTTTGTATTCCCTATTATAATCTTCCGTAGCAAAATAATACGCCAGCAGATACAGGTGCGGAGCAATTCCGTTGATTATCAATATCCATTCCATAATAAAGCCGCCCTCTATAGAGAATTCACCGTCAGCAAGTATAACCTACATTCTTGGCCTGCAGCCCTTCAAATAGTGGCAATAACGGCATTGCCGTCAGCTCGGATCAGCTTCAGGTTATCGAGCAATAAATGCCGTATACGATGATCGGCGAAGCGATGCCGAGTATTACCGACAGGACTGACATCCAGATAAGAGCAAAGCGTTTCTTCACGATCGAGACTATCCCCGCCACGATTCCCATCAAGGCTCCCGCAGGACCGATTATGCATCCGAATCCTCCGCATACGATCACACCGAAAACGGAAAGCATTACCTCGATCGTGAGGTATTCGTTTGCCGTAGGTCCTGCAAATAACAGAGTTCCCGTCAGTGCGGAACATATAAACCCTAACCCCGATAACGCGAGTGCAATGATCGACAGTACCAATGGTGCGAGCGGCTTTTTTACGGGCAGAGAACCCGGCATGTTTGTTTGTTGGATCGACATTCTACTATCCCCCCGTTTTCCTTATCCCTTATTGAATTATACAATACTCGAGCAGATATTAAGACAAGTAATACGACTGTCACTTCTGCCCCGGAGCGGACATATTTACACAAAGTTCACCGCACCCATGCACGATTTATAACCCATCGGACTTCATTAATTGTAGAATGTAGTTATCAACCTCAAGGGGGACTTAACTATGGCAGGCGCTGACTCTTCCAAGAAGCTCATACCGATGAAGATCCTCGAGATCCTCCGCAAACGTACGGATGAGACTCACACAATGGATCAGAAAGAGATCCTCGATGAACTCAATAAGAGTTACGATCCGCCTTTGGACCGCAAGACAGTCCGACGCAACATAGGGTTCCTCATCGAGATGGGGTTCCCCGTCTACTACGAAGTTAAGCCGCGAAAGAATGGCAATGACATCTGGACCGACTTCTATCTCGACCGCGAATTCAGCGAGCCTGAGCTGCGTCTTCTGATCGATGGTCTGCTCTTCTCCAACCACGTCCCTTACAAGCGCTGCATGGCACTCATAGAGAAGCTTGAAGGACTGGCAAGCGAGAACTTCAAGGCGCATGTAAAGCACATTAAGACCCTGCCTGATACCGAAGTCTACAACCAGCAGATCTTCTTGACCATCGAGGTCCTCGACGAAGCGATATCCGCGAACAGACAGGTGTCCTTCAACTATGTCAATTACGGCACCGATAAGAAGCTCCACCCCAAGCCGGGTAAGGACGGCAAGCCTGCCGAATACATCATCAACCCATATCAGATGGCAGCCAAGAACGGCAAGTATTATCTCATCTGCAACAATGACATCTACGGCAACATATCCAACTACCGCATCGACCGCATCACCAACATAAGAATGCTGGACACACCTCGAAAGCCTTTCTCAAAGCTGAGAAACTCTGACGGAAAGAACCTCAACCTCGGAGACTACATGAAAAATCACATCTACATGTACTGCGGCGGTGATACCCGAGTAAGGTTCAAAGTGGTTCCCGAGATGGTAACGGATGTAATAGATGTTTTCGGAAAGGATGTTACTTTCGAGGGCGAGCAGGACGGATATGTCGTTGTCTCCACGATGGTAACGGAAGGAGCGATGAAAGTCTATGCGCAGACCCATGCCCCGGACGTGATAATCCTCGAGCCGCAGCGTCTTGTGGATGAGATGAAGAAGTGGGCTAAGGAAGTCAAGAAAGCATATAACTGATAAATCACAGAACCCGGCCGTTAAGCCGGGTTCTTAATTTCCGTTAAGCACAGCTTCCTTGTCACGCTGCCGCACTCCCGCTTCCGAGATACATTTCCCTTAACGTTGCAATATCCTTATAGGACAGAGTCCTCTTCTCGATGAGCTTCTCAACGCACGCTTCAAGGAACTTACGGTTCTGACTCAGAAACTGCTTGGTCTTTACGTAATAACGGGCAATCTCGATCTCCTTGGCAGTCTCAAAGTACTCTAACATGCGATCGGAAGGAGCTTGTCGCACGTTAAAGTCACTCTTGAACGTATAGGCCGCATTCGCATCAATAAGATTCTGCAGGTGCCCGTCGACGGCATGCAGATCGACACTCACACCCAGATCGATGTCATTAAGGAGCAATTCAGTAGCTGCCTTGCCGGCAAGACATATCATTATCTCCTTCTCGACATTCTCAAAGTATTCCATGCCGGCTGCGTCTTTGTTCCTCTTCACCATACCTCTAACGCCTCTGTAATTTGTCTCGATCGAGACGAAAGCGACACGCCCTGGGAAGAATACCTCTGACATTACCGCATGTCCTACTTCGTGCACTGCCAGCTTCCTGTCCAGGCTCGGATCAGAACTCTCCGAATCACTTCCGCCAAACATCTTGATGATGCAAGCCTTCTTTATGTTCTCCTGAGAAATACAATCCTCATTCGCATAGCCGGCAAAGATGCCTGCTTCATTGATCACGGTCTCAAGGTCGGCACAGGAATGTCCTTCACAGAACCTGGCGATCTCTTCAGCATCGATATTGCCGCTGATCTTCTTATCCTTAAGATAGAACTCGATTATCTTCTTTGCATCTTCGATCCCGGGGAATCTCATATAGAACTGCCTATCGAATCGTCCGCTTCTGAGAAGGGAGCCGGGAAGCTTCTGTGTGTTATTACACGTGGCTACGACAAGAACATCCAGATCCTTAACACCGTCAATACACGCCTGCACGGTAACATACTCTTCTGCATCACGGTGATACACGTCTTCATTAGCGAACTTATCCAGATCATCCAGGAGCACGATCGAAGGCGCCGCTTCTGCTGCCTTGTCGAAAACCTCACTGATGTAATCGATGAACTCTCCGTCAGGCATGTCCTTCCTGATAACAAAAGACTTAAGTCCTGTCTCCGCGATAAAAGACTTCGCCATAAGTGTCTTGCCGATACCGGGTTCACCGTCAAGCATGATGCCTTTTGGCATCTTTGCCCCCAGCTTCTTGTACTTCTCCGGGTTCTTGATGATATCGATGAACCTGTAAAGTTCTGCCTTAATGTTCTCATAACCGATAACTCTGTCCAATTCTCTCATACTCTTATTCCTCCTGATCATTCAGTATCATTGCCTTGATTATAGGCAGACCGATGGTCGTTATTTGTCTCATCGTCATGTCAGTTTCTACTCTGCTATGACATCAGCTTCCTTGCCACTCAAACATACGCAGGCTCTGGTTCGTGCTGAAATTGAATCCAAAACCGTTCGATCTGAAGCCCAGCTTCTCCAACAGCCTTATGCTCGGCTCGTTATCGCACATCGTCTCAGCAGTGATCCTGTCCAGCCCGCACATCTCTATGAATGCCCTGATACCTTCGTACGCATATCCCTGTCTCCGGAATGCGTTCAGCACATAGAATTCGATATTCCCGCTCACGGGCGTCACTCCGGCATATCCGATGATCTCGCAGCTCGACTTGAGCACAATGGCACGGTAGATCACTTCCCCGGAATTCATTTCCGATGCAGCTTCACGAAAAGCATCACCATCCTCGCACCCGAACTGCCACAGGACCTCACCGTTATCAATAATGTTATTAACGATCATGGTCCACTCTTCAGGCGTAAGCTGCCTTAATGTGAGCCTTTCCGTATCCGCTGTTTTTTTCATATCTGTTTCTCCCATCCCAACAAACTCTCCAGCTGATTCTAAGATGACTTATGGGTCAGATATGACGCACAACAAAAAATAAGCCCGGCAGATATCTTGCCGGGCCGATGTCATTATAAGTCCTTATCAGACTTACAGTATGAACCCGTATGCTATCTTCTTCCTCTTCCTGCCACGACCGTCCTTACGGAAATAATGGTAATCATCGGCATCGATCTCTATACTGTCCGAGACACCTGATCCGATCAGAGTATTCGGATCGATAAGATCACTCATCGTACTTACTCTGCTGAAGGCGCGTGCCGCTTCACCACCCAGCTCCATCCAACCGATCTCGTTATCGAGCAGATACCTAATATGCGCATAGAAGGCATATATCAGCTCATCGTAGATAGTCTTGCTTTCAGGAGTACTCAAGCCATCGGGTGGGAGATGTCTTGCTATACCAACCAGCTTAAGACCGTGATCCTGCTTGAAGATCGAGATGGTATACACCTTATCTGTATCAAGTTCATCTTCTTCCAAAGGCTCGCCCTTATATGTCACATACCAGGCATACTGCTTGCCGGCAAAAATCTCCATATTCTCGAACAATCTGACTCTCTCGTTACTGTCACAAGTCTCATCAATGATCTCAAATCTCTCACCGTTCCCGCCACGAGCTCTTAATCCGGCAAAGATCTCGCTGCAAAGATAATCTCTCTTGTTACAGTCAGTCAGCTCGATGGTCGAGAACGCCTGTAATTCTTCGGAATACCTATTTGCAAAGTTATGATGTCCGTCAACAGGCGGCAGTGCATTCATAAGGAACGGAGTGAGCATCCTGTGTCCGTCAGAAACGTTATATCTTAACGAATCTCCGAACGCATCCCTGAGCCGCCTCTTATTGATCATCCTGGATACCGCTCTATTGACAGTAAGGAACTTCAGATTAGGCAGAGCATAGATGGTTTCAATATTCTCCAGCGAATACTCATCTAATGTAAGTTTGGATAATCTTTCCATTCCTGCAAGGAAATCCAGATCCTTTACACCGGTTCTTACCAGAGCAAGATTGAAGAGACTGTCCAACTCTGAGATCACTTCAGGATTGCTTATCGCATTGTGAGAGATCGTCAACTCGTTCAGCCCGGTATATGAATGAAGGAAAGAGAAATCACTGATCCCGTTATGACGGAAGCACGCCCGCTTTACCCCTTCCAGATTCTTATGTGTTTCTCTTCCGTTCAGGTCTATATCGCGCAGTGACAACATGTTGAATCTGGATGTTTTTCTGATCTCCTCCACATATCTGATGTCTTCGTTGCTGTTTGTTTTGTTATACTCAGCGATGACCCCTGCTCTTTCCACAAGTTCTTCTCTAAGATACTCAGGATCTTCGATTACAGCATATTCACCATACCTCATTACCCAGTCAACTATATCCCTCTCACCGCTCTTCAGATACACAGTAAGACGGCTTGCCGCAGCATCAGGCTCTTCGATAGTGATCTTCTTTCCGAATGAATCGATAACCTCGCCGAGGATCGACCTGTCGATCCGAAGCGTCACATTCACGACTTCTCCGCTGTTCATATACCGGTGCTCGATAATGTAATTGCTCGGGTACTGCTCAGCTTCTCTCGCGAGAGACGAAAAAGGGAATCCCTTCTCAGTAATCTCCACATTGGTAAGCCTGTCAACACGGTATGTCTTCATCGCATCGCTCCCGGGCTTGGCACAAAGCAGATAGTAATCACCGTCAGATACAACTATCTTGAACGGGCATACCGTTACTCTATCTCCAACCTGGTGAAGCTCCTTGTCGGTACCGTATTCATTTACATTAAAAGATATCTGTCTGCGTTCATAGATGGCCTTGTTGATGTCGCCCTGAACGGCCAGGAATTCCTTATTGACCGGAACGCTCTTCTCATTGATCTTCGTGTGTAGCGCCAGCACTCTGTTGAACCTGTCGCTGCTCAAGTAACTCAGCTTCCTGGCAATCTCTTCAGCGAAGCGCTGATCAACATGCTTGGAGAACTGTACGGCATCCATCAGGAACATCAGTTCATCGTCCGTGAACTCATCATCATCACAATTCGTCTCAAACCAATACTGCTTGTAAATAGGAGACGATGACCTGCTGACAACAACATAATGAAGCCTGATCTCTTCATTACGCCAAGTTCCGTCTTCGTTCTGCCCATATTCTGATCTGAGGTGATCGAGAGTTCTTCCGACAGTCTTCCTGTCGCATCGTTCCCCGATCTCCTTGATCTTCGTGTATATCTCTGCCTGATTGATTGGCTTCTGTTCAGTCGCACATTTTCTGATAATCTCGTACACCAGACCCTTACTCTTGTTATGTTCGATCATTGTCTTACCTCCTCATTCCTCGTTATTCGCATCATATCGGAGAAGATGCACCAATTCTATCCCATCTTCCCTTCAGGAGACATTCTTCTTCAATTACTTATTCTATCCGGCACCATGCACCATATATAACCCATCAAGCTATCCTGTATCTGTTCAGGTCGTTATATAGCGCCGTAAGGGGCCTGCCGCCTATCTTCGCTTTCTCGAAGAAATCTCTGGTATCTCTATACCACCTGTTGTTGAACCTGATGGCGATCCCGCCCTCGTCTTCCAGGCATTCGACCTTGAACCTGCACTTCTGATAACAGAAGCTCATCGAGAGTCCTTCCCGTGCGAGCCAGAACAGATCGTAAAGATCGATGCCGTCTTCCCAGTCTATCGAGTTCTCGTGAAGTCTCATGACAACATTCTCTATCTCTTCGATATTGCCCCACCAGGAAGGATTGCTGCGGAGGTACTCCGCGAAAATCACCCTTGCCCGTCTGAGCAGCTTCACAGCCTCAGCATGCCTTCCCTGTTCCAGTCTTATCTCTGCAACCCTCACATCAAGCGACGGTTCGCAGATGAATTCCATGTCCACAACAGTTCGGAGATCCTCAGGATGAGACATCTCCAGGAAGAGTCTCTCTATTATCCCTTTGTATCTCGCCTCGTCTTTCCCGACATAGTATCCGTAGTGGTACATATCAGCCAGCTTGCATTCACAGCCGATCCTGAGGTAATCGTCTTTGCTCCCGGCACCCTTGCTGAAGTAATGGAATGCCTTCTCATAATCCACCGTGCCGCCATGACCGTAATACCAGTAATACCCAAGACCTTCGTACGCAGGGAAGAACTCCTGCTTCGCTGCCATCTCAAGATACTTGAGCTGCAGATCGAACACCCTCTCCTCAGCATAGAACCACGCAAGATTATGCATATCGTTAGGGTCGTTCCGCTCTTTAATCAGAAAATGAAGAGCTTCCACAAAGCTGAACTTATCTTCGTCAGAATGCGTCTCTGACAGGTAGTAATCAGTTACATAGCCTCTCGCTTCTTCAACAGTCACTACAGGCACCTCCTCTTACTGTATGCCTTTGCTGCGCATGTCCTTGCGGATGAGTTCCTTGATGTAAGTTGCCTTACCCTTGTTATCCAGAGAATTCAGGCACTCAATGATGTCAGCATCATACTTCTTGCTGAGACGAACATTATCCTGAATGGTGTTGGCCTTCTGGTACCTTGTAATGTAATCGATGTTGTTAGACATAATTCTTCCTCCTTATAAATCTACGATCTTGCATCCCGAACGACAGGATCAATAAGAAGTAAGAAACCATCGTTCAAGCATTAGCACCTTACACGAGGCAGGTTGCTGTGCGATCACCGGGCTTGTCCCTTCCGCACTCTCTATGGTAGCCACAGTATAGCATGCCATCTCAAGCCATGAGTCCATTTATACGGACAGTTTGTCATCCTGTTACTAATGAAGGAGCCCGCCGTCTCCGGCAGGCCCCAGCACACACAAGAAAGGGGAGAATTACTTCTTGATCTTCACTCTGGCGATTCCTCCAATCTTAAATAGTTATTTCTGGATGATCATAGTAGAGTGATGGGGATGGGCTAAAAATAGTGCATAGATCCCGATTAGTTAAACTGTTAATTTGGACTTAAGATTAATGATCTTTGGCTTCATTACTTGCCAGATAACCAGTTCAGCTCTTAATGTATCATTTCCAAGAATGGTTCTGATGTCGGTTGAAATGGTCTCATATTGTTCCTGGCTTAGACAACTCCATTCCAAAAACAAGTTTCCTCCCTGCAGGAAGTACCATGCCAATGTATACTGATCGAGCGGCATATGGCAGGGGTCAAACTTTTTTCTTGTTTGTTCGTCAATATTGTCGCAGCAAAACAGGTATTTGAATGCCATGTTAATTGCCTTCTGAGCCTGACCATATCGTGCTTCATAATGGTTGAATTTTATAATATCTGCTATAAAAGCTTTGCACCATCTATTATGGTCGAAAGATTTATCATCCTTGAAATATGCTTGGATCGATTTTGCCAGTTTAAGGAAAGCGCCTTTGTTTTTGTCTGTACCTTTTATGCCGTGAAAAGTCCTGCTGGCATCCAGATATCCCTGCCAAACTGCATTCTTAAACAGTTCTATGTCATTCTTGTCAAATGACCATGCCTGAGTCCCGTTAAAAAACGGTCCTTTCTTTGCTTTGCCATCCTCATTAAATTTGTTCCTAAATCTTTTAGTGGCAGCAATAACATCTGCATCAGTTATTTCGAAATGCATACTATTCTTCATCTTCATAACCTATGGTTCTGTTTTGTTAGACCGTTATTACATATTGCTGTATGTATCTTTAATCCTTTCGGATCTGATTCTGCCGGGCCTGCCTTAAATCCATCAATTCTTTTATTATTCTTTTCATTGTTTTGATTTTCATATCTTCCGGATCAGGATCATACTTCTCCCTTATTGGAGCAATATCCTTGTAAGAGAGCGTCTTCTTCTCAATGAGCTTATGCCCTGATTATAGGAGGTGGTGTGTTCGCAAATTGTCGCATATAGCAGCACGTTGACTGACATATGTGATGATACTAAAACACTGTCATGAAAGCATGGTCTGCAAAGACGGTTGCTTCCAGGTAGTGTTAATAATTACCTCACCCTAGAGTGCCAGTCTTTGGGTGAGGTTTTTCATTTTTCCTGTATTTGCTAGCCAGATACTCAAATGCCTTGAGCAACAGCGAGACAATACTGACCAGTAACCCGATCAAAGTTATCACCAGAGAAAGAATCACATCATTTTATCCGTCTAAATCTTTCCCCTTCATACTTGCGTATAGGATTCCCCCTCACTATCTCCGTATGCTTCTGCCATGCATTATTCAAAGCATCAGCATTTTTGTCTTCCTGCTTTGCTGCAAGAATGCTCTGAAGACGCTTTATTGCGCGGTTTTTGTTCTGTACCTGGCTTCTTTCCTCAGTGCATGTGACAACGATGCCTGTAGGCTTATGTACGATCCTCACACCAGTCTCCACTTTGTTTACATGCTGGCCGCCTTTGCCGCCGCAGTGCATGGTCGTGATCTCGCAATCGGACAGATCAAGTTCGCCGATAGTTTCGGCTTCCCTGATCACATGAAGATCCATGTACCAGTTCTTTCTCTGATGGCCCGGTCTTATAGTGCTCTTCCACACCCACAAGGCCGTGCCTTCAAGAGAAGAAATATCTTCAGAAAACTCCATTACGCAAGACTTGTAGCCGTTGTCGGAATAGTCAGCATTGATTGAAACAATCCTTGATCCGGCAAACTCTTTAAGCAAAGACTTGGCAAGCTTTTCGACTCCGACAGAGCACTCAACAGGGCCCTGGCCTGAACTTATCTGTAATAACATTCTTACCTCTCTTTTCCTGCCTTGAAGTTATAGACAGGCTTTATAACTTCAGTAACTTCCACGCTGTCAGAAATCACGTCAAGAATCTCATCGATTCTGCGATAAGCTACCGGTGCTTCATCAAGCGTTCCTGCACTTATAGAAGATGAATAAATTCCCTTCATGTCGTTCTTAAATGCCGATACCGTGTAGTGGTTCTTAACTTCATCACGGCGCATTACACGGCCCGACCCGTGCGGTGCAGAATAGTTCCAATCAGGATTGCCTTTGCCAGCTCCAAGGATCACTCCGTCACGCATGTTGATGGGAATTATAACCCTCTCTCCTTCAAGCGCAGATGCTGCGCCCTTGCGCAAAATACGCGTGCCATCAGGAAGTACACCGATGTAGTTGTGAATCGATTCATAACGCTCGATCTCCTTCCACTTCATGCCCTTCACGATCTCATGCAAGATGATCTCCCTGTTCAGCGATGCATAAACAGTAGCGATCTCCACATCGTGAAGATAATCGTCCATCAGCGTACCTTCAACGTAAGCCATCTCATACGGAACATCTCTGCCCATGTTGGCTAGCCTTCTGCGGGCTGCTTCAGTGTAGTAATCAGCAACGTCGTAACCTAAGTGTCTGCTGCCTGTGTGGATGATCATGTAGTATCCGTCACAGCCCTTATCGACTTCGATGAAGTGGTTGCCGCCGCCCAAAGTTCCAAGGCTCTTTAGTGCCTTATCACTGTTTATCGCACGCAGGCATTTCAAATCAGAGATCACCTCAAACAGCGCCTTGTTGTGAGGCTTCTTTCTGATGTTGAAGCCTGACGGAACGTTCTCATTTATTACCCTGTCGAGCTTCGGATATTCAAACCTTCCTTCTACCTTGGCAACGAGCATTCCGCATCCGATATCAACACCCATGAACTGTGGGATTATCTTGTCGGTAACGGCATCAGGCATACTTTTGAATTAACAGATACCTGGTTATCAAGTATCATTTGGATCTGCGATCTGGCATAGTCTTCGACATTCGTAGCAAAGACAGAAGCCGACGCAAATCGACCTGTAATAGTGTCCATAAAGATATTCCTTTCGTTATGAAAGGGCAATTATGGGATAACTTCAATTGGGATTATTAAGCAAACTCAGAAAGAAGGTCCCCTGTACCCTTATTAATTAATGTTTTTGCAGTTGTTAGATCTTGTCTTCGCAGCTTCATTGCAAGGACCTCCTCTCGTAGAAATATGACGCCGATTATAGTGGACAACTTTTGGAAATGCAATACCAAAATCTGATTACCAGTTGAGTTCATCAAAAATGTAAGCAAGATCGGCAAAAGCCTTCCTGATCAACTCTCCCTGAATGCCTCATCAAATTCGTCCATCATTTTTCCAGCTGTGGCAAGGAGTTTCGCCGTCACTGATGTTTTCATTCTGCTTAATCTCTTCATTTGTTTTTTTGCTCCCATACATCAAACTCTTTCAACAAGACGTTGTCTTTATTCGCTTTAATACGGGCATATTCTTGAATATGTAAATATAATTTACTGTCATTGATTTTGTTCCATATAACGCCATGAAGACCTATCCATTCAAACGTAACGGAATCCAGTGGCATATGGCACCAAGTGAAATGCGCAAGTTTAGTTTGACGTATATCATCGCAACACATAAGGTACTTAAACGACATGTTAATGACTTTTTGTGCCTGCCCTACTGTCAACGGAATATTACTTGTAACACGGGATAACAAACTGTCGTACCAGCTGTCAAAAGCCTCCATGTTTTTGGCTTTACCATTGAAGTATTCTTTAAGCATGTCGGCAATGATTTCTCTTGCTCTTCTCAGTTTAGCTTTATTGTTTTCATTGACTTCAACAGTCCTGCATGTATCAAGCCACGCTTGAGCTACTGCACACTGGTATATGTTTTTGTATTCACTTTTTGATGCTCTAACTATAAATTCTGACTGGGGAGCGCTACAGTCTTTATCATTCAGATGCCTAAATGGTCCTCTTTTTAGAATCTTGATGAATTTCTTAATATTCTTTTCATCCTTTGCACTGATAGTAGTAAGCATGTTGGCCTCCTTCATTAAGATTAATTGTTATTATCATCCAGAAAGCGTTTGATACTCAATTACCATACTGTAAACATTTGGCAAATAGTCGTTGTGATGCAATAGTGATTAAACTATTTTTTACCCATTTCTTTTGCAACTTTAATCAATGCATCCGCGTATTTCTTGTCCTTTTGTTGTGTCTCATACGATAACTGATCAAACGGAACAATACTGGGATGCTCATGTCCAAGATAGGGCGGGTTGTATGGTCTGAAATTCATCATTACACTCCAGGCATCATGAACATCTTCCAAAGTGATATTCTCTCCTTTGATCAGCACCAGCAGAGCATATAGCTTGACTGTCTCTTTGCTCTTTAATCCAGTTGCTTCACTGACCTTTTCTACAAGTTCATCTATATATGTTTTCATAAGTTAATCCTTCTTTCTATATATCCAGTCTTTATGACTTCAATATAATCTTTATATAACACAGCATTGCCCTCCCTCCTGTCTCTACAATTTCATCTTACAGATGGAGATGCGACAAATAGAGTACATTGCTTCTATTTGTTCAACGGACAAGAATCAAGCCACTTGATCAGATCTTCATCACATCTTATGTTGCTGAAATACAAGTTTAAAATAATATATCCGCAAAACTGTGCAACCTGAGTTCTGTCTTCAACATTAACATTGCAAATCTTTTCTATATTCAGGATCACACAAATCTCGTTTAGCCGGTAACAGGCAGCTATACAATCGTCATGTGCTGCTCTTCGTCTGCTGTCATAGGCATTCACCATAGTAGCATTGAATTCTTCCACCGGACTGGATAAATAATACATTTCCTCACTGATGACAATTTGATAATATCTCTCGAGCATGTCAATGCACGATACTATCTTTCTTTTAATCTCATCTTTTTCTGCAAGTTCCGAAGCCTCCAGTACTTCAAAAAGTTTCGTTACAGGATTATCCATTCCTTCCAAAGCACCTCACACAGAATAATCAAACCATTCAATCCCGCTATTGTCTCTGATATTGTAGAGGGATCGATGGTCTGATTATGGTACATCACGGCTTAGGGTCATAAACCTGTTTAATGACTGCTACCACATCAATAAATTTCAGAGCTTTGAGCTTAGAAATACGGTTGATGCATACAGAAAGTAAATGGGCGTCACGGTGGCTTTCTTATGACTAAAGAATTAATATAAAAACACCTTAATCGTAACGACTAAAGCGCTTTGATCATTTACTGTATTTATCCGCAATTCCGAACGCTGCGTAGCTGTTCGGCTTGATAAGACAGACATAACCCTGACTTGTTACCCAGCTGACAACTTCTTTGATAAGTACGCTCGTTTTACCTGATCTTCCTATGTCACAGTGAATCTGGAAAGAAACATTCAAGTCTTCGAGAAGCATGTCTTTTTCCATGAACAACTCTTCCAAATTATCGAGAAGGGCATGGGCTATAAACAGGCTTCTGCCCGTCTCTTCATTGATCTTCTGCTTAAGGTTGGTGATAAGACGGATGAACTCAATGTTATAAAAGTACGTTCCGCCATTGCCCTTCTTATGTATGGCGATTACTTCAACCATCTTTGTCCTGTCGAAATTCTGGCTGTCTGTTCCGACGGTTATCTCGTAACTGCTTGTCTTGTCCGACATGATGATGTCGAAAATCCTTTTCGCTATGTCAGGAACATTAATGATTTGTCCCTGAGCTGTCTTGAACATGATTATGTCTCCTTCCTTCGATTATTTTTGGCGTCGACACCCGGAATTGAACCGGGACGCCGGAATGAACCGGTTACTCACGGTTTAGCAGACCGCTGCCTTACCAATTAGGCTTATGCCGACAAATGGCGCCGTGTGAGGGATTCGAACCCCCAGTGCCAAAGGCACAACAGTTTTCAAGACTGACCCTCCTCCCCGCTAAGGTAACACGGCGTATATGGCGGTCACAGCAAGATTCGAACTCGCACATCCCGGATCGTAGCCGGGCGGTCTATCCGTTAGCCTATGCGACCATATGTTGCTCCCGGTGAGACTCGAACTCACATGTACGGTTGATACGATACGCAGGCCGACTGCGACGGGAACTTTGGTGGGCAGAGAGAGGATCGAACTCCCCGAGGGTATACCACCGGTTTTACAGACCGGCCCGCTGCCTTCTACGGTTTATCTGCCCATGTTGGTGTCTGATCAGGGAGTCGAACCCTGAAGAAACTGGTTTTGAGTCAGTCATGTCTGCCGGTTGCATCAATCAGACAAATGGCACTCCCGCAGCGATTCGAACGCTGATGGCCGGTTTAGAAGACCGGTGCACTATCCCTTGTGCTACGGGAGCATTATGGTCGCTCGTCGGAGGGTTGAACTCCGTCAGTGCCGGATATGAGCCGGCCCGCTATGCCGATAGCCGAGCGATTGGTGTCCGTGGCGGGAGTCGAACCCGCAAAACCTGCATCCTTAGTGCAGTACCTGTGCCAAATTCGGTTACACGGACCTCTCGAAATGGTCTCCCGGGCGGGGATCGAACCCGCATCACCCGCATTTTAAGTGCGGTCCGTATGCCATTTCCGGCACCGGGAGAATATGGTGTCCCTACCCGGATTCGAACCGGGAATCAGACGCTTCTGAGGCGCCTGCGTATGCCATTCCGCCATAGAGACAAGTGGAGCAATGTACAGGAAGTGCCTTTCCTGCACACCGCCCCCAGACAATCCTGAAGGGTACCTGTTCCTTCGGGCTCATCTGTGATGGCACCCATGGGAGGACTCGAACCTCCAACCTTCCGGTTAACGGCCGTTTGCTCTACCGATTGAGCTACACGGGTGTGATAAAGTTAAGTTGTCAAGTTGCAAGGCGAATAAAAAGGATCGTCCGTTTTTGCCGGGCGATCCTCAATATCTCTCTTGGTTTGTTTGTGCCTAAACAAAGTCAGATCAACATCGTAACCGCCCAATGGGTCCACTGTTCCTCTCCGAATACAGATAGCTGCTAAGTATGGATATCGAGGCAAAAGAACGCAGTGAACCGGACGCTCTCATTCGGAGCGCATTAAGTCTGCTTAGATTGTTTCTCATCATTACAGCAACCATGTTCTTTTGTCCTTTCGTCGTCGTAAATAAAAAAAGAAGTGCCGTACGTTCCGCGCTCGATATCAAGCCGGATGTCGGACAGGCACTTCCTTCATCAGCGATAAGATAACATACCAAAATCGGTTGTGCAACCCCTGATCTGAAATTCGGTACCCATTGATTTCATTGGTTTTCCGTTCCTATGCTTTGAAGTTATATATAGGCTTTATCACCTCGACAACATCGACAGATTCTGCAATCACATCAATGATGTCTTCGAGTGATTTGTAAGCCATCAGTGCTTCATCGAGCGTGTTCTCGTTCACCGAAGTCGTGTATATGCCCTTCATCGCTTCCTTATATTCATCCATCGAGAGAGTCTCTTTTGCCTTAGTCCTTGACATGAGTCTTCCTGCTCCGTGCGGCGCAGAATAATTCCAATCGGGATTACCCTTGCCTATGGCGATGACCGAGCCGTCTCTCATATTGATCGGGATCAATACTTTCTCGTCCTTGTGTGCTGCGATCGCACCTTTGCGCAGTATCATCTCGTCAGTATCGATATAGTTGTGTATCGTGTGGAAGGACTCTCCTGTGGCAAGACCCGCGCTCTCACACAGGATCTCGGCCATGAGTTCTCTGTTTCTTCTCGCGAATGCCTGGCAGATCTCAACATCGCGGAGGTAATCCTCAAGGAATTCCCCGTAGAGGAAACAAAGATCCGGAGGCATGCTTGTCTCGCCGTTGTTGACCTGCCATTCGAGCTGCTTCAGAGCAGACTGTATCTCAGTCTTGCGTCCCTCCGCCTTGTATGTTCGGATGATCTCATCTCTCTTCTCCAGATAACCTTCGTAACCCCTGTTGAGCTTGATCGCGAGCTTCTGATAATACTCTGCGACCTGCTTTCCGAGATTCCTGGAACCGGAGTGAATGACAAGATACTTGGTCCCGTCAGAGGTGACATCGATCTCGATAAAGTGATTGCCTCCGCCGAGTGTGCCAAGAGACCTGTTAAGCCTTCTGGCATTCCTGAGATTCCTGTAGCATGCGAGCCCGGTAAGCTCGAACGGCTCCTGTCTGCCGTTCCACACATTCTTTCCCGAGGGAATGCAGTGTGCCGCTTCGTCCACTTTCGCAAGGTCGATCTCTCCCTTGCCGAGGTTGACGGTATACATCCCGCAGCCGATATCTACGCCAACTACATTCGGCACCACCTTATCCGTGATCGTCATGGTCGTACCGATCGTACATCCCTTACCGGAGTGCACGTCAGGCATTATTCTTATCTTTGATCCTTCGGTCATCGGGTAATCACACATCCGTCTGATCTGCTCGATTGCCTCGTCCTCCACGACCTTGGCATAGCAGAGAGCTGTGTTCACCTTTCCTTTGATCTCTATAGCATTCATGTGTTGTTCCTTTCTTATGCTGCAACCTCCTCATACCTTGCAGAATTGAGCACGCTCATCATAAACGCATAGGGGTCCAGTTTGTCATCCTTAAGCATTGCGAATATCTGCGGCGACATGCCGGAGACCAGTACTACACCCTGCTCGTTCATCGTTACCGGTTGCTGCCTGTTAAAGCTGTTGACGTTCCAGAACACCAGCTGCGGCAGCTTGTAGCCCTTCTTCTCAAACTTAGCCTTGGCCGCTTCGAAGTTAGTCATATCCGAATCATTTGCGCAGTAGTCAAACTCCATATCCGACACGATAATGATCCTGTTCGGCATATCGCTCTGCTTTAGGCGGTTCTTTACGGCCGTTTTCAGTATCAGGTCAAAAGTCTTCCCGATATTGGTATTGGCAACCTCATTGAAGCTCATGCAGTAATGCACCTTCTCGAAGATATCCTTACCCTTAATCTCAACCAACCTCGGGCTTGCAGAGAACGTGATGAAGTGGTTTGAAAACGCACCCTTGTTATGCTCGGCAAAATATATACCCAGCGACTGCGCTACCGCCGCCGGACATACACCCCAGCCGCCATACATTGAACCGGAACCGTCGACAACAACCAAAGTATTATCTGAGTTTACATAGTTCTCCAGGCTGTTCCAGGTAGTATCCAACACTCCCCTTTCATCGGAATGCATAGCGCCATCCTTCAAAACAGAGTTAACGATATCGTACGGAGTAAGCGCTGCAGTCTTGAGCACGGAAGGCTCTTCCTTCGCCCTGTCCAAGAAAGCACAATACCTGTCATGGTCGTTGTTAAGGAACGCCTTCCTGTACTTGAACATCGCCTTTGAAGGCTGCTTGCTGTAATCGAAAGTATAGTCCTTCTCTCTCAGGTTATTCTCGATTATCTTGATATAGCTTCTGAGAGAGACGAGCATCTTTCTGTACTCACATTCGCTAACGCCCATACCGCGTGCGATCTTTCTTGCGAGTCTTACAGTTTCCTTGCTGCTGGCGTTAACGGAAGGCAGCCACTTGGCCATAAGTGATACGGAACCCTGTGCCTGCATGGCCTCCATATCCTTATCCAGGGTTTCCTTGATGTAAGCGACAGCCTCCTGCTCACAAGCAGTATCCATAAGTGCAAGCATATCGTCGCATCTACCGTACTCGGCAATATTGGCAATATTTCTTCTGACAGTCTCGGGATAGTTCGAAGCCAGATACTTCATTATGACTCTGAAGAATCTTCTCTCACCCAGACCGCCTCTGACATCTCTTGCGAAGAAGAGTGTCTTCACCGCGATGCCCCTGTCTTCTGCGAAAGCTCTTACAAACCTTGTGACGATCTCCTCGTCAGAAGCGTTTCTTAAAGCACCGGCCGTAGCGAACAGGTCGAGGCAATCAGACATAGTGCTTGCGTTGCTTACTGCACCGTTTGCAGTATAAGCCGTATTTGACTCTTTCTTAAGTAATCTCAACATTTTCTATATCTCCTTTAAAACAAGGTGCATTGGATAACTCCGTCAGATTAACAGTCTGCTGCTTATTTGCTGTATGCACCTTTAATTCAACACGGTTACAAGACACTGAAGTAGTTGCAGGATTCGAACCTGCTCAGCCACAAACCACCCGCAATTGCTGTAAGTGTCTTCGCATTGCAATTGTATGTTAACCCGTTGATAGGGGTTTTGATAGATGCAGATTGACTTGTAATTACAACCCCTATACAATAAAGATATTCAAGGCTTTATCCGCAGTTTTGCGTATGTTCGCAACCCCAGGCAGGAGTTATATATGACAGAGAAATACAAGATCTACCTCACGGAAGATACCAAAACAAGACTTATCAACGACGCAGAACTGTTTGAGTTCACGAAGGATGCCGGCGCCGTAAACCTGAACGGGTTCCTGAAGGAGTTGATAGTAAACTATTTCGAGCAGTACAGGAGAGACAACGATGCCCTGATGAGCAGCCTGATCGAAGACCTGTCTTCCGCCAAAGGCATGAAGCAGAAGGAAGCATCAGTTCTTGCGGAGCGTATCATCCGCACCTATATCAATGCGGCCGAACCGGCCTCATCCAAGAGCGCAGTTATCACGCTCACTGTGAGCGGCGAATCTTATGACATCATCAAGATAATCGAGAATAATCTTCTTCAGGACTCTTCCCTGTCCGGCTATATAAAGGACATGTTCCTGTCCTACCTGTCCATTCCGCGCAACAAGAGAGAAGAGATCATCTTCAGGCACACATATGAGACCATTAGGAAAGCTATTGCCGAGAACCGCGTGATCACTTTCACATCCACTAATTCGAATTCCGATATCACGCCTGCGGTCGAACCGTATCTGATCGCAACTTCCAAGGAAGAACAGTTCAGCTATCTGCTTTGCCACAACCACAAGGTCTGCAAGGATCACACTTTCAGGATCTCGAGACTGCGGAATGTTTTCATCACCAACGAGACCTTCACAGTAAATAGTGAGATACAGGAGAGGCTCACCAAGAAAGGCCAGCGCAGTCCGCACACAGCCGCGCAGGACATTCACGCTGTCGTACGTCTGACTGAGCATGGCAAACAGATGTATAAGATGATCGTCAAGAACCGCCCTGCCGTCACCTCGATAGACGGCGACAAGTATACCTTCGACTGGCCCGAGATGCAGCTTGAAGATTACTTCCGGCGTTTCGGCAAAGACGCGGTAGCAGTAAAGCCCCGCTCGCTGAGAAACAAGCTTAAGAAATACTATTCTGACGCGCTGGAAGCATACAGTTGAAAGGTGCAGATATCTACAGGGTAACCTACACTGCCTCTCTCGTCTCCTCGACTATCTGTGCTTCAGTGCTGATCTCCACGAAAGAAGATATCTCATCCATCAGGCTGTCGGCCATCGCATTGTGTGGAACTATTGAAGCCACGCCTATGACGATGAACTGATGCACATCCTGCTCATCGATATCCCTCCTTCCGTTTCCATATCAACTACATAATACGGAGGCAGATGTGCCAAAAAGCGTACATCTCACGTCTTAGAATCAACTTATAGATTTAGGAGGTATCTTATGACAGGTCCAATCAGACAAGACATCAACTACACCAGATGCAATGCTTATTCAGCAATGGCACACATGTATTCTGCCATAAGTGTCGAGGGCAGGCAGGTAATCGATACGAATAGAATAGGCATGCCCGTCGACCAGGAAGTTTCTGATGACCCGAAGGGCGGGATCATTGTATTCCCTCAGGAAGTAATCGACATTCAGCTATCCGGGTACAAAGATCTAAGTTGGTCTCTCGGCAGATTCTTCAAAGGCCGATATACAGACAAGAACGGAAAAGCATATTCCGACGATAGTTTGTGTCTGGAGATCACAGGCATTACTGAAGCCTCATTGATCGAGATTGCCGAAGAGCTGTGCAAAACACTCAATCAGGAATCTGCCTTGATCAAATCCAATTCCGAACGGAACCGAATCCTTCTTGTCGATGAATCTAATGATTGATCAGGCATCTACTTCCCGTGCATCGTGCACTGATCGCCCAGACCGCATCCCCAGCAGCTTGACTTTCGGCCGGTCTTCGCCCTCTCGCAGTTAGGGCTTCCCATGTAATTCTGCTTGGCGTTCTCCGCCAATCTGTTCCCAATGGCAACACCCACGGCGGTCTTCAGAACGCTGCTCAGGATCCCGTGGCCTCCACTATCATAGAATTCTTCGTATTCCTGAGGTTCGGTCTCGCGAAAAGCATCCGCCGGACAACCGCAATGAGGACAAGCCGCAGCTCTGTCCGAAACCATATTCCCGCAGTCAGGGCACGCAATAAGACCCATTAGCAACCTCCTAAGGATTAATTAATGTCATTATCTCCCCATGTTCCTTTGATACTCAATTACCAGGCTGTAAACATTTGGCAAAAACTCGTTCTACACCCTATACCACACAACAGGATTCCCTCTCGTCCACTTTACACCATCAACCCAATAAATAGCTCTCAACTCCGGATAAGCACCGGCCGTTCCATACTCCGCCAAGCAACTACGCACACCGTGATTTGACACAACATACCTGATCCCGAGGTCCTTATACTCATCAAACATCCACTCAAAACCGATTTTATTACCGCCGCCACACCCGGCCCCGTAATTCATGATCACCAGATACTCCATCTTGAGACCGTAGCGGCTCACGATCCTATCGGCAAACATCCGGTTCTCCGCCGCAGCATAAAGAACAGAAGTCTCATATCTGTGGATCTCATCATATGCTCTCGAGACCACCTCAACCTCGATCAGGAATGCAGAATTATAAGCCTCCGGCTCCTCCCGGCAATCAAGCCTGTAATCATAAGGCAGACTCATATTCCGCAGCTTCTCATATCTCGTTACAACGATATCTGTGGAAGTATTCTCATATGCCACATGCAACAAGCACGATCCGGGCTCGCAGTAACCGTTCCCGATCTGTTCATACGCATCTCCCCAGAAACTCTCCTCTGCATAAAACGAACCAAGTCCCAGATAATCCGTCATCACGAACAGATCCGGCAGCACCTGTCCTTCATCTGTCGGCACATCAAACTTCTTGTAGTACCAGTCAGACAGGAACAACAGTGCCCTGAAGTCACTCCCTGCCGACGGATACCAGCACACATGTTCAAACTGCCTGATTACTTCTTCTATGCTTCTCATATCGGCACCTCCTTGCAAATCTTTATACTCAGATTGTAAAGAGAGTGATGGGTTAAATTGCGGACATCAATTATTCATCGACTCGAGCACTCTGTCCAGTAACTAAGTATTAGATATCAGAGGGTTTATGTCTGAATTCCGCCATATCTTCCAGCCTCAGCAGCACCGGTTCACGGCCGAATCCTGCGCCCATGTCGATGTCGATCCAGGTGTCGGTCCTGATGATCTTATTCTCGTACTCATTACCGTATGCGAGTGTCGGTGTGTGCCCGAAGATCGTAAGTATCTTAGAGTAGTATCTGTCTGTGATCTCCGGCCACGACCAGAGAAGATCGTCCACGGTGTAGTCCTCGATCTTACGATCAGGAGAGAAGTTGCCGAGACCTGCGTGAACCAGGATCATCTCCCGGCCTCCGACCTCAAGCGTGTGGTACAGCGGGCAGTCCCTGAGATAGTCCAAGATGTCCTGCTGGGTTGTTTTCGGGAGCTTGTGCATAGCCTTAAGCGTTACATCGCCGCCGTCAAGCTGATACCTGGTAAGGCTGTCGATCTGCTCCGCGGTAAGTGCCGCAAGGCTGCTCTCGGTTATCTCGTCAAAGACAAACGAATTCGCCAGCAGCATCGCCTCGTGGTTGCCCATGATAAGATCCACATTGTACTGGTACATCAGCCACTGAAGCGTCTCCACGCCCCCGTCGCCGTTACGGTCTATGACATCGCCTAAGATGTAGAGAGAATCATCCGGACCAAATCCTGCTTTATCAAGAAGTTTCAGGAAGCGTTCGTGATGGTAACCGTGAAGGTCGGAGATAACATAGTGCATTCTATATACTGTCACTCCTGATAGAAGCCCATCGTATAACCGTACATCTCGGTCCAGGTGTGGTAGTTCGAACCGTTAGCAGTATCCTGCTCCCAGGGCGCTGACCAGATGACTATATATACCTCAGGAGAATTCGTATTGGCGGACTTCGTGAAATATCCGCGTTCGTCGAAGTCGGCCAGCTCTGCTTTGACGGAAGCCATTATCTCAGCTGCTTCTTCTTCCGTCAGAGTCATCTCGGTCGTGACATACAGCTTGGCACCGCCGTAGTATGCAATGTCCGTTTCCTTGTAATAACTTAGTTCTCCGCAGTCTAGAGTAATACCGTACTTGTCCTTGATGTCATCCAGGTCTGCTTCTTCCATGAATGTCTGAAGATAGTAGTAAGCAAACTGCGAAGCGGAATAAGACACATCATATATTCCGGAGCCTCCGCCGCGCTCGACATACCGCTCTTCAACGAAGTAGACAAAGCCCAACTCGTCATCTTCCATCTCGTGGATGATATCGTCTCCCACTTCATAAGAATCAACTTCTTCGCACGGACCGCACCAGTACTCCGCGAACTCATGCGCATCCTTGAAGTCGGAATCAAAAGGGTCCTTGTCAGTCTGCGAGCTGCCTAACCTTATGCCGCATCCTGTAAAGATCAACCCGGCAGCTATGATCATCGCGGTAATGTTTTTCCTCATACGGACCTCAGCTGTTATCGTCCTCCGGCATGTCTTCATCACCAAGCGCACCGGCAGTCCTGTCGTCCACGTCCTTGAGCTCGCCCTTGTCGACGAGCGACAGGAAGGCATCGACAACCTCGGAATCAAGCTGAGTGCCCCGTACTTCCTTTATGATGGACACAACCTTATCAAACGGCATACGGTTACGGTACGGTCTGTTGGAATACATCGCATCGAAAGTATCCGCGACGCCGATGATGCGTGCTACAAGCGGGATCTCTTCATTCTTCAGGGCGTTCGGATATCCCTTTCCGTCCGGTCTCTCGTGGTGCATGCCCGCACCGATCGCAAGCTCCGGCATGATGCTGATATCCTTCAGCGTCTCGTAGCCCAAAGATGTGTGCGACTTGATGGTCTCGTACTCATCATCATCGAGCTTGCCCGGCTTGTTCAGCACTTCCATGGGGATGCCGATCTTGCCGACGTCGTGCATCAGTGCGATGTTGTAGTATTTCTCGATATCGTCATCGCTGCAGCCCATCTCCCTGGCGAGCATCGCCGTATAGTGTGCCACACGGACAGAGTGACCTCTGGTGTACTTGTCCTTCATATCGATTACTTTCGCGAAGGCCTCGGTAATCTCACGGATGAGCTTTTTCTGTTCGCGGTTCTTCGCCTGGAGCTTCGCGGTGCGTTTCTCGATGATGTGCGTGACCGTCGCATATATTGCCCATGCGAGGAGGAGCAGCATGGCGCACATGAACCAGAGTTCCTCGTAGATGTGCTTCTGCTTGGTTATCTGCACCGATATCGTCTTGGTCTCGCCGCTCTGTGGATCGACGATACCCATCTCGAAATAATACTTTCCGCCTGCAAGGTTCGTGTAATCCACAGGCTTGAGATCGCTCCTGGGAACCGTTACGGACTGGGTGTCGAAGCCATTGAGCTGATACGTCACGTTCGGATTCACGAGCGCGTAGTTGAAGACATAGCCGTAGATGGTGAGCTTCTGCGTGTTCGCAGGGACCGTGAAGTTGCCGTTGTCGTCCGGATAGATGAATACGCCGTCCGCCTCGACAAAAGGAACTGCCGCCTTGAGCTCGCTAACCTTCTCGAAGCTGTCTTCGATGTTGACTTTCGTGACCGTGGAAGTACCCGCCATGAACAGGTATCCGTCCTCCGTAAGCTCGCTGTAGGAGTTGGAAGTCGAGAACCCGGGCAGACCGTTGTAGATGCCGTAGTATTCGTAATTGAACTCCTCGCCGCTGAGCATGTCAGATGCCTTGGCAACATAGATGCCGTTCGAAGACAGTACCCAGAGCTCGTCCTTGGTGTTCTGGTAGATGTCGAAGTTGTTGAGATACGGGAAGTACGTTACCGCCGTCACGTTGTAGTCCGCATCCATGTACTCTATCGAGTTGCTCGATACGATCCACATGATGTCTCTGGAAGCATCCTTCTTGACTCTCATTACGACGTCCGATGTCAGTCCCGCATTATCAACGTTAAGCGGTTTTACGTCGCTGTCAGTGATGACGAAGATGCCGCCGCCGTCCGTGCCGACAACGATATCGCCGTTGTCCATCTGATCTGCAGTGAGCACTTCGGTATTGGTGAATCCGTCCTTATCGTCATAGACCTTGGTGACCTTGAATTCCTCATCGAGGACCGCGAGACCGCCGGTGCAGCAGACGATCATGGTGCCGTCACTGCACTCGTGAACAGTCCTGACTCTGTCTGAAGGAAGGCCGTCTGCCGCAGCGATAGACGTCAGTGTGCTGCCGTCGTAGACAAGGAGCCCGTAATCGCTGAAAGTCGACATCCAGAGCCTTCCCTGACTGTCTTCGATAATGGATCTTATCTTGCAGTCCTCGAGGAGCTTGAGAAGGTTCTTCGAACCTGTCTCCGTGCCGCCTGATGTCACCACCTTGCTTACCGGCACGTAGCTCTGAACATCACCGCCGCTTATTACGATAAGGCCGTTGTTCTTGGTTCCTATGTAGAGCTCGCCGTTATATTCACAGGTCGTGTAGACAACGCCTTCCGGGAGTTCGTACTTGTTGAAGATATCCGTGAACTGGTTGGGAACGATCTTCATTACGCCCTGCTGCGACGAGACATACCACACATTGCCGCTGTAATCGTAGAGAATGTCCTCTATGGATGTCGTCATCGGGACGGGTTCTATCTTGATGAAAGTCGTATCGTTCCTTACATCCGCAAAATACCCGATGCCGTTGTCCGTGCATACCCAGAGCATTCCGTCCTCGTATCTCATCGAGTTGATGTAGTTATAATCGTCCGTATAGTATCTCTGTACCCTGCTGAACACGCCGTCCTGGAACTTGCCGTAATAGACGGTGTTACCGGAGTCACCGATGTATGCGAATCCCGGCCTGTCAGGATCCGGTGTAATCGTCCTGGCCTTGGTTATGCCGCTGAGATTGCTCTCGTCGTAGAAGCCCACGAGTTCCAGATCCTTGATCATGAACACGCAGCCGTCAAGCGTCGTTCCGTAGATAGTATCTTCCGCCCCGACATTGAGCTGTCTTACGTACTTGTCCGCGATCTTCTTTGCTTCGAGCGTGTGAACGGTCATCTCCGGATCGATCCAGATGATGCCTTCAGTCGTGCCGACGATGATATTGCCGGATTCATCTTCGCAGATGGCCCTTATCGACAGTGAGGTAAGACCGTCATTCCTGTTGAAAGTCCTGAACTGGCCGTCTTCCATTACGGAGATGCCGCTGTCATTCGTTCCTATCCAGAGTCTGTTCTGTGAATCAACAAAAAGGCTTACGACGCTCGAGATACCCGCATTGATACTCATGTTCTCGAAAGTATTGCCGTCGTACCTGATAAGTCCGCTGTAACTTCCGATCCAGATGAAGCCTTCTTCCGTCTGGGCTATCGCATTGGCCTCCGACGTCGGAAGACCGTTCTGATTGTCGTAGAGCACTGCGGAATAACCTTCAGCCGAACTCATCGGATCGGTGAAGCCGGTCGTGTCCGTGTCTGACTGCTCTTCGCCGTCTGCGAGCACAGTAGGTGCCTGAAGGGACATTCCGATCCCCGCTGCGAGCACGGTACCTAATATCACCGCGCCAATCAGCGCAGCACCGGTCCGCCTGAATATATCATTAAATCTTCTCATACTCATAATTCCCTATATGACATTAAGCCTTGTTTCCCAATATGAGTATATCAGATTATTAAAAATCTTTAAGCACCGTCACATAAATTTTACTAAATGATAACCTAAGTTCGCCGGCCTCCACTTTTGCCCACCGGGGCGGACTTCAGGCAACATTTTCGGCAACCTTTTTGCCGTTTTCGGTGGTCATTTTGGTAGAATATGTCCCCAAGCCACCACTTCGGCTACCGGATAAGCGTTTTCGGTGGCGCTTTTGGTAGCCTCACATGCAGTTCAATACTTATCCGACATCTGTTCGGGATCACTGCCGCTACATCATAAGAAGTGTTGTAACTCATACCCTGGTCGCCTCGATTGTCAATTATGCGTTATTAAGGATTACAGCACACTTAAAATAACTTTGATATTTACACCGTCCCCCGCCCTTGTTACACTATTTCTCATCAGGAGGTAAGGGTTATGAAAGTAACAATGTTAAAAAGACTGACGTCTGCTGGTCTTGCATGCATCATGGCGTTATCGTTTGCTTCGTGCGGACTCTTCGGCGCGGACAAGAAGGCGGTAACGGAGTCTGCGGAGAATTTCGCTGCGGCCCTCGTCAAGATGGATGCCAGAAAGATCGGCAAACTGACCGACGAGAAGAAGAAGAGCAGCACACTCGAGGAGCTTGACGCGTTCCTGGATAAGAACAGCTACTCCAAGGATCAGTACGATTTCGTCGAGGCAGTCATGGATACCGTCACATATGAAGTTGCGGCAGATACCGTCAAGGTCGACGGAGACAAGGCTTCCGCCACGGTCGTCTTCACCATGGTCGATTACGAAGATGCCCTGAAGAAAGGCGATTTCGATGATATCGACGAGGTGATCGATGCCGTAAAGGACTGCGAAGACCAGACCGAAGTCGAGGTCGAATTAGAGTTCAAGAAGGACGGCGACAGCTGGCTCATGTCCAACCTAAAGAAGAACAAGGACATCGCAGAACTCTACGAATGCTTCACATACGATCTGGGCCTTAAGGCGCCGATCTTCGATATGGTCGAGGATGTAGATTACTACTACTACACATACCCGGGTTCATATTACGTTGCCCTGGATGTCGAATTCTATGTGGAGGATGTAAGTGAATACGACGGCAGGATGACCGCTGATGTCTACTATGAAGGAGATCTTATCGCGTCTGACGTCACCGCCTCGGTCTACAGTTCATGGATGTGGGTCGAATATGACGAACCCGATTATTCCAACCTTGATGACGGTGATTATGAGATCGTCCTCAAGTGCGACGGCGACGAGTGGATAAGCAAGACCATGACCGTTACGAATTATGATGACGGCGGTTCAAGCCCATCCTCTGGCTATTACGACGACTCTTTTGAGAGCATAGTCTATTACGGTTATGGTCCGGAAGAGATCGAACTGTGGTCGTTCACGAGCGAGGTTCCATCCATGATCGATTACTATATGAACCTCAACCCGGACTTTGCATCCGAATACACGGTCAAGTGCTGCGTCCTGTCCACATCCAACGGTTATACGGATCTGCTTGACAACGGTCTTGAATACGGCGGATCTGACGGCCCGGACATCTATGTCGTTGAAGGCGCAGACGTCATGGAATACTCTCAGGGCAACATGTGCAATTATGCTATGTCCTATGAAGACCTCGGCATCGATATCGATTCCGAGATAGCGGCTGCCGACATCGCGCAGTACACCGTAGACATCGGAACCAATCCGAACGGCGAAGTCGTGGCTCTCGGCTACCAGGCAACGGGCGGCGCCATGATCTACAGAAGGTCCATAGCACAGGATGTATTCGGCACCGATGATCCGGACGAGATCTCTGCCATCTTCGGCGGAGGTACGGGCAGCTGGGATGCATTCTGGGATGCGGCAGACGTGCTCAAGGACAACGGCGTTGCTGTCGTCTCCGGTACGGGCGACATCTGGCAGGTCATCTACGGCTCGACCGACAGCTGGATCAAGGACGGCTCTCTCGATACATCTTCAGACAGATACGAATTCTTCGATATGGCTTACGACCTGTATGACGGAGGCTACACGAACAATACAGGTTCCTGGACCGAGGAGTGGTACGACGACATGAACGGTACCGGCGACAGGCCCGTATTCGCATTCTTCGGACCTGCTTGGCTCATGAACTATGTAATGGCACCGAACTGCTATGACACGTACGGAGACTGGGCTGTATGCACTCCCCCGGTAGGATTCATGTGGGGCGGTTCATGGGTCTTTGCAAGCGCAAACACAGATCAGGCAGACGGCGTAAGAGACCTCATCTACTGGATCACGCTCGATACGAGCACGGAAGGCCTGCAGTATCTCTGGGCCAACGGCTGGATCTACGACAACGGCACTTCAGACACAGTTGCTTCCGGCACGGTCATGAATGCTATATACGTCGAAAGCGATTTCCTTGGCGGACAGGACATGATGGGCGTTTATGACGAGTGCAACAAGATCGCTACAGGCGACTGCCTGTCGGCATATGACAGCACCATCAACAGCTACTTCACCTCTGCCGTTGATTCGTACATCAACCCGGACTATTACATCAATAATTACGGCGACCTTGATGCCGCAATAGATATGTTTGAGAACGATGTCTATACCTACACAGGCTTCTGATCTGAAATTAAGATAAGACATGAGGCGCCCCGCAGTCGATGCGGGGCGTTTTTGCTGCTGAAATGACAATTGCGCAATTGTAATTTATAATTAGCAGAGGTGGATAAAGGAAGGTAACGATAATGGCAAACAATCTCGCAAGAACTGTATCCGCAACCATCACCGGCGCACTCGTGCTGTCGCTTACTGCCTGCATGTCCGCAGGTCCCAAAAAGGAAGAAATTTTACAGGCGGCAGATACTTTCGCGCAGGCGCTGATAAGCCGCGATGCGGAGCAGATCGCAGAGCTTACGGTCGAAGGCGCAGGCAGCGATGCCGAAGACACCCTCAACGAGATGCTGAACACTTCGGGATATACCGATAACGATGCTGCATACATCGATGCGGTGGCAGACACTCTCACCTACAAGATCGATGAGGACTCCTTTGATGCCGAGAAGGATGAGGCGTCGGTGGATGTTACTTTCGAGATGACGGATTATGATGCTGCCCTGGAAGGCAGCACATACACGAGCATCGACGAAGTGGTCGAGGCGCTGGAAGCATGCTCGAAGACCAGTAAGGTCACGGTCACGTTCGAGTTTGCAAACGAAGGCGGCAAGTGGCTCGTCTCCAACATTGGCAGCAATGAGTACGAGAATATATTCGAGTTCTACGGATATATGCCCGACATAAGAGATATCCCGGACCTGGCTTCCCTTGTCCTTAGTTCTGATGCCGTCAATGGTCCCGGATACGTCGAGATGTCCGTCCAGTTCGAAGAGAATGTCCAGGATTACAGCGACCTCATGACATGCGAGGTCATCTGCGACGGAGAGACCGTCCTGACAGACGGACAGGTCTCCTGCTATCAGAACCTTATCTGGGCAGGATACTATGTGGACGGCGATGTTCCTGCAGGCAATTACACCCTGAACGTCTACTGCATGGGTGAGCTTGTAGCAACAGGGTCCGCGATAGTTACTGAAGGTGCGGCAGGTCTCAGCGGTCTGGCAGATCCGGTGAACATCACCGGTGATAATTACATCGCCGAATGGGATCTAACTGAGGTCTTTGCCGACGACTACCTCTACTACGAAGGCTACGCAGTACCCCTCGAAGGAACTCTCACGACCAAGATGTATCTGGTGATCGGCGACGGTCTGTGGAAGCTCACGATACACGAAGACGATTTCATGGAAGCTGCTTATGAGTACCTCGAGCAGAACAGCACGATCCTCATGGCAAGCTACCTGGATATAAGCATAGACCAGGTCGACGACTATGCAGATGAGATCGGCCAGGACGAGTTCGACGAGCTCAAGACTGATGTGTTCGACGGACTCATCGACGGTTTCTTCGACGGGTCAGAGACAGTGGATTATGGCACATATATATACGTCGGCGATAAGCTCTCTTTCTCGAGCTCTCTTGGAATGTCGAGCGACTTCATGGGCGAGTTCGATGACGAAGGCGTGCTTACCACTGACATTGGTTTTGATTCAATTGAATTCTATCCCGAGGAATAAGTGACAACGAAAGGAGACGGAAACATGAAGAACAAGACAAGACTGTTGGCAGCAGCAGTCGCCGGCACAGTGGCGCTCTCCTGTGCTTCCTGCAGCATGCTTCCCTTCGGAGGTGCCAAGAAGGAAGACATCATCGAGGCGGCAGATGCTTTCGCTTCCGCACTCGTTAAGTGCGATGCGGGCAAGATCGCCAAGCTAACCAATGAGGACAAGGACAGCGACACGGTAGCAAAGCTCGAGGAGCACCTCGGCGGAAACTACTATTCCGAAGATCAGGATGCCGTCGCTGAAGCGATCGCCAAGACCATCACCTACGAGATCGACGAAGACTCGGTCGAGATAAGCAAGGACGAAGCGGAAGCTACGGTAGTCTTCACGATGGTGGATTACGACTCTGTCCTGGACGGCGTTCAGTTCGATTATGTAACGGATGCACTCACTGCGATCGAGAACTGCAAGGATGAGACCGAAGTCGAACTCACATTCGAGTTCGCACTTGAAGATGACGAATGGCTCGTGTCCAACTTAAGCGACAAGAGCTTCGATAAGTTCTATTCCTTCTACGGCTACGATCTGGACATCATCCCCGACCTCACGGCACTGGTCGATGCCTGGAGTACCTTCAACACTGATACTTATCTGACTCTTGAAGTCGAGTTCTGTGAGGATGTCAGCGAGTATGTAGACGACATGACATACACCGTCTGGCAGGATAATTATATAGCCATGGAGACGACTCCTTACTATGAAGATATGGTCGTTTTCTGTGACTTCAGCGTTGACGGTCCTCTCGAACCCGGAACATATGATATATCTCTCATGTTCCATGACCAGCAGCTCGGATACGGCACCGTCGTTATCGAAGACAACAGCAGTATCGGCGGCGGAACAGGTTCTGGCACGGGCGTGAACGGCTACGGCACGGGCAGCTTCACTCCGTCCATTGACGGCGACATGTATGTTGCAACTGCCGATGCCACGAATGCTTTCGTCGAAGGTCTTGAAGCAGAAGGCTTCGGCGTCGACTTCGAGGGAACGCTCAACGTTGACATCGTAATCGTACTGGGAGACAACGGCGAGTTCGAATTCGCTGCAGACAACAGCTCTCTGGCCGCAAATATCTACGACTTCATGGAGGTCAACATCGATCCGATAATGATGGAGTTCCTTGGCGTATCATCTGAGGACGAGCTCGAAGCAACTGCCGAGAGCCTTGGCATGGGAACTTACGACACGCTCAGGCAGACTATGCTCGATGCTCTCGTTCTTGAATTCGAGGACTACGACTTCGGCATCTATCTCACCGGTACATACACGACAGACGGCGATACGATCTATTTCGAGAGCAGCGATGTCACGAACTTCGAAGGCGTGATGGGTACGGACGGATCATTCACCGTAGATATCGGAGATACCAGCGGTCTGAACAACAACGAACCTCTCGTATTCTATCCTGCAGACTAAGGAGCAAGCTAATGAAGACAAACATTACTAAGATATTCTCACTTACCGTCGCTGCGGCAATTACGGCATCCTGTGCTTCCTGCAGCATGATTCCAGGCATGGGCAGCAGCGCGAAAACAGAAGACATCGTCGATGCGGCAGACGCCTTTGCTTCGGCACTTGTAAAATGCGACGCAGGCAAGATCATAAAGCTCACTAATGAAGAGAAGGACAGTGATGCCGCTGAAGATCTGGAAGTATTGTTCGGAAACGAAGATTACACGGACGAGCAGATCGCCATCGCAGATGCAGTCGCAGACACCATCGAATACGAGATCGACGAGGAGTCCGTGAAGATCGACAAGGACGAAGCATCGGTCGACGTTACTTTCACGATGGCCGACTACGAGGCAGTTCTGAGTGACGGCAAGTTCACTGATGTAGATGAAGTGATCGATGCCATCTCTGATTGCGACGACACCATTGAGACAGAGATTACTTTCGAGTTCGCGTTGGAAGACAAGGTGTGGCTTATCTCCAACCTTGGCGACAAGGCTTACGGCAAGCTGTATTCCTTCTACGGCATCGAAGTGGATCTTATGCCGGACTTTGAGATACTGACTTCGTTCATCGACCAGGATGATTATGGCACGACTATCGCTATGACGGTAGCGTTCTCCGAGGACATCAGCGAATACGCGGACGGATTTGATTTTGACGTATATCTTGACGGCGAACTTGCTTATGAAGACCACGACGCTCCTACTATCCAAGGCGAATACATAAACTGCATCCTTTGGGATAGCATCGGGCTCGTATCCGGCTCATACACCTTTACCTTGAGATACGACGGCGAAGAGATCGTATCCGAATCCCTCGAGCTCGATAACACGAACTCCGGTTCCACCGTTATCAGTGGTGACCCTACCGATGCCGAGGGCGACGTGTACCTCTGCGAAATGGATTTTGGTGATTTCCTGGCAGACTATCTTGTTGATTCAGGGTACGACGTCGACCTGGAAGGCTCGCTCATTATCTGGCTCGAGCTCACACTCTATGAGGACGGCACTTATACGCTCATACCGGATGCGAATACTTTCGAGGGCGACCTCGAAGAGTATCTGATAAACAACATGACTGATCAGAACCTGATAGCATTTGCCGGCGTGTCATCCATGGAAGAACTGGAGGAATATGCCGACAGTAATGAGATGAGCATTGACAGCCTCAGGGAGCTGCTCATCGATTCAATGGTAAGCTCAACCGTCGAAGCTATCGCTGAAGACACAGATCAGGGAACATACACGATAAGCGGTGATTCGATCAGCTTTGACAGCAGCCTGATGAATGACTTCGAAGGAACGATCGGAGACGGTAACATGATATCGTTCGTGAACGACTACTTCTCACCTGCTAACGATTACGTTCTCGAGTTCTATCCGGAAGGTTAATCAGGAACACCTCACAGAACTAACGCGGGCGGCATTGAAGTGAACCCCTGAAGTTGAACAAACTTCGGGGGTTTTTATATGAAATACAGTTTTGAACTAAAGAAAGAAATTTACGAGAAGCATTGCGAAGGTTA
>CACZMA010000008.1 GCA_902782125.1 Oscillospiraceae bacterium | reverse complement strand
AAAAATCATCAAACAAATCTTCTCCAAATAAACCGGACATCAACATACTAATCATCTCCTTTGAATTGTTGTTATCCGAGCAAGAGGTGGAGGTCTGATCTCTTCTTTGATCCTCGTTCCTTTGTTCTGACTACATTATAGTCCACTGATTAGCACTCGCAAGAGGTGAGTGCTAATCATTTTTGACTATCTTTGACTTTCATTTTTGTGCAGTTTTTGATGAGTCGCTCTTTGATAACGGGACTATAATAATGGGGGTTGTGTATTACTTACCTGTTTAACCAAATCTAATGAATAGCTAACCACAATATTTAATCCCGAGATTTGCTCTCGGGATTAGTAGGTTTTATATTCAGTATTATGCGTGCTAATAGCCCTGTTTCTAGTCCAGATCCTGAAGAAACGCTTTGATCTCTTCTGCTATCCGTTCGGGTTCATAATGGAAGATATAATGACCACAATCTAGTTCTACAAATGATACATAATTAAGGCCTTCTGCATATTCATATGCAATGCTCCTCCACAAGTCATTACTTCCATCCAGTTTCTTCTCAGACAAAAACAGGAGCATGGGAATATCCGGCTTATCGCCTGAAGCAACCAGTTCCGCATTGCCTTTCGCGGCAGAAGCTTCCTTTGCAATATCAATGTTATTGCCGATCCGGTTCACTAACGCAACATATATCTTCTCTTCAGTCTCCGAAAGGAAACCGCCTTCAGGAAGGAAAGCATCGTCAGAGAAGTATCTGCCTATACCAAGATTGATAAGCCCGTTTTGCACCAGATAATACGGCTCAACCAGCGCTCCGCCTTTTGTATAGTTGTAAGCGTCGGGAAAAGCCATGTCGAGACCTATGATCGCTTCAACTTCATCTGGATAAGTCTGTGCCCAGTATAAAGCTTCAAGGCCGGAATAAGAATGCGGACAAAGGATATAAGGACCGCTGATCCCCGCCCCGCTAAGGGCTGCTCTTGTGTCAGAAAGAATGGTCGCAATATCTCTTGGCCGGTTAACAATATCGCTGTATCCGTATCCGAATCTCTCAACGGTAACTATACGGTAATCATCTCCCAAACTTGAGTATAGATTCTTAAAATCAAGGCTTGGGCAGACCGTGCCGCTTGCAGCCATCAGCACAAGTGTTTTATCTCCTTCTCCGACAGAATATACATGCATTTGGTGCCCATCCACATCGATCATCTGTCCGGGTGGAGTCAGAAGGCCTTTCTCGCCTTCTAGCATAACTCTGTGTCTTATGAATGAAAACAACAGAAATACAGCGATCACGCCAAGAATGATTAGGAGAACTGCGCGAAATATGTTCTTGTTCTTTTCATGCTTAATTGCTTTCACTTTGGCTTTCCACCCCAATAGATCTTCATGTGTCTTTACTCCGTTTGTAGTTTTTATCCTTACTTAAATGTTAATCAGGATGGTTTTGGAGATCAGCTAATGCTCACACCGCCGGTTTTTAATATCCTTTCTTTGATCTTTGCAGCTCTTTGATACCCGCTGTCGCAAAGATTCTCGGTTGATTCATCCAATGCATGGCCAAATCTCTCCTTCAGTTCATCGAATCGTTCCATGGCGATGCGTTTTGAGATCCCAATTTCTTTTGCAGCCCCTTGAAAGTTATCGCGATTAATCTTATCAATCAAAATCTCTCCACCGATATAGAAAGCCATCTCTCTCGTGCTTTGTTCATAGACCGTTGTACTGACAAGGTCATATGCTGGAGCAAGTCTCAATGACTTCATATCTGCACTGTAGAGAAGAGAGGTATTCTTTATGTGAGCATCGGTATTCCCTATCAAATAGTTAAATACGATGATATCCCACAGTTTAAGCTGATCACGTATAGGATCTGAAGAATACATCTTAAGTAGCTCAAACATTTTCTTGAGATACCCTGAAGGCTTCTTCTCATATTTATCTGAGGCCAGAATGCCGAGCGCTTGTGCCAGGTCTTCCTGATGGAGCCTTGCCGGGCACTTTAATCCGTCGATCACTATCGGGTTCTCAGAGAAGGCGCGGTCATATCTCTCGGTAGCAAAAAGAACTTCATTTTCTTCGCCCGAGCCTGTGTTGATAATAAAGCTTTTCGGGATATCAATACCACATTTTTTTGCCGTCAGAAGTGATAATTGTTCGTTTGTAACAATATCATTCAGTCTGACATGGCTTTGCTTAACGATATGAGTGCTTGGAGCAGTCCCTTCCGGTATGTACCACTGATCATTAGACGCATCATAATAAAGACCTACTTTACCTGATGCACCGGTTAGAGAGAGGTGTGCTTTGGTTATGATCTCTGCAGATTTTGATACGCCTTCTTCTGCCAATGCACGTATCTCTCCCTGAGATATAGCAACATAGGATGCAGCAATTTCTTCATCCTCAGTCCTGACCTGGATTGCACCAAGGCATTCCCTTCCTAAGCCGTGTAAGATTGATAAGTAGTCGCTTTCATCTACATGCATCCATTGTGCGACAGTCCTTCTCGTAAAACCTTCAGGTAGTAGTCCTTCAAAGTAATTCTTCGTCTGTATTTCTGTAAAAGCCTGCTCCTGCTTAGGGAGACTGATCGATATCGGGGCTGCATCCGGATCATTCAGATAAGATTCATCATAACTAAAGGCTGCATCAGTACCCGATGTCCCTTCGATATATCCTGCCAAACACTGCACTCCATTACGCTCAATACTGACTACTAACCTCATTGACCATCACCCCTGGTTTTGAAAGAAATATCTATTCCTAACAGATTAGCAAGGTGGATTGCTTTTCCTAATTCTGCAGATGGCTTGCCATTTTCCAGCTCTGAAATAAAGCTGGCACTAAATCCGGTAAATTCAGACAGATACGCCTGCGTATAACCAAGAGCCTTTCTGCGCTCCCGTAGAGCTTTCCCAAAGTCTTCTGCATTTCTGATGATCATGTCCGTTTTATCCTTCCTGTCAGGATTTAGGCGTTCGGCTGTTTGATCAGAGTTTCTGTGCTGGATTTAGTCGAACGGCTATGTATTCTCAATGCGAATGGTAATATAGGCGAACGGCTATGTCAATATTAAATCCTAGCTGAGTCGCTCACTGTCCCAATAATGGCACGCTCCCCTGTATACTAATACGGTATTCTCAAGAAGCCATGAATGATCATGATCCGGTCATTTCTCTCAGCTGTTTTTCTTATTAACCCGAAATTAATCAAATATACTATAATACGTTTTATGACACACAAAGAGAGAGCACTACAGTATTTTTCCGATAAGTTCCATTGTTCGCAAGCAGTTCTTGCGGCGTTTGCTCCGGAACTGGGAATAACAGAAGAACAGGCGTTGAGACTGGGCGCATGTTTTGGCAGTGGCATGCGTAGGGGTGAAGTCTGCGGAGCTTGTACCGGTGCTTTGATGGTACTGGGTTTACTATACGGCCAGTGCGACAAAAATGACCTGGACAGCAGAATTCGTGCCAACAATGTTAATGAGGCAATGATGAACGGCTTTGCGGAAAAAAGCGGATCTTATATATGTAATGAGTTGTTAGGCTGCGATGTCAGGACGGAGGAAGGCATTAAATATGCCAGGGAGAACAATCTGTTTACAGATTTCTGTCCTAAGATGGTAGCTAATGCCGTAGATGTGCTGGAAGAGATATTGAGTAATACCGGGGATTAAATGGAACAGAGGATCATACTGGAAACAGACAGATTGTTTCTCCGCGAGATGAATATGGATGACCTTGATGCATTGTATAAGGTCCTGGCTGACAAGGATATCATGCAGCATTATCCCTATGGTTTTGACGAGGAGAGAGTCAGGAGCTGGATCGACAGGAATATGAACCGTTACCGTGAGAATGGTTTTGGCTTATGGGCTGTCTGTTTAAGAGATACCGAAGAGATGATCGGTGACTGCGGATTGACACTTCAAAACATCGAGGGTCAGATGCTCCCCGAGATCGGTTATCACATACGTGCAGACCAGCAGCGCAAAGGCTACGCAAAGGAAACGGCAACTGCCGTACGGGACTGGGCGTTTGCCAACACGGATTACCCCGCACTCTATTCATATTGCAAATATACGAATGTCGGTTCCTATAAGACTGCAGAAGCGATAGGGATGCATCTCGAGAAGGAGTACCCGGATCCCGATAATAAGATCACCCGTGTATCGGTAATCTACCGTAACGATAATATGGTTACACATATTGGAACGCAGACCATCGAGACAGAACGTCTGATCCTCCGCCGTTTTGAGTATTCAGATATAGATTCCATGATTCGGAATTGGATCGCTGATGAGAAGACTCAGTGGGATTACGGCGAACCCTGTTATCCGACTCCTGAGTCAGTACGGGAATTGTTCGATACCAAATACATAGCCTCATATTCAAAAGATAATTACTACCGTTGGGCGGTTATAGAGAAAGGATCCGGTGAATGCATCGGTCAAATCGCCTTTTTTACTGTGGATACAGCCAACCGGCATGCCGAGATCGAGTATGTCATAGGTCCGGCGTTCCAGGGCAAAGGATATGCTACCGAGATGACAAGAGCGGTAATAGCATTCGGTTTTGATAGGATCAATCTGCACAGGATCGAGATCGACTGCAGAACGGAGAATACGGCATCACAAAGAGTCATTGAGAAGTGCGGACTGAAGTATGAAGGCGTATTCCGCGATTTCTTCTGGCGTAAAGATCACTATGAGGGAAGGCAAGTCTTCTCGATCTTAAAACAGGAATGGACACAGAGTCAAAACACAATATGGTGATGTTCATTACCTGGGATGCACCTGCACACGGCTTAACCCGGGAGCATATCGATCAATTCAAGGCAAAGACTGCGGTATCTTGTGTCTAACGGATACTTATCGTTGTATTGACCGAACAGACGCATAATCCCGTTCTTATAGTTGCTATCGGTTACGGATGTGTTGCTGCCCAGGAATACCGATATCTCATTGGCAACACTGACACCTGTCTCTGTCTTGCCGGCCAGGAATTTGATCAGACTGCGGTGGAAGAGCCGTGCCGTCTGATAGGGCACATCATTCCTCCGGCAGACCTCTTTGCAGATGCAGCTGTTGCGATGATATTCATACTCCTTGATGTTTTCCATATGGAAGAAACCGTTATCAGTTACTTCTGCAGATTCAACAACTTCAAGATCGACGGCTACCCCGTCTTCGTATATGACTATGATGATCCCTTCGGGATTAGTCGTATAAGAGATGTATACCGGGTCTCCATAACCGCGGATAAACTCTCTCAACGATTCTTTGTCCATACATGCGCTTATATCCACATCCGAGAACGGGGTGGGGTTGCCTCGAAGGAATGATCCTCCCAGCCAGATATGATTACCGCTTGACTTAGCGTAGTTCCCGGCGTATTCGATGTATTTTCTCTGATCAGTCATCATGCTTTCAGTATATCATCCCATCTCTTACAGGGTGCTCCCGTGATGCTTAGAGATTGACAAGCCATAATCCCGAAATTATAATGAAACCGCTTTCATTTTTATTTGAAGTCAGGTTTTGATCGTTTATTTGGAGGAATACGGATGCCGAAGGTAACTCCGGAATACATTGAACAAAAGAAACAGATGATAGTGGATGCGGCATACAATGTCTGCCTGCGGAAGCCGGTAGATACAGTAACCATCTCAGACGTTATCGCCGAGACCGGCATGTCCATGGGAGCCATCTATCGTTACTACAGCGGCCTTGATGAGATCCTGGCGGATATGGTGAAGAAGGTCCGCACAGACTATGGTGCGTATGACCGTATCAAGAGACTGGTTAACGAGACGGATGTATCCTTTGAAGAACTCATATACCGCGTCTACGATGCCATGGCAGATATAATGGAAGAGCATCTGATGGATATCCAGAAGATAAATTTCGATTTCGGTGTCATGGCGATCAACAGTCCCGACAGGATGAAACGGATCCTGTCGGAAGTAGAGGGACAGGGGAATCTGGAGAAGATCGGTGCGGATCTCGTTCCCAAAATGGTTGAAGGAGCAGAGAGTCTCGGTTATCAGATGAAGTGTTCTCAGGAAGAACTGCTGCTTTATCTGTCTTCGTCGACTACCGGCATAGAGAAGCTTTGTATCCTGAGTTCCTGCTATGGGACCGGAGTGCCCGGAATTGAAGTGAGGCCGCATCAGATGTTCCGTACGCTTGCCAAATCCGTGATCTTACTTCTTGGAGGAAACGTCAATGAGTAAAAAGACACCTGTCAAAACACCTGTGCCAACAGGCGAATACGCAGTAGGAACCTTCACATATACCGTGTACAACGACAGGGAAGAGACGTTGTACTGCGCTCCCGGCACGAAAAGGAGCATACCCGTCAGAGTCTACTATCCGGTATACAGAGAGTCCGTAAAAGACCTTCCCAAAGCAAGATATCTGTCCAAAGATATGGTCGAGGCCATAAAGAAGAACTTCTATGTTCCCTTGAATTATGACAAGTTGGAGCAGTCCGGTGAGAACCGCTCCGAATGCTATGAAAACGCTCCATTTATCGAAGGCTCGAGATTTCCGCTGATCCTCTTCAGCCACGGTTTGGGGGGATTCAGAGAAACAAATACTTTTCTTTTGATCGAACTTGCATCCCACGGATATGTGGTTGCTTCAATCGGCCATCCCTATGAGGGGATACTTACAGAACTGGATGACGGAACCAAATATAAACTGGCGAAGGGAATCACGTCAAAGTGCTACTCGCCTATGATACCCGCTGTACTGGCATTGTCAAAGGTAACGAGAGCCAAGGGAACAAATGAGGAATTGTGGGCACTGTTTGATTCCGTACAAAGAAAGTACAACCGCTTCTTAGGAATGGAAAGACTTCCGGAATGGGAACTCGATACGAAAGCAGCATTTAAGTATCTGAATGAAAACCATTCCGATCTGATCGATATTGAGTCCGGCGTTGGGGTGGGAGGACATTCGATGGGCGGTCTGACAGCATTCGCGCTTTGCGAGGATGAACCGGAGACATTTGTCTGCGGGATCAACATGGACGGCGGACTGTTCGGTGATCACAAGGAAAAAGAGATCGATGTTCCGTTTTTGCAGTTGAACTGTGATGCTAATAAAACCACTGTCACTGTTGCTTTTCTTATAAACAAAGCCGTTGCATATCATGCAGTCCTGCGGGATATGCAGCACCTTGGATTTACTGATCTCAAACATGTGATCCCGATGAAGTCGATGGTCGGCGGTCTGGATCCGAACATAGCACATGATACTGTCTGCAGGATCCATCTGGAATTCTTCGATACCTATCTTAAGAAGCAGAAAGACCACCCGTCATTTGAAAGCAATGATGTGGTAAAGTTTACAGAGTATGAACCGGCAGTAAAATGATCAGGATAATCGGCGTATGATCGTGGGGACAGGGAAAGGCACGAAAGCAGATCGCATACACTATATTGATAACTTAAGATGGATCACGATATCGCTTCTGGTCCTCTACCACGCATGCATGTCCTATAATACCTGGGGCGAGCAGAACTACATCTTCTTCAAGGCATTAAAGCCCCTTGCATTTATTGTTGTTCTCATAAGCCCCTGGTTCATGCCGCTGATGTTCCTTTTGGCAGGCGTATCAGCTTCTTATTCGCTCTCGAGAAGGGGATACGGCAAGTTCATCGGCGAACGCTTCAAGCGCCTTGGCATTCCTCTTCTGATCGGCCTTGTCATCAACACACCGATATTAAGTTATGTCGCCGATCTTACACACAATCATTACCGGGGAAACTTCATTCAGCACTATGTGATCTTCTACTCAAGATTCACGGATCTTTCAGGTTATGATGGCGGATTTGCCTTGGGTCACTTGTGGTTCCTGTTAGCACTTATTGTTATCTCCCTCATTGCGTGTCTCATCATCAGACTGCTTCCGCATAATAAGATAGTGCTTCTGATTGCAGGAATCGTTTTTGCAGTAGCTGGTGTAGCTGCATTCGATTATAGGCCTCTGGGGAAGCCGCTGATAACATACTTATGCGCTTTCCTTCTCGGTTACTATTTCTTCAGCAAGAAAGAATTCGTTAATAGACTTCTGGCTTTTAAGTGGGGATTCGTTGCTGTGTTTGTTGTCACTACTGTCGCAAATGCATTTCTGTTCATCTATGCAGGCGGCCCCAAGATCCTCAATGATATCTTTAACTATTTAAGCCTTATAAGCGGCTTGCCGGCCCTGATGTGCATTGGTCATGATCATCTGGATTTTACCGGAAAAACTCCCGAGAAGTTATCGAAGCTGTCTTACCTATTTTACATCGTTCACTTTCCGGTAGTAGTCCTGAGCCAGTATTTCCTCAATCTCACAGGTATGGACGTCCTTCTTAACTTCTTTTTGACGATAGTGATTGCGTACTTGCTGACTTACTTCATCTGTGTCTTTCTCGGGAAGCTAAGAAAATCATCAGCGGCAGAGATCCGATCCTGATATGAAGGCCTGATCGTTACTAAGCACCGCAGGATGGCAGGGAACGGGAGCTTTTGTTAAGATAATGATCAGTTATAAGTAACAACAGGAAGATGAACTAATGAATGGTTTTTCGGATTTATACATTTCAGGATTAGAGTTTTTTAAAGAAAGGCTTGATCCGTCAAGTTATCTTCTTGATATCCCGGTCATATACAACATTAAGCATCTTGAATTTAATAACAGAGTCACTTTTTTTGTTGGCGAAAACGGAACCGGGAAATCGACACTTCTTGAAGCTATAGCAGTTAATCTTGGATTTAATCCGGAAGGCGGTACAAAGAATTATTCATTTTCTACGTATGATTCACATTCGGATCTTTGTGATGCGATCCGTCTGATCAAAGGATGCAAAAGTGCCAGGAATGGTTATTTCTTGCGGGCAGAGAGTTTCTATAACGTAGCAACGGCGGAAGATGAATACAGCAGGGGAATTGGCGGAAAACCAATGCACTATCATGAACGTTCACATGGTGAAAGCTTTTTGGCATTAGTCCGGGAGACGTTTCAAGGTAATGGCATTTATCTGTTGGATGAACCTGAAGCAGCATTATCACCACAACGTCAATTAACACTCATGATTGAGATCAGGCGCTGCGTGGAAGCCGGAGCACAGTTTATTATCGTTACCCATTCGCCCATATTGCTCGGTTTTCCCGAAGCTGAAATAATGAGTTTTGACGGAGAACGCATTGAACCATGTAAATACGAGGATACTGACAGCTATAAGATTACTAAAATGTTTGTTAATAACCGTAATCAGATATTAAAGCAGTTGTTTAAAGAGGATTAAAAGGATGACTATGGCGATGGATAAAGAATTTCGAGGAAACGCATATATATTTAAAGACGGCGAAGTGCTGATGGATTACAGCGGCGGATTTGCTGACATTGCAAATGAAATCCCGAATACATTTGAAACGAGATTTGCATCTGCATCCATGGGCAAGACTTTTGTTGCTGTGGGCATACTTCAGCTGATCGAAGAAGAGAAACTGAGATTCGAAGATACTATCGGCGTGATCCTGGATTTTGATCTGAAACAAATAGATCCTGATGTTACGGTCAGACAACTTTTGAATCACACATCCGGTGTTCCTGATTATTTTGATGAAGCGGTCATGGATGATTATGAGGCATTGTGGAACGATTATCCCAATTACAGGATCAGACATAACAAAGATATGCTGCCCCTGTTTATAGATAAGCCGATGATGTACAGCAGAGGAACGAAGTTTCAGTACAATAATTCCGGATACGTATTGCTTGCATCGATCATCGAAAAGATTACCGGAATGGATTTTGATGTTTATCTTAAGCAGAATGTTTTCGACAGATGCGGCATGAGCAGTACTGGATACTTTTCTTTTGACAAGCTCCCCTCAAAATGTGCAAACAGTTATATCTATTGTCCTGATACGGATGATTACCGTACGAACATTTACTCTGTCGGTGCAAAAGGCACAGGTGACGGTGGTGCATTCGTAACTGTGGAAGATATACTGAAGTTTTGGAAAGGTCTTCTTGAACACAAGCTTCTGTCTGAGCAGATGGTAACGCAAATGTTTTCCAAGCAGAGCGGGGACGGAAAAGATCCGGAAGAAGGGTATTACGGTTATGGAGTCTGGATCATCGATAATCCCAAAGGGCAGGATTATGTTTATATGCAAGGATGTGACGACGGAATAAGCGCTATATCCGAATATAATCCCAACAATGGAATGATAACTGTTATGCTCAGTAATTACGGAGATAATGTTTGGTCGAGGATGAGAAAAATAAGGGGAGAAATGTATCAGTCTGGAGAATGACAACTGCTTGCTCTTGATTCTGACAAGGAAAGACATCTTGCACCTTTGAAAAATGACAAAAAAGTTCGAAGAGAATGGTAACGTGATTATCTGATCTGTTGACAATATGAAAGAGCGTGTGATAATTTATGGATGAATAAAAATTCATTCATAAAGGAGCGGGTATGCCAAAATCACAGGAACGCTGCCAGGAGATAAGGGAAGAGACCAGGAATCTGATCATCAGAAAGTCTGTTCTATATTTCGCGAAGAATGGCTTTGACGGTACAAAGATAAGTGACTTGTCCAAGCACATCGGTATTGCTCAGGGAACTATATATATCTATTTCAAATCAAAAGAAGAATTATATTCTGAGATCTTTTCCATATCAGATAAGATCGCTAAGAATGATAAGCTTACAACACTTGTAAAGCTTCCTCTTCCTGCTGATACGAAGATACGTAAGTTGTCTGATTATCTTATCAAGAATCTTAAGGAAGACGAGATGTTCTCTGCGGGAATCGCATTATATACTCAAAGACTTCTTGAAGGGGAGGCTGATCAGTCTTTCTATAAGACAACTGAGAAGATAATCAAGCAAGGTCAGAAAGAAGGATGTGTAGTATCCGGCAACTCCAGAAAGCTGTCAGAATTATACTGGGGTGTTGTCTATCTTTACGCTGTAAAGAATATGTATCAGACTGACTTTGCTATGATCAATTCAGATGATTTATCAAGGGTTTTGCTGGGGGATAAGTAATGATCGCAATAGTTACAGGTGCGACAGGTGATATCGGAAAAGAGTTTATAAGTAAGCTTTACGACGAAGTAGATAATATCTGGGCTGTAGGAAGAAGTGAAGAAAAGCTATCAGAACTGGCAGAACTTTACGGTGACAAGATCATCCCTGTAAAGGCTGATCTCTCAGATAAAGAACAGATCTTATCACTTTGCAGAAAGATCGAATCTGAAAAGCTTGAGATAAAGTATCTGGTAAATAATGCAGGTGTTGCAAGAATGGCTCCGGTATCAGAATTCACATTGGAAGAGATAAGTGACATGATTGATATCAACGATAAAGCAGCAATACTTATCTGCAGAGCGGCCCTTCCATTTATGGCAGAAAAATCATATATCTTAAATATTGCATCTGCCTCTGCTTTTCAGCCTAATCCGTATATTGCATTATATTCTGCAAGTAAGGCTTATCTCTTGTCATTTACAAGAAGCCTTAATGTTGAGAATGAAGGGATAACATGTACAGCTGTTTGTCCAGGTTGGGTCGATACGAAGATGCTTCCGAAAACTAATAAGGGGAAAGAGATCAATTATCCCGGAATGGTAAATGCCGGTAAAGTTGTGGACGTAGCTTTAAAAGATGCCAGGAAGGGCAGAGATGTATCGGTGTGCTCTTTCTACTACCGTTATATGCGTTTCTTAAGTAAGGTTATGCCTCACAGGCTTGAAATGAAGTTGTGGATTAATGGAATAAAGGAATACATATGAGATATAGGATCGAGACTGAAAGAGGAGATCTTTTTGATACAAGTATTATTATATCAATGCTTGTAAGGATCAGTGAAGATGTTCCGTTTGACCAAATGAAAGCTGCTTTTGAAAAGGCTTGCCGTATTCATGAAGTTTTGAATACGAAGGTTGTTATAGAATCATCAGGTGAGGCATATTATGTCACTTCTGATGAAACGCATAACGGCTTTGAAGATACGGATAAGTCCATACAGGAACTAATCGATATAAATGAGCGAAAGAGATTTCATATAGAAGACGGCGAATTCATAAGAGGCTTTAAGTCTGCTGACGGGATCCTTTTTATGATGCACCATCTTGGAGGAGACGGTAAGTCACTGCTGTATTTTATCGAGACATTTATGAGGTGTCTTAATGGTGAAGCAGTAGAACCAGTTCCTTTTAGAAATCTTACGGTGGAAAATATACCTGAAGGAAGTGAATTGTCTTTCCTATATGAAATGCTCCTTAAGTACTGGAATAAGAAATGGAAAAAGGAAAAGAAAGTCTTCAGCTTTGAAGATATGGATAAGGCTTATGAATGCTACTGGAAAGACCACAAGTCACTAATTGACATTAAGCGTTATGAAAAAACTGAGCTCGAAGGAATGCATCAGAAAGCCAAAGAGGCAGGTATTGCTTTAACTTCTTATCTGATCACGGATATGATCAAGAATATGGATATCAAGGCAGATATTGGTCTTGCAGTAGATGGCAGGACTGACGGCAACAGATCAATGGGCAATCAGGCTACAGGAATCTCATTACAATACAGATACAACAAGAGTGTTTCCTTTGAAGAAAATGCCCGTAAGATACAGAAACTGATGAAGCGGAAGCTGGAAGATAAAAGACGCCTTTATCTCGTTCTTCTGTTTATGGGGAAACTAGATTCCACATTGGTCGATGCATTAAGTCTTGAACATGCAGGGTATTTCTCAAGCAAGCTATCGAAGAAGGTTGCAGAGCTTCTGGGATACGGCAGCAAAGTAAAGGATATCAGTCTGACTAATCTGACTCGTGTGGATATCCCGACCGTCTATAGTGATCATAAGATTGAGGAATTGGTTTTCGTGCCTCCGGTGGTATCTTATGGAAAGAACATCATCGGAATCGTTACGGCAAATGACGTAATGAATATTGCAGTACATAAGATTGGATAAGAGAGAATTATACTGACCAAACCGGCAAGGCTGACAGACGTCAGCCTTTTCTTTTGACGCAAACGATGTCATAGTAATGCTATGACAGTGAAAATGGGGGTGTGCGTTATGGTCAGGAACAGTAAAACGATTTGTTGCGTATTATTGGCGGCCACTGCGGTATTGTTCTGTGCCGGGTGCAGCAGGAAGTTCACTTGCAGCAGTGATAACCTGATGGGTTTCGAGGGGTACTATTACGAGGACGGCGAGTTGTATGTCGTTTTCGACGAGGACAACATCGATGATGTCATGGAACATTCTGTCTATGAGGATGAAGAGTGGAGAGAATGGGATGAGATCTATGTTCATCTGGGCGATGATGTCTATGAGGTCGACTCTGATGATGTCGATGTGGATGTCAGTCACGGTCAGTTGCTCATAAGCTTTGAGATGGATAAGGCAGATGCCGGCAAGATCACGGGATTCTATTTTGATGTCGATTACTGCCACTATCTTTTGGATCTGGAGAATGGCAAGCTGAAGATAGAGATTGAAGGCGGAGATTGTAAGGAGTATTACTCGCAGAACTACGATCCGAAGACAGATGAGTGGTCTGAGCCAGATTATGAGTATAAAGACTATTCATACGTAGATGACGTTGTAACTGAGAAACCTGTTATCTATCTCTATCCAACAGAGGAAACAGACGTAACAGTCACGCTGGATCTCGACGGCGAGATGACCTGCACTTATCCGGAATACGGCAGCGGGTGGAATGTGACGGCTTCTCCCGACGGCAAGATATATGACCCGAATACCGAGAGGTACTATGACTATCTGTTCTGGGAAGGAACAAGGTCGTTTGATTTATATGAATTCAAGAATTATGCCTGCGTGCCGGGTGAGGATACCGCAGTATTCCTGGAAAGCTATCTGGAAGCGGCAGGCCTTAACGACAGCGAGATCGATGACTTTATCTCATACTGGCTTCCCAGGATGCAGGAATCTCCTTACAATCTGATCTCTTTCCCGAGCGATGAGTACAACGACTGGGCAAAGCTCGATGTGTCTCCCGAACCTGATACCCTGATCCGTGTATATATGGTCTTCGCTCCGGTTGATGAGCCTGTCGAGGTCCCGGAATCCAATGCGCTTATAATGCCTTCAGGCATAGAACGCGAAGGGTTTACCGTGGTTGAGTGGGGTGGAAGTGTCCTGTATGATGTGACGATCGCTGCGAATTAACATACATCAATGCAAACCTGCCGGCCGGATGATATTGTGTCTTCATGAGATGTGAAGGAGGTTCATCTGATGAACAGGAATGTAATGATAGGTACTTGGGCATGGGGCGCAGGATACAACGGTTCCGGGGATGTTTTCGGGAAGAGATATGAAGAGAGCAGCCTGAAGGAGACTTTTGAAGAAGCGGTCAGGATGGGACTGACCAAGTGGGATACTGCTGCAGTCTATGGCATGGGTTCCTGTGAGAAGCTTCTTGGCAAGTTCATAGCAGGTCATGATGATATATTCCTCTCGACAAAGTATTTTCCGAACAAGAGATTCAGGAAGGGTGACCTGGAGAAGTCTTTCGAAGAGAGCATGACAAGGCTCGGTCTTGATTCGGCGGATCTGTTCTGGATACACAAACCGGTCAATCTGACGGAGAATCTTCAGGATGCCGTTCCGCTGCTGAGAGACGGACGCATCAAGTCCATAGGAATATCCAATGTGTCTATGCAGGATATCAAGATGGCGGAGGAACTGCTCGCCGGGGAAGGGTTCACACTCGGTGCGGTACAGAATCATTTCAGCCTGCTCAGGAATGACCAGCAGCCGATCATCGATTACTGCAACAGCAAAGGCATAACCTATTACGCATACATGGTCCTGGAACAGGGTGCACTTGCAGGAAGATACAATGCGAAGGATCATTTCCCGACATTCTCGATGCGTAATCTCGCATTCCCCAAGAGGAAGTTCAAGAAGATCGAAGGACTCCTTGAGCTCATGAACAAGATAGCAATAAAGTATAATATAGACAGATCGCAGGTTCCGATCTTATGGGTCATTGCCAAAGGCGCAGTTCCGATCATCGGCATTACAAAGCCTGAATATGTCGGGCGTCTGGCCGGCGCATTGGAAGTAAACCTGGATGCTGCAGAGGTGGACAGTCTCACTGCAGAGGCGAAAGCGACCGGAATAAGGCAGCAGGGGTCATGGGAACCGCAATGATCTGAGGAAGGCATACGATGGACAAAGAGTATCTAGTTCAGCAATTATCGGAAATCGCTGCCAGGTATAACGTGCCGGCAGACAGAGAGGCTCTCGGCGAACTGGTTGCCATATCCAGTTTCAGAGTCATTGCCCAGGGGTCGCTGATCGCATCCATAGGTGATGGTACCGGGTATAGCGGGTTAATGCTCAACGGTACCGCACGCTCATACTATATTGACAGCGAAGGCAACGATATAACCAGAGGCTTTGCCGTGGAAGGCTCACTCTTCATGGACGAGGGCCTGTACGGCTACGATGAACGCATATGTATGTGGGAAGCCTTGGAAGATTCTACGGTCATGCTGTGTGAGACTTGCAGGGTCAGGGATCTTATCCGCAGCAACGCGGCGTTCAAGGATCTGTGGATATGCCTTCTTGAGATGTCTGTCCGCTATAAGCTCTACAGGGAGAACGGATTCCTGGTCGAGAGCGCTGCCGAGAGATATATGCATTTCAAGAAGCTCTATCCGGAAGTGTGCAGACGCGTTCCTCAAAAACACATAGCAACATATCTCGGGATCACGCCTGAATCTCTCAGCAGGATAAGAAGCGCGATGAAAGAGAGAAAGCCGGAAGCCTGACAACCTCGCGACCGGGCGCTGCTATCTGATATAATGGAGCCGTTGGATAACGGATCTGTTATAGGGGATATAGATGTGAGCACCATTAAGAGACAACAGTGTCCTTCCTGCGGCAGCGGACTTACTGTCGATAACGACAAGCAGATGTACTACTGCACATTCTGCGGTTCGACCTATGATTACGAATACTTCAGAGAAGAGAACCTGCACAAGCTGGGTGATACTTCTCTGGCTCGCGGTGAGTTCAAGGCGGCCGGCGAAGCTTTCAAACTGATATTGAAGAAGGCTCCTCATGATTTCCATGCTCTCAGAGGAATGATGCTCGTTGCTGCCCGTCTGCATAACATTGATGAGATCAGGAATATCGATAACCCGGAACGATTCCGTTATGATCCCAAGATCGTCAGAGAAGCAGTTGCAAGTGCTTCGGAAGATGACAAGGAATACTTTGCTGAGTTTGCCGGGGTCTATTCTGACAAGAAGAGCCTGGCAGAACTTCTCGGACAGATCAGATCTCTTAAGGATGACCGGGAAAGGCTTGAGTCCACTATCCGGCTGACCGATAATTCCCGTTACGAATACTATTACACTACAAAGAACGGATCACTACAGTCTCCCAGATCGTTGTTCATTACGATGTGGTGCTTAGCCGGCATGTTTGTGCTGGTCGGATTGGTACCCTTATTTGCATTAACAGCGGCTGATCTGGGCGATAAGGGATTGGCAGAGTTTTTGGGACTATTCTTCGGCGTGACCATTATTGCCATTGTGATCTATAATCTCGTTCGGGTCTTACCGAGAGTCAGAGAGGTAGATTATCTGGACAGGCATATCCGTGCGCTCAATTCAGATCTTAACAAGATGAGAGATGACATTCGGTCCCTTGAAGCAGATGCTGAGAAGCTTACTGACTCAATCAGTGATTCCGCTCAATCCTTTGTCAAAAAAGACAGCCTGATAGAGCCGGATTCCGTAAGCGAATACGGTTCGGGAATGAGTGATGTCAGGAAGCATCAGTGTCCGACCTGCGGCGGAATCCTCATTCTTGATGAGGACAAGCAGATGTACCATTGTGCTTTCTGCGGTTCGGACTATGGTTACGAATACTTCAGAGAAGATCAGATGCATGAGGCGGGTGAGAAGTATATCTCGCGAAGCGAGTTTAAGGCCGCTGCCGATGCATACGAATTCACATTGAAGAAGGATCCTCACGATTTCCTCGCTCTCAGAGGATTGATGCTGGCGGCTGCCAGACTGTCTGACATGAGCGAACTTGAACGCGTGTCTGAGGCGGCAGAGTTCTCTTATGACTCGAAGGTGGTCGGGGAAGTGATCGCAAAAGCTGCGGAAGAAGACAAGGAATACTTTACGGAGTTCGGCAAGGTCTATTCTGACAGGGTGAGACTGGACGAATGTGCATTGGAGATCAGATCTCTTCAGGATGAAAAGGATAAGATCAATTCCATGATCGCGAAGAACAACATAGACCGCGGTGAGACTTATATTGTGGGGAAGAACGGCGAACAGGGGTCTTCCAAGATCGCGTTTGTTATATCGTCGATCATGACCGGCATTTGGACTCTGATCGTGAGCTTCTTTGTCTATGGCTTATTAGAGGCAACAGCCGCTGCGGAGCATACAGAATATTTTGGCGTGATGATATTCTTTCACAGTGCGATATTGATCGGATTGGCTGCGGAGACGTTTGCAGTCCTCCTGCCCAAAGTCAGAAAGCAGAAAAGGATAGAAGCAGATAACACAAAACTCTATGAGGAATCCGGTCAGGTGGCTGAGGAGATCAAAGCTCTCGAGAACAGATCAGATGAGTATATGCACAGCCTCAAGATGTCGATCCATGATTTCGTTAAGAAAGACAGACAGGTCATGAGCGAACGGATGGAAGATCACGTTCTTATGAACTTGTGATCCGCCTCGTATTCGTCACTGACAAAACGCTCGATCATCATGTGCAGATCGTACTTCTCGCGAAGCTCTGCCAGCTGCTTCATCATGGGCGATGCGTGGTGCGCGTCTATCGCAGCCTGGTCAGCCCAGGAGTCGATGAGCAGGATCGTCTCAGGGTCATCCAGCGGAGCAAAATACTGATACCTCAGGTTGCCCTCTTCCGCACGGATGGCATCCGCTATGCCTGACTTCTCCATCTCGTCCGCGAAAGCTCTCGCACTGCCGTTCTGACCTTTGTAATACAGGTTTACCGTTATCATATCCATTCCCCCATTGATGTTTGCTTTGATTATACATTTCCGGTGAAGGCAGTGGGGCATATATGTTATATTTAATTCAGCACTCGAGATAACCAAATGACTTATTCTATCATCGGCATTCTGGCTTTCATAAGAGGAGACAAACACTATGGGGAAGATAAGCCTTAAGCCTTATAACGACTATTGTCCGCAGACTCTGTTCCTGTACGGAACTTACGATGAGAACGGCAACCCGGACTTCGGACTGTTCTGCTGGTTCAGCTATATCTGGGACGGAGAGATGGGCGTCATGTGCTGTATCGGCGGCGATAAGACCACGGTAAGGAACATCAAGCGCAATAAGTTATTCTCGGCCAATCTGGTCACGGAAGAACTTCTGAATGTCGCAGATTACATGGGCATCGTAAGCGGCAACAATCCGGACAAGATGAAGATAGACCTTGATATCGGCAAGGGCGAAGTGCTGGATGTTCCGATACTTAATGCTTCGCCCGTGATCTTCGAACTCGAAGTAACTGATTTTATCTACAAACACGACGGCACCGTTATGCTCTGCAAGATGAGGAACGTCCTTCAGGATGAATCGCTTGCATCCGAGGGCGAATCCTTCGAGAGCAAGCTCAGGCGCATCGCACCCGTGAAGACGACATGCAAGCATTACTTCAGCTACGAAGGCAAGGACCTCGGAGGCTGGGGCGAGCCGATGAAGAGGCTCGGATAAGGAGATAACACATGATCAGATTCATAGAAAACGCAGAAGAGAAGAAGAAGATCTCGCGTCAGATCCTCGAAGCTCTGACGGAGTGGTTCGAGGTTGAATCCAGCCGCGAGCAGTATATCGAAGAGTCGGCAGGTCAGCCCTTCTGGGCGGCGGTCGAAGGTGACACATACGAAGGATTCTTATGCCTTAAGGAGACCGGTAAGTCCACCATGGAACTTGCCGTTATGGGTGTCCGTAAGGAGTGCCACAGGAAGGGTGTGGGAAGAAGGCTTTTCGCCGCGGCAAGAGATTATGCCGCATTGAAGGGCTACGAGTTCATCCAGGTCAAGACGGTCAGGTCCGGCATGTACGAGGACTACGACATCACCAACGAGTTCTATAAGAGCCTGGGATTCAAAGAACTCGAGGTCCTGCCCGATTACTGGGATGAGGCAAACCCCTGCCAGATCTACGTGATGTCGCTTAAGAGCGCGGTCGGGACCATCGCGACGCGCCACAGCTACCGCGGTGCTTTCATGCAGGAGAGCGTGCCGGAAGAAGACCTCATAACGATCGCCCGGTCAGGCATCGACGCGCCTTCGGGATGCAACAAGCAGACGACTGATGTCATCATCGTAAACGATGCTGAAGTACTCTCGAGGATCAAGGCCGTACTCGATCCGCCCGTCGCGCAGACGGCACCCGCGATGATAGTCGTCCTGACCAGAAGGATCAATGCGTACAGGGACAGATGTTTCGCGGTACAGGATTATTCCGCGGCGATAGAGAACATGCTCCTGGCGATAGTGGAGCTCGGTTATCAGAGCTGCTGGTACGAAGGACACATCACGGACGAGGACAGGATCTGCGATAAGATAGCTTCCATCCTGAACGTCCCTGCAGAATACGATGTTGTCTGCCTGCTGCCCGTCGGCAAAGCCGCAGACGATTTCCACGCCCCGAGCAAGAAGCCTCTGTCCGAGCGCGTTAAGTTCAACCGCTGGGGATAATGCGCGAAATGATACACAAACGATACACCGGACATGTATCATCACTCTTGACGGAGGAGATTCATGTACAACGTTCTGCTCGTTGAAGATGACATTCAGATCAGAGAAGTTATCGGGGACTTTTTTGCCAGGCGCGATGAGATCAGGCTCGACCTTGCCGCAGACGGGGAGATAGGCCTTAGCAAGATACTTAACGGTCAGTATGATCTCATAGTTCTTGACATAATGATGCCCGGTATCGACGGATTTGAGCTCTGCAGGATCATCAGGAAGAGGTCGGATGTTCCGGTCGTTTTCCTGACGGGCAAGGTCAGGGAAGAAGATGTGCTCTACGGCTACGAGTTAGGTGCCGACGATTACATCGTAAAGCCCTTCTCCATCAAGGTCCTGTACAGCAAGCTGCTTGCCATCCTCGAACGGACGGACACAGGCAGGGTCACTCACAAGGTGCTCGAGAGCGGACAGATAATGCTCGACCCTTCGAAGTTCGAAGTAACGGTCGGAGGCGAGATCATCGATCTGCCGCCCAAAGAGTATCTTATCCTCAAGTACATGATGGAACACCCGGGGACCGCGATCACCAGAAGGCTCCTGCTCGCTGCCTGCTGGAACGACGACTCGTTCATAACCGAGCGCGTGATCGACAACCGCGTTAAGAACCTCCGTAAGAAATTGGGTAAAGAAGGCACCCGCATTAAGACGCTTATAGGAGTCGGATACAGATTCGACTGAGCACAAGGCGGTGACCTTCAGCTTCGGCTACAGACCAAGGGGGTTACAGGAATGAAGAAGTACAGAGATTTTGCGTTTCCGCACGTGGCAGTCGGACTGCTGATAGGCCTGGTCCTGTTCGGATTAACGATCATAACATTCAAATACCGCTACGAAGCGACGCTGCATAGCGGCAATTCAGGCATGATCAAGCAATACGAGAAGCTTATCGACAGGTACGAGTCGGGCGATATCGGAGCCGAATTCATCAAAATGATGAACGAGCTCTACAACTTTGATTATCTGCGCATATCCGAGATCGATGACAGCGGCAGCATTACGCCGATATTCGAGACCGACTACGATACCGTTGCCGCCTCGATCAATATCCACAACTGGGTCTATGTCACCAAAGACGATTCACTCGCCGGCACACAGGAGAATTACAATGAGACGGCGTCAGGAAACGGATTTGAACTGAACATGAGTTATGTTAAGTGCGATGAGATCTGGGAGCCCATAGAGTCCCTGGACCGGTATAACGGCAATTCGTATGATCTGCTGGCATTATCGGAAGGCTGGTACAGCTACCCGGATCTTTTTGTCTTTGTCGCTGAGGTCTACGGTAACTATGCTTTTCCCTGTCTGATCATCAATTCTTATTATATTGACGGTGATACTCTGCATCTGGGTTCGGTCCGCAGGGGAATCGCTTCTCTCCCGTTTGCCAAGACATGGGATTTTACTGACAAGAGTTCGGCCGACAATTACATTTATGCCGGTCCGGATGATTCCTTCGTCGACTGTATCTCATACGGAATACCGATAAGGCCGGACAAATATCTAGATGCCGAGAGTGATATCTTCATGCAGGATTCTATGGAAGATATATATGCGAGCGGCAAGCTGGCTGAAGGCTCCCGAACATACACCAGCACGCTCGATGACGAAGGCAGGCTGACCTTCGGAGGTGTCAGGATCTACGAGACCGGCGGACACAGATATCTCATCGAGAGCGTCATCACCGCACAGTCGTTCACGGGATTCTTTATGCCGTTCATGATCATCTATGCGTTCATCCTCATGCTCATTTTCATCGGCATCCCGATGCTTGCCGCAGCAAGACCGTACAGGCAGTACAAGAGAGCTTACGAGAACAATCTCTTCAAGAACAACCTCATCGACTCGCTCGCGCATAACATCAAGACTCCTCTGCAGATCCTCGGAGGTTATGCGGAGAACTTGAAGGATGTCGAAGATGCCGCCTCCAAGGACCACTATGCAGACCGCATCCTGGAGAAGACCGCAGAGATGAACAAGGACATCGAAGCGATCCTGAAGACGGCAGAGAGGACCACGCCTGAGCTTAAGAACTGTTCCGTGAAGGATATCATCGCTGAGGCTGCGGCCAAGATCGGAGGCGAGTTTGATATCACGGGCGACGCGCAGATGCCGGCGGATAAGGAGTATTTCGCGCAGGCGGTATACGCATTGCTTGATAACGCCGCCCGCTACAAGACGTCGGGCTCCGTGCAGGTCAGGGTGGACAAGGATGCCGTCGTGATCACGAACAAGACCGACAAGGACAACTTCACGCCCGGCACCGGGATCGCGATCGCCGGCAGGATCCTCGAGCAGAACAAGATGAACCTTACGACTGCCATCAAGGGCGGCGTGTTCGAGGCCAGGATCTCGCGGAAGTAACGTTCTGCCGCCGGGTGTCACTACGACTGTACCGCATGGCAGTACACTTGTAGTAACAAAACAATGAATAAGGGCTGTCTCACGTGGAGGCAGCCCTTTGAACTTTGAATTTAGACCAGATTATCAGTCGTCCTCGACAACTTTCTCGATCTCCTCGTAGAAATCCTGTACTTCCTTATCCCAGTCAACGTCAGAGGAATCGAAGGAATTGATAGCTGCGACTCCAACACCAATGATTCCGATAAAGATGAGCGCACTCAGGATGCTTATGATGAGTCCAGCGATGCCCAGACCCTTTCCGCGCTTGCCATGCTTCTTGCAGCTGACCATACCTGCGATTGACAGGATGAAGTTCAGCGGGAAGAGCTGGAACAGCGCGGTGATGAATCCTGCAACGCAAAGTCCGCTGTAAGGTGCCGGCTGCTGATAAGCGGGAGCGGGCTGCTGGTAAACGGGCTGTGCCGGAGCGGGCTGGGGCTGATACTGATATACGGGCTGCTGTGCAGGTGCCGCTACAGGCTGAGGTGCAGGCTGATACTGATATTCAGGCATCTGTGCGGGTGCCGGCTGCGGAGCAGGTGCGGGTGCTGGCTGTGCCGGGGGCATATAAGCAGCATCTTCGGCTGCCACGGCGGCAGCAACGGGTGCGGCAGCAGCTGCTGCAACTACAGGAGCAGCTTCAACAGCAGGTTCAGCTGCGGGCTCTGTCACGGGTTCCGGCTCAGCGGATACTTCAGATTCAGCCGCAACTTCCGGCTCTGCCGCAGGTGCAGCCTCGGGTTCAGCTGCAACGGGAACTGCTCCGCCGCAGTTAGCGCAGAAACGGTCACCCGGATTCAGGGGTGAACCGCAATTGGTACAAAACTTGTTTCCTTCCATAGTTATCCTCCCTTAAGTAAAACTTCTTTTATTTTAAGTATCAGAACGCGCATTGTCCATCACGAACGCACATAAAACCTCTTGCAATAACAGATACATTAGTGTAATCTTCATTCCGACAATCGAATACTTAACGGGAGCTTGTATACAGGCTGAGAGGAAGGTGTGACCTTCGACCGAGAACCTGATTTGGATAATGCCAACGTAGGGACGCTTAACACAGCAAGTGTTTTGAAGGGAGTTGCCAATCAGGCGGCTCCCTTTTTGTATTCTCCAAGGAGGAAAACATGAAAAGATACAACATCTTACGTATGGCCGTAATGGCTCTGCTCATCGCCATCGGCGTGGTCATCTCGCCGCTTCTGAGAATCGAGGGAATGTGCCCGATGGCGCATCTCATCAACATCACCGCAGCTGTGTTATTGGGTCCCGTCGACGCTTTCGTCATCGCCGTTCTTATCGGCATCATCAGGATGTGCGCGATGGGAATACCGCCGCTCGCACTGACCGGTGCAGTCTTCGGCGCGACTCTGTCCGGCATACTCTATAAAGTTTCCAAGGGCAAGATCTGGGCGGCTGTATTAGGCGAGATCATCGGCACCGGCATCATCGGTGCGATCGTGTCTTATCCGGTTATGGCTTTCATCTGCGGCAGAGAGGGCCTCGGGTGGTTTTTCTATGTACCGTCGTTCATTTGCGGAACACTCATCGGCGGAAGCATCGCGGCAGTGCTGCTCTACAGGCTCCAGCACATCGGTGTCCTCGGCAAGATGCAGTATAAGTTGGATCACGGAGGCGCACTATGGAAAAAGCACAGCGAGAAGACTGTCTGATACACTGCATCACCAACCCCATCTCGATCAACCAGGTTGCCAACACCATCCTCGCACTGGGTGCCCGCCCCGTCATGGTCGAGCACCCGGCGGAAGCTGAAGAGATTACTTCAACGGCATCATCACTCCTGCTCAATCTGGGCAACATCACGGATGTCCGCATGCAGTCCATGAAGATCTCTCTTAAGACCGCTAACGATAAGGGCATCCCCGTGACGCTCGATGTCTGCGGTTCGGCGTGCTCTTCTCTGCGCAGAGCTTATATAAAAGAGCTCCTCTCAGAGGGCAGTCTCACGGTCATCAAGGGCAACTATTCAGAGATCCTGGCGCTCACCGACGAAACATACAGCGCTTCGGGCGTTGATGCGACTGACAATACGGACGAAGACATGATCAAGGGTGCCGTACTCTCTCTGGCCGGGAAGACAGGAGCTGTCATCGTTGCCACGGGAAAGACAGATCTCATAGGATCGCAGGGCACTGTAACTGAAGTCACTGGCGGAACTGACCAGCTCGCTTCCGTCACCGGGACAGGCTGCATGTCAGGCGCGGTCATAGCGACTTTCCTTGCGCGCGAGATATCAGCCGGCAGCGTCATCTCTGCCTGCCGTTACTTCAAGAAGTGCGGCGAGGCGGCAGCGACTCCGGAAGGCCCGGGCTCGTTCATGACAGCTCTTCTGGACTGCCTCGCATCACCAAAGGCGGACCTCGATATGACGCTCTATCTCGTCACGGACAGCACGGGTCTCGACGAAAATGTCTTCCTCGGCAAGGTGAGGAGCGCACTCGAGGGCGGCGTAACGATCCTGCAGCTCAGAGAGAAAACTAGACCCACGAACGAATACATAGACCTTGCCCGCAAGGTACATGCGATAGCAAGAGAGTTCGGCGTGCCGCTCATTATTGACGACAGGGTGGACGTCATGCTCGCAGCAGACTGCGAAGGCGTTCACGTCGGCGCGGAAGACATGCCGGTGGCTCTTGCCAGAAGCCTTATAGGCAGACAGAAGATATTGGGTGCCACGGCAAAGACCGTCGAGGCCGCCAAGAAAGCATATGCTGACGGTGCGGACTATCTCGGAGTCGGCGCGATCTATCCGACCACGACAAAAGTAAAGACCGTACTGACATCCACCGATACGCTCGATGCGATAACAAAGGCGGTCCCGATCCCCGTAAATGCAATAGGAGGCCTTAACGCGGGCAATATCGATATATTGAAGGGCATCAATATATCCGGAGTGTGCGCGGTATCGGCGATCATGAAGGCTGACTCACCGAAGGAAGCTGCGAGCGCCCTTAAGCGGGCATTCCTCGAACTAAGGAGGGATACATGAAGAAAGTACTTACCATCGCAGGAAGCGACTGCTCAGGCGGCGCCGGGATACAGGCAGATCTTAAGACTATGCTCGCGAACGGCTGCTACGGCATGTCCGTCATAACGTCGCTGACTGCCCAGAACACGACCGGAGTGACCTCAATAGAGCAGGTGACACCCGGATTTTTGGCAGAACAGATAGATGCCGTGTTCGAAGACATCGCTCCCGACGCGGTGAAGATAGGCATGGTGCCTGATGCCCGTCTTATAGAGGTGATAGCGGAGAGATTGAAGCATTTCGGGGCCTGTAACATTGTTACAGATCCCGTAATGGTGGCCACCAGCGGCGCTTCCCTGTCTGACGGCGGCAGCATCGACATGCTCGTCAGAGAGCTCCTTCCGGTGTCGTCTCTTGTGACTCCGAACATACCTGAGGCGGAAGCTCTGAGCGGAATCAGGATCACTTCCGGCGAAGACAAGATGGAAGCTGCGAAGATCATAAGCGATAAGGGCGGCTGCCCGGTGCTCGTCAAGGGCGGACACGGAAGTGCGGGTGCCGACGATATCCTCTTCGCTGACGGCAGATTCTACGAGTTCCCGTCGAGAAAGATAGATAACCCGAACACTCACGGCACCGGCTGCACATTATCTTCCGCGATCGCCTGCAACCTGGCCAAGGGCATGAGCCTGCCGGAAGCAGTCGAGACAGGCAAGAGCTATGTCACGGGCGCCATCGCCGCGATGCTCGATATAGGCCGCGGCAGAGGCCCGCTCGATCACGGCTACGACATTAAGACAAGATACAAGAACTGATAAGGAGAACGTAATGGAAAGAACGTACAAGACACAGATGGAAGCGGCCCGCAAGGGAATTATCACGCCCGAGATGAAGAAGGTTGCGGCAAAGGAATACAGGACCGAGGAAGAGATCCGTCAGTGGGTCTCTGAAGGCAAGGTCGCGATCTGCGCGAATAAGAACCACAAGTGCATAGAACCCGAAGGCGTGGGCTCAATGCTCAGGACGAAGATCAACGTCAACCTGGGCATATCGCGCGACTGCAAGGACTACGACGTCGAGATGCAGAAGGTTCAGGCCGCAATAGACCTCGGCGCGGATGCCATCATGGATCTGTCTTCTCACGGCAATACGATCCCGTTCAGAAGGAAGCTCACATCCGAGTGCCCCGCCATGATCGGCACGGTGCCGGTATACGATTCGGTCATCCACTACCAGAGAGACCTGGCAACGCTCTCGGCTAAGGATCTTATCGATGTCGTAAGGCTGCACGCTGAGGACGGAGTTGATTTCGTCACGCTCCACTGCGGCATCACAAGGCACACCATAGACCAGATCAAGAAACACAAGAGGAAGATGAACATAGTCTCCCGCGGCGGCTCCCTTATCTTCGCCTGGATGTGCATGACAGGCAACGAGAATCCTTTCTATGAATACTACGACGAGATCCTCGATATCTGCAGGGAGTACGACGTTACCATCTCTCTCGGCGACGCCTGCCGTCCGGGCTGCATCGCAGATGCCGGCGACGTGTGCCAGATAGAAGAGCTCGTAAGGCTCGGAGAGCTTACAAAGAGAGCATGGGAGCGTGACGTTCAGGTCATGGTCGAAGGACCGGGACACATGCCGATGGACCAGATCGAAGCTAACATGAAGATCCAGCAGAGCATCTGCATGGGCGCACCGTTCTATGTCCTGGGACCTCTCGTAACGGACATCGCACCCGGATACGATCACATCACTTCCGCGATAGGAGGCGCGATCGCGGCAGCATCAGGCGCGGCTTTCCTGTGCTACGTAACGCCTGCCGAGCACCTGGCGCTTCCCAACTTAGGCGACGTGAAGCAGGGCATAATCGCATCCAAGATCGCGGCGCACGCGGCAGACATCGCGAAAGGCATCCCTCACGCGACCGACATCGACAATAAGATGGGAGATGCGAGAAGAGTCCTCGACTGGGATGCCCAGTGGGAGTGCGCGATTGATCCCGAGACAGCCAAAGCCATCCGCGATTCAAGGTCTCCGGAGCACGACGATACCTGTTCGATGTGCGGCAAGTTCTGCGCCGTAAGGAGCATGAATAAGGCACTTGCAGGAGAATATATAGATATCCTTTGATACTCTTATGTAAGTTAGCAATATCTAACAAATCTCGGAAGAACATCTGAGATATCACGGACATTCTGACGAAATCCATCCTCCCGGGTTGACTAATCCTGATGTCAGGGTTAAATTCAAAACGTAATTCCCATGGGGGAGTAGCAAGCGCTTCGGCGTAGCAAGTCAACATCCTGGCGTAACCGTCTGGCTTGTTTTAAATTGCGAGACTCATGTATAGCTATCAGGACTATACATGGCATGATCAGACCTTAATGACCCAAGTATAGTTCGGCTGTGCTTGGGTCTTTTGTTTGCGCAGAAGATCCGGGGGTTCAAAAAACTGACCGGGAGGTAAGGCAAATGGAAGAAAGGTTTTTGGAGATTTCCGATCTGAAGAAGAGCTTCGGATCCGGAGAAGCAAGACAGGAAGTCTTAAGAGGAATGGATTTCACTGTGAAGAAGGGCGAGTTCTGCGTATTGCTCGGCCCTTCAGGTTCGGGTAAGTCGACCCTGCTCAATATAATCGGCGGAATCGACACGCCCGACTCGGGTTATGTCAGCATCAACGGCGACAAGCTGGAAGACATGGACGAGAAGCAGCTTACGATCTATCGAAGGAAGCATCTCGGCTATGTCTTCCAGATGTACAACCTGATACCCAACCTGAACGTCAAGGAGAACATCGAGGTAGGTGCATATCTGTCCGATTCGCCGCTCGACGTCGAAGAGGTCATCACCACACTGGGACTGCAGGACCACAAGTACAAGTATCCGAACCAGCTGTCGGGCGGACAGCAGCAGAGGGTATCGATAGGAAGGGCCGTCGTAAAGAACCCTGACATACTCATGTGCGATGAGCCAACGGGAGCGTTGGACTACAAAACCTCCAAAGAAATCCTGGCCCTCATCGAAGACTGCAACAGCAAGTACGGAAGCACCATCATCATGGTCACCCACAACGAAGCCATCAAGTATATGGCAGATCACGTCATCAAGTTAAGAGACGGCGTCGTACGCCATAACGACATCAACGACAAGAAGATACCTGCTTCCGAGCTCGAGTGGTAAGGAGGTGCAGGCATGAGAAATCCCCTTATCAAGCGGATACCCAAGGAACTCGCTTCCGACTGGCATAAGTATCTCGTAATTATCTTATTCATGGTCATCATGATCGGAGTCATCTCCGGTATGTATGTCGGGCATGACAGCATGCTCGCGTCCGTAGCCGAAGGCAGGGTGGAGTTGAAGCTCGAAGACGGCTCTTTCGAGCTGTCGGACAAAGCGTCCCCTGAGCTTATCGAAGCCATCAGCACCGGCGAGATGGCAGACGTCAGGCAGTACTTCATAGACGAAGGCATGAAGGAAGCAAAAGAAGAAGTAGACAAGGCAGCCGAAGACGCCCTGAACGAACAGGTGACGGCTGCGATAGAAGCGCAGGTCCGCGCCGGCTGCGAAGAATACGGCATCACGGACGAGGACATGATACAGGCTCAGATAGATGCCGCGATGGAAGAGGGCTTCGAAGTTGCCTTAGAGGAAGCCAGAGAGTCCGATGAGTACAAGGACGCCCTGGCTGAAGCGTACGACGAAGCCTACGACGAGGTCGTCAAGGCAGTAGATGAGGAATGGGATGACATCGCAGAAGAGTATAAGCTCAATGAAGAAGGCTTTGTCCCTGTCACGGTAACTCTCTATGAGAACTTCTACAGGAACGAGGAAGAAGACTACGATAACGACGGCACATCAGATGCTACGGTGAGAGTGTTCTCAAGCGCGAAAGAAGTGGACCTTGCATCCTTCCTCGAAGGTGAGGCTCCGGATGCGGACGATGAGATCGCGATCGACAGGATGCACGCCGATAACACGGGTGTCAAGGTAGGCGATACGATCACGGTCGGAGGCAAGGAGTTCAAGGTAGTAGGACTGCTGTCTTACGTCGATTACCTGACGCTGCACGAGTCCAACACGGACATGATGTTCGATGCTTTCGGATTCGATGTCGCGATGGTGACGCCCGAGGCTTTTGACAGTCTTAACGCGAGAGTGCATTACAACTATGCGTTCATGTATGACGTTAAGCCGGAGGATAAGATCGAGCAGGCGGACTGGTCAGAGCGCTTCATGAAGTCGCTCGTCACGCAGACGCTCGTGGCGGATAACGAGATCAAGGATTATCTTCCCGAGTACCTGAGACAGGCCAGCAATTTCGCGCCTTCTGATATCGAAGGAGACTCTGCAGGCACGAGCATATTCTGCTATATCCTCATAGGAGTCATCGCGTTCATCTTCGCTATCACGATAAGCAACACGATAGACAAGGAAGCATCGGTAATAGGCACTCTCAGGGCGTCGGGCTACAGCAGGGGCGAGCTCGTTGTTCACTATATGTCGATGCCTCTCATCGTTACCCTGATAGGCGCCGTGATAGGCAACATCCTCGGATACACGTTGTTCAGGAACACGGCCGTATTCCTGTATTACAACAGCTACAGCCTGCCTTCGTGCGAGCTTGTCTGGAGTGAGACAGCGCTCATCAAGACGACCGTGATCCCGCTCCTTCTGATGTTCTTCATCAACCTCTTTGTCATTGTGAGGAAGCTCCGCTTAAGCCCTCTGAAGTTCCTAAGGCACGACCTTACCAAGACAAAGCGCGCCAAGGCGAGAAGGATCCCCGCGTGGTCGTTCATGAACAGGTTCAGATTAAGGATAATGTTCCAGAACATGCCAAACTATGCGATCCTCATCTTCGGCGTCGTGTTCATCCAGATAATGCTGTGCTTCGCTTTCGGTATGCCGGATTCGCTGACTTACTACAGCAAAAAGGCGCCCGAGATGGTCTTTGCAGACTATCAGTACATGCTCATGGGATATAAGGATGAAGACGGCAACATAATAGAGACAGCTGAGCCTTCCGCAGAGAAGTTCAGTTCGACGAACCTGATGTATCCGAAGGCGACGACCTCCATGCGCGAAGGCATGGGAAGCGGCGGAGACGAGAGCGTGACGGTCTACGGAATTATAGACGGCAGTCAATATGTCGATATCCCCGCAGACCTCGAAGAAGGCCATGTATATATCTCGACGGCATTCGCCGCCAAGTTCGATCTTAAGACGGGAGATACGATAACGCTTAACGAAGAATACGAGAACAAGTCCTATGAATTCACCGTTGACGGCATCACTGATTACGACGGCGGCATCGCGGTGTTCATGGATAACGACAGATTCAACGAAGTGTTCGGCAGGAAGTCCGGCGAGTTCTCCGGCTACTTCTCGAAGAAAGAGATAACCGACATCGACGAGCAGGACATCGCCGTGGTGATAACAACTGAAGACATATCCAAGGTCACGAACCAGCTCATGCACTCGATGGGCAACTTCATCAAGATCTTCAAGTATGCTCTCATCGTGCTCGCGGCGGCGCTCATCTATCTTCTCGCCAAGATAATAATCGAACGTAACGAGCGCTCGATATCGATGGTCAAGATCTTAGGCTTCAAGAACGGAGAGATAGGCGCGCTTTACATATTGCCGACTGCGATGATCGTGACAGTGTTCTCTGTATTGGGCTTCTTTGCCGGCTACTTCGCCATGCTCTGGATCTTCAAGGCATTCCTGCTGCAGATGGACGGCTACTTCGCTTTCCACATGGAGCCGCTGTCGGCGGTACTTTCCGTGGTCTATCTGCTCCTCGGATACCTCTTCGTATCCGTCATAGACTACATCAGGATCAAGAAGATCCCGATGGACGAGGCTCTGAAGAACGTGGAATAACAAAACGGGAATAGGTTAGAACATGAGGCCCGGGGCTTATAAGGCTCCGGGTCTTTTGTCTCATTAACCGAATCTTTATACTAAAGAACTTACGATGAGCTCATCGCTATAATTCACGCGAATTGTACCGCACAGCAGTACACCCGTAGTAACAAACTGGCCTTTCCGGGGCGGAAATCACTACAAACGTACCGCACAGCAGTACACCCGTAGTAACAAATGTGTGTTTGGGATTACTTGCTTACCCGGCGGCCTTTGAAGCTTTGAGCTGTTCCTTGCGCTCGAACATCTGCTGGTCGGCACGCATGAATACATCAGTGTAATTATCGTCTATCTCAGGATCGAAGACAGCCATTCCGCCTGCTACGACCACGCCGCCGTTCTTATTGTTCTCGTCGATCTTGGCCGTGAATTCACGGAAGAGCTCTTCTCTGTTCTCGAAGTCAGAACCCTTGAGGATCGCTGCGAACTCGTCGCCGCCGATACGGAATACGGGTGAGTGCTTGAACTGCTTGCAGATGATGGCACATGCGCTCTTGATAAGCTCATCGCCTGCTTCGTGACCTAATGTATCGTTTGTTACCTTGAGATTGTTGATATCGAATACGGCCACACCGTAATTGGCGAGCGTCTCAGTTGTGGACTCGAGTTCGAGCTGCCTGAGAGAGTCGATGTATGCGAGCTTGTTCTTAACACCCGTGAGGCCGTCGCGGTATGCCTTCTTGTTGGCGTTCTCGAGCTGCAGGGTGTTCCGGGTTATAACATCGTTGTATACGAACGAGTGGACCATGCATGCTGCGAACATAGTGCCGATCGCATACATGGGCATGAGCGGGTAGAGGTCTTGCAACAGGATGAAGACCGCCATGATAAAGCTCGAGAAACCTACCGTGCGGTAGTGGTTCCTTCTCTTGCCCTCAGCCCTGAAGGCGATATAAAGCGCGAAGAATGCCGCCATGCAGTACAGTATCATTTGCATGAGCATCGTGACATATCTCGCGGGAAGTGCGATATAAGTGTGGTCCTCATCGAACTTGAATACGATGGGGTAGAAGAAGTTCACGATGAGTACGATGATCTCGGTGAGGAATATCGTCCAGCCGCCGCCTAATACTATCTTGCCGAACAGGCTCTTATCGTCGATGAATACGATGAGGGCGCGGGTCCAGAGAAGGACTGACAAAGTCATAGTGACGAACACTGCGACGGTATCGATATAGGTGAGGAGCATGTGCCCGTTCTCGTACAGAGTGCCCCAGATGATGTCAGAGAGGTAGTATGCGATCAGCGCGATGAGGAAACGGCGGTATCTCTTCTGCGTGACGGAATGGGTCCCGACTCTCGAGACTCTCTTCATCAGATCGAAGTTGATGATCACGTGCACTATAAGTGCGATCACGCCGATGCTCGAATAATACATTACGCTACCTTTCCCCATAGATAATATGCCTTGATTATAAAACCTCTTTTAGGGGAATTGTTAAGGGCGGGAATTATTTTACGGTTTGTTTATACCCTCTTTACGGAATGGTTATCAGACGGGAGCCTGCGCCTCAGAAGCCGTCTCAGGCTGCGCGGAAGATGCGGCAGAAGCCTCGAGAGCCTTGATCTGCCTGAATCCCGACATCAGGACCGCTACGACTGCCAGGCAGATGCCGGAACCGATTATTGTGATCGAGGAGCCTGCTCCGACGCCCTTGCCTGTAGCGTTGCCGATAACATCTGCGACCACACCGCACAGAGCATAAGCTATGACGTAGCCCAGCTGTGAGATGAATCCTGCAAATCCCCACGCACGGCCCTGGAGCTCTGCCGGGATGTTGGCCCTGATGAGATAGTCCAGGCTGTTGTTTGCAAACGGCAGCGCTGCGAAGAAGATGAAGCCGAAGATGCAGATGATATATACGTTCTGAGTAAGTGCGAACATCGTCATGCCCACGCCGGAGACTGCGAGTCCGATGCCGAGTGTTCTCTGATAGTTCTTCTTTATGCCCTTGAAGCCCAGTATGACACTGGTAACGAGCATGCCCGAAGCTGCGACCGTCTCTACGATACCGAGCGTCTTTGCATCGGCAAATGCGAGCACGAAAGACTCACCCAGCACCTGGAACACGCCCATGAACAGGCAGATGACGGAAGTGGTCACGATGAGCACCATCATGCCGCGCTTGCCGGAGATGGCTTTCCAGCCTTCCTTCATGCTGTCAAAGAACGGCTCTGATACCTTGCATGCGTTGCTTTTGATGGACTTTCTCACGACTGCCGCCACGACTATCGTGATGAAGAAGGTACAGATGTCTATGATGAGTATGAGCTTGATGTCGGCAACAGCCAACAGGAAGCCTGCGATCACGGGTGCGAACAGATACCTTGAAGAGCCTGCAAGAGACATCAGGCCGTTCGCCTTGGAGTACTGCTCCTTGGTAAGAAGGTCCGTTATGGTAGCAGTGAAAGAGGGTTCTAAGAGGGCAGAGAAAACGGAGCTTATCGTGGTGCCGACGTAGATCTGCCAGAGCTGGCAGTTGCCGCTCAGCATGCACAGCAGGATGAAGAGTACGCCCAGGCCCGACAGACCGTCGCCGATCATCATCAGGAGCCTTCTGTCATACCTGTCTGCGAGTACGCCTGCGGGGACCTTCAGGATGAGACCGGGAAGGAATCCGAGGAGCGATAAGAGCGCCATGTGCGATGCGGAACCTGTCTGCTGGAAGATATAAAGTCCCAGGCCGAAGCTCGTGAGTCCGCCGCCGATAACAGAGATGAACTCGCCTGCGAAGAGCAGGAGGAACTTGCCGTAATTATTCGTTTTCTTTGTCATACAGGTAACCGCCTTATGCTTTGTTGCCCGTATGGTAACTTACGAATTCTTAAATAATCCTTAAATCGCCTTACAGCGTGCCTATGAACCTCATGAAGTCTTCTTCGTTCTTATACACGCCGGCGCATCCCAGGATCTTCGCGAAAGTCCTGCCGATCTCGGTCTGTATGGCTTCGCGGACGGACGCCGGGGAGGTGAGATCGTAATCTGATCTCCATTCGTCCACCCAGTCTGCATGCTTGGATATGCTGTCGTTAGATCTTATGTCTGCGCCCGATAATATGGCATCTTCAAGTTCTGACATCTCCTTCTTCAGCCTTGACGGCAGGACGGCGAGCCCCATTACTTCGATGAGGCCGATGTTCTCCTTCTTGATGTGGTGATATTCCGCGTGCGGGTGATAGACTCCCATCGGGTGCTCGTCGGTCGTGATGTTGTTGCGCAGCACGAGATCCAGCTCGAGCTTTCCTTCGGAGTTCTTCCTGGCGATCGGGGTTATCGCATTGTGCGGAACACCATCAGTCTCAGCGAATATGAATGCTCCTTCGTCGGTATAGGATCTCCACTTGCCGAGTATCAGATCCGCGCAGTCCGTGAGGCGTTCGGCGGAATCTCCCTGCAGCCTTATGACCGACATCGGCCAGTTGATGATGCCTGCGGTGAGATCCTCGAATCCCGGTATCGTAAACGTGCGTCTGTATCCGGCTCTCGCCATCGGGAAAGTATATGCGCCGCCCTGGAAATGATCGTGGCTCAGTATGGATCCGCCTACGATCGGAATGTCCGCGTTGGAACCTGCTGTATAATGCGGGAACTGTTCCACGAATGATAAGAGTTTACGGAAGGTCCTCCTGTCTATCACCATCGGAACATGCTTCTTATTGAGGATTATGCAGTGCTCGTTGTAGTAGACATAGGGCGAGTACTGAAGGAAGTATTCTTCGCCGTCCAGCGTTATCGGGATTATCCTGTGGTTCTGTCTTGCAGGATGCGTGACGGTTCCTGAGTAGCCTTCGTTCTCTGCGCACAGGAGGCATTTGGGATAAGACGTGCTCTTCGCTTTGCCTGCCGCCGCGATGTCTCGGGGATCTTTCTCGGGCTTACTTAAGTTGATAGTTATGTCGATGTCTCCGAACTCCGTCGGCGCCAGCCACTTCATATCCTTTGCGATGCGGTCGGTACGGATGTAGTTGGTCGCGCGGGAGAACGCGTAGTACCAGTCGGTCGCATCTTTCGATGAGCGCTCTGCAAGCTCGTTGAATTTCCTGATAACCACGGACGGGGGCGGCGTTATGAGCCCCATTATCTTCGTGTCGAACAGGTCTTTGGCCGCGGTGGTATCACTCTCCAGAACTCCGCTGCCGAGTGCCCATGAGATCATGTCCTCCAGTATCAGATGAAGATCTCTCGGCCCGGGGATAACCTCCGGCTCTTCGTATTCGATGAGACCGAAGAATTCGATAAGCCTGTTGATCGTATATGTGCGGTCAAGGCCGTCGACCAGCCCCTCGCGCACGCCGTAATTCACAAGTTCCGTTATGTATGTGTTGATCATATTAAGCTCCTTCAGAGTACCCTGATGCCGCCGTACTTTCTTATGGCCAGTATCTCGCATGCGCCTTCGCCGAAGACTTTGTCCATGGATTCTTTGTATCTTCCGGCATTCTCTGTCTTCACGAATGCCTGTATCGTGCCGGCAAATCCGCCGCCGTGCACTCTTGCCGCTTCGCCCGGTCCTAATATGCTCTCACTTACCGCGAGCGCCAGGGAGACGTTCTGAGATGTGACATCCCTGTTGGAATAGACGTTCTGCAGATACTTGAACGACGAGTCTCCCGACTGTCTTACAAGTTCCAGGAAGGCAGCGGTATCGCCGCGCCTCAGAGCTTCGGCTTCTTCGCCGGCGCGCCTTGTCTCGTTGACAAAATGGATCGCCCTTAACACTGCGCGGTCTCCTGCCTTGCTCCTTAACATGGAGATGTTATCCGTAATGTCATCCAATGTGACATGCCTTAACACATCGCGCCCGAGAAGGTTTGCCACCTGCTTCATCTCGTACGGCACCGCCGCATATTCATCCGTCAGATCCGCGTGCGAGCCTTTGGTGTCCGTTATGCACAAGAGCAGCCCCATGCCTGCCGGGTCGCACTCGACCTTATCCACTTTGGGATCAGCGGGGTCCTCGAAATCAATATGCACCAGACCGCCGACGGAACATGCCATCTGATCCATGAGTCCGCACGGTTTGCCGAAGAACACGTTCTCGGCATACTGTCCTGCCACGGCTATCTCTACCGGGCTTATCTTCATATCGTAATAGAGGCCGGACACTATCGTACCTACAAGCGTCTCGAAAGCAGCCGACGAAGACAGGCCTGCGCCGATAAGGACGTCGCTCGTAACATAAGCGTCGAATCCGCCGGACTCGAATCCTGCATCCTTAAGACCTGCGAGCACGCCGCGGATCAGGGCGGATGTGGTGCCTTTCTCATCTTCTCTGATATCAAGTTCGCCGGGACCTATGCCGGTCTTGCCGAACCCCTCCGCGAGGATGTTCACCCTTCCATCCTCACGGGGGGCGGCCATGGCGATAGCGTCTTTGTTGATCGATGCGGCAAGGACTTCACCGTGCTGGTGATCCGTGTGGTTGCCGCCTATCTCCGTTCTTCCCGGAGCGCTGAATACTGCCAGAGGACTTCTTCCGAATGCTCTGGTGAACTCTTCTGCTGCCCGGGCATATCTGTCCGGCTGAAGCGCAGCGGCTTCGTCGGTGCAGTAGATATCCTTATAATCTATCTTCGCGAGATCAGGCATAACAGGCCTCCTTCGGACTTACTTAGCCTGATTATAGATTGCCTTCCCCAAACAGTCATTTGGGAAACATGCACAAGGTATGGAAACTAAATTTGTAAAATCAGTTTCCATAGAAAAGTGGCTTCAACACCGCAGTCTTGGTAATATTAGGGCGGAAACCCAAAGATATATATTCAGTTTCCGAAGGAGATTTGCACAATGCTGACCGAGACTAGAGAGAAGATACTTAAGGGCACGATCCAGGTCTTCAACAAGAAGGGCCTCAAGCTCACCATGGACGACGTCGCCGAAGAACTCAAGATCTCCAAGAAGACGATATATAAGGAATTCAAGAGCAAGGACGAGATCTTCGATTCGATGGTCGACTATGTGTTCGACAACATAAAGGCAAGAGAGCAGGAGATACTTGAATCGGAAGAATACTCCGCGCTCGATAAGATAAGGCTCCTGCTGTCGGCTATGCCCGAGAGCTACAGGAACATCAACTTCCAGGAACTCTATCCTCTGAGCGACAAATATCCGAAGGTATATAAGAAGCTTCAGCGCCGCCTCGAGACCGGCTGGGAACCGACGTTCAGGCTCCTCGAGCAGGGCAAGGAAGAAGGACTCATAAGACCCGACGCCGACTTAAAGATATTCAAGATCATGATGGAAGCGACGCTCGAGAGATTCTTCCAGCAGGACGTAATGAAGGGAAGCGGGAAGAAATACAACGACTACCTGAACGAAGTCGTGGACATTCTCTTAAACGGCATCAAGGCTTAAGTAGGAAGGAGAAAAGAATGGAAAAGTCCAAGGTCATATTCGGCAATGTCCAGCCCGGCAAGGTCTATAACAAAGCCGTGCGTTCCAAGAATAAGTATGCGAAGAAGTTCGGCGACGACTCCGGCAGGGATTACTCCGCGAGAGTCGTAAATAACGATTATATAGGCGATATCCTTGGTGTCAGGAATATCGCGGTGGGAGATGCGGCCGAGGGCACATCCGAGGGCTTCGATCGGGACAAGGGGCTGATCGTGGGCAATATCAGGATGGGCTTCGGTCACTACAGGATCTCTATGGCGATCGCATCGGCAGCAAATTCCATGGGCTATACGCCTTACTGGATGGATCTAAACTCCTATCCCGATACCACCTGCACCAAGGTGATCTCCGCTCAGAACGACCTGTACTCGACGGGTTCGAGACTGTCCCAGAAGTCAAGGCTGTTCAACAAGCTCTTCTGGGAACCGATGAACTACGAAGGCTTCAGGAAGCTGTCCTATAACGCAGCTGACCAGAAGAACGCCGAACTTATGGCACCCGTATTCAGGAATGTGCCCAAGGACATCCCGGTCGTCGCGACTCACGTGTGGCCTGCGCAGGCTGCCATCCATGCGGGCATGGAGCATGTCGTAAATGCTATTCCCGATAACTGGCCGATGGCGCTGCACTTCGCTGAAGGAAGCATCCACACGGTGCAGACGCATTACGCTTACCAGGGCTACAGGATCTGCAACGGCATGGACGGCAGTAAGGTGTTGAAGCCGATGCCCGAAGGGAGCCTCAGATACACCGGCCACTATATAGACCACGAACTGACAGCAAATATCGAAGAAGACTGCAGAAGACGCATCGCGCGCAAGACAGACGGCAAGCCGATGAGATTCCTCCTTACCATCGGCGGTGCCGGCGCGCAGAAAGAGATCTTCGCTGCGATCTTGAACAGCCTCATGCCTGATATCAAGGCGGGCAAAGCTGCGCTCTATGTAAACATCGGAGACTATCAGAATGTCTGGGAAGACCTGAAGAGGATGGTCTCGGGGATAGAGGATATATCCAAGACTCACTTCAATGACTGGAACGATACCAGGAAGTTCTGCGAAGACGCGCTGACGGGCGATGTCGAAGGCATACACCTGTTCTGCCATGAGAATATTTTCGAGGCGGTGTATGCGACGAACCTCCTGATGAGGTCGTGCGACGTGCTCGTGACGAAGCCTTCTGAACTTGCTTTCTACCCCGTCCCGAAGCTCTTCATCAAGAGGATCGGCGGACACGAGCAGTGGGGCGCGATCCACTCGGCGGAGATCGGCGACGGCACGCTCGAGTGCAGGGACATCCCGCACACGCTGCAGATGATCAGGCTCTTCATGGAAGACGACGAACTTCTCGCAGGCATGTGCGACTGCATCGTAAGGAACAAGACTGCCGGGATCTATGACGGCGCGTACGAAGTCGTCAAGATCGCAGCGGGAATGAGAAGATAAGAAAGGAGATGTGCTATGGAGACTAAGAAAGGTTTAACGGGTATCGAGAAATTCGCTTACGGCATCGGCGCCGTAGGTAAGGACATGGTCTACATGCTCTCGGCTTCCTATGTGCTCTACTACTTCCAGGACATACTGAAGACGAGTGCCATCGCGATGGGCATCATACTGCTCGTGGCGAGGATCTTCGACGCTTTCAACGACCCGATCATGGGCATCATCGTCGCGAAAACGAAAACAAAATGGGGCAAGTTCCGTCCCTGGCTCCTCATCGGAACCATCACCAACGCCGTGATCCTCATCCTTATGTTCTCGGCACCTCCGTCGCTCGACGGCAGCGGCCTCGTCGCATATGCTGCAGTAACGTACATCCTCTGGGGCGTCACGTACACCATGATGGACATCCCTTACTGGTCGATGATCCCCGCTTTCACTGAAGGCGGCAAGGAGAGGGAAGGTCTGTCCGCGCTCGCACGTTCCTGCGCAGGCGTAGGTTCCGCGGTCGTCACGATCATCACGGTCATGGCAGTGTCTGCGATGGGCACATCTCTTGCTGCAAAGAGCGCGAACAACATCACAAAGCAGATAACTTCTGCCGATACCGCGATCAGCACGTTCGTAATAGAGCTCGATGCAGACGGCAACCCAACTTCGAACGTAATCGAATACGAGAAGGACAAGACGGATGTCTCCGTCAGCGTCACGGGTTCTGAGAGAGCTTTCGAAGGCGCGTATGTATTCAACACTGATAACACCAACTACGAGTTCACGGTAAACGGCGTTACCGCAGATACTTCCAAGGTCGAGTTCGTAATGGATTCAGCTGACAGCGCCGAAGCCGGACTCGTATTCTATGTCGATCACGACGCGTACGAGAAGATCAAGGATTCAGATTCCATCAGCGCGCAGCTTACGATGAATTCCACGCTCGAAGTGGAGCGCCTGGGCTTCAGCGCGTTCTCGATCATCATCGGCGTGCTGTTCATCATCTTCATCGGCATCACATGCCTGTGCATCAAGGAGAAGTCTTCGGTCGACATGCAGACCGCTTCCGTCAGCCAGATGTTCAAGGCGCTCGTCAGCAACGATCAGGCGATGACTGTAGTTATCACGATCGTGTTGTTCAACACTGCGACATACATCACATCCAACCTGCTCATCTACTTCTTCAAGTATGACCTCGCAGGTTCCAACTGGCAGGGCAACTACACGCTGTTCAATACTTTCGCCGGCGGCATGCAGATCCTCGCGATGATGCTGTTCTTCCCGCTCCTCAGGAAAGCGTTCAACACCATCAAGATCTTCTATATCGGCGTGTTCTCCGCGATCGGCGGATACATCATCCTTCTCGCGCTGTCCATAATCGGAGCCAAGAGCGTATATCCGTTCTTCATTCCAGGATTCTTCATCATGGGCGCGGTAGGCATCCTTAACGTCATCTGCACGATCTTCCTCGCGAACACATGCGATTACGGCGAGTTCAAGAACGGCAGAAGAGACGAGTCGGTCATCTTCTCGATGCAGACCTTTGTCGTCAAGCTCGCATCGGGCGTGGCGGCTCTCGTCGCAGCCATCTGCCTCACGGTATTCAACATCCAGGAGCAGAGCGACGTCGACATGACCCTCGCGGTACTGCTTGACAAGGTAGGCTCGATCAAGAACAACATCGTAGAGACCATAGATACCGGCGCGGTCTTCGGACTCCGCATGGTAATGACCCTCGCTCCTATCGCAGTTCTCGTAATAGCATTGCTTGTATTCAGAGCAAAGTATATCCTGACAGATAAGAAGCTCGAAGAGATCTCTGGTGAACTTAAGTCAAGGAGTTGATATCTATGATCACTGTTAAGGGAGATAAGACCCCGCTGTTTATCCTCGATACCGGTCATACTACGTATGCCATGAAGGTACTGGATACAGGTCATATCGAACATCTGTATTACGGCCGTAAGATCCATCTGGACAGCGAAGACGGCCTTACCGAGCAGCACGAATTCGCACCGGGAACTTCCGTTGTGTATTCTCCGGAGCATGGCAACATCTCGCTCGAGGACATGAGGCTCGAGATGAGTTCTTACGGCAAGGGCGACGTGAGAGAGGCTTTCGTTGAGATCGTAAATAGCGACGGAAGCATGACGTCTGATCTGCTCTATAAGGGCTATGCCGAGAGCAAGGGAAGAGACGGCGGCACGGAAGGCCTTCCGACATCCTTCGGCGAAGATGCCGAGGTGCTGACGGTCACTCTCGAAGATAAGGATAACCATGTAAGGCTCGAGCTTATCTACTGCGTATATTCCGATACGGATGTCATCACGAGGACATCGCGCCTCATCAACGACGGCGACGGCGATATCAGGATACGCAAGCTCATGAGCACTCAGATCGACTTCGATCCGGGAGACTATGTCTTCAGCACTTTCACGGGCGCATGGGCAAGAGAGATGAAGCGCACTGACATGTCCGTGGCATCGGCAAGGCTCGTGAACTCGTCTTACACGGGCAACTCGTCCAACCGCGCCAACCCCTTCGTCATGCTGTCATCGCGCGGCTGCACGGAAGACTACGGCGACGTCTACGGCTTCAATCTCGTATACAGCGGCAATCACTACGAGTCGGTCGAGAAGAGCCCTTACGGCAAGGTAAGGTTCCTCTCGGGCATCAACCCGACTTCGTTCGAATGGAAACTTGCGAAAGGAGAGTCCTTCCTGACCCCGGAAGCGGTCATGACATATTCCTCCACGGGATATAACGGAATGAGCGGGCAGATGCACGACTTCGTGTCTAAGCATATCCTGCGCGGTCCGTGGAAGGACAGACTTCGGCCCGTTCTTCTGAACTCCTGGGAGGCATCCTACTTCAAGATAAGCGAGAGCAAGCTTATGCGCCTGGCCCGCAAGGCCAAGCAGGTGGGGATAGAACTCTTTGTCATGGACGACGGATGGTTCGGCGAGCGTAACGACGATACGTCATCCCTGGGTGACTGGTTCCCCGATACGGCGAAGCTCCCGGGCGGCCTCAAAGGCATCTGCGACAAGGTGCGCGCACTGGGTCTTCAGTTCGGCATCTGGGTCGAACCCGAGATGGTCAGCCGTGAGAGCGGTCTGTATCTCGCGCACCCCGAGTGGGCGATGGAGATCCCCGGCAAGAGCCACTCCGAAGGCAGGAACCAGATGGTGCTGGACCTTGCAAATGTCGAAGTCCAGGACCACATCATAAACGTCATGAGCCGCGTGTTCTCGTCGGCTGAGATCTCATACGTCAAATGGGACATGAACAGGAATTTCTCCGATGTCTTCTCGCGCTCGCTCCCGGCTGACAGGCAGGGCGAAGTTACGCACAGATACATACTGGGACTTTACAGGGTGATGAAGACTCTCACCGAGAAGTTCCCCGATATCCTCTTCGAAGGCTGCGCATCGGGCGGCAACAGGTTCGACCTCGGGATCTTGAGTTACTTCCCGCAGATATGGGGAAGCGACGATACAGATGCTGCGGCAAGAGCCGAGATCCAGACAGGCTACAGCTACGGCTATCCGATGTCATGCGTGACCGCGCATGTCTCCGACTGCCCGAATCACCAGACATTGAGAAGAACGCCTATCGAGACGAGGTTCAATGTCGCATCGTTCGGCGTCCTCGGATACGAATGCAATCTGGTCGACATGAGCAAGGACGACTTAGATGCCGTCACAGCACAGATCGCAATGTACAAGAAGTGGCGCGAGGTCATGCAGTTCGGCAGATTCTACAGAAGATCTTCCGTGAACGATTCGAGGTCCGCATCAGGCGACGTACTCGGCGCGCCCGGATTCAGCTGCCTGGAGCCGCTCCCCGGCAACGATACTTCGTGGACCGTAGTCTCGGCTGATAAGTCAAGGGCGGTCTCGATGACGATGCAGATACTGACGCATCCTAATGCGCAGTGGGGAGTGCTCAGGCCCATGGGTCTCGATGAGGATACGAAGTATCACATCGAGGGCAGGAAGATGAAGTTCGACCTTCGCGAGTTCGGAGGCCTCATCAACTACGTCGCGCCAATCCACGTAAGGCAGGACAGCCTGCAGCACAGGACGATCGCGAGGTTCTACAAGATGAAGGCCGAGAGCGAGTCGCACGATATGTACGGCGATGCGATGATGTATGCAGGCGTGCATCTGAGGAGCGCTTTCGCGTCGGGCGGATATAATGAGAACATGAGATACTACCCGGACTTCGGTTCGAGGTTATACACGATAGAGAAGATCGATAAGTGATGCTTCGGGAGAGACCTGTATGAGGATCGACATCAATAACGGCTGGCTGTGGACTGACAGCTTCAGCGAAGAGATGGTGAAGCCTTCGTTCGGAGGCGGATCCGGCATGAAGAGCGTGAGGCTGCCGCACACGGTGAGCGTGACGCCGCTTAACTTTTTTGACGAGCACATCTACCAGATGGAGTCATGCTACAGGAAGATCCTGGATGTCCCGGCGGAGTGGGAAGGCAAGGTGGTGCTTCTTACTTTCGATGCGGTCGCGCATGAAGCTGAGGTGTTCTGTAACGGCGAGTCCGTGGCAAAGCACTCGTGCGGATATACCGCTTTTACCGTCGATCTGACTTCGCATCTTATCTACGGTGCGGAGAACGTCATCGCGGTCAGGTGCGACAGCCGCGAGGATCTGAACATCCCGCCGTTCGGCTTCGTCATCGATTACATGACCTACGGCGGCACCTACAGAGAGGTGCATATCGATGTCAGGGAGAAGAGTTATATCAGGGATGTGTACGCATCTGCCGGCATGGACGGGAATGTCCGCATCAAGACTGAGATCGAAGGCGAGGGTGAGCTCTTTGCCAAGATAACTGATGCGAAGAGCGGCGGGATCGTTTATGAGGGCGCGTGCGATGCTGATTCCGTGATTAAGGTTGAAGGCGCGAAGCTCTGGTCCGTAGACGATCCGAACCTCTATGAGCTCACGATGACATTAAGGAGCGGCGCAGGCGAAGATACTTACAGCACGCGAATTGGATTCAGGGACGCGGTGTTCAGGACGGACGGGTTCTACCTGAACGGCGGGAAGATCAAGATCCGCGGACTTAACCGCCACCAGTGCTGGCCTTATGTCGGATATGCGATGCCCGAGTCGATGCAGAAGCTCGATGCGGATATATTGAAGAATGAACTCGGCGTCAATGCCGTAAGGACTTCGCACTACCCGCAGTCGCAGCATTTTATCGACAGGTGCGATGAGCTGGGTCTGCTTGTGTTTACGGAGATCCCCGGCTGGCAGAACATCGGAGACGACGCGTGGAAGGAGCAGGCCGTGACCAACACCCGCGAGATGGTCACGCAGTACCGGAACCATCCGTCGATAATACTCTGGGGTGTCAGGATCAACGAGTCGGTCGACTGCGACGAGCTCTATGAGAAGACGAACAAAGCCGCGCACGAGCTCGATCCCGTGAGGCAGACTTCGGGTGTCAGGTATCTTAAGAAGAGCTCTCTTCTCGAAGATGTCTATGCCTATAACGACTTCAGCCACAGCGGAAGCAACCCCGGTTGCGAGCCCAAGAAAAACGTCACTTCCGATATGAATAAACCGTTCCTCATCAGCGAGTATAACGGTCACATGTATCCGACCAAGGCCTTTGACGACGAGCTGCACAGGCAGGAGCATGCGCTGCGGCACTGCAATGTATTGGACAGCGTGATGGGCAATGACGACATCGCGGGTTCGTTCGGCTGGTGCATGTTCGACTATAACACACATAAAGATTTCGGTTCGGGCGACCGCGTATGCTACCACGGCGTGACCGACATGTTCAGGAATCCCAAGCTCGCCGCGGCAGTCTACGCGAGCCAGAACAAGGACCTGGACCCCGTGCTCGAGATAAGCTCTTCGATGGATATCGGCGAGCATCCCGCAGGTAACAGGGGCGAGGTATATATCCTTACCAACTGCGACAGCGTGAAGATGTACAAGAACGATGTCTTCATCAAGGAGTACACGCACGCCGGCGCGAAGTACAAGAACATGATCTGCCCGCCCATCCTGATCGACGACTTTATTGGCGATCAGATGAAGGAGAAAGAAGGCTTCACGGACAGGCAGAACAAGATAGTAAAGGACGCCCTGAACTTCTCCGCGATATACGGCATGGACAACATGCCTGCAGGCATGAAGCTCACGATGGCCGAAGCGATGGTGCGCTATAAGATGAAGTTCGACGATGCCTACATGCTCTTCGGCAAATACATCGGCAACTGGGGCGGTCAGTCAACGCAGTTCAAATTCGAAGGCATCCGTGACGGCAAGGTCGTAAAGACCGTGATCAAGAGCGCGATGACGAAGCTGTCGGTCCGCCTTGACGTATCTTCGGCCGAGCTCGTCGAGGGCGCGACCTATGACGTCTCTTCCGTAAGGATCTGCGTGACCGATGAGTACGGCAACGTCATGCCGTTCTATAACAGGCAGGCCGCACTCGAAGTGACAGGTGATATCGAGCTCCTCGGCCCCGCACTTGCCGATATCAACGGCGGCATGGGAGGTGTCTATGTTAGGAGCACCGGCAAAGAAGGGAAGGGCAGGCTTAAGGTGACGTTCCCGGATCCCGGGCTTGCCGCAGAGGCGGACTTCACCGTGAGGCTGGCGTGATGTAAATGACAAGGAGGTGCCCGTCGCGGACACCTCCTTTGCTTTCCTATTCCTATCCGTTTTTTGTCAGTCTTTCTGATACTCCAGTATGTCTCCCGGCTGGCAGTCCAGCGCGTCGCAGATCGCTTCGAGCGTCGAGAAACGTATCGCCGAGATCTTGCCGTTCTTCATTTTCGAGAGGTTGACGTTGGACACGCCTACCTTGTCCGAGAGGTCGTTCAGAGAGATCTTCCTGTCTGCCATGACCCTGTCCAGTCTCAGTATTATCTTCCCCATATTGCGCCTCCTTTACAGTGTCTCATCTGCCTGGATCTGCAGCGTCTTGCCGTAATCCAGAACGTTGTAGACTACCCATGTGACGAGGCCGCCGATGATGCCGAGCGCCGCGCCTGATGTGGCGAGCAGGAGGAACGACATGATGCCGAGCACGAGCGTGACCCTCTTGATGACCTTATCCGTGAAGGGGGTCTCTTCCGTCTCTATCAGCCCGAAAACGCTCCCCGTCAGCTTCATCAGCACCGCCGCAACAGCACATACCACCGCAGCCATGGCCATTACAGTGCCGTACTTGAAGGCGTAGGGTGCCTCGTCGATGTAGTTCTGCAGTGCGGGGATGTCAGAATGGATGCTGTCCGCCTTGCCTACGTTGATGTTGACGAGCCTCGATGCGGCGACGTCCATGTCATCAGTGGTGAGGATGCCCTGCTCGATGCCGGCGTTGACCTGATCGTCGAACTCCCTGCCCATCGAGAAAACGAATCCCGCGCCTACAATGCTCATCACGCAACCGACGATGGCGATTATGCTGAGTACCGTTGCGGCTATCTTGCCCGCGTGGCAGCTCTTTTTGATCTTGGCGATCTTAATGTTCTCTTCGTTCATTTTTCCTATTCTCCTTGGTGTTTGTGTTTTTTGTTTGTGTTCGTTTGGTCTTCGAAGATGGCTTAAGTGTACCGCGCAAATTAATCTTTGTCAACAAGAATTTAACGATAATCGTTAAAAAATATTCGAATTGCGTTGTGCTTATATATGCGCGCGTATGTGATACGGATATGTGTATATTTGATATCCAGATATTAAATTGCTTTGATATAATGCGTTATATAGGCCGCAGGTGGCGGCTTCAAGGGGTGAGATGTCTATGAGAAGAACTGTTTATTTTGCACTGGGTGCAGTATGGTCATTTGTCGTGTCCACGCTTATCTGGTGGTTTGCGCTGTCGAACCTGCACTTCGATTTTTACGGGAACAGCGATGACACATTAGGCGGCATTATCCTGGTAACGGGGGGCGTGCTGTACCTGATCCTCACGGTCGTATACATTGTCATCGGATTCAAAAAGGTTCGCGCCTGGCAGTGGTGGATGAGCGTCATCGCAGTGCTCATCAGCCTGGGCATGGGCTTTGCCGGCATCTTCGGCGCCACCTACGGCGTCGAGCTGATCAACGGGTATTTGTTTGTGTGAGGGTATCCCGGCCCTGGTCCAACATGGCCGCGTGTGTACAACGGCGGCGGCAGCGGGTTCCCGGGCGGATGTTTCCTGTGGTGGCGGGAGTGATTTCGGGCGGAAACACAATAAAAATCCCGAAAGCCTTGGTGCGCTTGCGTTACGGCGGTTTTTGACGGCGGAGATTTGCTTTTTTACCCCCTGAAATTGAGACTTTGGGCTATTGAATGAGACTTTGATCCGCCGTATCATTAGAATGTATTTACACAGACGCATCGGTGACCCCGGTGCGTTTTTTATTGCCCGGAAAAGGAGGAACGCAAATGGAACAGATCATACTGCCGATGAAAGTGCACGCCGTCAAGCTGGAGTATAGGAGGCGCCGGCTAGCCAAGATGGTCAGCGGATATTTCGCCGTGAGGCAGGGCAGGGACGTTATCGTGATCACGTCCGACCCGAAAATGCCGCAGTACAACTCCCGTATTCCCAGAATACTTCGCACGTCTTCCGCAAAAGCAAAACCTTATGTCAACGCTGTCAACGCCTACCTTCAGATGAAGTCAGAGTATGATACTTTGCTGACCGCCTGGAATGCGACATACAGATTCGCGCCGCCGCGTGTGAGATTTCCGATACAGCAGTACTACGATCCGCATCATATGGATAATGATTACTTCAATAATCAAGCGGGCAATCTGGGGAAGTACAAGAGTGATACTCCAACCCATAGCGATCACGGTGAACTTAAGTCCAAGAATGAACTGTTGGGCTCTGAAGTGCTCAAGCAGATGAGAATACCGTTCAAGTATGAGACTCAGTTGTATATCCCTGAAGCTGAGGAAACGCTCAATCCGGATTATCTGGCCAGTTTCTATGAGATCGACCGGTGTTCATACATCGAGCTGTGCGGTATGAATGACAAAGAGACATATTCGGGCAAAACCGCGACTAAGATCAACAGTTATGCAAAGGGCAGGTACAGGCAGGGCAGAGAGATCATATATGTTCATCTGTATGACAAGAGCAATTTTGACAGTATGGTGTTTGCCGAGCAGGTATTATCTGCTTATGACTGCATGATTCCGTTCAGTGCGCTGGACTGGGGGAGTGAGCCGGTCGTGTTTGAGTATTGAGTTATTAGGGTTACTGCAAGAGTTACTGCATATGCAGCATGTATGTCAGTAACTTTGGGTCAAAAAGGACCAAAACTACTGCAAGAGTTACTGCATATGCAGCATGTATGTCAGTAACTTTGGGTCAAAAAGGGCCAAAACTACTGCAAAAGTTACTGCACATGCAGTAACTTTGTCAGTAACTCAACTCAAAACCGGGCCGGGCGAGGCCAAAAACAGTGTATTTCAGTCCGGCTGTTACGCTTTCCACGGGTGCGGCCGCAGCCCACTCACGCTTTCCACGGGCGCGCGCGGCCGATCCAGCCGTTATCGCGCCAGTATTTGAAGTCTGTGTACTCGGGATTGGTCTTGCCGAGGTCGGTCTGCAGCATCCTGACGGCGTAGAACTTGGCGCGGGCGACAATGCCGGTGCGCGCAGGCCTGGAGTAGTCCACGGAAGCCATCTTCCTGGCCAGGCGGACGAGCTTGCCGGTCATCCCGGCGCGCTTCTTCTCTGGGAGCTTGTCCCAGTTTATCTCGCTCATCAGCTTGAACGAACATGTGCGGATATAAGTCATGCCCCACCATGCCAGGCTGTCTTTGATATCGCGCGCGGTGGATCCTGCTCCGGCGCCCAGGCACTGCGTTATGATGACCGCGCGCTTGCCGAAGAACTCCCTGGCAGGGCGGTGCGGCATCCAGCGGTAACCGAAGTGGTCGAGCAGGGCTTTCATCGCGCCGGTCGTGTGGAAGACATACGCCGGGGAAGTGAAGACCAGCAGATCCGCCTCGAGCAGAGCTTTCTCTATCTTCTGCACGCACCCAGCGTCCTTGCAAAGCTTCTCGCCCCCGCGGAAACACGTTGTGCAGCCGGAGCAGAACCCCGGTCCGTCTTTGGGCAGGTAGAACTCCGTTATCTCCGCCTTGCCGCGGAACTCATCAAGGAAGATCTCCTTGAGGTGGTATGTAACGCCCTTCTTGGCGGTGCCGTTGATCACTGTTATCTTCATTATCTTTCCCTCCCATACAAACGGTCGAACTGCCTGATGTGCCTGTCCAAAGTCTCGAGCGCCCACGGTTCGCGCGCAGGGTCGCGGTCGCATATCGTCAGCAGGTAGTAGATGGGCGCGTAGAAATGCAGCGTCATGATCTCCACATCGTCCGTCTTCAGCATCCCCGAAGATACGATCATCCCCAGCAGCATTCCCTGATACGACAGCGGGTCGTCGACGTATAGCTTCGAGTACATCGCGGCCAGGTCCTTATCGTGGAACTGCTCGATCGTCAGCATCTTCCGGAAGCGCTTGTTGTAATCGTCGTGCAGGTAGTACAGGAACAGCTGCCGGCCGAGCCCGACCAGGTGCTCCTCGGACATCTCGCGGTAGATCGCGGAATCCGCCGCGGCATCCCTGCCGTTGATCTGCATCGCTTTCGCCTGCTCCGCGAAATTCTTATTCATCTCCTCCACGATCGCCTCGAAAATCGCCCTCTTGCTCTTGTAATGCTTATACAGGGAAGGGGCCTTGATGCCGACGCGTTCTGCGATATCGCCGACGTAGACGTTGGCGTAACCTCTCTCGGAGAAGAGTGTGAGAGCTTCGTCAAGGATGCGGTGCCTGGTGTCCATATATACCTCCTGCAGATACTGGCTAATTTCGATTAGCCTAACTGAAAGGAATTATAGCTAATCAGAATTAGCCTGTCAAGCTTTTGTAAGTCAACTGCGGATGTGTCCCATTAATGCCACATGCCGCCTGATACTATACAGGTGTAAAACAACTGCACTTCGTTGTGTCATTTTAAACTCCTTTCTGACCCTTGCCGCCCGACCTCCAGGCAAGGGTTTCTTTATGCCGGGGCGGAGCAGTTACGGAGTGCTATAATGACCTCATGGATAAAGTCAGAACAGTGTTATACGGTATCGGTGCGGCGCTTGCCTCATGGGCTGTCATGATCGCAGCCGATGCGTTTGATGAGAAGTTATTGGACAAGAGCACCCTGACAGGCGGGATAGCATACTTTGCCGTGCCCGCTCTGATGCTCGTCGTCTATATAATTCACTGCAATAAGAGAAATCCCGAGGCATCAGGGCTTGCGCTCTGGCATGCGGGATTCATCGGTGCTTTCGTGCCGGTGTGGATATATGTATATGACAGCGTCAACTACAACAGATTCTTCGTCGAACAGGTGAAGCGCGGAAGCTTCATTGACCTGAACGGCCTGGAGCTGATGTTCTACGGGATCACGGCACTCGCAGCATTTACTGCCGCTTGCGGGATCTACCAGCTGATCCGAATCGGCCTGTCTAAGCGCGTCACCCGTTCCGCTCGCTGACGTACAGGCTGACGCGGTTATTGATCAGCTCAATGACATCATCGATAGACTTCTGATCTGCAAAATACGCCTGGATCTCCTCATACACGATTTTCTCGATTGCGGGGTCCAGCGATGCCGTGTCTTCGCAGCTCGCGATCATGGCCTCGAAGTCATCGATCACGGACTCATCCAGGATCTTGGTGTTGGAGTTGTACATGACCAGTTCTTCAGACGTGTAGTTCGAGAGATCCTTTTCGACGGAAGTGTTATAGCGTTCGAGGAGGGTAGCAGAAGAGGCCTCGTAGGAGCTGATCCTGATGGGCATGCCGTCGGTGTATGTGCCGTACTCGGTCTGGATGTCCTCGGACAGGAGCGTCGAGATGAAGGCGGCGCACGCCTCTGCCTCAGATGTCTGCGCCGAGATGGCAACGGAAGAATCCATGCTGATCTGGGGACCTCTGCCGTCGGAGGTGGGAAGGCCCACAATACGGACGTCAGTGAGATCGTCCTCGTATCTGGGAAGGAGCATCGCCAGTGTGCAGGAGTAGAGGAACTCGGCATTGCCCAGAGGCTCGCTCATAATGCTCCTAAACTCGCCGTAGCCGGCTTGCATCGTGCTGTTCTTGGTGTATTCAGCGAGCTGCTTGAAAGAGTCCTTGTTGTAATCGACTTTGCCGTCCGTGACGAACTCGTCGCTCATGGCAGACAGGCAGGTCGTGAAGAACTCGGTCTTCTCCATATACATCGGGTCGGTGCCGTTGCAAACATCCGAGACAAAGTCCGCATACTCGTCAAAGGTGAATCCCTTCAGGTCAGACGGAACGTCATCCTTGTGCACGACGATGCCGTTGATCGAGATCGTAACGGGGCAGTGGTAGAGCTTGCCGTCGGACGTCTTGGCAGCATCGATGACATTGGAGAACAGCCCGTCCGTCTCGACATAAGATGTCAGGTCGAGCAGGTAGTCGGGGCTGTTCAGCTGGTCGTAATAAGATGCGTCCAGGATCATATCAGGACCTTCGCCAGCCATGAGGTCGACCATGAGCTGATAGGACAGCGCGGCTTCCTGGTCCAGCAGCAGAGCGTTCAGGTCGTCGACCGTCGGATCGTAGTCCTGTGAGTATGTCGAATAGGAATCGTCCAGGCGGATATAGTAATCCGGATTGGTCTCGTTATAGGTGCAGACCGCGTCACAGAGGCAGTAGTTGTATGTGCCCAGGGTAGACGCAACGAGGACTTTCTTGCCGACGTTGGGATTTGTCTCCTGCCTGTCCAGGATATAGACGATCGTCTCATAGTCGTCCTCGCTGTCGAGATACATCGATCCGCGGTACACAGTACCTGCGAGGATGATGCGGTCTTCAGAGTACGATATTATCGACAGGGTCTCCGCGTCATAGCGGTTGATGTTGCACCAGTCAAACGAGAAGATCTTGTCCTTGGTGCCCTGCTCAAAGTCGATCTTATAGATGCCGTCCATGTCGATCGATACGGGACCGATGCCTTCCTGATAGGACGCAAAGAAGAAGTGCCTGTAGAACGCGGACGTGTCGCCCGTATATTCCGTGACGGTCTTTTTGTTCGTGTCGATCGTGAAGAACGAGAAGGTCACTTTGGAGACCACCGCGTCCATGTCAAACTCCCCGCAATCCGCCGAGAACACGAACTTGCCGTCGCCCGTGTAGACGATGTTATTCACGAAATGCAGCTCCATCCCCGGCAGGTATTCGTCAAGGTCGTAGGATGTGGTCTCGCCGTTCGGATCCGTTATCACTATCTTGTACGACGTGTTGACGTTAAAGACCTGGTAGATCTCTGCGCAGTATCCGCCTTCGTACTTGGTAAGTATCGGGGCTCCGGATGTGGCGCCTCCCGCATCTGCCTCCTTCTCGAAAGCTATCACCGACCCGTCCCTTACATCCAACACGAGCCTGCTCTTCTGCATGCCGCTGCCTTTGGCATAGTTGGTGGAATAAGCCGAGACCTCATAGCCCGAGATCGAGACGTCGTCTATATAGAGCTTGGCATCCGAGTCGGAGTTGTCGTTGAAGAGCTGCTTGATGTCGTAGGTATCGAGGATGTTGCCGTCAAGATCGTATTTGATGATGAAATCAAATTTCAGATCGTAGAAGCTCTGGCTGTCCCACTCGGTGTCCGGGTCGGAATTGTACATGCCCTGCGCGCGGAAGATGACCTGATCTTCGTAGGCACCGACGTAATCAATGGATTTGAAGGATGCGTCCTCGATGCCGTCTTCGACTTCGAACTTGTTAGCCGAATACCACGGCGTGTCTTCGGCGATGACTTCGTTCTTGCCCTTAGACTTGCCGCTGCAGCCCGTGACCGTGACGGAGAGCATGATGGATGCGATGAGAGTTGTTGAGATTGCTTTGTTTAAGTTTTTCATATATGTAATATCCCCCGGAAGATTATAACCTTGCTGATTAGGGGATGCAAACTTCAAGTGTGCGGCATGACATTTGTCATATCCAATTTGTGACGTGCTTCACTTGTTGGTCTGCGGGAGGTTTTGGATAATAGCCTCAAGATAACAAATCGGAGGCAAAAACAATGTCAGAGATACTCAAGGTTGACGGTCTGGTCAAAAGGTATAAAGAATTAATCGCACTCGATCATTTCTCGATGAGCGTAAACGAAGGCGAGATCTTCGGCCTTCTTGGTCCCAACGGTTCGGGTAAGTCCACATGCATCAACTGCGTGCTCTCGCTCCTGGAATACGACAAGGGCACGATCACGATCTTCGGCAAGGAGATGAGCCCTAAGGCTTACGACATCAAGTCGAAGATCGGCATCGTTCCCCAGGAAGTCGCAGTGTATGAAGCGCTCACGGTATATGAGAACATCGACTTCTTCTGCGGACTTTACATCAAGGACAAGGCGACGAGAGCAAAGTATGTTCAGGAAGCTATAGACTTCGTAGCGCTGAATGATTTCGTCAAGTTCAAGCCCAAAAAGCTCTCGGGCGGTCTGAAGCGAAGGCTGAACATCGCCTGCGGGATTGCGCATAAGCCGAAGCTGATCTTTTTCGACGAGCCGACGGTGGCGGTAGATCCCCAGAGCAGGAACAAGATCCTTGAGGGCATCGAGCAGCTCCGCGCGCAGGGTGCGACCATCGTGTACACCTCGCACTACATGGAAGAGGTCGAGCAGTTGTGCGACAGAGTGCTCATCATCGACAAGGGTACGACGATCGCCGAGGGCACCATTGACCAGCTCAAGTCTATGATCAAGAAGAGCGAGATCATCACGATCGAGACGGCGGGCCTGGACGAGAACACGATCGCTGCCATCAAGGATCTGCCGAGTGTCTACAGCGCAGATTACGACGGACACGTCCTCAAGGTCGAGGCAGGCTCCGGCAAGCACAACGTCATCGATATCGTGAACATCCTCCAGGATAAGGGATACAAGATGAAGAAGATCTTCTCGGAGCAGCCGACGCTGAACGACGTTTTCCTCGAGCTGACGGGCAAGTCCTTAAGGGACGAGTAAGGGAAGAAAGGGGTAAGACAAATGTTTAAGTACTATCTTCTCAAGGTGCTCAGGAACAAGATCTACCTGTTCTGGTGCCTCGTGTTCCCGCTCGGGATAATGGCCTGCATGAACGCGGCTTTCGGCAATATCTATAACATCGAGAACTCGATCGATCCGGTCAAGACGATCGTCGTGGCGGAGTCGGATTCGGCGTACGCGGAAGGCTTCTGCGACCTGGTGGACGAGTTCGCGGACGAGAGTGCGGAGACTAAGTATTTCGATATGGTCGAAGCTGACGGCAGGAAAGACGCGATGGAGATCCTGAAAGACGGCGGCGCGGAGGTGCTCTTCGTAGCGGGAGACAGCGACATCGAGGTCTGCCTGTCAGAGAGCCACACCGAGACCGCGGGCATGGTCGCGAAAACAGTCGCCGACACATACAGGTCCAACTTCAAGCTCATCTCGGAGGCCTACATGACCTCGCCCGAGAAAGCGCAGGAGATGATCGAGAATCTCGCGTCGAGGAAAACATTCACCGAGGTCGATATGGGGGCTTTCTCCGATGATCCGAACCCCTACGTGTGGTACTTCTACAGCACGCTCGTAATGGGACTGTTCTTCACGGCGATGAGCGGCGTCAACCTCGTCGGAGACCTGAAGGCAGACGTCTCGGAGGAAGCGGCGAGACTGTCGCTGTCACCGAGCAGCAAGTCCAAGATGATCTGGTACGCCTTTATCGCGCGCCTCATCCCGTCGGTGATCATATCCGTCATCCACCTCGCGTTCATGCGCCTGGTGTTTCAGATCTCGCTCGGCAGCAACGTCTTCAGGCTGATACTGTTCGTCGTGGTCTGCAATATCTTCGCGATCAGCTTCGGCGTCATCTGCGGCCTGCTGTTCAAGGGTAGCGTGAACACCCGCGGCAACAAGACGACAGGCGTTCTCATGGTCTCAGTCTTCCTGAGCGGCGAGATGGTAATGCAGCTGCCGGGCATCATCGAGAAGTACTGCCCGATAGTAAACGACATCAACCCTGCGACCGTCATGAACATGGCGTTCTACAGGATGGCGCTGTACAACGATCCGTTCGACTTCTACATGAACATGGGCAAGCTGGTAATAGCTGCAGTGGTATTCCTCACGATCGGAGTACTGGTATTAAGGAGGGAAAAGTATGCATCTGTATAAGAGTTTCTTCAGGCTTCTGAAGCGTAATCCGACGGGTATCCTGATATACCTCGGCATATTCATAGCGATGCTGGTACTCCTCATGACGATTTCCAGGGTCGATACCGGAACTTCTGCTGAGTTCAATTCTTCCGCCAAGATCAGCTACGTTGATAACGACGATTCGGCACTGAGCCGCGGACTTATCGAATACCTGTCAGCGAATAACGAGCTGACCGACCTCGAAGGCAAGTCAGAGTCGTCTATCTTAGATATCGTTTTCTTCGGCATCACGAACTATCACATGACTATAGAAGACGGCTTCGGCGAGGCCGTGGGCAGAGGAGAGACCGAAGGCCCTGCTAAGATCAGATACAACACCGACTTCGAGATGTCCGCTGCGATCTACGGGATAGATGCTTCAGTCAACAACTACATCAATGCGTACCTCGATTACAGGACGCTCGGATACTCTGATGAGGAAGCTGCCGACAAGGCCGTAAAGCTTCTTAAGGACGGATCCAAGGTCAGCATTGTCTCCGGCGACAAGTCCGAGACGGCTGCAGGCGACGAGCTCGTCATTGCACAGATGAACCAGTTCTTCTGCTATCTGTCACTGGGTTTCCTCTCCCTGGGAGTTGGTCACACGATCATCGCTAATAACGAAGTGAACGTAGGCAAGAGGATCGACGCGTCTCCTGTGAGCAGGAAGAAGATAAGCTTCGCGAACACCGCAGGACTCATCACTTCCGGCAGCGTGCTCTGGATCATATTCATGCTCATCAATGTGATCTTCGGCCACAACACCCAGGTGTTCACGCAATACTGGTGGGTCATCGCAGTCAACTCGCTGCTCGCCACGCTCGTCAACTGTGCGATCACATCAGTCATCACGGCATTCAATATCACATCGAACTCGCTGTCGATGATAACCAATATCGTGACGTTGTCGATGTCGTTCATATCAGGCGTGTTCGTTCCGCAGTGGCTCCTCGGCGAGAGCGTGCTGAGAGTTGCCAGATTCCTGCCTTTCTACTGGGCAGTGTATGCGAACAACATGACGTACAGTGCGAGCGGAGTCGCTTTCGATATGAACGAGCTCCTTATCTGCTTCGGCGTGCAGGTGCTCTTCGCAGTGGTCCTCGCCCTTGCCGCAGCCTTCATCAAGAGCTCTCGGGCAAGCCGCGTGTGATATACTTGGGGCATGAATTGGAGTCTTACGGATAAGCTGATAATACTGGTCACGGGCATCCTGCAGCTGTTCATAATCGGCAGCACGGAGACCGAGCTCTACGTGGCCTGGATCCTGACGACTCTCGCGGTGCTGTTCCTCACGGAGCTTAAGCGCGATATAGGCTGGTCAATAGGTGCAACTGTCATCTGCATGGCGGTTGCACCTTTCTTTCCGGGAGTGCTCATCGCCTTCCCGATGGCATTGTATGCGCTCGCGGCATCGCCTTTGTCTTCGAGACGCGGGTTGGACATCGCGGTGCGCGCCGTGTTGTCTGCCGGCATGCTCTACGAGGTGTATTATCTGACGGGTAACATTGTTACAACGGCTTATTCTCTGCTGATCATGGCCCTCGCGGGGTATCTCGCGGTCAAGACCGGACTTGCCCGCCAAAAGGAGACTATGCTCCTCAGCAAGTTCGACGATGCGCGCCAGGATTCGCTGAACGCCAAGCGCCTCGGCGAGGAGATAATGAAGAATGCCGATAACGAAGTCTATACCGCCCGCCTCAAGGAGCGTAACCGCATCGCGCGCGAGATCCACGACAACGTCGGTCACATGATAACCCGCGTGATCGTGCAGATGCAGGCGATCAAGATAATCAACAAGGACGAGAAGGTGGCGCGGCAACTGGATTCGGTCAGTGAGACTCTTGACCTCGCGATGACCGGTATACGCAAGAGCGTACACGAGCTGCACGACGATTCGATCGACGTATCGATAGCCGTCAATGATATCATCAAGACGCTGCCCGAGAGGTTCGACGTCGACGTAAACACTTCCATCGAGTCGCCCGCGGACAATAAGACCAAGAGCTGCATCTTGGGTATAATCAAGGAAGCAGTTACCAATATCTCCAAGTACAGCAGTGGCGACAAGGTGCGGATCGAAGTGGTCGAGAACAACACTTTCTGGCGCATCCTCGTCAGGGACAACGGCGAGAACCCGGAGCGCGATTATATGCTGACCGGAGACTACATGGCCTCAGGCGGCCTCGGGCTCAAGAACATCGCCTCGCGCGCGGCATCCTGCGGCGGCCGGGCCTCGGTCAGGAGCGGCAAAGACGGATTTGAGATAATGGCAACACTGCCGAAAGCGGCGGAAGCGTAAGGAGGCACGAGCACGCACCGCGCCGCCACAAACTTTTCTATAGCGGTGTGTCCCGCGGCGCCGCACATGAAGGGAGCAAGATATGATCAAAGTAATGATAGTTGACGACGATCCGCTGGTATCCGAGTCGCTGAAGATAATACTTGAGGCAGAAGAAGACATCGAGGTCGCTGCGGCCGTAACCAGCGGCGCAGACGCGCTGGCATTTGTGGCCGACACCACGGTCGACGTCACCGTCATGGACATCCGCATGGACGGCATGAACGGCCTCGAGACCGCCGAAGCGATGCTGAAGCAGGACCCGGCCGCGAAGATCATCTTCCTCACGACGTTCCTGGACGACGAATACATCAACCGCGCGCTGAAGCTCGGCGCGTGCGGCTACATAATCAAGCAGGATGCGGCGGCACTGCCGACCAGCGTCAGAGCTGTGTACAAGGGGCAGAGCGTTTTCGGCGGGAAGATCGTAGACAGGCTGCCGGATCTGCTGAACCGCACCGAGAAGTTCAACTACGCCGAGTACGGCATTACCGAGAAGGAGCAGCAGCTGATCGAGCTCGTCGCCGACGGCCTGTCCAACAAGGAGATCGCAGATAAGATGTTCCTCAGCGAGGGCACCGTGCGTAACCTCATGAGTTCCGTGCTCGCAAAGCTCGACCTTAGAGACCGCACGCAGCTCGCATGTTTTTACTACCAAAAGGTAAAGGTATAAGGGGGCTCGCCGCGCCGCCTCGTGGCCTGTGCGCAGAATGTGAGTAAAAAGGCGCCAAGAAGTCACAAAATCTGCATTTTAAGGCCCAAATGCAGATCTTGTGAGTAATCCGGGTCCGAACGCGCACATTTTACGCACACGGCGAAAATGCCCCGCCACGACTCCCGCCGCAAGCAAAAGACTCTGAAAAAGTCTTCAATAAAGTCTACAAATCAGCCGGATCGTAGACTTTTTTGTAGACTTCTCTCAAAAAGTCTACAAAACTTCTGAAATGTAGACTTTTTGGAAGACTTTTGCCGCGCACCCCAACAAAAAGCCCGGAGCAAACGCCCCGGGCCGCAGAATCCAATTCAAATCAACTTATCTTCTTCTGTCGTTCTTTGCAGCTTCGTCGATCTCCTGGCATGCCTTGCAGTACTCGTAAGTAATGCTTCTGAGGCGGTAGGAGAGGTTCTTCATGATCATGTCGATCCTCTCGGGATTTGTCTTGAAGAGACCCTCGAGGTCTTCAGGATAGATGATCTCGACCTGGGTGCCGCTGGTCTCGACAGCTGCCGTAGCGTTACGGGGCTCTTCGAGGAGCATTCCGATCTCACCGAAACAAGCGACAGGCTCAACTGACAGGAGCTTGAGCTCGTCCTTCTCGCCGTAGTTGCTGTAAACGCCGACATTACCTTCGTGGAGGATGTACATGCACTTACCGACTTCGCCCTGCTTGAATACGATGGTACCGTAGTTGTATGTCTCGATCTTATCTGTCTTGTTCTGTGCGACTGCTGCAGCTGCCTGGCGGAGCTCCTCTGCGCTGGGCTTCTCGAGCTGAGCGCTCTTGGGTGACATCCAGATCGAGAGTCTCTGCTGTCTTGCCCAGAATCCGTCATATCTGCTGTCGGAACCTGCCTTACGGACTTCGTCACGAGCCTTCTTGACTTCAAGAAACTCGTCGTCCATCTTCTTGATCCTTCTTCCGAGGACCTTCATGATGGCGAGGATCTTGTCAGGGTGCTGAGACATGTAGTCGTTCATCTCGCCTGCAGCGATCTCGTCAACCTGGACATCGGTGTCTGCTACGACCGTGGAGTTACGGGGGAAGTTCTCGATTACTGCCATCTCACCGAAATACTGTCCTGCCTCAAGGGTAGCGACCTCAACCTGGTCGTCTTCCTCGTAGTTCTTATAAACCTTTGCAGTACCCTCCAGAAGCTGGAAGAAAGTATTGCCCTCGTCGCCCTCTTTGATGATGATCTCACCGGCGCTGATAGTCTTGATTGTACTCATATGTGTAGCCCCTTTCTGACAATAATCCAAAGAATTTGATTCTCTTTTATTAGATTGTAATTATTAAATCATGAAAGCAAAATGTTGGCAATAAAATGATTAGCCTGCCGGCGGACTTTTTCGCGCAGCGGGGGGCAGAGTCCTTACTTGCCGAGGGTCACGATGTTGCCGCTTGTTGCTTTTACTACGGAAAAGGCAAAGATTTGGCGAGGTTTTGATAGCACTGCGGCGGGGCTTAGTCTTATAATGTGCCGGAATACTTAAAGGCAGGTGCTTATGTCGGCGAGACGCACGGACTTCAACATGACTCAGGGCAACCCGATGTCGATCATATTCAAGTTCACGATGACGCTTCTTCTGGGCAACGTCGCCCAGCAGCTCTACAACATCGTGGACATGATCATCGTCGGCAGGTTCGTCAATCCCGATGCCCTGGGCGCAGTCGGCGCGGTCGGCACCATCATGTTCCTCATGCTCGGAACTTCCAACGGCCTGGTCACCGGTTTCTCGATAGTCACCAGCCAGCGATACGGCGCGAACGACCCTTCGGGCGTCAAGTCTTCCGTTACCAACGGACTCTACCTCGCGCTCATCTCGGCAGCGCTCATCACCGGCGTGGGCCTTACGTTCATGCACCGCCTGCTCGGCTGGATGAACACCCCCGACGCGATCTTCGGCTATGCGTACGATTACATCGCGACCATCTGCGCCGGCCTCATCTGCATGATAATGTACAACTACTGCGCATCGCTCATGAGGGCGATCGGCAACAGCAAGATGCCCCTGATCTTCCTGCTGTTCTCGTCCGCGCTTAACATCGGTCTCGACCTGCTCTTCATCGTCAGGTTCGGCCTCGCGACATACGGCGCGGCTCTGGCGACGGTCATCTCGCAGGCAGTGTCCGCAATTCTCTGCATCATCTACATCTACGCGAGGATGCCTGCTCTGCGTCCGTCAGCACGCGACTGGAAGCTAAGCACCGCTACCATCAAGCAGCAGCTCCACAACGCCATCCCGATGGCCATCCAGTACTGCATCACTTCGTCCGGCACGGTCATCATGCAGAGCGCGTTCAACATTTTCGGCAACGTCGCGGTCACGGCGATCGCCGCTGCGAGCAAGTTCCAGGGCATCATCACCCAGGGCATGTTCACGGTCGGCCAGACCATGGCTGCCTATGCCGGCCAGAACTACGGCGCGCGCAACATGCTCCGCATCCGCCAGGGCGTCAAAGCCGCACTCAAGATCTTCATCGTCTATTCATTCGCGGCAGCAGTCTTCGCTGTCGTCACGGTGCCGCACGTGCTCTGGATCTTCTTCGATGCTGACGTCGACGTGTCCGTATACATCCCGTGGGCCAACATCTACATCATCGAAAGCGCCGTCTGCTACTTCTTCCTCGCCATGATCTTCATCTACCGCCACACCATCCAGTCGATCGGCTACGCCGGCATGACCATGGTACTTGGCCTGGTCGAGCTCGTCGCGAGGATCATACTGTCGATCTACGCGATAAACGTTCAGAACTATTACATCGCAGTCGCATCCGACCCGTTCGCGTGGATCACCGCGGGCTTCTGCGGAATGTTCATCGCCCTCGCGCTCTTCAGGAAGATCGAGAAGCGGTGGGCTGACGAGGACGCCGGCACCTGACCTGCGGAGCACGGCCTTTTCGCGCAGGCGGAGCAAAACTCCCTGCGTAATTCGCGCCTGCCGCCATAAAAAATCCCCCGCGCGTTGTGCTATACTTCAAGCATGGCTGAATTGTTAAAACATCTTTGTTCTTCCTGCGGCGGCCCGCTCATCATCGACACGGACGCGCAGCTCTACAGGTGCCCCTACTGCGGAGTTACTTATGATTACGAGTACTTCCGCGAGGAGGACGTGCTGTCCAAGGGTATGCGTGCGCTCAAAGAAGGCGAGTTCAAATCGGCGATGGAGGCTTTCGACTTCATTCTGACGAAGGACCCGCATGATTTCCTGGCGCTCCGCGGAAAGCTTCTCGCGAGGGCTAAGCTTATGTCCATCAAAGAACTGAACACTCCCTCGACCTGGCGCAATTCCGCGCTCGGTGCGGTCAGACCAGAAGAGGAAGCCGAAGCTGCAGCACCTGAGGACAAGGAGTATTTCGACAAGATCGTAGAGATCTTCAAGCTCGGCAAAGAGATGCGCAAGGCAGACAAGGCGGTAACGGAAGCCCAGGGCGAAAAGAAGAAACTGGAGAACCACTTCTACGCAGTGGCTAACCAGAGGGAGAACAACGGCATTCCGGTAAAGGACTTGGACAACGACATTGTCATGATCAACCCCGTGAAGGCGCTGATCGTCGAGCTGATAGTTTTCGTGATCGCACTCGCCATACTCATGGCGATATATGCAACCACAAAGCAGATGATCGTGCCTATCCTTGTTGTACTGATAGTCATGGGAGTGTTCATGGCGGTCACGGTCGTCAAGGCTCTCGATGACAAGTCGTTTAAGACCGAGCTGGGCGGCACCAATGAAGACATAGAGCTTAAGGACAAGCAGATAAAAGAACTTACAAAAACAAGAGACGAGATAATAGCGAACATCCGCAAGAAATACGTCGAGATTAAGCAGATCGACCCGGAACTGAAGGCACCCGCACAGAAGACGTGAGGTAAAAGACATGGCTGAAGCACTGAGACATCAATGCACATCATGCGGCGGAGATCTCATTTTCGATTCCGAAGCAAAACTCTATAAGTGCCCCTTCTGCGGCGTCACGTATGACTACGATGTCTTAGAAAGCGAAGACATCCTGTCGAGCGGGCTGGCCGCACTCAGGAACGGAGAGTTCAGCTCGGCCAAAGAGATTTTCGACAAGGTGCTTGAGAAGGACCCGCACAACTTTCGTGCTCTCAGGGGCAGGGTTATGGTTAAGGCACGCATGAAGACGATCCGCGTGTTCGAGAACGAGAACAAAGTGGCTGCCATCAACTACGGCAACATTCATATCGAAGAGGAAGCAAGCGCTGCGCTGCCCGAGAACAAGAAGTATTTCGACAAGCTGAAGAAGATGTTCGAACTCGGCGAGAAATACCAGAAGGCGGTAAGAGAAGAGAGAACTGCCAAGACTTATGAGGCCGACGCAGTCGAAGTACTCGAACAAGTAGAAACTACCGGCACCGTCCCAATGATATTCGAATGGATCGGGCGTTTTGAAAAAAACGCGGCTTTCGTGATTTTGGGTGCAATTGGCTTATTCTTTTTCGGGATCTTTCTCGGAACCGAAGATGACGGCTTGCTCAACATCATCTATCCGATAATACGGGCTGCTCCGTTCGTCATGTTAGCGGGGTTAATACTCGTTTGCGTGAAGCACTATAGGGATCTCCACGCCGAGAAAGCCATCGTCAAAGACCGCACCACTGAACTCAAGCGTGCGACCAATCAGAAAGAGATAGTCTGGGATGAGATCTGCAAGAACTACCGCCAGCTCAGGACGATCGACCCCGAACGCGGCGTGCTGTCTTAACTCACCTTATACACGTACACTTCCGAGATCTCGTGGTCGTACCCTTCGTACAGGCCGGTCTTGATGCCGTCCACGATTATCGCGCCGCGGTTATACAGGAGCAGCAGATCGCCCGTCTGCTCATCGAAAGTCAGCCCCTCGATCTCGCCCTGCCTGATGACGTCGTCGAAATCCTTGACGCGCTGGACCGTGCAGGTGCCCAAGCCGTCCTTCATGTTGAAGAACTCCCACCAGCCGATCTTCGTGCGGTACAGATGATCCGACGCGCCCAGATCCGCATCGCCGTCGTCAGCGCTAATGTAGATGTAGCCGTCGTGGTATGAGATGCCCTGGATCAGCCGCGGCGGGTCCTCCATCTCGAACTTGCCCTTGTAATCGCCGGTCTCGAGGTCATACGCGTACAGGTAGATCCCGCTGTCACCGCCGACCCACGAGCACATCCAGACGGTCTTGGTATCCGGGTCGACCGTGATGCCGGAACATTCGAGCTGCCCGCTTGCCGGCTCGAAAGGGAACGCCTCCTTGAACTTCAGCGTCTCGGCATCGTACACCGCCACCTGGATGTTCGTTCCGACGCCGTCCACAAAGAGCTCGGCTCCCACATACAGGTTGCCCTCGTACACGTCGATGTCGCCGATGTGGTTGACCTCGGTCTCGTATCCTTCAAAGGGGTCTTCGTTGATCTCGATGAGGTTCCAGTCGCGGTCGTATTTGGCGAGGGTCTTCGATCCGCTCACCCAGTAGTAATCGCCTTCGGAGCAGACGCCCTGGCGGCCGGTGACTTCGACCAATGTGCCGAGCGTGAACTCGGGTTGTTTTGCAAGATTGCAGGATGTAAGAAGTAAGGATGCCGTGACAAGAACGGCAGGGATAAGTGTTTTTCTCATGGTCTTATTAAAGCATCTGTGACCGCCCTTCTCAAACAACAATCTTGTTACAAGAACTGATATAATGTTGTAAGTCAATAATGGAAAGGGATAAAAGGAATTGGCTGTAATCTGCAGGAGCTGCGCAGGCAGACTTGTTTTCAATCCGGCATCGCAGGCGCTCGAGTGCGTCAAGTGCGGTAATTCGTACAGGCCGGAAGACATCGAGGACGAGAATGCCGAGCTTCATTCAAAGTATTATGACACGCATGTCTATATCTGTCCTCAGTGCGGTGCAGAAGTCATAACAAGCGACACCGAGGTCTCGACGTTCTGCGTGTACTGCGGCAACCCGGCGGTTGTTTTCGACAGGGTGGCGAAACAGTACCGTCCCGACGGCATCGTGCCGTTCAAGATCACGCGCGAAGAGGCGGCCGGCGTCATCAGGAAAAGGTTTATGAATAACCCGATTATCCCCAAGGAGGTCAAGGCCCGGTGCGTGCCGGAGAACCTTCGGGGCATCTACGTGCCGTACTGGGTGGTCAATGCGGAGTTCCGTGAGGCGGACTTCCTGAAAGGCGAGGTCAAACGCGGCAAGAGCAGCGTTACCTACTACTACACGAGAGCGGGCGAGGTCAGGCTGAGGAACCTGCCGATCGACGGGTCGGAGATCCTGAGCGACGATGTCAGCTTCAGGCTCGAACCATTCTACCTGGAGGATGCGAGGACTTTCGACGAGGATTATCTGAACGGGTTCTACTCGAACACGTCGGACATTACCTACAGCGACCTGCGCGCGGCCGCTTCGGAGCACTGCCACAGGATGTACGCGGAAGAGGTGGTTAAGTCCGTCAAGGCGAACAACGTGAAGATCGCGGATTCGCTTTATTGGGCAGACATTCAGGACGACCCGGTATACATGATGATGCCGGTGTGGTTCTTTACTTTCAGGCATGAGGAGAAGCCCTACACGATCCTGGTCAACGGCCAGACCGGCAGGGTCGTCGGAACGATGCCGTGGAAAACTAAGAGCGTGTGGGCGTTCGCGATCTCGCTGTTCGTGCTGCTGCTCGGGCTGATAGGGTTCGCGATGTGGGCTGCGCTGGGCCGCGGGAACGACCTCGCGTCCGTGGCGATGTATATCGTGATCGCGATGCTTGCCGGCGGATTCGCGCTGACGGCGACCGGCTTCAATGGCATTCGGCGGGTCATGAATAATCTGAAGCTCACGCAGTCCGAGTCGATGTTCAGATACGTCAAGAGGAGGCAGGGGTAATATGCCGGGATCAGCATACTTAATGTTCGCAGTATATATCGCGATGTTCGTGTTATCCGCAGTCGGCATCACGGCCTTTGTCGTCTATAAGGTCCTGGATAAGTTCGCGGACTTCGGCGATACTCCGCCCAAGCTTCGCGACTACACCGCCGGCGGGATCGATTACATCCGTTCGCACGACCGCGTGCCGCCGTCGGACAAGTACCATCTGTTCGCTGATTACGGAGTGAACCCGTATGAGGGGCGCAGGCATTCGGTGCCCGAGCAGCTGGTGAAGAATTCCCGGGATGAGGGGGAGATGTAAGCGGTACATCTGCAGTGTATTTTGACAGGCGCGCACGCGGGCGGGTCTTACTTATAATCCTCCACGTCGAACTTCCTGTCGCGGAAATAGTAGTCCCTGTCGGCCTCGGTGATCTCACGGATGACGCGGCACGGATTGCCGTACGCGAGCATGTTGTCGGGGATGTCTTTGGTTACGACGCTGCCGCCGCCGATGACGACGTTGCTGCCGATCGTGACGCCCGGGCAGACCAGGACGTTGCCGCCGATCCAGACGTTGTCGCCGATGGTGATGTCGATGCCGTACTCGTAGCCGGACGCGCGCGACTCGTGGTGCAGCGGATGGCCGGCGGTCGAGATCTGCACGTTCGGACCGCACATGAAGTTGTCGCCGATCTTCACCTTGCCGACGTCCAGCACGATGAAATTGTAGTTCGCGAAAAACTCTTTCCCGACCTCGATGTTATACCCGTAATCGCAGTGAAACGGGGACTCGATGTTAAGGTAGCCTTCACAGGTCTTGCCGAGGATCTCGCGCAGCAGTGCCTCGCGCTCGGCCTCCTGCTCGGGCGGAAGATTGTTGTATGTGTAGAGCTTCTTCTTGCACGCCATCCGATCCTCCTTGAGCCCGTCCATCCAGGACTTGTAGGGGAGGTTCGCGAGCATTCTTTCTTTCTGGTTCATAGGCGGCTCCTTGTGCTTTTGGGTTAATTATAACCCGACCGCGTGCGGAGCCTCAGGCAATTCTTCGGCAAAGGCCGCCCCTTCCCGGGGTGTGGCACCCCCTTCCTGAAACGTGTGAGTAAAATGTGAGCGCTGAGGCCCCTTTTAGTCACAAATTTTGCATTTTTGCACTAGTCAAGCAAAAGTAGACACATAAACAAGGAATATATACCCTTAATTCGAACTGTAGACAGCTTTGTACTCTTTGGGAGTCATGTAATTCA
>CACZMA010000007.1 GCA_902782125.1 Oscillospiraceae bacterium | reverse complement strand
CGTCAGGCCAATTACTCCCCTAATTATAAGAAAAGTGCAACTGTCGGAGTTAATTACTCTCTAACAATTACACTTTCTATGGTACTAAAAAGCCGGCCCACCATTAAAGTGAACCGGCCGCTATTCATTAATTAATTAAGTCCTCCCGGCGAGTGGGGTGTCTCCGAGCGATTTCCTTACTCATACCGGCGAGTGATGCCTATGCGAGCGATTTCCTTACCGGCGAGTGAGATGGCTCCGAGCGTTTTGCGCAGGCGCTCGCGCCGAGGACCTAAGCGAGGAGGCAGACTCACTCGCCGTCTATTGCAGAATCAAGCTCCTTAAGATTTGTCTGAAGCTTTGCAGAGCATGCAGCAAGGTCATCGTTTACGCCCTCGAGCAGCTGCTTAACATACAGGTGAGCATTCTTCCTGAGCTCTTCTGCCTGAGCTTCTGCATTGGCAATGATCTGGGCAGCCTCTTCTCTGGCGCCCTTTGTGATCTCGTGGTCATTGACCTTGATCGCATACATTCTGTTAGCGTCGTCAATGATCTTCTTATTCTTGTCACGAGCGGTGCTGATGATATCCTGAGCCCTTGCAACGATATCGTTCGCCTGAGATACTGCACCGGGAAGATTATTCTTCAATATCTGGAGAGAGTTGATGGTCTCATTCCTCTCGATAGAACACTTGTCAGAGAACGGTACGCCCGTAGCGTCCTTGATCGTATCGATAAGATAATCGATGTGCTTTATGGCGTCGTAACGCTGGCCTCCCTGATTGAAGTTACTGTTCTCCATTATTGTTTCCTTCCTTTCATGAATTTATCGTTTACTGTATCAATAATCTCGGCAGGAACCATCTTCGAGATGTCGCCGCCGTAATATCCGACTTCCTTGACGATAGTTGAGCTTATGAGCGACATATCGTCTCTGCACGGCAGGAGGATGGCATCGTATTCCGGATACAGAAGCCTGTTCGCGAGCGCGAGTTCTGCCTCATAGCGGAAATCCGACTCAGACCTGATGCCCCTTACCGAAGCACAGCAATCGAGCTGCTTGTATAAGTCTACGAGCAGGCCTCCCCACTCCATGACCTCGATGTTATTAAGGTTCTCGCCGGCGAGCGATCTCTTGATAAGATCGACTCTCTCATCAGGCGTAAAGAGAGGAGACTTGGCGCTGTTCTCCATAACGGCCACAACAAGCTTGTCGCAAAGCTTCGAAGCACGCCTTACGATATCCCTGTGACCTCTTGTGAACGGGTCGAAGGTGCCCGGGAAAAGCATTACCTTCAAGAGTTTCCCCTCTTTTCTTTATTCTTCTTAAAAAATGTTAACACTGTAATCCCGTAACTACAAGAACGAACATGCGTGAGCGGTATCTGGTCATACACGGGAGGGTTGTCTTCCGCGTGTTCCACGATAAGCATACCGTCATCGGCAAGCAGGTCTCCGCGGCAGATCAACTCGGCCGCATCCCTTGCCAGATCAGGCACGATCCTGTACGGGGGATCCATGAATATAATATCAAATTTTTCTCCCTTTGAGGCAAGCATTTCGAGGGCCGGAAGCACTCCCATGCGGTAGAAACGGAACTCGTCGGAATCCTTCATGCGGATCTTCTCGAGGTTCTGCGAGATCATCCTTGCAGGTTCCCCGCCCTTGTCTACGAGAGTCGCCCTGACTGCTCCCCTGGACACGGCTTCGATGCCTATCTGGCCGCAGCCTGCGCACAGATCGAGGAACTCGGATCCCGGCACGTCCTGCTGGATTATGGAGAACAGAGCCTCCTTGACCTTATCGGTCGTAGGCCTCGTCTTGTCCCCCTTGGGCGCCTGGAGCACCGCTCCTCTGAACCTTCCCGTTACCACTCTCGGCATGTCACAATGACCCCATCTTTCTTCCGAATCTCAGCTCGAACATGGATGCGATCGCATTATACAGCACTGACGCTTCCTCTGTCTTCTCCTCGAAAACCTTATTCACCGCCTCGCATGCTTCCGAAGCAATCGCTATATCCGTATAGAGATTGGCCGCCCGAAGCGACGGGATGCCGTGCTGTCTCGTTCCGAAGAAATCGCCGGGGCCTCTTAATTCAAGGTCTTTCTGGGCCAGTTCGAAGCCGTCTGAGGATTCGCACATCATCTTGATCCTCTGGAGCGCGAGTTCGGATCTGGACTCCGATACAAGGAGGCAGAAGGACTTGGATGAGCCCCTTCCGATCCTTCCTCTTAACTGATGCAGAGTGGACAGGCCGAACCTGTCGGCATCCATGATGACCATTACATTGGCATTGGGGTTGTCTACGCCGACTTCGATAACGGTCGTGGATATCAGTATCTTCACCTCGCCCTTTACGAAACGCTCCATGACATCGAGCTTTGCAGCCTCATTCATCGAGCCGTACAGAGTCTCCGTGGTGTATCTTCCCGACAGTCCCGTCTTGTCGATCATTTCCTTCATCTGGACTACGCTTATTATCTCTGACTCGTCGACGTCGGGAGTCATCCTGTAGCCGTCGTCGGGCTCCATGTGTTCGTCATCTATCTTGGCGCAGACGATATAAGCCTGCTCGCCTGCTTCGAGCTTGGACTTCAGCACATCCGTGATGTCCGGGCTCGTCCTTGAATCGACAAACCAGGTCTTGATCGTCTGACGGCCTGCCGGCTTCTGCTTGATTATCGATGTGGCCATATCGCCGTAGAGCACCATCGCGAGCGTCCTCGGGATGGGCGTAGCCGTCATGACGAGGTTATGCACGCTGTTGACCTCACCCGAAGCGCCCTGCTTGATCAGTAGCTTCTCCCTCTGCTTTACGCCGAACCTGTGCTGCTCGTCTGCTATTACGAGTGCAAGATCGTCGAATTCGACATTATCGGACAGCAGTGCGTGAGTTCCGATGATCACTGCGGCCTCACCCTGCCTCATCTTCTCCTTGATCTCCTTCTTGACCGACTGTTTGGTCTTGCCGAGCAGCAGCACTACATTGATGCCGCTGCCCTCGAGGAGCTTTACCGCTGTGTTGTAATGCTGGCTCGCGAGGACCGAGGTCGGCGCGAGCAGGACGGACTGCTTGCCCATGAGCGCAGTCATCGCCATCGCGAGTATCGCGACGACGGTCTTACCTGATCCTACGTCACCCTGCACAAGGCGGTTCATCGGGGTATCCTTCATGAGATCCATCTGTATCTCCCTGACAGCCTTTGCCTGGTCATCAGTGAGCTTGAAGCCCAGGTTGGATATTATCTTATTCCACCTGGTCTTGATGTCTTCGTTAAGTGCCGATCCCGGAGGCGGCACGACTCTCTCGGCCTTCTCCGTCACCGTGGTATCAGAGCCTGCTATCTTCATGCCTATCCCGAGCAGGATAAGCTCTTCGTATGCTATCTGTCTTCTTGCCCTGTCGGCTTCTGCCATATCCTTTGGGAAATGTATCATGCGGTAGCACTCGGAAGGCGCGACAAAGCCCTCCGCCTGAACCACCTCCTGCGGTATGACATTCAGCAGCTCGGATCCGCACAGATCAAGTGCCGTCCTTACCCACCTCGACAGGTTGTTGGAAGTCACGCCTTCGGTCAGCGGATACACGGGCTTTACGAGCTCATCGGGGTTGATCTTCGAAGCATTCTCAATGTAGGGGTTTACCATCTGGGGCTTGCCTGCGAACATCGTGACCTTGCCGTGTACGAAGCACTCGTCGCCTACTGCAAACTTTCGGGCGATGTAAGATGAGTTGAAGAAGGTCACCTTGATGCGCTTGAAGCCGTCCGACAGGTAGAAGCTGACAGGTCTTGTCCTGGACCTGACGTTCACTTCCGGCTTGGTTGCCACATGCGCGCGGAAGGTTATCTCCATGCCGTCCCGGGCATCGTAGAAGTCCCCCGCGTTGTTCCAATCGTTATATCTTCTGGGGATGTATGTGATCAGGTCATAGATAGTCTCTATGCCGAGCTTTGCAAGCTTCTCCTCGGCAGACGGACCTATGCCGTATAACGCCGCCACGGGACTGGACAGATGTATCGCCGCCATCAGACCCTCCTCCTGCAGAACGCGCCGAGCGGACACTGTTCGCATCCGGGATTTTTCGCCGTGCAGTATTTTCTTCCGAGGTCGACGGACAGATGACCTATCGCGATCCACTTGTCTTCGTCAAAGACCTTCATCATGTCCTTCTCGACTCCTGCCGGGTCCTTGCTGTCAGATATGCCTATCCTGTACATGACGCGCTTGCAGTGCGTGTCGACGACGATCGCTGGCGTGCCGTATATCTCGCCCACGATGAGGTTGGCGATCTTGCGGCCTATGCCGGGGATCTCCATGAGGGCGGGAACATCGTTGGGGATTACTCCTCCCCACTCGCCGGTAAGCTTCTCCGCGAAAGCCTTCACCGACCTGGACTTGGATCCTGTCAGACCTACGGGTCTTATCATCCGGGCGATGTCTTCAATATCCGCCGCTGCTATGTCAGCCGGCTCCGGGTATTTCGCGAAAAGCTCCTTCGCCGTCAGGTTTACTCTCACATCGGTACACTGTGCGGAAAGTATCCCTCTTATAGCCAGGCGCTCGGGCCTGTCCGTATCAAGGGAGCATTGTGAATCGGGGAACTCTGCCGTCAGAGCATCCCATGTCATTGCCGCGAGCTGTTTCCTGCTGATACGGGACATGTCAGCGCTTATCTGCAGGCTCGGTCGGGAATGAGAATACGAACTTCGCGCCGCCCAGCTCCGTGCCTTCGTCGCAGACTATAGTCTGACCGTGACCGGCAAGGATCTGTTTGCAGATATAAAGACCGAGACCGAATCCTTCGACCTTACGCGACGGATCGCCCTTATAGAAGCTCTCGAAGATCCTCTTACGCTTGGATTCTTCGACGCCTGCTCCGGAGTCCTCTACGGATATCCAGATCTTGTTATTGCGCCTGTCAGTCTCGGTCGACACCTTGATCGTACCGCCTGAAGGCGTGAACTTGATGGCATTGGTGATGATGTTGATGATGACGCGGCAGAGCTGCTGCGCTTCACCGTAAGCAATGATGCCGGGACCCGGATCAAGGGACTTGATGACCTTGATGTTCTTCTCCGCCAGCTGTGCTTCGAGGTTATCCACGATGTCCGTGATCATCTCGTTGATGTTGAACGCTTCCATCATTGAAGGATCGACGTGTGACAGCGAAGATGCCTCAGTCATGGAAGTAACGAGCGTCCTGATACGGTCTGCCTGCTGTTTGATGAGTTCAAGATAGTGAGGCTGCTTCTCGGGTGGGATAGTTCCGTCGAGCATTGCAGTTACGAAGCCGTTGATCGAAGTGAGCGGAGTCCTGATATCGTGGGCGATCGAAGAGATGAAGATCTCTCTGTCGTGCTCCTGGTTCTCAAGAGATTCGATCATGTTATTGACTGTGCGTCCCATCTCGGTGAACTCGCTCGATACCGCGAAGCTCGAATAGTTCTCGGGCTCTGAATACTTCTGCTGTACCCTTACCTTGAAGTCGCCTTCGGCTACCCTGGAGATCGCATATGAGATATCCTTCATCGGCATGAGGCTCAGGTAAACGAATACGGCATAGAGCACGATCGCGATGACCATCGCTATCATGGCGGGAAGGAAGATTACGTTGATATACTCTGCCCTTGTGGCATTGGTGGATTCTGTATTGCTTACAACGCAGTAATAATCAGTGCCGTATACCTTGCAGCAACTGATCGAAGTTACGGACATGGAGTTATGCGTATCGTATGTTGCAAGTTCTCCGTTGCTGGCGGTGCTGATGAGTTCAATTACTATCTCGTCGGATATGTAATACTTTCCGCCGGACACTTCGGTAATGATTATCGAATCCTGGATATTGTCGATGCTCGAGCCTCTGCTGAGCACTCTGCCTTCCGAATCAAGCAGATATACCGAACCGAAGTTGTTATAGAGGTTGGAATTGATGAACCTGTCTACGATCCTGGAGTTCTTGAATGCCGCCGAGCCGTCATTATCGACGGTATAAACGAATTCATTGTCGTATGATCCGGTAACGGTCTCGATATCTATCGCCAGACCCTGTGCAGCAGTACGGGTTCCGCGCGTTACTTCAATCGAAAGCATCCTCAGCATATTCTCATATGAGAGGAATAACAACACGGCAAATACTATGAGCGTGGTGAATATCAGGAATGAGATTATGAATACGGCGACATTGGCCGATACCCTGCGGCTGTCTGACTTAGAAGCCATGGGTTACCTCGTCTCGAACTTGTAACCTTTACTCCAAACTGTCTTGATGCACCAGTTCTGCTCCCTGTCGGGATTCTCGATCTTCTCTCTGATCCTCTTGATGTGAACGTCGACCGTTCTGGATTCTCCGTAGAAATCGTAACCCCAGACATTCTCGAGGAGCTGTTCACGGGTAAAAACTCTGTTCGGATTGGAAGCCAGGAAGAACAGGAGTTCGAGTTCCTTCGGCGGCATGTAGATCTCGTTGCCGTCAACGGTTACAACATAGCGGATCTTATCAACGGAGAAGCCGGGATATGTGATGATATCCGTGCTCTTCTCTTCTTCCGCAGGAGCCGTCTGAGGATTGTCTCTTCTCTCCGTACGTCTTAAGACTGCCTTTACACGGGCAAGTACTTCCTTAGGCTCGAAAGGCTTCGGGATATAGTCGTCTGCGCCAAGTTCGAGACCGATGATCTTATCGAGTGTATCGGTCCTTGCCGTAAGCATGATGATCGGAACGTCAGATGTCTTCCTGATCTCACGGCAGATATCGTTGCCGTCAGTACCGGGAAGCATAAGGTCAAGGATAATGATATCAGGCTTGCTGGTATTGAAGACCGCAAAAGCCTTGTCGCCCTGCATGCAGGTAACGACCTGATATCCTTCTTTCTCAAAATAGAGCTTAAGAACTTCAATGATGCTCGGATCGTCGTCTACGAGCAAGACCTTGTTTGCTGCCATTTAATCACCCCTGTTAAATTGTATTCCTTACTCTGCCGATTCGTCTTTGCTGGAAATCTTATCGACTTCCTCTGCAAAGAGCTTAGGATCGGTAAAATCCTTATATACTGAAGCAAATCTCACGTAGGCCACCTTATCGAGCTTCCTGAGGCGCTCCATTATATGCTCTCCGATAGCAGTACTGCTTATCTCGCGCTTGAAGTTGTTGTTCACCATGTCCGTTATCTCGGTGGCGATGCTGTTCATCTGCTCCGATGATACAGGTCTCTTCGAACAGGCAACTGCAAGGCTTCGAAGGATCTTGGATTCGTTGTACGTCTCCTTCAACCCGTTTTTCTTTACGACCATGGGGACGAGTCCCTCGATCCTCTCGATCGTTGAGAATCTGTAGCCGCACTTGAGGCATTCACGACGGCGTCTTATCTCGTATCCTTCGCTCGATGCTCTGGAATCTAAGACCTTGTCGTCATTCTCTCCGCAAACGGGACAGATCATCTAATTACTGGCCATCCTTACCGAACATGAACCAAGGCTTAGCGGACTTCTGCTGAGGTCTCTCCTCTACCTGAGGAGCAACATTGGCCTGAGGTCTGCCGCCCATCTGAGGCTGTGGCTGAGGAGCAGCAGCGGGCTGAGCCTGAGGTGCAGGTGCTACCGGCTGAGGTGCAACGGGTGCAGGTGCCGGCTCCGGTGCGGGTGCAACGGGAGCTGCAGTAGGCTGATTGTTTGTGGAATCATCGCCGAATCTGAAGCCGGGCTGTGCTCTCTGAACAGGCTCCGGTGCAGGAGCTGCAGGCTGTGCTGCCGGCCTGGGTGTATACTCAGTCCTCGGAGCCTGAGCCTGAGGCTGTCTTGATGTAATGATCGTAGGATTCTCTCTGGACAGAACAGATGTGCTTGCTCTGTGTCCTGCAGAAGCATTGACTGTGTTCTCGAAGCCGGAAGCGATGACTGTGATCATGAGCTCATCTTCAAGAGAGTCGTCGATAACGGCACCGACGATGATCTCTGCTTCGGGAGCTGCCTCTGAACGGATAACGGAAGAAGCTGCATCGATCTCCGACAGGCGCATTCCGCGTCCGCCGGTGAAGTTAACGATAACGCCTGTTGCACCCTCGATGGTTGTATCGAGGAGAGGCGAATTGATAGCCTGTCTGATAGCGACCTGAGCGCGGTCCTCACCGGAAGCGCGGCCGATACCCATGTGGCAGATACCTGCATCCTTCATGACTCTTGTAACGTCAGCAAGGTCGAGGTTGATGAGTCCGGGGATCGCGACGAGGTCTGAGATACCTGCAACACCGAACTTGAGTACCTGGTCTGCCATATTGAAAGCTTCCTCGAAGGATGTGTTGTCATCAACAACATCGAGGAGCTTATCGTTGGATACGATGATGAGTGAGTCAACTGACTTCTGGAGCTCACGGATACCGCGCTCTGCGTTAGCTGCTCTCTTTGCACCCTCAAATGTGAAGGGGCTGGTAACAACAGCAACTGTGAGGATTCCGAGGTCACGTGCGATCTGAGCTACAACGGGAGCTGCACCTGTACCGGTACCGCCGCCCATGCCTGCCGTGATGAAGAGCATGTCGGTATTTGCGATAGCCTCAGCGATCTCGTCTCTGGATTCTTCAGCAGCCTTCTCGCCTACGCTGGGGTCAGCACCGCATCCGAGACCGCGGGTAACCTTCTCGCCGATCTGGATCTTAACTTCGGCCTTATTCTTTGCAAGTGCCTGATTATCTGTATTTACAGCGATAAATGTAACGCCCTGGACACCGCTCTCGACCATTCGGTTAACAGCGTTGCTTCCGCCGCCGCCGACACCAATAACCTTGATGCTCGCGACATTCGATTCATCCATTGAATAGCTGTGCTTGCTTTCAGACATCCTTCATTTCCTCCGTTGCTCGGTTTATCTCATATTGACCGTTATTAATTAAAAACATATAAACAAAGTTATACAATTTTGAATTCTAACCCAAATAGAGGGTTCAAGCAATAATGTAGCCTGAATGACCTATAATTGTAATTAAACTCCCACGGTCATTTTATCATTAAATCGCGGATTTCCAGCGAAAAATAACAAATTTATTTATATTCTTGGTAAATATACTCGTCTCTCGTCATGTCGAAAGAACCACTTGAAGTGACCTGGTCAAAAGCATTGGCATTGAACAGATAGAGGAGCCATGCCATATCCTCGTCTATTGAATCGAGATTATTCAGCTTGATCTGGACCATATTCCCGCTCCTCGAATAGATCGTCAGGAATATGTATCCGCTCGGAAGGATCCGCACTTCCGAGGTATTTGCGAACATGCAGTAATCGCCTCCAACCGAAGCGTTATCGGCATTGAGGATGGCGCCCATGACGATTATCGCCTTCTTGAAGGCATTCATGTTCTTTATCGTAAGCTTCTCTCCCAGCACGGCACTGTCGATCTCCATGCCGCAGATGACGGGCCTTACTTCTGAAGCATTATCGGCCGAAGAGAGTTCCAGGACTATGCCGTCCCTGTCGATCGCGAGATATCCGTCTGCCGTTTTGATGTAGGCTATCTTCTGTCTTTCCTTGATCTCAATATTGATGGTCGAAGGTATCTTCACGGATATCGTTATACTCTCGACATAAGGATTCTTCTCCATTATCGCCTGCTCGGTCTTGCCGTAGTTCAGACTCAGAAGATCGAAGATGTTGCCGCTCACGCCGCTCAGGATATGGTCTCCGTAAGACAGGCCGGTCATGCTCAGTATCTCTTCGTCCGACAATACGACATTGCCTTCTATGTTGACCGTCTTGACCCTGAATGCGGGCAGGAACAGGATGCACAGGACCATCGCGATGAACGCCAGTCCGAGTATAAAAGCAGCGATCGTCGCATTCGAGAACGGGATCATGTCCCTGAAGGATACATCTTCCGCAGGCTTAACGAATAGTTCTTCCCTGCGTACCGCGGCCTTCTTTATCGGCTTTTTGTCATGTTCGGGTTCTTTTTTCCTGTCAGGCTCTTTTCCGTCTTTGGCAGCATCATGTTCTGCTCCGGATTCTTCTTCGTCTTCTATCTCCGCTTCAGGTTCTTCTGCAGCGCCTTCCTCAGGCTTATGCTCCTCTTCCTTTGCAGGCTCTTCCTTCTTGTCGCCGGACTCTTCTTCGGGCTTTTGGACAGCATCATCAGCAGCCGGCGCATTCTGCTCTTTGCTTCCGGCTTTGTCTTCTTCGGGGTCGATACCGAATAACTTGTCCAGTTCCTTATCGTCCATTATTACTTTCCGAGAGCCTCGTTGATGGCATTAACTATGCGTTCGTCCGTATCTCTTACCGCAAGTTCCCCGGCCGCCTGTCTTATCTTCGCCCTTCTGTCATCGTCCGACAGGAGTTCCGACAGTACCGGAGTCAGCTTGCCTTCCTTAACGTCGTCATCCGATATGACTATGCCGCCGCCCTTTGATGCTATCGCTTCGGCATTGAAAGTCTGGTGATCGTGAGCCGCATAAGGATACGGTACCATTATCGCACATGCCTTTGCAGCCGTGATCTCAGCACATGTTACTGCACCCGCGCGCAGTATACAGACATCTGATCCCGCAATATAGCAGCCGGGATCCCTGATATAAGATTCTATCGTGATCCGCGGGTTGTCCCTGACTTCCTGCGGTATCTCGACGGTATTGTGCTTGCCGACGCTTAAGACGAACCTGATGTCCTTGAACTGCTCGTCCATGGCGCACTTGATGACAAAATTCGTAATGGTCGCGGAACCCAGAGAACCGCCCATCGCAAAGACTTGTTTCTCGCCGTCGGCAAGTCCCAGCTTTGCCCTTGACCCTTCATATGTGTTCTCGAAAATCTCCGCTCTCACGGGGTTGCCCGTGCACACGACGCGCTTTGCCTTCGGGAAGATCTTCTCCTGGTCGGGGAAGCCCGTCATGACAAGGGCAGCGCCCTTGGACAGCTGCTTATTCGCCCTTCCCGGAAACGCATTTGCTTCATGTATGATGACCGGTACCTTGAGGCTCCTTGCCGCATACAGCAGAGGTGCACTGACGAAGCCTCCGGTGCTGATAACAGCTTCCGGCCTGAATTTCCTTATGAGTTTCTTACATTCTGATATACCCTTCAGGAGTGCCGTTACGGCAGGAAAGATCTTAAGTGAGGGCTTGGTCGGCATTGCCTTGGCATGAACATTGACGAACTCATATCCGGCTGCCGGAACGAGTTCTCCTTCAAGGCCTTCGGTCCTGCCTGAGAATATGATCCTGCATGTGTCGCCTGAAGCGCTGATGCTCTTCTCGAGCATTCCTGCTATTGCCAGTGCGGGATTGATATGTCCGGAGGTTCCACCTCCCGTTACTATGAAGCGGCGTTCCATCCGTCAGGCACCGGCACCTTTCTTCTTTGTCTCGGGAGCAGGTCCCGTAGCATAACGGGATACTGACAGTATGAAGCCGTAAGCGGTCATAAGGAAGATCTGCGCGGTTCCGCCGTAGCTTATGAACGGCAGCGTGACACCGGTGGAAGGAATGACCTGAAGCTCAACGGCGAGGTTGAGCAGAACCTCAATGAAGATGAGCGCTGTACACCCCGTGGCAACAGTCCGGGCAAAAAGCCCCATGGCCTTCCATATGACCCTGACGCACATGACGAACATGATCATGTACAGCCCGATCAGGATAAGGCCTCCTACAAAGCCGGTCTCCTCTATGTAGATGGAGAAGATATAGTCGTTCTGCGCCTCTGAGACGTAGTTATACTTGGATCTGGAATTACCGAGACCTGTACCCCACATTCCGCCCGAACCGAGCGCATTGAAGGCGTTGTCGATCTGTCTTGTATCATCCGCAGTAAGCTGCTGTTCCTCGTTCTCCGACTCTTCGTCTGCCGTAAAGATCGCGAGACGCTTAAAAACGTGTGCGAAGTTCGATGTTATCTTCTCCTGGAAGGAAGGCACTGCCGTCATGGCGATTATCAATGCGATAACGCCGAATGTAAGCGTAATGAGGCCTCCCGTGATCCACGACTTGAGCGGGATCTCCGAGCTGAGCGCGCACATGAAGATAACGCCTGCGATGATGATGAAGCATGACAGGTGAGGCTCGATGAGGATTATAAAGTCGACTGCGATAACAGCGACGACCGGGAAGATGAAGTCTGCAGCGGCATCAAGGAGCATCTGCTTGCCGGGGTTCTTCGCCTTGATCTTGCCCTTGCGGTGAAGATCGTCGACCATTGCCCTGTAACCTGCAAATGCGATGATGAGCGCCACCTTGATGAGCTCCGAACTCTGGAACTGGATACCGCCGATCGTGATCCATCTGCTCGCGCCGTGCTGCTGACCGCCCTGACCCATTGCGAGCGTGATGAGCGCCAGTCCGAAGCTGAGTGCGTAAGCACCGATCATTATGAACTTCTGCTTGAAGAAATTGATGGGGATGAATGCAACGATCAGGCATCCTGCCACGCCGGCAAGGGTAAACCACAGCTGTCTCTTGAGAAAGTATGCGGAATCCTGGAACTGGCCGTAAGCGTCAGGACCCGATACCGAATACAATACGATGAATCCGAACACTACCATAACGGCAAGCATGATTATCATCCAGATGTTCGTCTGGTATTTGCGCGCAGGCATGGACTTCGTGCCGTCCGGACGCACCTCTGTCACGGGACGCCCCGGCTCGATCAGCTTCTCTATGTCGCTGTCAGTATGCATCATCACTCGTTGCCCTTCGCAGTAAATTCCTTTGCCAGGCCTTCAAATCCGAACGAATGCGAAGCCTTGAAGAGTATCGCATCACCGTCCTGGGCAAGGCTCTCCAGCTCTTTGCCGACAGCTTCCGTATCAGGACACTTGATCATCTTAAGGTCCGGATCTTCCCTGTGCGCGCCTCTTATAAAATCATCCGCATTCTCGCCTGTAACAATTATTATATCAAAACCATGCTGCGCACATGCCTTGCCTGTCATCTCATGAAGAGAAGGCGCAAAATCACCGAGTTCGAGCATTCCGCCCAATACCGCGATCTGCCTTCTTCCCTTTGCGGTCCAGGAGAAACTCCTGAATGCATTCTCCATCGACTCCGGTGCTGCATTGTACGCATCGTTCACGATAAGATACTTCTTCGTCTCTATTACTTTTCCCCTGCCCTCACCGAGACCGGTCTTTGCAATGACATCTTTGATGGCGCCCTCGTTCGCACGGTCATTAAGAAGGCCGCACATATATGCGCAGAACAGGGCGAACACGGCATTGCGGATCGCAAATGCACCGTGATTGGGAACTCTGAGGCGGCAGTCGGAATCGTATTCCTTATCCATGCGTCTGAGCCTTACCGCGAACTCCATACCTTCTTCATCTTCGGTGATGTCTTCAGCCGATATTGCCACGGGACATCCTGCGGGAACGGGTTCGCCTGTGCCGTCATTGACGGATACCGCCGCTATGAGCTGGTTGAACGGCAGTGTCTTGATCGCATATCCGAGAAGGCTGTCGTCGTCTGCGTTGACCGCCAGGATGCCGCCGTCGGTAAGTCCTTCGGCTATCTCCATTTTCGCCTTCATTATGTTCTCTCTCGAGCCGAGCCTGCCGATATGCGAATAACCCACATTGGTTATGACCGCGATGTCGGGCCTTGCTATGGCAGTAAGATAGGATATCTCGCCCAGAGCTCGCATGCCCATCTCAAGCACCATGACCTGCGTGTCTTCGGGAGCTTCGAGGATAGTCTTGGACATGCCAATCTCGTTGTTGTTGTTTGCACTTGTGCTGTGTACGCGCAGCGCTGTCTTGAGGACGTCTGCGATGATATTCCTGGTGGATGTCTTGCCGACGGAACCGGTCACGGCGATCACCTTGGCACCGATCTTGAACCTGTAGTGTCCTGCGAGAAGTCCGAGCGCTCTTACCGTATCTTCAACGACGATGCCTATACCGTCTTCGGGGATATAGGATTCATCGTCGACAACAACGCAGCATGCACCCTTCTCCATGGCCTGTCCCGCATACTCGCAGCCGTTGAAGCTCTCGCCTCTTATGCCGAAGAATATGTTGCCTTCAGCGACGGTCCTCGTATCCGTCGATACGCCTGAGATGACGATCGAGGTATCGAAAACGGGCTGCTCCTTCCTGGATATCATGTGGCCGCCAATGGCGTGTCTTACTTCGTCAAGGGTAAACATCTGTCTCATCTGCGCTCAGCCTCAGCTTTCTTTACCGCAAGCTGTGCCTGCTCAAGATCATCGAAATGTATCGTCTTATCCGCGAAGATCTGATAATCCTCATGGCCTTTGCCGGCAATGAGAACGGTATCTCCGGGCTTTGCCGCCTGTATGGCTCTGCAGATCGCTTCCGCGCGGTCCGGCACCACTTCGTATTCGCCGTCCGTCTTGGATATACCGGTGATTATGTCTTCGATTATAGCTTCGGGTGCTTCGTTCCTGGGGTTGTCTGATGTGATCACCGTGTGATCGGACAGCCTGCCGGACACTTCTCCCATCTCAAATCTTCTCGTTACGGACCTGTTGCCGCCGCATCCGAATACCGTGATGATCCTGCCTTCGGTATACTCTCTCAGGGTCTTGATGACACTCTCGAGAGCTGCGGCATTATGCGCATAATCGACCAGCACTGATATGCCGAGATCGTTCTCCACGGGCTGTACCCTGCCCGGGACGCTGATACACTCGAGTGCCTTCTTAACAGAATCGAAATCAACACCCATCACGCCTGCACAGGCAATGGCGCAGAGTGCGTTATACACATTGAATTCTCCGGGAAGCGCGGTAAACACCCTGCCGTTATAGAAGGGGCTCGTGAGCGTGAATTCCGTTCCGGTTACGTGTCCCTGTCTCTTCTTTGTAAGTTCTGTCGCACGGACCTGAACGCCCTCTCCCAGACCGTATGTGATGAGCCTGCACTTGGGGCCTGCGTATTCAGCCGCCTGTCTGCCTGCTTCGCAGTCCGTGTTGATGATGCCGTATTCGCAGTTGTCGAAGATCTTGAGCTTGCATCTCATGTAATCTTCCATGTCGGGATGTTCGTTCGGTGCGATGTGATCTTCATAGAGATTCGTAAAGCATGCACACTTGAATCTTATGCCGTATACCCTGTCGAGCTTTAGTCCCTGGGATGAGACCTCCATGACGAGGTTGTCCACTCCGGCATCCCTTAAGTCGCTGAGCATTCCGAATATGTCCTTCGCCTCGGGAGTTGTGTGCTCGGCATGGATGACCTCGCCTGCTATGACGTTGCGGACGGTGCCGATGAGACCTGCCTTCATGCCGGCCTGCTCGAGTATCGCATGGAGCATGAATGTCGAAGTGGTCTTGCCCTTTGTTCCGGTGATGCCGCAGATCGATATGTCTCTCTCGGGATGGGCTGCAAATGCCGCGGAAGCGAGCGCGAGGAATCTTCTCGTATCGCATACTTCCACTATGGTGCAGGAGTCCTTGCAGATCTCCTTAAGTTCTTCGGGGGTATTTCCGGTCCTCCTGCTGTCGATGAGAACAGCCGAAGCGCCCTTATCAACCGCCTGGCTGATGAAGCCGTGTCCGTCGGACGTGAATCCTATTATCGCGACAAAAAGGCTCCCGGACTGTATCTTCCTGGAATCGTATTCTACTGAAGTAATGTTGCAGGAAACAGAACCGGATATAACGCGGTATTCTTCACTTCCCAATATCTCGGACAATAACATCGCAGACTCCTCAATCATCAAACATCACTTAATAATAAAATAAAATTAAGAAAAGTCATCGTGGCAATATAGAAAGAAAATCCGTTCAGGCCGCGTGTTTTATGTGAAAGATAACGTTAGTATCAGGTATCCTGGCCTTCGACCGGCTCGCCGTCTTCTTCATCCGGCGGCGGGGCGATATCCGTTACCACTCCGTCCTCGCTTGAGGTGCCGTCATCCGGAGGAGCGGTCTCCTCGGTCTCGGTCGTCTCGACCACGGCATCCTTAACGAGCGTAACATGGATTATCTCGCCGGCATAGACCGTCTCTCCGATAGCATAATCCTGCGAGACGCAGACGCCGCCGACATCGCCGTCGATCTTACAGTTGAGGTTCAGATCGAGGCACGCCTCGATACATTCTATGGCCGTCATTCCCGACAGGTTCGGCACCTTCGTGGTGAGGAACTGCGACTCCGTGACTCCCTCAGGATACATTACGACCACGCCTGTCTTATAGAGTGTTGCGGTGTAGCTCGGATAAGTCTGGGCAACTATCGTATCGGCATCCATGTCGAGCGTTCCGTAGAGCGTGGAAAGTCCGTTCGTGGAGATCTTGGAAGCTGCTTCGGAAGCGGACATTCCGTCGACCTTCTGTACATAGAATTCCTTGAGAAGCTCCTCATATTCGTCTTCGTTGAACTTACGCTCGACGCCCATGTAGGTAAGCGTTCCTTCAACTATCTTGGCTGCCGTGGATGCAGCCGAAGACGAACCTACGGAGTGATCCTTGGGCTTGTTGATGACCACGAGCACCGCGATCTTCGGGTTGTCCGCAGGAGCATAGCATGAGAACGAGAGCACGTGGCAGCCTGCAAGCTCACCGGTCTCGATCGTGGATGTGGAGGTCTTGCCGGCCACGTTATATCCGGGGACCTTACCTGCAGAACCGGTACCGTCGGAGACAACGCCTTCCATGAGAGCTCTGACCCTGGCGCACGTATCTTCGGAGAATACCGTACGTACGACTTCCGGTTCGATCTCGTCTACGATGTTGCCTTCGGAGTCGGTGATGTATTTCGCGATGTGCGGAACGAGAAGGTCGCCGCCGTTGATTATGGCACAGTAGGACATCAGGAGCTGGATCGGGGTTACCGTCGCGGACTCGCCGAACGAGAGGCAGGCCATATCGAGCTGCTGCGGATCGGAGTGGAAGATGCCCTTACCTTCCGCGGGAAGATCGATGCCCGTGATGTCGTAGAAACCGAGCATCCTGACGTATGAATAGTACTTGCTGACGCCGATCCTCAGAGCGAGCTGCGCGAAGATCGGGTTGCATGAGTTCTCGAAAGCTTTGGTGAGAGTCTCTTCACCGTGGTTGTATCCGCCGGACTTCTGCAGCCAGCAGGAGATCGAATAATCCGAGATCTGCACGGGCGCGTCGCTGAAGACCTCGTCCTCGTTGGTCAGGTTCTCCTCCATGGCGATGCATGTCGTGAGGGCCTTGAACGTTGAACCCGGCTCGTATGTATCGGAAACGCAGCGGTTACGCCAGCAGTTACCCATTATGTACTGGATCTTGTCGTCATCGGACATGAAGTTCCATGTGTTGATATCCATTCCGTAAGGCATGCCGTACGGATCGTTAAGGTCGTAGTTGGGAAGCGAGACCATGGCAAGGATCGCACCTGTATAAGGGTCTATAACGATGGCGCAGACACCGTCTATCGGCTGGTACTTCTCGTATGCCTCGTAGCAGGCCTCTTCCGCGATCCTCTGGATGCTGACGTCGAGGTTCAGAACGACGTTATATCCGTTCTGCGCAGGCAGGGACGTAGCCTCGGAATAAGGCAGGACACCGCCCGTGATCTCGTCCGTCTCAGAATATCTGTAGCCGTCGGTACCGGATAAGATATCGTTGTAATAAGCTTCAAGACCGTACAGACCGTTGAGGCTCACACCGTCGTTCTTCGCATATCCGATGACCTGCGAGGCAAGGCTTCCGTAGTTGTAATATCTCTGGGGAACCGCGACGAAACCGAAGCCGGATACCTTATTCTCCTTCAGGTACGCTTCGAAAGCATCTTTCGTCTCGGCAGGGATGTTCTTGGTGACATCGCATCCTGCCACGGCATTCCTCTCATCATTGACGTCATTGGGATCTAACGGAAGTATCCCGTCCATCTTCTCATAGGTAACGCCGAGATACTCGATGCATGCGGAGATGATCTCTTCTCTCGAGAGGATGGAGCTCTTGACCTGAGCAGGAGAGCAGACAACGGTATAGTCGTATGTATTCGAAGCAAGAGGCGTGCCGTTGCAGTCGTAGATCATGCCTCGCTCGGCAGGATATGTCATGAGCGACCACTGCTGGTCGGCAGCGGCAACGGCATAAATCTTATTGTTGATTACCGTGATGTCGTAGAGCTTGTAGATCAGGAACAGAAAGAACACCGCCATGAAAGCGAACATGGCGATGGTAACGACCTTAGAGGAAATACCTCTATTCTTATACTCTTCGGGATTAACGGCAGGATTACCGTTTTCCATCTACTGACCTCCGGCGGCTCAGGCTTCCGGATGCTGCTGATAGTATTCCGCGAGCGCGTCTTCAGAATCAGCGAGCATCTCGTCATTAATGCCGTCCGTGTTATATGTTACCACTGTTTTCAGTGAATCATTATTCGGAACGGGAAGATTTACGACCTGATTCTGGTTCGGGTCCTGCATTCCGAGCGCGAGTGCCTGCGCACGGATGGTATCCATATCCGTGATCTGGTTCGCATTCTCTTCAGCATCGAGGATCTGTGTCTTGAGAGTATTGATCTGGTCCTTGAGGTTGGAATTGTCCCTTGCAAGCTCGGACAGTTCTGTCTGGGGATACAGAAGGAGCATGATGAACACGCCTACGAGCACTACAAAGCTGACGCATACGAAGGTCTCGAAGAAGTTCCTTGCGGTGAGCTTTCTCGCCCTGTGCTTCTGCTCCTTGTGCATAGCCAGGTCTTCACGCTCGATCATACGCTCGTGGCTTCTGCGGTTAACGTCCTCGTAGCTGACGGTCATGTCGGGAATGTTGCGGTATTCGTTGGGAACTATGTCGAGCTTCTCCTCGACATAGATCTTCTCATCAGAAGGCATTACTGCACCGTCTTTGTACGTGAGCTTAGTGCGGCGTGCAGACAGGGCCTCGTACAGGTCCTTGTCTCCCTTTCTGTTGTAAGATCTGTGTTCCTTTACTGCCATAACCCTCACCTGTTAACCGTCATTAGAAATACTGTTCGTTATCGTTCCTCTCAAATACTCTCAGCTTCGCGCTGTGTGACCTCGGATTCTCGAATCTCTCAAAATCTCCGGGTTCTATCGGTTTCTTCGTTATTACCGTTCCCAAAGGCTTCTTGCCGCATACGCATACCGGGAAATCCCTCGGGCAGGTGCACGGATTCTCCGCCTTCCTGAATCCTTCCTTTACGATCCTGTCTTCGAGCGAATGGAAGGAGATTATCGCGAACCTTCCGCCCGGATTGAGGTATCTGATGCCGTTCGTCACAAGGCTCTCGACTCCGTCAAGTTCGTGATTGACCTCGATCCTCAAAGCCTGGAAGCAGCGCCTTGCAGGGTGCTGATCCTCTCCTCTGCCGTGACCCGGCATATATTCCTTGATGGCCTCTGCAAGTTCTACCGTTCTTGTAAAAGGCCTTACCTTACGTCTCTCGATTATTCCGTCGGCGATCCTGCCTGCATGGCGCTCTTCGCCGTAATCAGTGAATACCTTGATGAGCTGCTCTCTCGTATAGCGGTTGACTATGTCAGCAGCCGTGCGGCTCTCGCCTAAGTCCATCCTCATGTCGAGAGGGCCGTCATGCATATATGAGAATCCTCTTTCAGCATTGTCCAGCTGGTAGGAAGACACGCCGAGATCTGCAAGGATGCCGTCCACTCTCTTGATCTTCATGCTGTCCAGCACGTCGTCTATGTCACCGTAGTCGGACTTTACCGGCATCCAGTTGATATTAGAGAAACACTCTTCCCTTCTGAGCATACACTTGCCGAGTGCCGAATCATCCTTATCGATGGAGATCAGGGTACCATTGGGGCTGAGCCTTGAAGCGATTGCAGCGGAATGTCCGCCGCCGCCTGCAGTGCAGTCAACATATACGCCGTCAGGCTTGATGTTGAGAGCCTCCATGGACTCCCTGAGAAGAACCGATATATGTTTATACTCAGAGCCCTGTAACATTGAACAATGTCTCCAATCCTTCCAATCCCGTGAGGTCGTGATCCTCAGCGTCATAGAATGTCTTCGTGCATATCAGCAGTTTATCGTCATCATTAAACACGCAGATCTCATCGCCCGGCTTGGCCTCGATCCTCTCCCAGAGTTCGCTTATGACGGATATCCTTCCCTGCGAGTCAACATTGACTTCACTCGCTTCGAAGATTATCGCCTTCTCGATCTTACGGGCTGCCGAAGAGATCTTGTTGAGTTCATGTATCTGCGGCTTGACCACATTCTCAAAACGGTTCTTCGAATAGACGCAAAGATAACCCTTATCAAGGCTGTTGGTTACAACAACCTCTTCTCCGAGCTTATCTTTCTGCTTTGCGGGGATAAAAAATCTCCCCTTAGCGTCGATCTTCTTGATGTCTCTTGCCATTTTGAGTCTCTATCAGCCTGATATTGTGGTAATATGGGGTTTCATCTCACTCGAGCGCCACTTTGCTCCACGAGCGTGGGAGATTCCTCCTCTTTCCACCACAAATGTATTTTATTAGTAATATTCCTTTAATGCAATAGATAATTTGTAATTTCTTGGAAATTTTTTATATTTAGTGTTTCTTCTGATTTTCTGCAACATAAAACGGCGTCAATATTGACGCCGTTCTATATATTTACTTCTATACTGTTCTATGCTTTGTAAGGCCTTAAGTATTGCCGCCGGTGTTTACGCTCCGCGACATGGATATGTTGAGGATTATGCCGAAGGCAATGAAGTTGATCAGCTGTGCCGTGCCTCCGAGGCTTATGAACGGAAGCGGGATTCCCGTGATCGGGAGAAGTCCCACTGCCATACCCATGTTCTCGATGTAGTGGAAAGCGAAGTATCCGGCAAGACCGGAGAGAATGTATGCCGAGGATCTTGACGGGACTTTGTTCGCCACGTACAGGCACCGGCAGATGAAGAAGAACGCCATTATGATGACAGTCGTGGTTCCGATGAATCCCATGTGCTCTGAGATAGCGGCAAATATGAAGTCACTCTCCTTGACCGGAACGCTCGTAAGGATGCCCGTATGGTTGCCGGTAAGTCCTCCCGACATTATCGCTGCCTGGGACTGTTTGAGGTTGTACTCAGATCTCGGATCAGATCCCTGGAACACGAGTGACAGTATCCTGTTTTTCTGGTAATCCTCCAGATAGAAGGTCCATACCGCAGGTATGACGATAACGACTGCCGAAGAGATCGCCAGGAGGAAGTATCTGTATTTGACACCCCAGGCGAAGAGCATGCACACGAAGGTGAACATGATTACCATTGCGGTACCGAAGTCAGGCTGAAGCAGTATCAGCAGCATCGGCGGCGCATATACGCCTGCGATCATGCCGAAGCCCTTGAGCATCGATACTTTCTTCTCCGCCATGGATTCGAGTATGTCGGCAACGACCAGAACGAGTCCTATCTTGGCGAGCTCCGAAGGCTGGAAGTTACCTATGACAGGAAGGTTCAGCCAGGAATCCGCACCCCATGTGGACTTGAGCGAATATCCGTCGATCGGGACCAGCAGAAGCAGCATGAGTGATGCTGCATATATCAGCCTTCCGACCATCTTGAGAAAATGCGTATCGAGGATACAGATGCATATTGCTATGAACACTCCGACGAGAGTCGCCACGATCTGCCTGTAATAGTTGCCGGGATAAGCAGCGTAACCGTTGGACAGAACCTTCTGAAGGACATACAGACCGATTATGGTCATTACGAGCACCGGTACGACAAGGTAGTAATCCACCATACGCATGCCGGCGGTATTGCGAAGTTTGACAAAACCTGCGCTTCTGTTATCCATTTACCTGCTTCTTTGTGCCTTCCTCGTAAAGTCTCGCAGGGAAAGGCACGCGGTCGATCCGCTTAAGATGAGCTATCGCGATATAGATGAGCGATGCTACGACGAGTACGAGTGAGAGCGCCTGGGAAGTACGTATCCCGGTGCTTCCGATATAGAGTGAATCGGTGCGCAGACCTTCGAGGAAGAATCTGACAAAACCGTAAGTTGCAAAATAAGTGCATGCCGTCTCGAAAGCGATCTTGCTGTTCTTCCTTACATAGATGAGAAGGAAGAAGATAGCCAGATCAGCGATCGACTCATAGAGGAATGTCGGATGTACCGGCATGGTAGATACGAGAGTCGGACAGTGGGATGCAAGATAGCTCTGAACGGTCGTGCTGGTCATGCCCCAGGGAAGTGTCGTTGTTGTTCCGAATGCCTCCTGGTTGAAGAAGTTGCCCCATCTTCCGATGGCCTGACCGAGCGGGATATAGATAACGCAGTAATCTGCGATCGAAGTAAACGGGATCTTACGGATCTTACACATGATGAACACGCCTAGGAAAGCGCCGATGACACCGCCGTATACGGCAAGGCCGCCGCTCCTGGTATCGAAGATCCTGCGAAGGTCCTGGGAGTAGTATCCCCATTCGCAGGCAACATAGTAAAGTCTCGCTCCGATGATGGCAGAAGGTATTCCGCAGAGAAGGACATCGTATACAAGGCTGTCCGGGAAGTTGTTCCTCTTGCTCTGTCTTATCGCAAGGACACCGCAGAGGACCATTCCCGCCGCGATGAGGATGCCGTACCAGTAGATATTGAAATTACCGATCGATATCGCGATCGGGCTTACATTTATGCTGATCCCGAGTCCCGGGAAACTTACTTCAACACTATTCATTATTACCTTCTCATCTCCTTACGTGCCTTCGGCATAACAGTTATATTACCACAGTAGCAATTGCAAAGTACGGCAAAATCAGATAAATCCGTTCTGCCTGAGGAATGCCCGTGCCTCTTCCTTGTCCGCTGCGACTCTGGCGGCAAGTTCTTCCTTACCCGAGAACGGCTCCTCGGGTCTTAAGAATGACAGTATCTCCGTCTTGATCTTCGCGCCGTAGATATCTTCGTCAAAATCGAAGATGAACGTCTCTATAACGTCATTCTCTGCCGATTCCACGGTCGGTCTTCTTCCTACATTGGATACGCCGTATAAGATCCTGCCTCCGAGAGTTACCCTCGAGACATATACTCCCCTTCTTACGACGAACTTCTCTTCGGGTATTACGATATTTGCCGTCGGGAAGCCCAGCTGCCTTCCGAGCTGCTTGCCGTGCGCGACCGTGCCTGAATAGAAGTAGTACCTGCCGCCCATCATCTCGGATGCGGTATCCGCCCTGCCCTCCCCGAGGAGTTCCTTGAGCCAGGTGGTAGAGCATTTTCGGCCGGTACCTTCGAAGTCCCTCTCCTTTACGATGCGGCAGCCGATGTCATGCTCGCTGCAGAACTTCTGCATGGCTGCGGTATCTCCCGCGCCGCCTTTGCCGTATGTATAATCGAAGCCCATTACGACGCCCGCAGCGCCTGTTGCCATCAGGATTGTCTTCTCGCAGTATTCTTCCGCGGTCATGTCTTTGATCTCGGGGAAGTTAAGTATCAGCACCTCGTCGGCATCCAGGCTCTCCATGAGTCCTATGCGCTCTTCAAGCGTAAAGAGCATTCCGCTGCCGGTCTTGTCGAAGTCAGCGAAAGTCTGCACGCAGCACTTGATCCCGGCTCTCTGCGCGAGGGACACCGCCTTGCTTATGATGTCGATGTGCCCCAGGTGCATCCCGTCGAACATGCCGAGCGCCATTATCCTGCCGCGCGGCACGATGGGGATCGTATCGAGGTAATGTCTCTGTATGGTCTTAATCATGGTCGAAGAGTCTCTCTATGCGAAGGATAGTCCTGCCGCCCTCTTCCGCAGGATAGACGACAGCGATCAGTCTGCCTTCACGGCACGCCCTGTAGTAAGTCCTGCCGTCCTGATCCGCCTTGATGTCAAACGGGATCTTCTTGCCGAACCTGAGGTCTGCGGCCTGCCTCGAACTCATCTCGAGCGCGGGCATATCGGACAGGGCATCTTCGGCACTCAGAAGGAAAGACATGTCGCCCGCTTCCTTGAGAGCGCGCAGTTCATCGGGAGTCCTCGCATCACTTACGCTGTAAGGCCCGACTGCCGTTCTTCTGAGCGTGACCGCGCAGGCGCCGAATCCCGTCATACGGCCCGCGTCATCACAAATGGTCCTAATGTATGTGCCCTTGGAGCATCTGACATCGAAGTCGACGATGAACCCCTGAGCCTGACGCTCGATGGAATTGATATCGATGGAATGTATCTTGATCTTTGTACTCTTGAGTTCGAACTCGACGCCGTCCCTTGCAAGGTCGCACGCGCGTCTGCCGCCGATCTTCTTGGCAGAGTACTTGGGCGGGATCTGCTCTTCGGTCTCCGCTACGGCCGCGAAAGCCTGTCTTACCGCAGCATAGTCCGTGCGTTCGAGTTCCGCCATCGCTTCATCCGAAGGATAGTTCTCGGTCACGGTCTCGCCCGTGATATCCATTGTATCGGTAGTCTTGCCGAACAGTGCGCGGCAGTTGTAGCTCTTGTCCCAGCCTTCACAGAAACGCATGTACTTGAGTCCCTTGCCGCATAACACGGGAAGCATGCCCGTCGCGAAAGGATCGAGCGTACCCAGATGCCCTACCTTCTTGGTATCTGCGATCTTCCTCATGCTAATGTCGACTGCAAAAGAGGTCATCCCTTCCGGCTTGTCGACAAGAACAACGCCGTCAAGTGTCATAATCTGCCCAGCACGTTTGCTTTTACATCCTCGGCAAGCTCGTTCAGATCCCTGCCTCTTACGGTAAATCCGGAAGCCCTGACATGTCCGCCTCCGCCGTAGATTTCGGCAAACGCCGCAGAATCGAAGTAATCCTGGGATCTGATGTTGGCTCTTATCTCGCCGCTCTCTAATTCGCGGAGCACTATCGCGACTTCGACGCCGTCAATGTCTCTCATGCTGGACACGACATCGTCGACTCCGTCGGGACCCGCGCCGTGCTTTACGAACAGCTCATAAGGAACCGTAACGAAAGCGAACCTGCCGTCTGCGTAGAACTCTACTCTCGACCTTGCTTCAGCCGAGAGCATGAACTTCGCCTTCTTCTTCCTGTCAAACAGGTTATAGCACACTGAGCTTACGTCAGCGCCGAGCTCCATGAGCTCACCTGCCGAAGTAAGAGTCTCCGAGTGAGTGTTCTTATAAGTGAATCTTCCGGTATCCGTTACCATTCCCGCCATGAGACATCTGGCTGCAAGAGGCGCGATCACCTCGCTGCGCTCTTTGCCCATGATCTCGGCGATCTTGCAGGATACGTAGAAGCAGAGCTCGCATGCAGAAGACGCCTCGGGCACGATCCACAGATTGTCCGCTCTTGTTAAGACTGATGCGTGGTGGTCGATGATGATGTTGCTGCTGCAGGAATCGAATATCTCTCCGCAGCCTCCCATCCTGGCACCTTCAGCGCAGTCTACCGCTACGGCAAATACATACGGCTTGCCGTCTATGGTGCCAGCCGAAGCGAATTCCTTTGCCTCGGGAGTATCTCCGAGCGGGTGGAAGAGAAGATCTCCCACATTAAGGAAGTTCATGTTCTCCGGGAGTTCTTCCGGCATCATTACATAAGCATCCGCACCGATGGAGCGGAGCACGGAACAAAGTCCGCACGCCGAACCGATGCAGTCGCCGTCGACGCTCTTATGCAGGAATATCAGTATGACTCCGTTCTTTGCATTGACATCGGAGACCGCCTGAATGAGGTTGCTTGCAGTTCTTGTTGCGCCTTCGGTGTAATAATCCTTCATCAGGTGTCCTCTCCGTCCTTATCCGATTCTTCGCGCGCTTCCCTGGCCTTGGCCCTGGCTTCGTCCTCCGCGATCGTCTTCTTGATGAGAGCATCCATTCTCTCAGCCTCATCAAGAGTGTTGTCGAGTTTGAAGTGAAGCTCGGGGGCCACTCTCAGATTGATCTGCTGTACAGTCTCATATCTGATGAAGCCCTTGGCATGCTCTATCGCATCCATCGCTTCCTTCTTTGTCCTCTCATCGCCGAAGACGGAAATGAACACGGTCGCGTGAGACAGATCCTTGCTCATCTTGACCGCGGTGACCGTGGTCATGAGCGGGACTCTCGGATCGTTAAGTTTACCGGAGATGATGCCGGATATTATCTTCTGGATCTCATCTCCTACTATTTCCGGTCTTCTTGATCTCATTAATCTCTTGCAACCTCGACTTCGCCGAATGACTCGATAACGTCGCCCATCTTGATGTCGTTATACTTCTCGATGGTAAGACCGCACTCGTGTCCGGATACGGCTTCCTTGACGGAATCCTTCTCATGCTGGAGTGAACCCAGAACGCCGGTGTATACGACGACGTCATTCCTGATGACTCTTACGCTGCTGTTCCTCAGGATCTTACCGTCTGTTACATAGCAGCCTCCGATGGTTCCCAGACCGCTGACCTTGAAGAGCTGGCGGACTTCCGCATGGCCCCAGACGACCTCTTCGATCTTCGGAGCGAGCAGACCCTTCATGGCGTTCTCGACATCCTCGATGGCGTTATAGATGACGCTGTAGAGTCTGATGTCTACGCCTGCTTCCTTGGCCTTGTCCATGATGTTCTGGTTAGGTCTTACATTGAAGCCGATGATGATGGCGTTGGATACGTCAGCAAGTACGATATCGGATTCGTTGACAGCACCTACGCCGCCGTGGATGATCTTGACCTTGACCTCGTCGTTCGAGAGTTTCTCGAGAGACTGCTGTACAGCCTCGACGGAACCCTGAACGTCTGCCTTGATGAGGAGGTTGAGCTCCTTGACATCGCCTGCAGCCATCTGTGCTGCGAGAGACTCGAGGCTCATCTTCGAAGATCTTCTGAGCTGTTCTTCTCTCTGCTTGATCTTACGCTTCTCGACGAGCTGTCTTGCCATCTTATCGTCAGTTACCGCATAGAGCAGTTCGCCTGCATCCGGTACTTCAGGGAGACCTAAGATCTCAACGGGGATCGAAGGACCTGCCTTCTTGATCGCATTGCCCTTGTCATCGTACATGGCACGGATGTTGCCGAGGATAGGTCCGCAAACGACCGTATCACCCTGCTTCAGAGTACCTCTCTGTACGAGTACGGAAGCGACAGGACCTCTGGACTTATCGAGCTGAGCCTCGATGACCGCACCCTTGGCCTGACCCTTCGGATCAGCCTTGAGTTCCATGACGTCTGCAGTGAGCAGAACGTTCTCGAGGAGCTCGTCGATGCCTGTACCCTGCTTAGCGGAGATCGGGACCATAATGGTCTGGCCGCCCCACTCTTCGCAGATGAGACCGTAATTCGTGAGTTCCTGCTTAACTTTGTCAGGGTTAGCTCCCGGCTTATCTATCTTGTTGATCGCAACGATGATCTCGGTGTTTGCAGCCTTGGCGTGGTTGATAGCCTCGATCGTCTGAGGCATGACGCCGTCGTCTGCAGCTACAACGAGGATCGCGATATCCGTGAACTGAGCACCTCTTGCACGCATCGTGGTGAACGCTTCGTGACCGGGGGTATCGATGAAAGTGATCTGACGGCCCTTGAGCCTTACAGTGTAAGCACCGATCTTCTGCGTGATTCCGCCTGCCTCGCCTTCAATGACGTTAGTGGAACGAATCTTATCGAGGAGCGATGTCTTACCGTGGTCAACGTGTCCCATGACGACTACGACCGGCGGCCTGGGTTCCAGGTTCTCCGGATTATCCGTATCTTCCTCAAAGAGGATATCCTCTTCCGTCTTCTCCTCAAGGAGCTCTGCGTTGATGCCGAAACTGTCTGCAACGAGGCATGCCGTATCGAAATCGAGTTCCTGGTTGATCGTAGCCATTACGCCGAGCTTCATGAGAGCCATGATGATCTCGGAGCTCTTCTTGCCGATACCTTCGGCAAACTCTTTTACCGTGATGAATGCCGGGATCTTGATCTCGGTTATCTGCTGTGTCTCGATCTGGACGGACTCTTCGGAAGACTTCTTTTTCTTCTTCTTGTATGAATATTCATCATACTCACCGTCTTCGTTGACTCTTCCCTTGAACTGGGAATCACGGTTGAATCTTCTCTTATCGTCAGACTGCTTACCGTCTCTTCTGTCGCTGTCGTTATGCTTCTTGTCGAAAGCATTGCGCTCTGCATAGTTGGTCCTGCTCTTCTTGACCTCTTCGACGGGAGCTGCAGCCTTCGGCTTGGGTGCCCTTCTCTGCTGCGGTCTGGATGAAGAATCCTCATCCTTGTCGAATCCGCCCTGGCCGCCGTAGCCGCCTTTGCCGCCCTGAGGTCTTCCTCCGCCGTAGCCGCCGTTATATCCGCCGCCTCTTGAAGGGCTCTTCCTGTCACGGCCGGTATATGTGATGACCGTTGAGCTTCTGATGGTCTCGCCTCTCGCGGGGAGCTCACCGAGAGATACGACCGCAGACGAGAGCTTCGGCTTAGCGGGCTTGGGAGGCTCTTCAGCCTTGGGCTCTTCCTTCTTGACGGGAGCCTTCTCTTCTGCAGCAGGAGCCTTGGGCTCTGCCTTGGACTCGGGCTTTACTTCAGGAGCCTTCTCTTCGGCAGGTTTGGTCTCTTCTGCAGGAGCCTCGGGCTCTGCCTTCTTTGCAGCTGTCTTCTTGGCAGTAGTCTTCTTAGCCGCAGGCTTCTTCTCTTCAGCAGCTTCAGCCTCTGCTTCTTCTGTCTTCTTTGTTGTCTTCTTGGCTGCGGTCTTCTTGGCTGCAGGCTTCTTCTCTTCAGTCTCTGCTGCTTCATCAGCCTTCTTTGTCGTCTTCTTGGCTGTAGTCTTCTTGGCAGCAGTCTTCTCCTCGGCTTCAGCCTTGGGAGCTTCAGTCTCTGCAGACTCGGCCTTCTTGGTCGTTTTCTTGGCAGCCGTCTTCTTAGCTGCAGGCTTCTTCTCTTCTGCAGCTTCAGCCTTGGGCGCTACCGCTTCTGCAGGCTCTTCCTTCGGAGCAAGATCCTCCGGATTAACCTTCATAACACGCCCGAATCCGAGCTTCATCTTCTTGGTGCCGCCGACACCCTGAAATGAAATACCCTTCTTCTCGTCTTTGTTATCGCTCATCAGCATCCTCCTCGTTTAAGTCATCAAGCATCTGTGCAAGTCCGTCGGCAAATCCTTTGTCTTCGATCGCCAGGACCGTCCTCGGCGGACGACCCAGCGCCATGCCCAGTCTTTCCGACTCGCCGAAGCTGTATAGCGCCGGCTCTTTTTCCTTCCGGGCTCCCTTCTGCGCCGCGCTCAATATCTTATCGAGCGTGCCGCGAGAGATATCCCGCGTACAAATCAATATCCGCGCTTTACCGCGCATCAGTGATGCCTTCACGGCATCCGCACCGGAAATGGCTTTTCCGGCTCTTCCGGCCAGTCCGATCAGATTGTAGATCTTATCTTCCTCAGACATCAGCCGCTTCTAACATCTCCCTGGTGAGCTCTTCTATCTCTTCGGATGTCAGAGCCCTTCTGAGACCTTTTGACAGTCTCTGGCACTTCTTGAGTTCAGCCTTAATGCACTCTTCGCTGCGGCACAGGTAAGCGCCCCTTCCCGGAGCCTTGCCCGTGGGGTCGTACTTGATGACCCCGTCGGTTCCCGCTACCACGCGAAGGAGATCCTTTTTATCCTTGCACGTCCTGCAGGCAACACAGCTTCTCTGCGGCTGTTTCTTCATTACTCTTCGCCTTCCTCGGCAACCTGGAATCCTTCTGTGAGATCCCTTACTGCCTCATCGCTCTCGTCGCTCTCTCTTCTGATGTCGATTGAGAATCCCGTGAGCTTTGCTGCAAGTCTTACGTTCTGTCCGCTCTTGCCGATTGCAAGTGAGAACTGATCGTCAGGTACGATGACTTTCGCGCGCTGCTCCAAGACACCGTCCTCGTTGTTGGAGATCTCGATGTCTACCCTGATGGCCTTTGCAGGCTGGAGCGCCTCACTGATGAAGAGTGCGGGGTCTTCCTTGTAGTCAACGATGTCGATCTTCTCGTCGGACAGCTCGGACATGACCTGCTGAACACGCTGGCCGCGCTGGCCTACGCATGCACCCTTTGCATCGATATCAGGATCGCGGGAATATACTGCGATCTTGGATCTGGAACCTGCCTCACGAGCGACGGACTTGATGATGACGTCGCCTGCCTTGATCTCAGGTACTTCCATAGCGAAAAGCTGCTTTACGAGTTCCGGATCGGTCCTGGAGAGGACTACCGTGGGCCTTCCGCCTGATTCCTCGATACCCTTGACGATGAACTTCATCTTACGGTCCTGCTCATAACGCTCTCTGTCGTTCTTGACCTGACCGTTCCTCTTTACGATAGCCTCGGCTCTGCCGATGCTTACATAAACTGCATTGTTGTCCTTACGGATGATCGTACCTGTAACGATACGGTCCTTCTTATCTGCGAACTCTCTCTGGATCTTAACGCCTTCAGCTTCCTTGAGCTTCTGCTTGATGGAGTTCTTTGCAGCATCAGCTGCGAGTGATCCGAGTTCTTCGACTTCGATGGTCAGAGGGATCATGTTGCCTACTACGCAGTACTCTTCGTCGAGGCCGTTCTCACGTGCATCTTCAACGGAGATCTCGTTCTCGGGGTCAAGTGCCTCTTCAACGATCTCGAGCATACGGTAAACGACGATCTCGCCGGTCTCACGGTCGATCTCGGCTCTTACGCTCTTGATCCTCTTCTGGGCATCGAACTCACGTCTGTAAGCTGCTACGATACCGCTCTCGATCGCCTTGAAGATCTCTTCTTCTTCGATATCACGTTCCTTGGCAAGGAGCTTAACGATATCGACGATGCTCTCGCGCTGTTCTTCTTCCTTTTTCCTCTTAGCCATTGTCATAGCCTCCTGTTAAAAATCAATATGCCGTACGGCCTGTGAGATCTCTCCCAGACCCAATTCATATTCGTTCCCGTCTTCGGCCTTAAGGGTCACCTTGTCCTCGGAGACCGAAGCTATCTCTGCGGTGAAGGCTTTCGCGCCGTTAACGGCAGCAAAGAGCTTCACATCTATCTTCTCGCCCTGATACCTCGCGTAGTCCCGGATGGTCTCCAGGGGCCTGGTCAGACCCGGAGAGGACACCTCGAAATAATCAGCGTCAGAATCGGTTCCTGCGTCGATCAATGGATCGACTTCCTTGCTGAACGCCTCGCAGTCATCGCTGTTCACGCCGCCTCTCTTGTCGATGTACAGACGGAGGAACATGGCAGATCCTTCCTTCTTGTACTCGGCGTCGACAAGGTCATAGCCCATGCGCTCTGCGACGGGCTGCGCGATATCAAATGCCTGCTGTGCGATCTTAGATCGCTTTCCCATTTTATCTTGCCTCTTAAAACAAAAACGGACCGCACCTGGCGCTCCGTTCATAAAAGAATTTATTTAAGAACTTTGTAATAATACCACTTATAACTTTGGTACGCAAATACAATTTCATTTCTTATTTTATTAACTTTCTCCTATTCATTTTACTTTATGTTTTAGGTACAATTAGGATAATCCAGTTATCCTATATGGAAATATGATCCCAAAAGGAGAATTTGTTTATGATCAAACTAATCGCAGGCCCTAAGGGCACAGGCAAGACAGCTAAGCTTGTCGATGACATCAATGCAGTTGCAGCTTCTGACAGCAACGTCGTATGCATCGAGAGAGGCAACCGTCTGGATCAGCTTCTTAAGCCCAATGTACGTCTTGTCAACATGAAGGAATACCCGGTCGAGGGATTCGATCAGGTCCTCGCTTTCATTTGCGGTATCTGCTCTAAGGACTACGACCTTACTCACATCTATATCGATGCTATCTGCAAGGTAGCAGGCAACTATGACCTCAGCGACCTCACAGGCTTCCTCGTAAAGCTTGATTCTTTCCTCGCTGACAAGCCCATCACGGCAGAGATCATCTTCAGCGGCGAGATCGATGCACTCCCTGAAGAAGCAAAGCAGTTTATCTGAAGATTCATTAAGACGGAGGTAAGATAATGTTTAAGAAATTTGCAAAAGAATTCAAGGAATTCGCGCTTCAGGGCAACGTAGTGGATATGGCTATCGGTGTCATCATCGGTGCTGCTTTCAAGGATATCGTTACATCCTTCACGGATAACTTCATCAATCCTTTGATCGCATCCATCGGCGGCGCCAACATCGCAGGCTCCATCCGTCTTCCCTGGGTAGACTATACAGGCCTGTCACTCGAGGAGATCCAGTCACTGTCCCTCAACTACGGCGCATTCATCACAGCCATCATCAACTTCATCATCATGGCTCTTATCCTCTTCATCATGCTCAAGGGCATCAACTCCCTTAAGAACATCGGTCTGAAGAAGCTTAAGAAGGGTGAGAAGGAAGAAGAAGCACCTGCACCCGAGCCGGAGCCTTCTGATGAGGTCAAGCTCCTCACAGAGATCAGGGACGCTCTCAAAGAGAAGAAGTAATCTTAACTTTACCTATAAGACTTACAAGAGGCTGCGGCAGATACCGCAGCCTTTTCTTTGGCTGTTTGTTACTACATGCGGGATAAATTGCTGTGTTAAAATATCTTTGGTGTGTACATAAAGACTACACATCGTTCGATTACTATTGCATCATCAAACACAAGAGGAGTAATTGTTATGAAGAAGCATTACATCACAACGGCAATAGTGACCGACATTCTTGTACTGGCACTGTTTGTTCTCGGAACGGGTTTTTATACCTGCATCTCTGCAATGGACATCATAAAGCCTTATTGGGACAGAGTTAATACCGTAGCGGACTGGAACAATCTGAGCCCCGATTACAACACCACCGAGCAGGAATTAATAATCAACAGCTATTATGCGTGGAACTTCCACAATGATTTCAGACTGGACGGTATGGGATTATATGCCTGCATCGGGCTGGCAGACGGTACGGTTCTCGAGTCTTCAGATTTCTGCCTGGCGTGGAAGTCCGAAGACTCTTTAATGGAGACCGAGGAAGTAAGGATCTTTGCCATCCCCCAGGGTTTTGAGGATCCATACAACATATACGATCCCGTTTTCGAAGGCGAGTGCGATGACGTCTATATCCACGGCGGCACCATGGTATATCAGGAGAAGACCTATCAGCTGGACGACTTCGATTACAGCCTCGGCGAGAGGGTCTCCGTGGAGGATTGGGCAGACGGACAGTATCTTTACTGCTATGTCTGCAGGCTTGCAAGAGATGACTACGGCAGGAAGCTTAACCAAGAGGCGGAAGATATCTATAACGAATTCCTTGCCAGCTTTAACAGCGGCAGCCTCAGCATGCCTGCGGAGAAGCAGGATATATGGACATCCTACAAGATCTCATGCTGCTTAACACCTGCAGGTTACATGTACACCGTTCAGGTCTTCCATCCGGTCGAACTGGTATTGCGTTCGAACATCGCACTATACATCGTCCTGCTTGTCGTCATGCTCGCAGCACTCATCCTGATCCCTCTCTTCATCGCGAAACTCTACAGATCCCGCAAGGAATACGAGATGCGCTCAAGAAGGCTCACACGCGGCGTTGCACACGAACTCAAGACACCTCTGGCCGTAACTAAGGCATACATGGACAACTGGGACATACTGAGCGAAGAAGACAGGACCAAGTATGCCGAGATGGTAGGCCGCGAGATCGACGATATGTCGGATCTCATCACGACTCTTCTCGAGATGGACAAGATCGACTCCGGCAGGATCAAGCTGAACCTGGAGGAAGTCGAGATCTCCTCCCTCATCAGCTCTGTGTATAAGCGCGTCAAGCCTTTGGCTGATGAGAGAAAGCTCGAAGTAAAGATCGACACGGATAAGGAGTATGTGATCAAGGCAGACCTGAGGCTCATGAAGATCGCGATCAGCAATTACCTGACAAACATGGTAAAGTATGCCGACAAAGAAGCTAAGGTCGACATCTGGATGAACGGCAGCAAAGTCCTTGTCCAGTTCAAGAACGACAGCACCAATGACAGCAAGTCCAATACCGATAAGCTGAGCAGCAACGGCATGGGCATCGAGATAAATGAGAATATAATGAAGCTGCATGGCTTTAAGAGCGGCAGCAATCTGAGAGAGCACGAGACGGTATACTGGTTCGAGGCAGAGAAGGTATGAGCAGGATCCTGCTGGCAGAAGATGACAGAGTAATAAGGGACATTACCGTAATGTACCTTACCAAGAACGGTCTTCAGGTTGATGTTACCGACAACGGCAACTCCGCCTGCCAGCTGATCGAGATGAACCGCTACGACTGCATCGTCCTGGATATCATGATGCCCGGCAAAGACGGCAGAGAAGTCTGCAGGCTGATAAGGAACAAATACGATGTTCCCGTCATCTTCCTGACCGCTCTGGGAGAAGAGCATGACATCGTCGAAGGTTATGAGGTCGGTGCCGACGAGTACGTCACCAAGCCGTTCTCGGCAAAGGTCCTTCTGCTTAAGATCAATGCACTCATCAACAGATACCGCGGGCTTCTTGTCAAGAATGGCATGATAGTCATAGATGACCTCGTAATAGAACCTGCAAAGAGGCGCGTAACGATCGGCGGAACTGTCGTTGCTCTCCCGCCCAAGGAATTCGATCTGCTGATATATCTTCTCGATAATAAGGACATCGTGCTTACCAGGGATCAGATCCTTGACCATGTCTGGGGCGCCGATTACGAGGGCTACGACCGCGCGGTCGATACGCACATAAAGAAGCTGCGCGCCGCATTAGGCACGATGGGGTCGCACATCGAGACCGTGATCAAAGCAGGTTATAAATGGAAGTCATAAACAAGACGCGTCCGGGATATCCGGGCGCGTCATTCGTTACTTCTTCTTTTTCTTGTCTTTCTTCTTGTCCTTGTCTTTATCCTTGGACTTTTTCTTCTTCTTTTTCTTCAGCTTCTCGATGTCGGGTGCCGCAGCGGGTACCTTCGGGACCGGAACGCTAGAGCTCTTCTTAAGTGCGGGCGCCTTTGCCTGCCTGCGTCTTGTCTGAGATCTCTTGTTGGTCAGGCCCTTGCCTTCGGGCGTGGTTTGTACGACCGGCGGTTCGCCCAGCTGGACAAGCAGATCGGCGAGTTCCCTGACGGTTGCCTGGTTGACTGAATAGTAAACATTGCGTCCTTCCTTTCGAGCTGTAACAAGATCGTTGTCGACCAGCACGCGCATATGGTGTGAGAGCGTAGGCTGGGTCACGGAGAACTCCGGAAGGATATCCCTGGCGCAGACCTCACCCTTGGATGCGATCACACTCATGATCCTGATCCTTACGGGTTCTGCCATAACGGCAAGGCAGTTCGATAATCTCTCGGCGTCGTATCCGCGTGTCATATTGCTGTACCTCAGGCTATGAGCTGATCCTTGAGCGCTTCCTCGAATTCGCCGAGGTTGGCGCATGCGATTACTTCCGTGTTGTCCTCTAAGAGGATCTCATCATCGCCTCTTACGAGAACGGTCATGGGAACGCCCATCTTACGCAGGAACAGGAGCTGGTACTCCTTGGATGTCTCTACTGACATGTACTTGCAGAGGAGACGGAGGACCTGCTTGGCATCCTCGAGATAGATTCCCGAGAGCTTCATGAGATGATCTACGACATACATTCCGAAGACATCGTTGAAGTCCAGAAGATCCTTGCCGGGGAATACGCTCGTGAAAGCCGTGAGAGACATCTTGCCGACGATCTCGAGGCTCTTGAAGTCTTCGAGAGGGATCTTGAAGCTCTCTACGTTAGCAGAGAACAGTTCCTGCATCTGGTCTACGGAAAGCTCGTTCTTGAGTTCCTTGATGCGCTCGATCCTGGTAATGATCTTCTCTTCAGGGAAGAATGTTGCCTGACCGATGTCAGTCGCACGGTGGATGAACCAGCTCTCAGGGATGAGTCCCTGTCTCTTCCAGCGGTATAAAGTGCCGTAAGATATCTGCTCCAGGTTAAGGAGTTCTTTCTTCGATATAAGCTTGTCGTCCATAGCGTTTGTCCCCTTTTATTAAAGTCTTTGGAGACAGTGTAAAATAACAATGTTACAAACGCCTGACACGCAGGTAAAATTAAGGCAACAAATCAGAACCCGAAGGCTGAGATTACCTCCGTAATGCCTGCTGCGATATCCGGATTTGCCGGCATGATCGCGAACAATACGATCAGTGCGATAAGGCAGAGTATTAATCCGATAATGTAATATACGAGGATCGCGCGCTCGAAGCTCTTGAAGTTCCTGTTACGCGGTATGAACGAGAACAGGATCGTCAGGATCAATCCGAGTCCGGGGATGAAGCTGAGCAGTCCGCACCAGAAATACTTGGATGTGGATACCGGCTTATATTCAGGCGGACACTGATCCTTAAGAGCCTGGATCCTGTCGCGCTTCTCTCTCTGCTTTGCAGCCTTCTTCTCGGCCCTTGCAGCCTGTGCCTGAGCCTTCTTGGCCTCGGCTTCGGCCTTCTTTGCCTGGTCTTCTGCAGCCTTTGCGGCAACTGCAGCCGTAGCCGCTGCCGCAGCAGCCTCTTCTTCAGCCGCCTTCTTGGCAGCCTTCTCGGCATCTTTTGCTTCCTTCTCTGCTGCCTTCTTGGCATCTTCCGCTTCCTTGGCAGCTGCCTTCTTTGCTGCCTCAGCCTCCTTCTCGGCCTGCTTTGCAGCTTCCTTGGCTTCCTTCTCGGCAGCCTTCTTGGCAGCCTCGGCTTCCTTTATCTTCGCCTCAGCTTCTTCTGCAGCCTTCTTCGCTGCTTCTGCTGCCTCTGCAGCTTCCTGAGTCTTCTTCTCCACTTCGTTGTTATCGGACATAGTAATATACCTCCGTACCTGGATTTTATAGTTTTCATTATAACAAGAAATAATAAAAGAGGTGCTACAAAATATAGCACCTCAGGGATAGTTTATTGCACTAAGGATCAGGTCTCCGGCTTGATCGAGTAGTAGACCGTTCCGGGCTTGAGTCCGCCCCTTCTGAGCAGTCCCATCTCCTGCACCGTGACGAGCTGATAACCCATGTTCTGAAGCTCGGGAATGATCGTCTCCGAAGCTATCATGGTAGATTCGTAGATATCGTGCATCAGGACGATGCTTCCGTCCTGAACGTCATTAAGGACATTGTTGATGGTCGTCTGCGTATCCTTGGTCTCCCAGTCGCGCGTATCAACGCTCCACAGGATAAGGGGCAGATCTGTCTCGTACTTGAGCGAGTCGTCAACACGGCCTCCCGGAGGTCTTAAGACAGACGAAGGGACTCCGACGTATTCGAGGAGCGCAGCATCGGTCTGACCTACAGTATCCGCCACTCCTGCCGCCGACAGGACATCCAGGTACGTATGTTCATAGGTGTGGTTGCCCATCTCGCAGCCGATATCAGCGGCATGCTTGAGAGCGTCCGGATACCAGCTTACGCGGTTGCCGACGACAAAGAAAGTCGCGACGGCATCGTATTGCTCGAGCAGAGAGACGATCGTATCCGTGTACTGCGATGGGCCGTCATCGTACGTAAGTGCCACCATTGGCAGATTGCCGTCGACCGTTCTGTAGACGCATCCGTCATCGCCTAACCAGTAGAGCATGTTGTCCTGGATGTAGTATGTATCGGTCAGTTTCTGTCCTTCGCTGAAGAAATACGTATCTGCCCCGATCTCGACCAGGCCTTCCGCCTGCATGCCGGTATCGGGCATGAAGTACAGCTCGGTTCCTTTATAGTCTACCCAGCCGGTCACGAGAGCGCCGTCATCGGCAAAATAGTAGTATGTCTTATCGATCTTACGCAGACCGCCGTAGGTAATGTGTCCGTTATCATACGAGTGGTACTTGTTGCCGTCTGCTTCGAACCAGCCGACCATCATCTGCGCACCGACCGGATCGAAATAATATTTATTGCCGTCTATCTCTGTCCAGCCCTTGGTAAGGACGCCGCTGGACTCGTCGCTGTGATACTTGAGGCCTTCGATCTCGAGCCATCCGTACTGCATCTGCCCCGACTCCGGGTCAAAGTACATCGAATTGCCGGAAGGTTCCGTCACGAATCCGACTTCCATTACGCCGCTGACGGGATCGAAATAATAAGAGGCGCCGTCCACTTCCACCAGGCCGCAGGTCAGGGTATGGTTCTCCCTGTCGAAATAGTATTTCGCGCCGCCGTTATCGTAGATGCCGGACACTTCGTTGCCGTTGTCATCGTAGAAGTAGGTGTTGCCGCCGCTGTTTACAAAGCCGCGGGAGCAGGCAGATCTTATGTCGCACTTCATCGCGGCAACAGATGCCGCCACGGTGCCGATCACCAGGACGCTGCTGATAAAGATCGCTCTGTTTGCTCTTCTGCCCAAGGGCACACCTCCCTATTCTGATAGTCGTATGATAGTCCCGCAATGTTTCTAATGGTATATCCTGCGCGTGACCTTTGTATTACAAGATAAATATTAGCCGAGTAATTGTACCTTGCCATCGGTCCAAAAACAATGTATACTTTTGACCGACTTCGGATGCTTAGCTCAGCTGGTTAGAGTACCTGCTTGACGTGCAGGGGGTCACAGGTTCGAGTCCTGTAGCATCCACCAAAAAGCCCGATGTGTAAAAGCATCGGGCTTTATTCATTCTCAAGGGGGAACGGTTATGACTACAGCCAACATCTGTATCCTGGTGACTATCCTGATCTATCTTCTCATGATGATCGCCATCGGCGCATACTTCAGCAGGATCAACAAGAGCACCGATGACTTCTATCTCGGCGGAAGACGCCTCGGACCTCTGGTCACGGCAATGAGCGCCGAAGCATCCGATATGAGCTCCTGGCTCCTTCTCGGTCTTCCCGGCCTGGCACTTGCCACTGGTCTTGCGGAGGCTACATGGACAGGCATCGGTCTTGCGATCGGAACATATCTCAACTGGCTCTTCGTAGCAAAGAGACTCCGCGTATATACGCAGAAGCTCGGAGCAGTTACGATCCCTGATTTCTTCGCAAAGAGATTCGGTGATGACAAGCACATCCTTACGCTTGTATCCAGCCTCTTCATCGTCATCTTCTTCGTTCCCTACACGGCATCCGGATTTGCTGCATGCGGCAAGCTCTTCTCTTCGATGTTCGGAATGGATTATGTAATGGCAATGATCATGAGCGCTGCCGTTATCGTTCTGTACTGCACATTAGGGGGCTTCCTTGCTGCTTCCACCACAGACTTCATACAGAGTATCGTCATGACGATAGCTCTTGTTGTCGTTCTCGGATTTACCGAAGGCATCGTAAACGGCTTCGACAATGTATTTGCAAACGTTCAGGGCCTCGAAGGTTACCTCGACATCTTCAAGGGCCACATGATCGCCGACGGTTCTGTCGGATCTTACGGAGCACTGCCCATCGCATCCACACTCGCATGGGGTCTCGGTTACTTCGGTATGCCTCACATCCTTCTGAGATTCATGGCGATCGAAGATAAGAACAAGCTCAAACTCTCGAGAAGAGTCGCTTCCGTCTGGGTCGTTATCTCCATGGCAGTCGCCATCCTTATCGGTGTTGTCGGATATTCCGTAATGAAGTCGGTTCCCGGCTTCCCTCAGTATGCGTCCAACTCTGAAGCTGAGTCCGTTGTTATCGACGTAGCCAAGCTCATCGCTTCACACGGATATATACCTGCAGTCGTAGGCGGAATCATTCTCGCAGGCATCCTTGCTTCTACGATGTCCACTGCCGACTCACAGCTCCTCGCTGCTGCATCTGCGGTATCTCAGAACATCGTATCCGAATTCTTCAAGGTCAACCTCGGCAAGAAGGCATCCATGTGGATCGCCAGAATCACGGTTATCATTATCTCAGTCATCGCAGTATTCCTCGCGCTGAACCCTGATTCTTCAGTATTCAGGATCGTATCCTTCGCCTGGGGCGGCTTCGGCGCATGCTTCGGACCTGCGGTACTCCTCGGACTGTTCTGGAAGAGATCCAATAAGTGGGGCATCCTTGCCGGCATGATCTCCGGCGGTGCGATGATCTTCATTTGGAAGTTCGTCGTAAGAGTTGCTTTCGCAGGCAGCGTTCTCGATATCTATGAGCTCCTCCCCGCATTCATCCTGAACCTTGTGGTGGCTGTCGTTGTATCGCTCATCACCAAGGCTCCTGCAAAGGAACTAGTCGATACTTTCGAGCAGGTAAAGGCTGAAGAGTAAGTTCTGCCGTACAAAGTTTCATTGATAAAGCCCGCGGCAATTGAACCGCGGGCTTTTTGTATGCAGCTGTCTTGGGGTGTGATCAATTTGTGCGTGCAGGAGCATCAAACACGCACAAAATCATCACAATGGGCCGATTGTGCTGATTTTGTGACCAAATGGCTCTCTGTCAGTCACATATTATGCACAGGCGCAGGATCAGTACAGCGTGAAGTTGCCGTCGAGCCTTCCGTAGGCTATCACGTTGCCCGTACTGCCGGATACACCCGTATCGAGGTCATCATAGATGCTGCTTATCATGTTGCCGCTCGAATCGAACAGCAGAGTGATATCCTCCGGCTCTTCAGCGAGCGCGAAAACGAACACGGTATAAGTGTGAGGATTGCCCTTGGGCGGATACGGACCCACATACTGCTCGCCTTTGCTGCCTGCACCGTACGCGCCTTCTGCGAGCGAAGTCTCCGTCGTGAACACATCCATGTGCAGCCATGAGCCGTCTATCATGATGACAACATACTGCGAAGCGCCGTCGACGGGATCCCATGTAAGATCCGGCGAGATGTTGTCTCCTGAATCCGTATTTGTTATCTTTGTATCCCAGATACCGTTGTTAAGGCAGGACGAAGTAACTTCGAACGTCGGAAGACTGCTGAACGGGATCGTGGTTATGTATGTCGAAGACTGGAACTTAAGATAGTCTTCCCACTCAGCCTGCGTAACGTCGGCGGGCACGTTGATCTCGTACTCTTCTGAGCCTGCCGTGGCCTTCAGCACCGCTGAACCGTCCTGTTTGATATCCGCACCGCTGACCTTGACATCGTAGAAATAACTCTTGGCTCCCATGCATTGGAACACCAGATCCGCAGTCACGCTGAACGTAGCCTTCAGAACTGCGGCATCACCCGAACCTGTCACCTCCGTCTTCATGTCCTGAAGGTCCGTCCCGAAATGGAAATACACCGTCGCCGTCTCATCGTAGAACTTCGCATCGAGCTGCGGGATAATGGACTTGGCATCGCTGTTAGTGATGATCCACACTGTGTCCTGAATGTCGTAACCTTCGGCAATATCCCTGCCCGTCACTTCGGCGCTCTCTTCTACCCACTGCCCGTCCTTCATGACATAAGTAACATTCCTGTCCAGCTGTTGTGAGAACATGCCTCCCACCGTCACGGACTCCGCTTCGGTCTTGCGCTCTGCGTTCGGGTCAGCTGCCGAGCAGCCTCCTAGGAATAATGCTGCCGCAAGCACCGCTGCAGCCGCCTTATAACCCTTCTTCATTCCTGTCACCTCCGTATCTGTGATACTTCAGATGATACCCAAACAGATTTGGGGGAGTTAGGATTATCGGCACAAAAAGTGGGAGTATCAGCACAGACCTCTCATCTGCTTCTGATAGTCGCTCGGTGTCATGCCCGAGTGTTTCTTGAAGACCTTGGAGAAATAGTTCTGGTCGGTATACCCGCAGATATTCCCGACCTCGCTTATCGTTAAATCGTCATACTGAAGGATCTGCATGGCTCTGGTGACCCTTATCTCCTCGAGATAGGCCATGCAGGTCATGGAAGTCTCTTTGTTGAAAGCATCGTTAAGGACGTTCTTATTGACCGAGAAACGTTTGGTAAGGTCTGCCAGCGTTATCTCTTTGTCCATGTTCACGACCATGTACATCGCGATCCTGGCAACGAGTCGATCCTTATACAGTTCATACTGCCTGAAGTCAATGTAGAAATCAGCCGTGGCCTCGAACAGAAGAGAGATGAGGAAGTACCGTACCCTTAAGATCCAGTATTCATCGGGCTGGTTCAGGATGTCAAATCTGACACTTAGTGCCAGGCGGTTGATCACATGATATTGCTGGGTAGTGAGCGAATAGTATCTGATGTCTCTGCCGGCCTTGTTGAACTCTGTCAGGAGCAGATAATCCTGATATATCGATTCGTCCGTACGGTCATCGAACGCCTTTGAATTAATGGCGTCGAATGTAAACTCCTCCCTGATGAACGTAGGCTTGAAGAATGTCGTCAGAGTCTTAACACCGGTCTGGGAGGACACCTTGAATTCCGCCCTCTCGTTCATGATGATACCGACAGGTGCATTTACCAGCCTGAATCCGTCATCCTCTTCCACGACGAATGAGCCTTCCCGGACAAATACCATCTTATATACGGTCTTGTCATTGATATGCTCGGAGAAGCCTTCTGTCTCCTCGTAGAAGACATCTATCTCGCGGTTATCGCCGGGTCTCTTGCTCCTGGTCTTAAGCTCCATAAGTTATGCCCGGTGTCTTACGACAGGATGTCCCTTCCGGCGCCCTGCTTCTGGAACTCAGTAGCATTCTTGTCTTCTTCCTGAACTTCAGCTTCAGGTGCTGCAGTCTTGAAGTCGAACCTCTCCCTGTCGCCGTATGACCAGCCTGATTCGAGAGAGATGAACTTGTTGTTTGTCTCATAAGCCAGTACTTTCGCGGATGTATCAAAGTACTCGTTCGCACTCGGTGCCGGTGCCATATCATGAGCGCTTGTCTTATTAAGGTTCGCGATGGTCTGCTGCTGTTTGCGCTGCAGCATCTTCGGAAGTATCTCGATACATCCGTACATTAGCGCACCTATGAGAAGACCGAGAAGCAGAGTCTCGATAGGATTCTGGATCATCCATACGACGAATCTCGCAGTGAGCCTGCTCCTGCTTCCGATGAATCTCAGGATGAACATGCCTGCCAACGGTAATCCGTATATGAGCTTTCTCGCGCCTTCGTTGATGGAGATGGTTCCGATCTGAACCTTCCTTCCGGCGCGTTCCATCGTTTCCCAGCCCTTGGCATACGGGAACTCACCCGAGACCTTGCCGGTCTGGCCGTTTACGATGTACTGATACTTGACGCCGTCATATTCGATCGTCATGAACCATACCGGGAGCAGAGCATAAATGATGCTCTGGTTGTTATATCTCGTCTGGCTCATATCAAGGCTGGTCGTGAACTTATCGTATCCGAACGTGATCGAATCACAGATCTGAAGCGCATACTTGTCGAGGCGTCTGTAGATCTTATCTGCCATATCCACCGGGAGCTGGTCATACTTCTCTGCGACATATCCCTGAAGATATTCGCTCTTGAACGGGACCATCTCGTCGTAATCGAACGGTTCTGCCGCTGCCATAAGTCTGTCTGCGATATGCTTCTCCCCGTCAAAAGGAACGTTCTTCAGACGGAAGAATGCCTTACCGAAAGCAAGTGTCGAATAGTTCTTGCCGTCCTGCTGGTAGTTCTCTCTGTAGATGTCATCGACATTCTTACCCATGTGTCCCTGGCCGGCTGCGTCCACCTCGACATCACTCGATACGATCCATGTCGGCACATAGAGCGCCGCGAACTTCTCGAAAGTCTTCTTGGAGCTGTAGCTCTTCGGAAGGTGGTCTACCGTCTTGCAGTGCTCTTCAAAAAGGCTCATCGCCTTAGCCTTGTCGATCTTGAACGGAATGATGCGGTCAGGCTTGAACTCTCTCGAGAGCCTTCTCGTGATGACCGCCGGAGAACCGCAGAATACGCATACCGTTGATGCCGTGTTCTTGTCCGTGACGACCTCCGCACCGCACGCATTGCAGACGATCTCCTGACGCTGCATGTCTTCAGCACTTACTTCAATGCTGCCGTCGTATTCTCTCTCCGGATTAGCAACACCGAACGATCCGACTTTTCCGAGCGTTGCAGGATCAAAAAGACCTCCGCAGAACTTACAGGTCATCGCTCCGTGTGTCGTGTCGTAGAACAGGTTCTGTCCGCAGTTCGGACACTTAGACGAATTGGCAGAGAGTATCTTCTCTCCCTCCGAATTCGGCACACCATACTTTTTGACAGGCTGATCCCAAATAGCCATAATCCATCCCCCCTCAATAAAATTTTATTCCATACAAGAATTATAATATTTCTGCGGGGGTAGTCAATTAGAATCGTACTGTATACGGCGAGTGAACGGTTATGCGAGCGATTTCCGCACAAGCGAAGCGCGGAGGACCTAAGCGAGCATGAGCGGTTACTCGCTCTCCATGAGGTCCTTGATAGTTACGCTGTCCAGATAGTTGTTGATCATCTCGTCCAACTTGACCCACATCGGAAGCGTTCTGCAGGTATCCTGCCTGCTGCAAATGTCGGCATTGCATTCCAGGCAGGCAACAGGCGCGATATCTCCTTCTGCTGCGCGGAGCACCTCACCGACCGTGATCTTGGCCGGCTTGCGTGACAGCTTATAGCCGCCGCCCTTGCCGTGAACGCCTTCTACCAGTCCGGCACTGACAAGAAGAGGAAGTATGCGTTCGAGATATTTGAGCGAGATACCCTGTCTCTCGGCAACATTCTTCATGGGGGTATACCCTTCACTGCCGTTCTCGGCCAGATCGATTATTACCCTTAATGCATAGCGTCCTTTTGTGGAGACCAACATCATATTCAACACCTGCCTTCTATTCGGTTATCCTAACACAACCGGCACCCGTCTTCAATTGATACCAAAGACCGGAAGGCGTTTCACGTCAATGTGTATGGCAGCAGCTCTCACAACCCGGATCCGGGTATTCCGCAGGATCGTAAGGGATGTTGTTCTTATCGAAATAATCCCTCAAGGCGAGCCTTATCGCCTCTTCCGCAAGCACCGAGCAGTGCAGCTTGTGTGCGGGAAGTCCGTCTAAGGCTTCGGTTACCGCCTTGTTGGTCAGTTCCTTTGCCTCGGATATCGGCTTGCCCTTGATGAGCTCCGTTGCCATCGAACTTGAAGCGATAGCACTTCCGCATCCGAATGTCTCGAACTTAACATCCGTGATGATGTCATTATCGATCTTAAGATAGATCTTCATGATATCTCCGCAGACGGGGTTGCCTGCTTCACCGATGCCGTCGGCATCCTCGATAACTCCGACGTTCCTCGGATTCCTGAAGTGGTCCATTACCTTCTCACTGTATAAAGCCATGATAATTCTCCTTTACTCTGCAAATACATGCTCGCGCTTGCCTGTCGTAAGGTCTCTCCAGAAGGGAGACATATTCCTCAGATATGTAACAACATCAGTTACCGCTTCGATGATGTAATCGACATCTTCTTCCGTCGTATCTTCACCGAGACTGAGTCTTAACGAACCGTGTGCAACTTCATGCGGTCTTCCTATCGCCAGCAGGACGTGTGAAGGATCGAGAGAACCCGATGTGCACGCACTGCCGGAGGATGCGCAGATACCTTTGTCATCAAGGAGCAGCAGGAGCGACTCGCCCTCTATTCCCTCAAAGCAAAAGTTGACATTGGAAGGAAGCCTGTTGTCATTGTTGCCGTTAAGCTCTCCGTAAGGGATCTTATCCAGACCTTCGATGAGCCTATCTCTCAATGCGGAGAGCCTGGATGCATTTGCATCTATGTTTGCCACCGCATCTTCAAGAGCCTTTGCCATTCCCATGATAGCGGGGATGTTCTCCGTACCTGCCCTCTTGCCTCTCTCCTGCGCTCCGCCGGAAATGATGGTCTCGAGCCTGATCCCCGTTCTTGTATAGAGAACGCCGATGCCCTTGGGACCGTGGAACTTGTGGGCAGATATCGAGAGCATGTCAATATTCTGTTCCTTTACATCTATATGCAGATGGCCCGCAGCCTGTACCGCATCGGTATGGAAGATGACGTCCTTGTCCTTAAGGGCGGCACCTATCTCTGCGATTGGCTGTATGGTTCCGATCTCGTTATTGGCATACATGATCGTTACAAGGCATGTATCCTCACGAACTGCAGCCAGCACCTCTTCGGCAGTTACCGCGCCTGTATCGTGGACATCGAGAAGGGTCACCTCGAAGCCCTCCTTCTTCAGCTTATCGAGAGTGTGAAGTACTGCGTGATGCTCGAAAGCCGTGGAGATGATGTGCTTCTTGCCCTTTCGAGCTCCGAGATGTGCAGCGGTAATGATGGCCTGGTTGTCGGCCTCGCTACCGCCGGAAGTGAACGTCACCTCTCGCGCATCGCAACCGATGCAGGCTGCGATCCTGGCTCTCGCATTCTCCAGAGCCTCCTTGGCATCCTGCCCGAAAGAATACAGGCTTGAAGGATTGCCGTACACCTCATCCATGTAAGGCAGCATTGCTTCGATGGCAGCCTTGCTCATCTTGGTCGTAGCTGCGTTGTCTGCGTATATCATATGTCCTCCTGATGGTTATGAAATATATTTTTAATAAGCTTTCGCACTTCAACCTACCGTTTTAGTGGGGTAATTGTATTTTACACAGAAGTTCCGATAAAACAAGGGGTTCGGCGAATTTTGAATAAATTTTGATAAGGGTGTTGACACGGTATCCGAACAAGTGTATTATACCCACCAAGCAGGTAGGTTAGTTCCACTGCACAACTCAAGAAAGGAGAAGCAAAAATGTCACACGGCAACACTTGGCCTATGAACATGTACGAGATGGCAGACAGCATGTGCTGTATGCAGGATATGATGTGCTTCTCTTGTACACCTTGTTCGGAAATGCGAATGTGACCTTAAGTTCACTGACACGATAGAAGAAGTTAGATGGGAGAGGCACTTGAGAGGCCTCATTTTTTTGCCAAAAATTCAAAACAAAAACAATTACATCAAAGGAGATTACAACCATGGCATACAAGTTTGAAACATTACAGATCCACGTAGGACAGGAGCAGGCAGATTCCGCAACAGATTCCAGAGCTGTACCTATTTACCAGACAACATCTTATGTCTTCCACGACAGCAATGATGCGGAAGCAAGATTCAACCTCCGTGCAGGCGGCAACATCTACGGAAGACTCACGAATTCCACACAGGGCGTTCTCGAAGAGAGAGTCGCAGCACTCGAAGGCGGCTCCGCAGCACTTGCTGTAGCTTCCGGTGCAGCAGCAATCTCATACACGATCGAGGCACTCGCTGCTAACGGCGGCCACATCGTAGCACAGAAGACGATCTACGGCGGTTCTTACAACCTCCTGAGCAACACCCTTCCCCAGTACGGTATCGAGACAACTTTCGTTGATGCTCACAACCTCGCTGAAGTAGAGGGTGCCATCAAGGAGAACACAAGAGCCGTATACCTCGAGACACTCGGCAACCCCAACTCTGATATCCCGGATATCGATGCCATCGCTGAGATCGCTCACAGATACGGTCTGCCGGTAGTAGTAGACAATACATTCGGCACACCTTACCTGATCAGACCTTTCGAGCACGGTGCAGACATCGTAGTCCACTCCGCAACAAAGTTCCTGGGCGGTCACGGCACAACACTCGGCGGTATCATCGTTGAGTCCGGCAAGTTCAACTGGAAGGAGTCCGGCAAGTATCCGAACATCGCAGAGCCCAACCCGAGCTATCACGGCGTATCCTTCTACGACGCAGTAGGTCCCGCAGCATTCGTCACATACATCCGTGCGATCATCCTTCGCGACACCGGTGCGGCTATCTCACCTTTCAACGCATTCCTGCTCCTGCAGGGCATCGAGACACTCTCACTCCGTCTCGACAGACACATTGAGAACACAAAGAAGGTATTGGACTTCCTCGTAAACCACCCTCAGGTAGCAAAGGTCAATCACCCTGCACTTCCCGATCATCCGGATCACGAAGTATACAAGAGATATTTCCCCAACGGTGCGGGTTCCATCTTCACTTTCGACATCAAGGGCGGTAAGGAAGAAGCATTCAAGTTCATCGACAGCCTCGAGATCTTCTCGCTTCTCGCGAACGTTGCAGATGTTAAGAGCCTCGTTATCCACCCCTACTCCACGACACACTCCCAGCTCACTGCTGAAGAGCTCGCGAGCGTAGGCATCACGGAGAGCACGATCAGACTCTCCATCGGAACAGAGCACATCGACGACATCATCGCAGACCTCGAGAAGGGTTTTGCGGCAGCAAAGGCATGATAAAGGTATAATACAAAACAAAAACATATATGGAGGAAAGTAATATGGCAGGCATCACGAACAGCGTAACAGAACTGGTAGGTAAGACACCCATTCTCCGCGCAAGCAGGTACAGCAAGGCAGCAGGCATCGAAGGCGACGGTCTTCTAGTAAAGCTCGAGTACCTCAATCCGGCAGGATCCGTTAAGGACAGGATCGCTCTGGCAATGATCGAAGATGCAGAGCAGAAGGGCATCCTTAAGCCCGGTGCAACGATCATCGAGCCTACGAGCGGCAACACGGGTATCGGTCTTGCAGCCATCGCGGCAGCAAAGGGCTATAAGGCTATCTTCACACTTCCCGAGACGATGAGCGTCGAGAGAAGAAAGCTCCTCGCAGCTTACGGTGCAAAATTGGAACTCACCGAAGGCGCCAAGGGCATGAAGGGCGCTATCGCCAAGGCTGAAGAACTCAAGGAATCCATTCCCGGTTCAGTCATCCTCGGACAGTTCGTGAATCCTGCCAACCCCGAGATCCACTACAAGACAACAGGTCCCGAGATCTGGGAACAGACCGAGGGCAAGGTCGATATTTTCGCTGCCGGTGTAGGCACAGGCGGTACACTTACAGGTACAGGACGTTATCTCAAGGAGAAGAACCCCGACATCAAAGTAGTCGCGATAGAACCCGCCACCTCCCCCGTCCTTTCCAAGGGCACGGCAGGATCCCACAAGATCCAGGGCATCGGCGCAGGCTTCGTACCTGATACGCTCGATACAGGCATCTATGATGAGGTCATTGCCATCGAGAATGAAGATGCATTCGAGGAAGGCAGAAGGTTCGCAGTATCCGAGGGTGTCCTCGTAGGAATCTCTTCCGGCGCAGCGCTGAAGGCCGGACAGATCCTCGCTGCAAAATATCCCGGCAAGAACATCGTAGTAGTTCTCCCCGATTCCGGCGACAGATACCTGTCGACAGCACTTTTCGGTGAGGGCTGATAAAAAGCATTAGAGTTAGTGCCATATTACAAAGTAGGAAGGGTCTGCTCCGGCGGCCCTTTTTACTTTGGCCGGGTATGTGTTATAATCCCGGTAGAAATACAAAAGAAAGGGCGCTGACCATGTACTGGATAACACCTAACATACAGCTTGTCAATGGTTTCTATGGTGCTTCCTTAAGGGGAAGTGCGCCCATTTTCAGGTAAGAACACAATATTTTCTTAAGCGCTCTTCTCCTTTGAATCAATGAATTTCAAAGGAGTTTTTTATGTCAAAAGATAAAGTATTGTCACAGCTTCGAAGGCTGTACACATCCAACTTCATATCCAATATCTCGATCGCCGGAGCAGCATGGGTCCTGCTCCTGGTAAGTGACGGCTATTCGCTCATCCAGGTAGGACTGGCTGAGACTGTCTTCCACATTGTAAGTCTCACCTGCGAGATACCTTCCGGTGTCTTTGCAGACGTTTTCGGGAGGAAGAAAAGTCTTATCGTAAGCTGTCTGTGCTCGATAATGTCTGCCGTCGTCAGGGGATTCCTGCCGGGGTTCGGCTGCGTGCTCGTATCTATCGCGTTCTCTGCGTTGTCGTATAATTTCGCGTCGGGGTCGGACAGCGCCCTCGCATACGATTCGCTGCTGGAAGCTGACCGTGCGGATAAGTATGACGGATATATCTCAAAGCAGACCATCATCTACCGCATCTCGAACGGCATCGCGACACTTCTTGCAGGCGTCGCCGTCATCATGGGCAACCGCAATGCGCAGATCCTGTCGATAGGACTGTCCCTCATTAACCTCATCGTTCTTGCCGGTCTTCGCGAGAATGCCGTAATCAACGAGAAGAAAAAGATATCTGTCATGCAGCGTATTAAGGACACCTACAAAGGTGCTTTCGGATTCCTTCGTGGCAACCGCAAGGTCGCAGGTCTCATCTTCCGCAATGCCATAGTAGGCGCGATAGATGTCCTGCTGCTCTTCTTCCTTCAGGCGAAGCTGCCGATGACGGGGATACCTTCCTGGTCTCTGGGTCCCCTGCTGTTCATCATGTCGATGGGCGGTGTCATAGGCGCAAGGTTCGCGCGTAAGGACAGAGGGTCTCTTCGCAAGTTGTTTGTGATATGCATGGTGATGGCACTGGCAGGTCTTGCGACGGAGTTTACCGGCGTGTGGTATCTGATGACTCTCGGCGGATTTCTTACGGCATTTGCCGACGATCTGCTGCAGATAAGGTCCGACATCGCGCTGAACAACATGATCCCCGCGGAACAGCGCGCCACATTGATCTCAGTCAATTCTTTCTGCTTCTCGGTGATAATGATATTCATGTCGCCTCTGGCAGGATGGGTCTTCTCTCTTTAAGAGAAGGCCCGTCTGCCGGGGATCCCGGCTGTCAGACTGTTGCAGTTACCGTTGCGGCAGCTCCATCCTTGGTGAACTCAGAAGGATCTGCGTAACCGCTGCTGATGGCCTTATCCTTAAGATACATATAGTACTCTGTATAGGTAGCGCTAATATAAGGTGTAAGGAACAAGGCACCCATACCACAGGTCAGCATGCAGAGCATTATCCAGCCGATAAAGGACAGAACAAGGACAAAGGCGAAAGCCTTCTCGCCGTTCATTGTCTTGGAGCTGATCTCGAGCGCTCTCTTGTAATTAATGTTGGGATTCTCGGCAACGATATAAGGCACCATCCAATACTCATACGACTTGATGATCCCGGGAATCGTGAACAACAGCGACCACAGCCATATCCTGAGGGTCGCCATGAACATGACGAGAATGGTATTCTTGTAGTTTGTCCTGACCGGCACAAAGATATCACCGATGTCAGGCTTCAACGTGTTGCGGCTCTTGATATAGAAATAATGAAGTCCAACCTGTGCCGGGAACGACACGCAGACGGTAAGAGCCATAACAGCCCCGAAGATGATCAGTCCGCCCGGCGAAAGAAGCGCAGCAAGTACCGCTGCAGTCTCGTCCTGCGATATAAGCGCTACAGGAACTGCAATGGCCATTTGAAGGACGATCGCGAGTATGTAGATCACGACAACTACCACTGAGGTTATCGCTGATATTGCGGTCGAGACGATGAAGTGCGATGCCAATGACAGCCAGTAGGTGCTCGAGAGCACATTCTTGGCATCAGTCTTGAGTTTTTCTCTTGTGATCATAATTTATTCTCTCCTATCTATCCAACTCCGTTTTGACACGGAAATCCCGTTAAAAATTTTAACATATTCGCTCCGGTCTGTAACTGTTTTCGGTGGGAAGACCTTGCTCCGGTTTGATGTTATAATCGGCTTATAAGTAGTAATCTCACGCGGAGGCAGCAGGTGGCACGTAAGAAGATAGGTCTGTTCATGAGCGAGATCACGCAGTTCTTCCAGACTTCGTGCGGAAAGGCCATCATTGACCTCGCCTCCCTGCGGGACTCCGATGTGATCATATTCTCTTCCTACGGCTCTTATTCATCTCCGTACGGGAGAAGTCTCCTGTCCGAGATCGCCATGAAGAACATGATCTATCTCCCCGATTATACGAAGCTTGATGCCATAATCGCGATGCCCAACTCATTCGATATCCAGGGCATGGAGTCCGAGTTCTACGATCTCATCAGAGCCAATGCCACGTGCCCGGTGATCTGTCTTCAGTCAGGACAGCCGGACTTCTATACGATCTCTATCGAGAACAAGGAAGCTATGTATCTGATGACCAGGCACTTCATCGAGGAACATAACTTCACGGATATCTGCTATATGTCGGGTCCGCTCGATCACAAGGATTCCCCGGCGCGTCTTGAAGGATTCATGGCAGCGATGAACGAAGCAGGCCTCACCGTTGACAGCAATTCAATATACGAAGGCAACTACTGGATGAACAGAGGTGCTGCCGCCGTGGATCATTTCATGAAGGGTCGCATCAACTATCCCCAGGCGATAATCTGCGCCAACGACTATATGGGCATCTCGATAACGGAAGAACTCAGGAAGCGCGGCATGCGCGTTCCGCAGGATGTCTGCGTATGCGGATTTGACGGTATCAGAGAAGGCGAATACGCAAGACCTTCTCTTACGACCGTGTCTTTCAGGCCTGAGAGATTCGCGGAAGCCGCTTTCGAGATACTGGACGATATCGAAGCCGGCAAATGGCCTTCCCTTAAGCACACTGTCCCGAACGAATTCATCTTCCGTGCGAGTTGCGGCTGCGGCTGCCAGGTCCTGAGCGGGAACATCGGCGATATATACAGAAGACTTACCGCCAAAGAGAACCTTCTGCGCGAGGCGGGAAGGATCTCGTCCGATTATCAGAGCGCACCTGATTTTGACAGTGTGCTCTCCGTCAGCAATTACTATTTCAGGACACTCGGCTGCGATACGGGATATCTCTGTTATTGCGATGAATCCGACCCCAAGTTCTCCTCTGTCGAGCAGGAGTACCCGTTCACGGATAAGATGGTGCTGCTGCAGATAATGCGCGCGGGACAGCGGCAGAAGGCGGAGTTCGCGGGAGAGTATTTCGACAGGACGGATATACTGCCTGCATCAGTATTCGATACTGAAGAACCCGGAGCGTACATCGTATTGCCGCTGTTCTTCAAGAATAAGATCTACGGATACCTTGTGCTCAAACCCGAACAAGACCAGTGGCCGAACGAACTGGCATATAACTATATCACCACACTCTCATCCGCAATCGAGAACTGCTACTATTCAAAGCATTTCAGCGAGTTTGCCGAGATCAGGAAGATCGCGAGGTCTGACGAGCTCACCGGGCTTTACAACCGCCGAGGATTCGAACATGCGCTGCAGGAGCTTCTCTCCGGAGAGAACGGTGCGAGGATCATAAACATCGTCAGCATCGATATGGATAACCTCAAGACGATCAACGATGTCCACGGACATGCTGAAGGCGACTTTGCACTTACCCATCTGGCAGATACTCTTAAGAGCTGCCTTAAGGGAGATGAGTTCTGCGCGAGATTCGGCGGCGACGAATTCTCTGCCGTACTCGTATCTGATAACCTGGGACGCGCCGAAGAATTCACAGAGGAATTCCTGGGTAAGATGGATGAGGTATCGAACAGTTCAGGCAAACCCTACCCTATCCATGCGAGCATCGGCATCTCAGAACTTCTCGGCTGGGAGACGAATAATATCGTATCTTCCATGAAGGAAGCTGATGACAGGATGTATCAGTTCAAGCGCGACTATAAGGCAAACCGCTCTTAAGAGCGAACATTAAGCGAAAGCATATAAGAGCGGATACATGATCAATGCGAGCACCATAATCGCAACTCCGATAAAGAACAGTATGGTTATGATCAGCGAGATCACGAATGCTATCGTAATCCAGAGCTTACGCTTGCGGTTCTCCTTCTTGGCGTTGATGCCGTCTATTACAAAGAGCACTATCGAACCTATGACCAGGATCGAGACTACACCGACAGCGGCCTGCTCCAATAACATCATGAAATAATCTGTATATACGTCCATTAGTGTTTCCTTCCGCGAGTTAGTATCGTTTTATTACTTATTATGACCACATGATAGTATGAATTTGCTACTATGTCAACACTTATCGTCATAATTCTCAGTTGCGAATCTGCAGAATGAGTAATAAAATCTGTTGGCTATGTTGGAACGATTCAAAAAAGATCCGGTATTATTCATCTCAGGGATACTTGCAATAGTATCCTGTTTTATCGTGCACCTGGATGCGGAATACATCGGCTATGTGGACTTCAGGGTACTCGCGATCCTGTTCTGCATGATGCTCGTGGTATCCGAGCTGGTACTGCTCGGTGTCTTTGACAGTCTCACCCACATGCTCCTGTCGAAGGTACACTCCTCCCGTCTGGTATCGCTCATACTCGTCTGGCTCTCGTTCTTCCTCGGAATGATCCTGACCAACGATGTTACCCTGGTAACGCTGGTACCGTTCGCAATAGCTCTCATGAAGTCATTTGAGGACAGGAAGACTCTCACCTTCACCCTGATCCTGATGACCGTGGCTACCAACTTGGGAAGTATGCAGACGCCCATCGGCAATCCGCAGAACATATATCTGTTCACGCACTACGGAATGGAGATCGGACGTTTTACGCTGCTGATGCTCCCCTACTCGCTGTGCTCGCTTGCACTGGTCACGGCGGCTGTTCTCTTGCTGTGCAGGGACATGAAGATCACGCATGAGCCGCCGAAGGAGAGAAAGAAGATCTCCCCCGTAAAGGTATCAGTCTGCATCGTATTATTCATCTTAAGTCTTCTGGTGGTGCTAAGGGTTCTGCACTTCCTGATAGCCCTGGGAGTACTCATCGCCGTAATGCTCATAATGGACAGGAAGGCATTCAAAGGTGTGGATTACACTCTCCTGATAACGTTCGTATTCTTCTTTGTTTTCGTAGGCAACATGGGCAGGATAGATCTCGTCTACAGGGCCATATCAGAGATTGTCGGCAAGTCTCCTGTTATCACCGCAGTTGCAGCATCACAGGTCATCAGCAATGTACCCGCGGCGCTCTTGCTGTCTGCCTTTACGGATAACGGGGAAGCGCTCGTCATCGGAACGAATCTCGGCGGCCTCGGAACTCTGATCGCCAGCATGGCGAGCCTCATCACATACAAGTTCCACGCTGCGCTGCCTAAGACGAAAGAGAAATCCGTCAGTTACATCGGTGCATTCACCGTCATAAATATAATCTTCCTGGTGATCCTGCTCGGCGTCCGCTTTATCCTGATGCGCTTTATCTGATCACGAACACTGATCAAAGAAATCCAGTATCAGAGTGTTGGTATCGAAACCCGCGATATCTTCTTCAGGCCACTCGTGCGCTCCGCCTTCAATCTTGACGGACCAGACCTGCGTCTTGTTAAAGAGAGCCGTGTATTTGGTAAGCTCCGCCTTGTCTGAGAGAGTTTCCACACTTGATGAACCCAGACCGTTGGCGGAAGCCCAGTAGTCCATGACAACCTCGATGGCAGGATAAGGCGATGCCGCTGCAGTACCGGTCCCGTTCTGCGGTACGACGTTGTCTTTGGTACCGTAGATCTCGAGGAAGCCGATGCTCGTCTTGTCAGAACGCTCATCCCATACCTTGTTGGTCATCATGCCCGCTACAGATGCGACCGCCAGGAACGTATCGGGAGCTTCCATCGCGATCCTGTGTATCATGAACCCGCCGTTAGAAAAGCCCGCGGCGAAAGCCTTCGTCTTGGACAGACCGTATTCATCCTGAAGGTAGATAACCAGATTGATGAGGTACTCCAGGCTGTCGACATCCTGTGGATCCATAAGTCCGCAGTCCCAGCCCTTGGCGCCCATTCCCTGCCCCGGCTGGACATAACAGACAGCATATCCTCTCGGGCACGCGTCCTCGTCCATGTGCGTCTGCAATTTGAAAGCTGAACTGTTGTTGCCCAGGCCCGGAAGCATCAGTATAAGAGGAGTATTAGAGTCAGTCTTCTCGGGAAGGAACAGCATGAATTTGAATGTCATGTCTTCGAACTGGCACTCATATGTGTTGTCTTTTGTCAGGACCACATCGGTGATCTTGCTCTGCGGACGCGGCTTACTCTGAGCGCACGAACAGATGCTCAGGACAAGCGAGAAGATCAGTATTGCAGTTACGATTTTTCTGTACATTTTTTATCCCCAAGAATGTTGCGATTGCCGGTCGGTATTCGATCAATCTCATTCTATTATTATTTCGTAAGATATGCGAGTGGTTTGTCGGTTTTTGTCGGGTTTTTGAGGAGGCTTCGGAACTTATAATTTTCATACTGCTAATCCTCTACACGCGCAGAGGAAAGGAGGTAACTGTATGGACAGATTATTATCGTTCCTTTCTTCCATCGTGGCTGGAGTTATTGCTAATACTTTAAGCAAATGGCTGGATCGAAGAAAGTAAAAGGCAGTCAGCCTGAGGTCTAAGCCGCCTCGCAAAAAAGGAATAGAGAACCCCGGAGCTGCAACTCCGGGGTTCTCGTTTGCTGTATGGAATAGCGATTATTATCATTCCTTCGCTAATCAGATTATACCACCGCACATATCGTTTGCAAGGAATCAGAATCCCAGTGAATCGTTGACGAGGATAACATGTATCCTGCCCTCATGTCTGGAAAATCTGGTGATCAGGAACTGGCAGCAGATAGTGTCCGGAGACTTGCAGTTCATGCAGGATCCTGTCTTTGCACACGGCGTATCAAGGCCGAATCTCTGAGCATTGATCGGAGCTGCGACATTCCTGGCTCTCTTCATGGCGCCGTCGACATCGTCGCAGACTTTGTTCATGCCGACGATGAAGATGACCTTCTTCGGTCCCTGTGCGATGGCGGATACCCTGTTGGCATTGCCGTCGATATTTACGAGGACTCCGTCTTCAGTCATTGCGTTGCAGCCCGACAGGAAAAAGTCTGCATCATATGCCGCGAGCATGGCAGCGCGCTTGTCCTCTGCCTTATCCCTGTCGATGAAGTTATAGTTGCCTTCCTTGAGCGCTTCTACCAGACCGATCTCATGAACACTCATTCCTCCGCCCATGCTGATCGAAGATCCTTCGGGTATGAGATCCAGCGCGATCTTCTTCGCTTCTTCGGCAGATGCGGCATAGTAGCCGGTCATGTTACGCGAAGCAAGACCCTTGATCACCTTCTGTGCAAGAAGCTCGTTACGCTTGAAGATATTGTCGTTCATACGGGTATCCTCCGGGATGGTTAGTTTATTCTCGGATTATAACATCATAATGTATAATATCTTCATGCTTTATTTGATGAGACACGGAAGAACGGACTGGAACGTCCGCCACAAGCTGCAGGGACGCACTGATATCCCGCTTAACGAAGAAGGAAGACAGATGGCAAGAGATGCTCACGATGAGTATCTTGATACCCATTTCGATATATGTTACTGTTCGCCGCTTATAAGGGCTGTTGAGACTGCCGAGATCCTGCTCGAAGGAAGGAACGTGCCAATAGTAAAGGATGACAGGCTGCTCGAGATGTGTTTCGGTGATTACGAAGGCATCGAGCACAGCTTCAAGATACCTGACTGCCCGATTAACGTTATCTTCCAGGATCCTGCATCATACAAGGAATCCGTGGGCGGTGCCGAGACCATAGAAGAACTCAACGCCAGAACGAAGTCTTTCCTGGACGAGCTGGTCTATCCCAAGATCGCAGAGGGCAAGGATGTCCTTATCGTCGGACACGGCGCGATGAACTGCAGTCTGATAAGCAACGTTAAGAACCTGCCGAGAGAAGATTTCTGGAGCTGGGGACTTGCGCAGTGTAAGCTGATGACACTGATGTAAATATTCATCAGCGTCTATATATCATGCTTCTATGGATCGTTCGTCGACCACTCGTCCATTCTCGTCGACGACCTTTACGATGTGTCTTAAGAAGTTCTCTTTCACCTTGAGATCCGAATGTCTGGAGTGATCAAAATATGCGTCGAGACCGGGATCGGCATCGTAATCGTTTGCCTCATATGCAGTCTCTTTCCTGGCAAACATCTTCTGTAATGCGCCGGACCTTACCAGTATCGAGAAAACAAGCCAGAGCACGGCGAACATAGCGACAAATAACCAGCTGTACTGAAGCACGTTCGCGACGCCCCACAGCAAAGCCATCACGGGCGAGAACCTGTCAGCATTTTTTACGGCTACGATCGCTCCGAAGATCAACATACAAAGGATCATCGCAAGAAAAGGAACGATCATCCAGAACCCGCGCATGCGGAAGGTTATCCAGTCCACGATATCGGCTGCCCTCGAAGTCGGAACGCGGCCGGCGGCCTCACCTGTCTGACCGTTTACGGCAAACTGATACTTCGTACCTCCGAATTCAACCGTCATGAACCACACAGGGAGCAGACAGTACTTGACGTTGATCTCGCTCAGCCATGTAAAGTTCTTTATCGTCCTGTTCTCGTATTCATCGTACCGCTTGGCGATCAGTTCGAGCTCGGAATCAGAGAACTTGTTGAGCCTTCTGGTTATCCGGTCTGTTATCTCAGAAGGAAGCTGATCGTACTTATCCGCGTAGAAACCCTGAAGGTATTTACTCTCGAACCTGACCATCTCACTGTAATCAAAAGGCTCGATGGCTTCCATGAGCTTGTTGGCAACCTTTATCGATGCATCGAACGGAACGCCTTTGACATAGTAGGTTATCGTTGAATCAACTTCAAAGATGGTGGATGTAATACCGTCTATCTTCTTTCCAGTTCCCGACACATCGGTATTGACTCCGCAGTCGACAAGCCAGAACGGAACGTACAGGGCCGTCATCTTGGTAAGCCTGCTCTTGGTCTTGAATCCCAGAGGTGTATGCTTCCTGCTTGAGATCCACTTGTTCATGATGCTCTCTGCCTGATCCCTGTCGATCTTGAACGGAACTATGTAATCCGGCTTGAACTCACGGGACAGCCTTCTTGTAATGAGCGCAGGAGACCCGCAGAAAGGACACATGGTAGACATCGTATTCTCATCTGCAACGAGTGCGGCGCCGCAGGCATTGCAGACGATCTCATGACGCATCTTATCCGCTTCGGACATGTCAGTGTCACCGACATAGTCATGCTCTTTGCTGATACCGAGAGAACCTCTGAGTTCCATCGTGTCCGGGGAATATACATTACCGCAGTCGCGGCACATCATGGCGCTGAGTTCGGGTTCATAGAAGATGTTCGCACCGCAGCTCGGACACTTTGCAGAGTCGGCCGAGAGCTGCTCAAACTCGCTCTTGACCTCCCTTCTTCCGAACGGATCAGGTCCCTTCTCATCAAAAGGTCTCTCGTTCCACAAAGCCATGTGACATCTCCTTTGCTCTAATCCCTTTAATTATACTAACAAAACGCGTCTATAATAAAGCATTTGTGATAGAATTCAGGTAAATATGAATAAGCTGGCGCAGTTAATCTGGAAAGACGTTACCGGCGAGAACGAATCGAACCGTGTATCTTACATCGTCCGCATCAATGCTATGTTGATGTGTCTGTATTTTATTATCCTGATGGTCGTCTTCAGCGTTTACGGGAAGTTCCCCACTGTCGGCACCTGCGCTCTCTGTCTGGCGACTTACGGTCTGGCTGTATATCTTACATACAAAGATCACAATGCGCTTGCTCTGGCCATCTATTCGACCGTCAGCATATTCTGGATGATGAGGTTCGTCATTCAGTGGGGTTGGGAGTGCAGTATCCAGCACTTCGTTTTCGTGCTGCTCCTGCTCGTCTTCGTAGGAACCTATGCCTCCGACAAGATCAAGATCATCCTGAGCATTGCCGTCTTCTGCGTGAGACTTGTGCTGTATTCATGGCATGTGAACTTCGAACCCTTCGAAGTACTCCCTTACAGCATCTCTCTCCTGTTCCAGATCATCAACATCCTGTCCATCTTCTTCTCGATGGTCGTTATCCTCACGATCTTCACCAGGGACAAGATGGCGACTGAAGCCAAGCTGTCAGAGTACAACAAGAAGCTCAAGCGGATCTCCGAGATAGACCCTCTCACCAAGCTGCCCAACAGAAGGAGCGTAATCTCAGGTACGATCTCCAACATCATGCGAGGTGTCTGCGAGAACGGTGTCTGCATAGCCATCGGCGATATAGATTTCTTTAAGAACGTCAACGATACTTACGGACATGAAGCAGGCGACGAAGTCCTGAAGCAGCTCGCGGTCCTCTGCCAGGAGTTCATGAAGGACCACGGCATCGCGGCACGCTGGGGCGGCGAGGAGTTCCTTTTCGTGTTCAATAATGAGAACCTGGACGAAGCGGGAGTGGCGGCCAATGCCCTGCTGTCGAAGATCAGGAATCTTACAGTCAAGTGGAATGACATCGAGATCAAGGTTACCATGACCATTGGCGTCGCGGACGTCAACACGTTCTTAAGCGGCAGTGTCACCGAAGCAGACATAGACGACCGCATCAACGAAGCCGTCGGTGCTGCCGACAAGAAACTCTATATGGGTAAATCCGACGGACGTAATAAGGTCGTTGTCTGATCAGACCTTAACGTAAGAATAGACGTCGAGAGTCAGGTTGCCTCTTCCCGACCAGTTCTTCTCCTGGACAGACTGTTCGTCTTTGACGAATTCGTTGTTCGTAAGGACCCTTGCAGCATAGATATTATCTGTAACTACATATGCGATAAGCTTCCTGATGCCTATCTCCTCGGTAAGATACATCTTCATCAGTTCTACCGTACTCGTGCCGTATCCCTGATTCCAGTATTCCTCATTGAACATATAGTTCAAAGTGATCCTGCTCTCGGCTTCGTCATAGTCGAACATCTCGGCAAGGCCGATGAGCTTGGTATTGTCACTTACGGGGTATACTCCTGCGATGACCCACTTCCTGGACTCAAAATCCCTGCCTCCGAGGTTCTTGATCGCACCTCCGAGTGCCGAGTCGGTCTTCTGGTACAGGAAGGGCGGCATGTATTTATAGACATTGTCATTACGGCTTATCTCTGCAAGGGCCGGTATATCGGCCTCTTCCATCTTCCTGATCACTACTTTGTCGTTAGACAAAAACGGAAATTCTGCAAACAGTTCCGCCATATCTCATTCTCCCGGCATTATCGCCTGATCAACTATTTCCCATCATAGTTCAGAATAACACTTATTCTTTGAACAAGTAAAGAAATTTTGCAAAAACTCACATATGTAATCTGACCGGGAGGCAAAACAAAAGCGGTGTGGAAACCCACACCGCCTCTGTTTATGTTCTAAGTAAGTTTGTTATCAGAACTTGCCTGCCTTAGCAGCTTCCTCAACGGATACTGCAGTAGAAACAGTCATACCAACCATCGGGTTGTTGCCGGCACCGATGAGACCCATCATCTCAACGTGAGCAGGAACAGAAGAAGAACCTGCGAACTGAGCGTCAGAGTGCATACGGCCCATTGTATCTGTCATACCGTAAGAAGCGGGACCTGCAGCCATGTTATCAGGGTGAAGTGTACGGCCTGTACCACCGCCTGATGCAACGGAGAAGTACTTCTTGCCTGCCTCGAGGCGCTCCTTCTTGTATGTACCTGCAACAGGGTGCTGGAATCTTGTCGGGTTGGTGGAGTTACCTGTGATGGAGACATCAACGTTCTCCTTCCAGAGGATTGCAACACCTTCCTGAACGTCATCTGCACCATAGCAGTTGACCTTTGCTCTCGGAGAATCAGCGTTCTTGGAGTAGCATGTTCTGGACAGTTCCTTGAGCTCGCCTGTCTTGTAGTCATACTCAGTCTCAACATATGTAAAGCCGTTGATCCTGGAGATGATCTTTGCAGCGTCCTTGCCGAGACCGTCAAGGATAACTCTGAGGGGCTTCTGTCTAACTCTGTTTGCCTTCTCTGCGATACCGATAGCACCTTCTGCAGCTGCGAAAGACTCGTGACCTGCGAGGAATGCGAAGCACTCTGTATCTTCTTCGAGGAGCATCTTACCGAGATTACCGTGACCGAGACCTACCTTACGTCTGTCAGCAACGGAACCGGGAATGCAGAATGCCTGGAGGCCTTCACCGATTGCTGCAGCAGCATCGGAAGCCTTGCGGCAGCCCTTCTTGATAGCGATAGCGGCACCTACTGTGTAAGCCCACTTAGCGTTCTCGAAGCAGATGGGCTGGATGTTCTCAACGAGGTGATAAACATCGAGTCCAGCGTCCTTTGTGATCTTCTCAGCTTCTTCAATAGAAGAAATCCCATATTCAGCAAGCTTTGCATTAATCTGGGGGATTCTTCTTTCATATGATTCAAACAGCTCTGCCATTTTGATTTACCTCCTATAATTACTGCTTGCGGGGATCGATGAACTTAACAGCATCATCTACACGACCGTACTTACCTGAAGCCTTCTCAAGAGCAGTAGCGGCATCGTCGCCCTTCTTGATGAAGTCCATCATCTTACCGAAGTTAACGAACTTATATCCGATGATCTCATCGTTGTCGTCAAGAGCAAGATCTGTGATGTAACCGTCTGTGAGCTCGAGGTAACGGGGACCCTTGTCGAGTGTACCGTACGTTGTACCTACCATTGAACGAGCACCCTTACCGAGGTCCTCAAGACCTGCGCCGATCTGGAGTCCGTCCTCGGAGAAAGCGCTCTGTGTTCTTCCGTAAACGATCTGGAGGAACAGCTCTCTCATAGCTGTGTTGATAGCATCGCATACAAGGTCTGTGTTCAGTGCTTCGAGGATAGTACGGCCGGGAAGGATCTCAGCTGCCATAGCAGCGGAATGTGTCATTCCGGAGCATCCGATTGTCTCTACGAGAGCCTCCTGGATGATACCGTCCTTAACGTTGAGGGACAGCTTGCAGCAGCCCTGCTGAGGAGCGCACCAGCCGATACCGTGTGTATAACCGGAAATATCGCTGATCTGCTTAGCGCTTACCCACTTTGCTTCTTCAGGAATCGGTGCAGCGCCGTGATTGCCGGCCTGATTCACTTTGCACATATTCTTGACTTCTGTTGAATAAATCATTATGTTTCTCCTTTCTTAATAAGGAATGCGACCTGAAGGGTCGAATTTCACCGTAGATATTTTAAGTGTTAAGGGGGTATTTTTCAACACAAAATAACTCGAAATAGTGCACGCTAAACAACCTCTGTTGAATTGATGCTTATTCTTTCCGTATGCTATAATCAAAAATGGTTAAGGGAAAGACATAAGGGATAGATTACAGGGAGATAGTATTATGAAGGTTTTTTGCGATTTCTGCGGCAAGCCCATTGATGAGACACTGGCTTCGTGCCCTGAATGCGGTGCCGTCAACAAGCACATGCTGCGTTCCGGCAACCAGGTACCGAAGACGATCGAAGAGCTCCAGGCGTTCATCGCCGAGCACAAGATCCCGGTGGACAAGATGAGGTTCTTCATCGGGATCGATTATCAGCAGCCCAAGGCATTCGGTATCTTCAAGAGGCCCGACAACCAGAACTGCGTCGTCTATAAGAACAAGAGTGACGGCACGCGCGTCATCCGTTACGAAGGTGCAGACGAGGCTTATGCCGTCAACGAGATCTATCAGAAGATGAAGGCAGAGTTCCTTGAGCACAGGCAGATCATGGACCGCCGCAGCTTCTTTGACGGCGGAGATTACGGCAAGGGACGCCCTTTCGAGCCCTTCACGGATTACCGTAAACCCGCTCCCCGTCCGCCCCAGGAGAAGTTCAAGTATTCCAAGGGCAACAACATCCTTGGCGGCCGTAACGGCAATGCGATGGTGGCGGCTATAGCAGCGCTCCTGTTCCTCGCAGTCGCTCTCGCGACAAGTCTCACGTCTTGCGATCTGACGATACCCTCGGGATTCCTCGATTCGCTCGACTCATACTATGTCGAGCAGCAGGATCCGGACAGCGGTTACTATTCTTACGGTGACGATTATTACTACTACGATGATGATCAGTGGTACGGCCTGGACGAGGAAGGTTACTGGGCAGAGACCGAAGTTCCCAATGACCTCGGTGACAATTACGACGATTACTTCGAAGCAGAAGAATACGACAACCTGGATGACTACGTCTACTTTGACGAGTACATTCCCGACTACGACAGCTACGATTACGGCTATGACTATGAGTACGACGACTCATGGGGCGACGACAGCTGGGACGATGACGACTGGGATTATTACTACTACGATGCCGGAGACGATTCGGACTATGATTACGATTACGATTACGACTCAGACTACGACTCAGACTATGACGGAGGCTGGGGCGGCGTCATAAGCGGCGGAGGCGGCTGGGATTCAGACTGGTAGGATCTGATCTGTCCTTAAGCATTCTCGGGAGGCATCGGTAATGTCGCACCGCCGAAAGGCATGCAGATGACCGATGCTTCTTTTCCGTAACGGGACATGGCTTCATCAAAGGCTTCCTGCGCACTGTGCACGGGCTCTAAGAAGATGCTCCTGACAAAGTCATCCTCCATCTCGGATACCAGACAGATCTTCGCATGCTGCAGTACCATCGCGATCGCCGCAGCCTTATGTCCGCCCAGCTGGAAATGTTCGTTTACTCTTGTAATGAGCGACTCTGCCGTAGGTGCAGATGTCAGCCACTCCTCGAAGACCTTGCTTCCGAGGCCTTCGTTGCAGGCACCTATCAGTATGATCGTACCGCCGTCCTTTACGGCATGCTTGGAATTATCGAGAGCCTTCTGTGTCTGGTAGAGGTTGGCATCCTTAGGAGCTCCTCCCTGCGACACGATAACGATGTCTGCCCTGTTCTTGATGGGCTTCCTGTACATCTTATCGAGATATGCGCATCCCACGCGGTGAGCTTCGGTAACGTCGCCCGCTACTCCGTATACGATGTGCTTGTGTTCATCGAGGACTACATTGACGATGAAGCTCAGGTGGCAGAATGTCTCTGATTCTTCGATATCGGCTCTTACCGGATTGCCGGCAAGCTTACCCGCACACGCGTTCTCATCGACCATCATGCGGTGGTTGGACTGGATGGCATCAGGGGTGGACACGCCCGGCATGAGTGCCTTGGCACCGCCCGAATATCCTGCGAAATAATGGAACTCTATATTGCCGACGCCGATCCTGAAGTCAGCTTCTGCGACGGACCTTGTGATGTCCACGGGAGTTCCCCTGCTCGTATCGCCCATGTGGATGCAGTCCTCGGGATCGCTGTCGACGCACTCGACCTGCTCATAGACCCACTCTCCCACGAGGTGCTTCTTCTCGTCTTCGGTGTGATGTCTGTGGGAACCCAGCGCGAAAACGACCTTTATGTCCTCCGCGCGGCATCCGGCCGTGAACAGTCTCTTCAGGATGGAAGGGATTACATCGAAGCTCGGGATTGGCCTGGAGATGTCACTGGTGATGATCACGATCTTCTGACCGGGCTTAACGATATTCTCGAGCTTATCGGATCCTATCGGGTTATCGAGAGCATACTCGACCGCATCCGGGCCTGTTCTCTCGTGTTCGAGCGGATTGCTCATGAGGATCTCCTGAAGGTTCTCATCAGGTATATCCACATTCTGCGTGCCTTTTCCGTAACCAAATTCAACGATCATAATTGCACCTGTATATTAAGTAGTTTTATTACCCGATAATTATAACTCGCATTAATGGTCTCGGATTTATCGTTTTATGACCTTCAAATTCGTCGTTACTTTTCGTTAACATTTTTTCTTTTTTGTATTATTTGTTTACATTTTGTTAAAAATATTTTTTGGATTAATTTCAGATTTTTGAGGTATCAAGTCCGCAAACGCCCAAATATCAAGGTCTTGGGGTTTTCTTCACAATTGTGAAATTTTACCGAAAAATATTGAACAAATGTGAACTATATGTTATTATTCCATTATCAGTTAACAAATTCTTCATCAGGAGGGACGGAACATGACTAAGCTCAATAAGTCACGCAAGGGTTTTACACTTGTAGAGATGGTTCTTACTATGGCAATAATAATAATCCTCGCAAGCATCATTATGCTTGGCATCGGAACTTATCTCGACTCTGCTAATGTTGCTGCAGACAGCCTCAGCGAGCATAACGATTATGCTTCTTCTGTTGCTACTGAAGTACTTGGCGCATCTTTTGATAACGAAGCAGAAGATAACGGTTGATAAGAAAAATATATTATTACCTCTTATGGAAGCAGAAATGCTCACGGTTCGTATGTTCCGTGAGCATTTTTATCTTCCGCTAACAGCTTGGTGATCTTCCCTATTTATGCTCAAGCAATTCCATCTGCTCAGCTTCAATGCTCTCGTAGATTTCCTGATATTCAGGAGAGTTGATCAGAGATGCAACGAACATTATCATGCCGGAGAAGAACATGATCCCGCAAAGCACTCCCGCAACAATATATCTTGTAAAGTTATGCAGTTTCTTGCCGGGGTTCAGCAGATGGATCGCACCGGCGATAAGTATTGGGCTTAAGCAACCTACAATAAGGAAAGCGCCGATCACCAGAAGACCTGAGTCAGCCATAGTCTGAACGGCTTCTGCAGTCTCTGAGGATTCCACCTGCTCTGTCACGCTCGAGAACAGGGCCATGCTTGTTGAGAACGCATTGTTTATAAAGTGTATGATCATCGCCAGGACCATGTTATTGCGCTTGACGACAACATAAGCAAGAGCAGCGCCAAGGATCGCCGTCGTGCCGAACCTTACGGGATCAAGATGCAGTATTCCGAAGAATATGCCTATTATCAGGACTATGACCCAGTCATGCTTCAAAGACCTGAAGTATGACAGAGCCACACCTCTCTGAAGCGCCTCTTCGCAGACGGGCGGCAGGATCGCGACCGTGATGAATGTCAGTATCGCAGTCTCGCTGGTCATTACTTCATTGAGTCCTGTAGCCGTATTGACGAAGTTATCGGGAAGAAGGAGCATCATTATCATGACGGACAGCATGCTGAGCGGCATGACTCCGAGCCAGAGCATGACGGTTCCTATTACATCCCTTACCGTCGGGACTTTGACCGGGAATACTTCCTTAAGCGGTGTCTTCTTGGCAAGAGTCCAGATCACGGCAAGTGCCAGGAACATCAATTCCGTGATCACTACTCCCCACAACCCCAGATAATACTGTATGAGGCTTCCCGGGAATAGCAGCATTCCCACTGCAATGACCTGGAAGATCACTCCTTTCCACGGCTGCCATTTTGCTTGAGTTGATAACTTTTCCATGATATATCCCCCCTGTGTATGGAAAATACAACAGAGGGGACATATTGTCAAACTATCTTAATCTATCCGAATATCAACTTAATCAGCAAAGCATGCAGTATAGAAATACGAGTAATCCGGTTCAGACTCTGTCGCAGTGCTAATAACGAAAATATACATTCCGGCTTCATCCATGCTCTCACATGATACCGTGCAGTTGCCTTCCGAATCCATTGTGACCGGGATAACTTCCGCATAGAATTCAGAGTCGATGGGGTTCTGATTTGCATCAGGATCTTCATCGTTAGCCAGAGGATACTTATAGATATGAGCATACAGATCAGCGTTCTGATCCTGGCAGTTGAATTCAAGTGTGAGCTCATCGCCGATATCGTAGATTGCCAGACCTGAAGAGATCTCCGCACCGCTCCAGTTGATGCTGTTGATGCCAAGTGAATAGTCTACGATAAAATACTGATCAAAGCCGTTCAGAGCATCAGGAAGATCAGCAGATGCAGTAGTCTGGACAGGATCAGGCTCATTGCTTGTCGTAGGATCCGGAACGACGACATCATCTGTCGGTTCGGGTTCTGTCTCTACTATAACGCCTGAATCGTCGATATCGATATCGAGATCATCTTCATCATCGCCTTCGCTCCAGGTTACGACTGCAGTAGCGCCGTCCTCACACTCGAGTTCCCAGGTATAGTCGCCGTCATCTTCGTCATCGTCGGTGATCTCCCAGTCGCCGTCTCCGTCATACTCGGCTTCAACCGCCTTGATGATAGATCTGTCAGAAGGCGGATCGATATCCTTGTCCTTATCCTTTTTCTTCTTACCGCCTATTCCGAGGATCGAGCATCCTGCTGATGCAAAACAGAGCACCAGGACCATCATTATCGCAAGTACACTCTTCTTTTTCATGTCAAAACTCCTTTTGTAAAACACAGTTAGTACTGTGTCGATACTTTCAATAAGCACATAATAGTATTATCTCGCTACTATGTCAACAGTAATTTTGGAATTCCGCTGAAAAACTTCTTACCACTCGCCCTGATATGTCCAGTTGGAGACATCTGTCATGTCTCCGTTAGAGACACTGTACCAGTCGCCCGGAAGATACACATTGCCATCATTCTTCAATATATCCCATTCGTCTGAACTTATGACCAGCTGATCCCCGTTCTTGTAATCAGTACTGAAGACATTACCTGTAAACGGGTTACAGGGATTATCAAATATGTCTTTGGTCGCCAGATAAGGTGTATCTGCGTTAGTCATGAATTCTTCTGAAGTAACGAACCCGCCTGTCGAACCAAAGTCTTTATACATTAATATCGGCGAGAACTGTTCAATATCGATATAATTCAGATCTTCACCGGTTACCCATGCTTCAAAATTACCTAGATTGTTACCGTGATCAGATACGATTATTATCCTTGTATTGTCGTATACACCGTTCTCTTGCAGGTACACAAGCCATTTTCCGATCTGTATGAGAGCTGCTGCATTAGACTGATACCCTGCATACTGTTCGCAATCCTCAGCAATGAATTGAACTCCGTTATATATGAATCTCCAGTCGTTATCCGCATCATATGCTGAATTATCAACATGTTTGGAAGGTTCCATCGATGGCTCCAGCAGGAGCATCGGGTCATGCGGAGTCTTGTTGGTGAACATAACGAAGTTTAAGCTGTCATCGTCCGTTATCTCTGTAAGTTCCGGCATCGCACCGAGAGCATAGTACTCGCTCATGAACGGATACAGATAGCCGTCAGAGAAGGATGTCCCTCCTATCAGCTGAGTTATATTGGTCATATCTAGTACGGAATTATATCTTCCAAAATCATAGAGAAGCGGCTGGAACAACCACGGAGATGATTTGAACAGACCGTAGCAGAACAGGTTCCTGGTCATCATGGTAAAGTACATCTCGTTATATGTTTCTTTATAAGGATTAAAGAAATTACCCGTGTTATAAGCCGTGATACCATCCATATCGTCAAAGATAGTGGTATCCGGGATCCACTGGTAATTAGCATATGTGGGATTTACTACGGTAACGTTGTATCCGTTCTCGGCAAACAGCACCGGCATTACTTTCAATGCTTCGTTATGCTTCTCGGGAATCGTCATATCAGAACGTTCATTGAACATAGCCGGAGTGTATTCGTACCCCCCGTATACGGCAGGCATTCCGAAATTCGTATAAGGTCCGTATGTCAGAGTATTGCTGTAATAGGTAAAACCGTCATACTGTTCAGCAAGCTCCGGATGTTCATTGAAGATATAAGGTACCATGGCACCTACCTCTTTATCGAGTACCAGGACATAAACATTCTTTCCGTTTGCAGACAATGTCCAGGGAACAATGTCTGTGTATCCGTCTTCATTTACCAGCGTATGCATTTGGTTATAAAGAAGATATATCTTGTATTCATCATTTATACTGATACAGTTCCTGACTGACAGAACAGACACTGCCAGAACGCCGGCAAGCACTACACTCTGCACGATCTTCGGAAACTTCTTGTAAGCAAAGATGACACCGGCAGGCAGTACTGCCGACACGATAAGATTCACCAGAAGCATTGCAGGGTCATACTCAGGATTCTTGTCATATTGCAGCATGCTTGACATGATACCGAGCTTAGCATCAAAAACAAAAAAGTTGACCGCAGCACCAAAGGCCAGACTGAGGATCACATATGCAAAGTAAGTCCTGACTCTCTTGCCTGAAAGCAGATAGAACACACCGCCCCACAGAACGAAAACACCGACAGCAAGGATCGCGCTTTGGAATACAAGGTCGTTAGGCGAGAATATGAGGCTTGTGTTGATGAACTCTTCAGTCGATACCTGAAGAACTCCCGAAGGGATATAAAGACCGGTCAGAACAGCAAGGAATACTGCAGATACAAAGAAAGCAGCATTGTGTTCTGCCTTATGCACAGTTTTTTCTTCTACAGCATTCTTTTCCGTGCGTTCAGCCTGTTCCGTAACGATATTCTTAACAAGCGAGAATACATTGTTGAGAGTCCAGTAGAAGACAAGGCCTGAAGGAGAATTGTAGAGCAGTACAAGGAACACTGCCGCGATAAGGAAGGTCTGTACCTTCGTCTTAACCGGCATCCCCTTTGTATAGATGAGTCCCGATATGACATTGATGAGAGTCATCAGGATGGGCAGCACATTGATCGTGACCGCGCCTGCAGCGATAAGGCCGTCCGGCGCGCCGAGGTCCTTCAGAGGACCGAAGGTAAATCCCTTCAATACATCAAGATTGGACAGGAACGAATAAGCCGCCAGGAAGAACGGGATCTGAAGTATTACGGGCAGAAGGCTCTTCAGCGTATAGAGAGGGCTGTAGTTATTCTGACGGTAGTAAGTCTGAAGGATCATGAATCTCTCATCGCCCTTGAACACCTTCCTGATGTGGGCAACGGTGCCGCTCATCTTCTCTTCCAGTTTACGTTCTTCCTTCTGTATGACATCAGCCTTGTGGTAGATCGGAAGGACCAGAAGGTTCATTGCCAGGCTCAGGACAATGATGCACAGTCCCGGGTTATTCAGACCGCGGTTCGCGAATACGAATATGACCTCAAATATAAGAACCAGAGGTTTTATTATGAGCGTATACAGTATTGTGGCGAGATCCATGTAAATTTGTCAGATTCCTTAATAAAAATACCTTACAAAAGTATAGCACACGGAGTATAATCCCGATAGAAAATTCTAATCGACGCTGCCACGGCGTCTCAAAGGAGGTGATTTTTAATGTTACGAAGCGATTCAGACAATCCCCGATCGCGACAACGCGCATTAGAAACACACCTTAAGGAGAGACGCTATGGAAGAATTAGCATCCGTAAAGGCGGAGATCTTAGAGCTTCTTAAGCAGAAGCAGTATGTAACCCTCCGCAACCGGCTTTCTGAGATGATGGAAGCCGATATCGCATCGATAATGGACTCGATGGAGGACGAAGACAGCCTCAAGCTGTTCCGTATCCTGCCTAAGACAATGGCAGCGGACGTTTTCGCCGAGCTCGAAGTCGATGATCAGAAGTACATCATCATGTCCCTGTCCAAGACAGAGTCCGCGAACGTCATCAACAACCTGATGGCGGATGATGCTACAGACTTCCTGGAAGAGATGCCTGCCAACGTCGTAAAGCAGATCCTTGCCAATGCGAGCGCAGAGCAGCGTGCCGACATCAACCACCTCTTAAGATACCCCGAAGATTCCGCAGGTTCCGTCATGACGGTCGAGTATGTTGACCTCAAGCGAGACATGACCGTAGCGGATGCGATCCTGAGGATCAGGGAGATCGGCCTGGATTCCGAGACCACCAACGTATGTTACGTGCTCGATCCCAAGAGACTACTCGTAGGCACCGTTGCCCTGAGGTATCTCCTCATCAAGCAGCCGACCGAAGTCATCGGCGACATCATGAACGAGAACGTCATCTCCATCAAGACGATGGACGACCAGGAGGAAGCTGCCAGAGCCTTCCAGAAATACGACTTTACCGCGATGCCTGTCGTCGATAACGAGAACCGCATGGTCGGTATCATCACGGTCGACGACGTTATCGATATCATGGAAGAAGAGGCCACGGAGGATATCGAGAAGATGGCTGCTATCATCCCTTCCGATACCGATAAGTCGTATCTCCGTACAGGCGTCTTCGAGACTTTTAAGAAGAGGATGCCGTGGCTTCTGTTCCTCATGATCTCCGCGACATTCACGGGTGCGATCATCACGCATTTCGAGAGCGCCCTCGCGAGCTACGTCCTCCTTACCGCATACATCCCGATGCTGATGGATACCGGCGGTAATGCGGGTTCCCAGGCAAGCGTATCCGTCATCCGTTCCCTGTCCCTTCAGGAGGTCGGGTTCAGAGATTTCTTCAAGGTCCTCTGGAAAGAGATTCGTGTGGCAGTTATCTGCGGCGTCACGCTCTCGTCAGCGAATTTTATCAAGCTCATGCTGATCGACAAGCTACCGATAAACGTCGCTCTCATAATCTGCATCACGCTCGTACTGGTAGTCATCTTCGCCAAATCGATCGGCTCCACCCTGCCGCTCATCGCCGCAACGATCAAGCTGGACCCTGCCGTAATGGCGAGCCCTCTAATCACTACAATTGTTGATGCCGTATCGCTGCTAATCTATTTCTCGCTGATAACGAACTTACTTCAGATCGCCGCCTGAGGGAATATCTTCAGGCTTAATAACAGAAGGCCCGGCCTGGGACGACAATTCCTCGTCCTGGGCCTTTTCCATCTCCTTAATGCCCTTCATGATGCCGCCCTTCGTATCCTTCGCGAAAGCAACCACAAGGATAGACAGGAGCAGGCCGAAGTAGAACGTCAGCATCCTCCAGATGAGCATCGCAGAAGACGCCGTTGCCTGCCCGAGGAACCCGAACAGCAGCATGAAGCTTGCCTCGCTTCCGCCAGACGCGCCGGGGATCGGCATGAAGGTATTGAACAGGCTTATGGCAGCAGCCAGTGACAGGAAGTTCGGGTAATTGGACGCCGTGATCGGCACCTTCAGAGACAGCGCTGCGAAGAACGGCACCGAATAAAGGAGCGTGAGCTTCAGCGCGTGGCAGAGGCAGACCTTGGCGAACAGAGACTTCCTCGAGAACAGGATGGAAGATACGTTCCTGAACTCCTCGAAGGCCTTGGTGACAGACTTGGAAGTCTTGTCGTAGTCCTTGACGAGGTGAATCTTCTCCAGGAACTTAAGGCAGCTTACCGTAAGGAACGTGTGCACTTTCTTAAGCTTGGTAGCAAGGAAAAATCCGCCCGTGATGACGACGTTTACGATGAATCCGACAACGGCTATTACTGTCGTCTGCTGATTGGCAAAGATAACGTTGTGGTTGCAGAGCATCGCGACAGTCGCATAGATGATGATTACTATCTGGTAAGTGACAAAGCACATTGCCAGAATGCCGGATCCGATGCCTGCGGGTACGCCCTGGTTGTGGAAGACGTAGACCTGCGCGAACTGTCCGCCCGTCGAAGAAGGCGTAAGGTCCGAGAAGAGCACTCCCGTCATGTTTGTAACGAACGACTGCTTATAGCTGATGCGGTACTTGAGATCCTTGCAGATGATGAACAGTATCAGCGAATCGATCATGTAATAGCAGAGCATCAGCCCGACCATTATCAGGATGAACCTCTTGTCTGATGTTACCAGCGCATCGAGGAAGGCCTCCCCTTCTGATCCTACCGACAGGAACAGCGAGAGCGCCCCGATCGCGAGGATTATCAGGAAATTCAGTATGTATTTGCCTGCAGTCTTAAGTCTTTCCATATATACCGTCAATTGAACTTATAGAGCTTCTGTACGATCCTGTAGCCTCCGACGGACATCTTCCTGCCTAACTTGCCAGGCAGCGTCATCCATCCGCCCATGAAGCTTCCCTTGATCTTCTTGTATGCCCTGGGATCTCTGAGCTCAAGATACTTCCAGAGGTCATCCAGCTTCTTAAGGTGCTCGTCCGTCCCTCCGATGAGAAGGATCGACGTCGTAGCGCAGTACATCAGCGTCAGATATGAGAGCATGTACTTGCCTAGCTTGGGCCCTAATGCAGACGCATCCTGCGATGCATATACATCAGTCATTATCTTATCGACCCTAATCTGCTGGTCAATGTTCCTTAGCTGCGCCTCTTCACTGACGGACTGCCCCTCGCGGCCGATGTAATACCTGTATAGAGCTTCGTCTATGTAATACATGGTCTTAACATTCGGCAGCGGCTGATAGGCATAGATGTTGTCACAGTAGAATGTGTGCTCGGGAAGCTTCAGGCCCGACTCGAGCAATACGTCCCTTCTGTAGATGATGTTATGCATCATGATGTACTGGGATGTGACCTTCTTAACGTCATCCCAGCCGAAGACCTTGCCGACGGGCAGGGACTTCGTAAGGCGCATGACCTTCTTGTTCTGCTCCTTCACCCCGACCTTGTCGAAAACAAAATCCGCGAGGACCAGGTCCACCCTGGTATCCTTCTCCACGAAGCCCTTAAGGAGGCCGATTATCTTGAGGAGCACTCCGGTATCTGCCCAGTCATCTGAATCGATATTCTTGAAGTAGATGCCGGTCGCCTCACTGATGCCCTTATTGACCGCACCGCCGTGGCCTGCGTTCTCCTGGTGGATCGCACGGACTATGCCGGGGTTCTTTGCCTCGTAGTCTCTCGCGATCTCCAGTGTATTGTCCTTCGCAGATCCGTCGTCCACGATAAGTATCTCGATATCGTCTCCTGCGGGCAGGAGTGACTCGATGCACTTGCTCATATATTCAGCCGAGTTATAGCAAGGTATTGCTACAGAAAGTATCTTCATCGTAAGAAGTCCTATTACTCCTATTCAGAATAAATCCTTGTAATTCTAACATTAAAAATAATAAAAGCCAAAAAGAAGCGCCGGACTTACATCCGGCGCCACTGCCTTACTCCTCATTCTGTCTCAGCTGTTACAAACGCAAAACAGCCCTGAACCTTATAATGTCATTTCCGTCCTTATATGCTGCTATCTTCCCCGAATGCGCTTCCGTGATGGCCTTTGCCACCGACAGTCCGATCCCGTGTCCGCCTGTCTCAGAATTCCTGGAAGCATCCGCCCTGTAGAACCTGTCGAAGAGATAATCCAGGCTCTTCTCATCGATCGGGCTGTCTGTGGGATTGCTCACCTCGATGATCGCGTTCTTTCCGCTGCGTTGCAGGCATACCTTGACAGTCTTTCCTTCGGGACAGTACTTGACCGCATTATCGAGCAGGATCGATACCAGCCGTTCTATGGCCTTGCTGTCACCTGTTATCCGCACATCAGGCTCGACGCTGCTCTCTATGATCCTTCCATTCCCTGCTGCCGCAACTCTGAACAGTTCGATCTGCTGTTCAGTAATTGCAGTAAGATCCAGTTCCTCGCGAACCGGAACATAGGATCCTTCCTCCGTCTTGCTCAGCAGGATCAGTTCATCCGTAAGATCAGCAAGCCTTCTTGCCTGTTTCTTGATATCCGTTACCCACTCGTTGTCTTCCGATGTCTCGGCAAGAAGCACATCGGCATCAGCATTGATGATCGCAAGAGGAGTCTTAATCTCGTGACCGGCATCCGTAATGAAGCGTTTTTGTCTCTCATGGCTTTCCACTATAGGGCTTACTGCTCTGCCTGACAGAAGAAATACAACGATGCTTATCAATATAAGCGAGCAGGCTGATATCAGGATGCTTATTCCAAGGAAACTCCTGAAGTTCGACAGGCCGGGACCGCAATCACAGAACACGATGAGAGTATCGCCATCCGAAGTCGATGTGCAGCTGTATCTGTAATCACCTACAAAGCCTTCGTTCTTATGACTGCCGTAAATATCTGTTGCATAAGCGGCCGCAGCATCGTCATTTACCGCTGCTATATTGCCCGTATCAGTCGACAACACATTGCCGTTTGAATCAATGACAACACTGAAATATCTCGTCTCGAAAGCAAGCTCAGGAGATTCCGTTCTGTCACCGCCGTGCATTTCCTTGGGCGGTTCCGGCTGAATGCCCTGCTCAGGTTTCATGTGTTCCGGGAAAGAACCTCCGTTCTCGAGCAGCATACCGAGAACTCTGTCGCTGTCTGATACTACCTTGTTGTAGTTCATCAGGTTGATCACCGAGACCATAACGACCAGCACCAGCAGCACTGATACAATAGCCGTCACCGTGAACCTGATCCTGAGCGAGTTCTTCATCCTTCGATCTCCAGTGAATAACCTGCATTGCGCGTGGCCTTGATCTTAATGTCAGCTCCGATCTGCTGAAGCTTCCTTCGAAGATAAGACAGGTTCGTCCAGACTATGTTGATATCTCCTTCAAAATCCAGGCCCCAGATCTTATCCATGAGCCTCTCTGATGAGATGAGCATTCCGGGATTAGACATGAGATATTCCATTATCTGGAATTCCTTGGACGCCAGCCTCACCGACCCGCCGGGAGCAGACAGCTCATAATTACTGCGGTTAAGCGTCACATTACCGTATCGCAAGTTGTTATCGGGAGCTTCAGCCGTCCTTGTCATAGCCTTGATCCTTGCAAGCAGTTCCCTGCTCTCAAAAGGCTTGGTCAGGTAGTCATTTGCTCCGAGATCCAGTCCTTCAACTTTGTCATCTACCTGTGACTTCGCAGTAAGCATCATCACGGGAATGTTGATTCCCTTTGCCCTTATCTCACGAAGAACTTGGAATCCGTCCTTCTTCGGCATCATGACATCCAATATCGCACAGTCGTAATCACCTGTCTCGATATAAGACACGGCATCTTCACCGTCATAAACAGCGTCGACCGAATAGTTATTCTTTGTCATTATCGCTTTGAGAGCGTTAGCCATCGATCTCTCGTCTTCGGCGATCAGTATGCGCATCGGATATCTCCTTATCTTTACTGCTTTGATTATCTCACGACTTATCGCGAAAATGTACCTTCCGGAGCATGCATTCTCAGCCCGGGAATCCTCCCTGAGGAGGATCTCCTGCCGGAGGCTGGCCCTGAGCCACAGGAACTTCACCCGCCGGCGGTTCACCGGGTTTCTCTCCTTCGCCGAGAGTTCCTCCGCCGGGTGCCATGCCGTCGCCCGTCTCCTGGTTCGGAATGGTATCCGTCTGCGATCCGTTTACGATCAGCGTGCCTCCCGTAAAGGTCGCTGTTCCGTCATAGTCGATCGTAGACATACCGGTTATGTCGATAGTTCCTCCGGTGATCGTAATGTCTCCGTTGGAATCGATCCCGTCAGTATCGCCCTGGCCCATGGTTATCGTGATATTACCGCCATTGATCTCAACATAAACTGCCACGTTATCCGTTTTCTGTGCAGCATTGATGCCGTCATCTGTTGCAGCTATCGTTATCTCTCCTCCGTCTATCACGATCTCAGTTCCTTCAAGTCCTTCTGCAGCCGTAATGTCGAATGTACCTCCGGTAATACTGATAATGCCGTCTGTATGGATAGCATCATCGCCTGCATTTATCTCAAAGATGCCGTCTGTTATAAGAAGAGCATCATTTGTGTTGATACCGTCTTCTAATGCTTCGATAACATATGTTCCGCCGGTGATCACCATCTCGTCCTTGCAGACTATTCCGTGACCTGCGGGAGAAGAGATCTCGAGACTTCCTTCGCCGCTGACCGTAAGATCATCCTTGGAATAGACCACTGCATCGATCGCCTCTTCCGAGTCATTAACAAACTGCCCGCCGTTCGCAAGATAATTGTTTCCTTCAAGGATTACCGACACTCCGCCCGAAGAGAGCACTGTTATCGCAGAAGAATCACTGCAGGTCAGTGATACATCTCTTAATACCAACTGCACTTCTTCATCACCTGCATCCACCGTTATGCTTCCGTCCGAAGTCTCACCTGAAATGATAAATGTCCCGCCTTCACTTATAGTGACATCAGTCTCTTCAGATATATCTATAACCTGTGAATCTTCCCGGTCGTATGTAATATCCGGATCATTGTCATCCGCCGCAGACAGAACAGCTTCGGCAGCACTCTCAGAACCGTTTGTCTCAGATGCCGCACACCCCGCCGCCAGAGTCAGGAGCAGAGAGCCCGCCATTACGATCGGTATGAGCTTATTGATCTTTATGTTCTTCATGGTTATTTCTCCTTTTTACAGTAACTGATCTTCATTTGCCTTGACTGATGATATGGCAATCTCGAGATTTCCGTTACGACATCTGAGCTTGTCCATAAATTCTTTCTCACTCTTATTCTTATCAAGCGTGACTTCATAGGTCAGTTTGAACATCGAACCCATATTGGTAGTCTTGGAAGATATGAGCTTGTGTTCCTTAGTGTATTCGTCAAGGATATCGTCAAAGACACCGGTATAGTCGAGGTCCTCGGGTATCGTGATACGAAGGTTCTTCCGAAGATCCGCCGCACGGTCAGACCTAATCTCGACAGACCGACATACAAGTGTTGCAGCACCGATCACCAGAACAAATATCCCTGCATATGCTATGTAGCCCATGCCTGCCATCAGCCCTGTTGCCATCGCAGTAAAGATGGCCGTGATCTCTCTTGCCGTTCCCGGTGCCGACCTGAACCTTACCAGACTGAATGCTCCCGCGACTGCTACTCCGGCACCAATGTTGCCATTCACAGCCATGATCACCACGCAGACTATCGCCGGAAGCAGTGCTATCGCTCCCAGGAAGCTCCCTGTAGAGCGGTTCTTATACATATGCACCAGCGAGATAACAAGTCCCAGAACAAGCGATGCGGCTATCGGCATAAGAAAACCCGTCATGGATATCGTAGTATTCCCCATTAATGTCTCAAGCATATAACTCACCTCTCTCATTATCAGCGGAACCTGCCTGACGCATGTTCCTGTAATAGCTTCCGTACTTGGATATCGAAGTCTTCCTGATACCGTTCTTATCAAGGAATCTTATAAGCCACATCGGGACCGCACCGGGAACTTTGACCTCAAGTATGGTGAGATCCCTGTCTGTCACGGGAGTGCCGTAAACCCCGCAAAGAAGCGACAGATCATAGTCTCTTGCGATAATGTTGGAATCGAGTGTAATCCTCAGGTCTTCACCGTTTACGGGATAGTAGGCTTCTCTCTCATAAGAGATATATACCTTAGGTTTTATACCGGGATAGAATCTTCTTACATATTCGATCTCGTCTCCGATCTGAGACCTCACCCGCAGCTGTCCGTCTCCCGAGAGCCATTCGGTCGCCGTATGCTCCGGCAGTGCGATCCTTCTCTTGTAGACAACAGAATCGTACTTCTTCTTCAGCTCAACGAAAACATCATCTTCTTCCGAGATCCTGCCGTAACTCCTTACACGGAGCTTCTCCTTATAGACCGGTCTGTCAAGAGAATGCCTGATAAGCCTGTAATCATCGGTATCGTAGTAGATATTGCGGATCGTTGAATGTCCATAACGGTCGATCTTCATACGGCCGGACATCAGGTGTTCAAGCCTGCTCCTCTGGTCATCAGTCAGGATGTATTTGATCTCATATCTTTCGAATGTATTAAGGTATGTCATTGTCTTTGCCTCCTTACCTTGAGCAAAGATTAACAAGCCTACCTTAAATCAACCTTAAAACGGCAAAAAAGAAGCGCCGGACTTACATCCGGCGCCCCTGTTGTCTGGGTTTTTGTATTTTATTACTGTGCTTCGTAAACGAGGCCGTCATCAAGAAGTCCGCAGTCGTCGAGCCAGTCAACGAAGTCTTCTGCCGAGATGCCGTAGCTGTCGCACATGTCGAGAACATCAATGAGCGAGCTGTCTGCATCTGCGTCTTCGAAAGCGTCCTTAAGATCATCGAGGTCCTCTGCATCCCTGATATCATCAACAAGATCTTCGTCGATATAACCTACGAGATTGCCATTCTCGAAGTAAAGGATGGTATCGTTGTCGAGCTTTACGGATGTCTTTGCCGCGCCGAAGCCTGCTGTTACCCTGTAGTCACCTTCAACGGTCTCATTCTCGAGGTCTTCTGCGAAAGTATCGATCGAAGCAAGAACGCTCTCCTCACAGTACTCATCCATCGAGGAATAACCCATCTCGCTGAGGAACTCATCTTCCGTATATCCGTACATCTCGATCTGGTCTAAGATCTCTTCCTTCAGTACGGGCACGAGGTTATCCATGACATAATCCGTGTATGAATCAACATATGAATCGTAGTCGATGGTAAGTGTGTACTCGCCGTCATCGAGCACTAATTCATACAGGACTGTCACTTCGCCCTTGAAGTCATCCACATCGATATCGATGCCCTGATCGCCAAGTGAAGTCTCAAATGCCGACTTCATGATGGGCGTGAGGTCCAGCTCTGCCACATACTCGCCGTCCACATCGGGCTTGCTGAGCATGCAGCCTGTCGAAGATGCTGCAAATGCTGTCATGATTGCTGTTGCAAGTAAAACTGATACGATCTTTTTCATATTTTTGTCTCCTATTCCGAAGCCATCACCCGGGCTCCGTGAACAATATAGCACTATTGCTCCGGAAATGTTAGTAGTATTTGTATACTAATTGTAAACTTTCTTGTTAACATCCTGCAGTGATGTTATATTTGTGTTTATCACTTATCAGTTGGAGGATAGATTATGGCAGTCATCTGGTGGGGTACACACGTCTTTAATTCAAACAAAGGCTATCACGGCGAGAAGACCGAATGTCCTGAATGCGGAAGAGTATATGCACCCGCTTATGTTAAGAGCAACTTCTGGTTCCACATTGAGTTCATACCTCTTATTCCCTATAAGTCGATGTACCGTAAGTTCTGCCCCGTATGCGGCTACGGCGTCGAGATGAAGGGCAAGGAGGGCAAGGCGGAGCTCAAGGAGAAGGCCGAGGTAACGGATCAGGCTTTCGAGCCCTATGTAAACCACAACCTTGCAGACAAGCCCAAGGGGATCCTTACGACAGACAACAGCTACGAATTCCATGTCAAGGATCTGAACTCAGGCGAAGACTTCTGCGTTGCAAAGAACCTTACTAAGGACGAAGTAAAGAAGATCAAGAAGGGCAGAGCTTATAAGAAGCTCCCCATCAATAAGGTATAAAGAGGTATCTGTATGAAGACAGAGACAGTAAAGATATTTTCTACCGGAGAAGGAAGAGACAAGGCTTTGGAACTCACGGAGAAGACCGGCGCTTTCTGCGGTCTCGACGGTAAGTCCGCACTCCGCCTCCGTCTGCTCTCGGAAGAGCTAATAGAACTCATCCGCCCCTTCGAAGGCGACCTTCAGGGAGATTTCTGGATGGAAGCAGAAGACAAGAACGTCGAGATACACCTCAAGGCCGAGGTTCCCATGGATCTTAAGACCAGGAGCGAACTTCTCGCAGTCTCCTCTTCCGGCAAGAATGCCGCAGCCAAGGGCATCATCGGCAAGATCCGCGAGATGATCGCAGTGGCAACTCTCCCCGACGATCCCGAGACAAGGGTCATGGCTGATCAGGCGTTGGGCCTCATCGCTCTCGGAAGCCAGGTCGGCTCACACTACGGCGGATCCGAAGCTTATTCCTGGTCGATGTCCGGCTATGTGACCGGCATCAACACGAGCATCGTCGATCTCGACGTAAAGCAGGAGGCTCAGGACGAGCTCGAGCGCTCCATCGTTGCCAACCTCGCTGACGAAGTCAAGGTCAACATCGTTAATTCCGATGTCGAGGTCGTAATATATAAGGCTTTCGGCTGATCCACGGACAAAAACGCTATTGCAAAGGCTGCCTCATCTTCCTGAGACAGCCTTTATTCTTGCTTTGATAACCCCTCTTCCCGGCGTGTGAGTAAAATGTGACTGTCAGGGCGCCGTTCAGTCACAAATTCTGCATTTTTTGGCCATTGTGAGTTTTTTGTGATTAAAACAGCCCTCTGAACTCACATTCCTGTCACAGGCCCGCCGAACCGTCGGAACAAGCCTCAATAAAACAAGCCCTTCAGGCATATCTTTGCCGTTCATTTACACATTAGTTGCAAACAGATAATACATAGCCGTAATCACAAAAATCTTATGCTGTATAATGCAGTTATACCGGCGAAAGGATGTTTCATATCATGGCCAGAACTCAACTTGCTGAATTCATCGCAAATGACATTGAAACGCAGAAGGGTGTCTCGATACCCGTTCACGCGAGCCTGCTGGAGAGACTTCTCATCAAGAAGACGGCCTGCTCCAATCTGCATGCCAACGCCGAAGACGAATTCTCGATAGAGTCAGTAGGACCCAGCTACCGCATCATAAGCGAGTATGAGACCAAATTCCGCGAAGCGCTCAGGATGGAACGCGACCCCTTCGACGAACCGCTCATGGTGGAGAAGCTCCGGCCCCACGGATACCTGCTCCTGAACGGCCATCACAGATGGGCTGCAGCCATGCGCTGTCAGATCAAGCGAGTCCCGATCAAGATAATCAACTGTGCAACGGAATCGGACATCAAGACCATCCTCGAGAAGTCACAGCATGACAAGCGCGTCGCGATAGACCTGGACGAAGTCATTTTCAGGGATCCCGATTACAAGTATCTCGAGAAGAAGGCCTTCACCTTCCCGATGAGCCTCAGGTTCAAGCAGCGGATAAGGCTCGGCATCCCGGCGCTGTTCTACTATCTGGCCAAGCACGGTTATGACATCTGGGTATATGCCGCAGACTTCTATTCGATAGACGATATCCAGAAGTTCTTCAAGACATACTCCGTGCACGTCGACGGCATCATCACGGGCGTCGGCAAGCTCGAGCAGTATCACTCAGACAGCGAGAAGAAGATGAGAGAACTCATCAACAACAAGTATCAGCTGACTCTTCATATAGATAACGATTCCATATTGGAGACCCGCTCTGACACAAAGAAATTCGAAGAGCATGCCATAACAAGCAGCGAAGAGGATTGGTCCAAGACAGCCATTGCCATCGTAGAGGAGATCGAGAACCGTGCCGGTAAGAGATGAACAGGAGAAGATGCGCGTCTCGTTCGATCTGGACGAAGTACTGTTCGTGAATCCGAAGACTCACAAGATCGAGCCTGAGCTGCCCTTCCCTCTCCGCAACATCTACAAGGAGAGATTAAGACTCGGAACGCCTGAGCTCATCAACAAGCTCCAGGAGATGGGATATGAGGTCTGGGTATATACCTCATCGTTCCGCTCGGAGAGATACATCAAGGGTCTCTTCCGCCACTACGGCATTAAGTTCGACGGCATAGTCAACGGCACCAGGCACCTGAAGGAAGTACAGCAGGGACACTCTCAGATCCTTCCCCAGAAGGTCCCGAACAAATACAGGATATCGCTTCACATAGACGACGAGGCGGTGATCTGCTCATACGGAAGAGAATACGGCTTCGATGCGTACCAGCTCGACGCGCAGGATGACGAATGGAAAGAGAAGGTCATCGCCAAGGCCGAGGAAGTCAAGCGCAAGTGGGAGCGCAGAAGAAAGGCCCATATGAACTGAAAGGAATACTATGACTGATATCAAGAACAACCCTGCAATGAACCCCTCCGGATTCGTACTGCTGTCCGACTTTGTACCGCACGTGATCCAGGAGATCAGGTATTACTCCACATACAACTTCATCGGCGAGCGCATAGACGGATACGAGGAACCGTGCGCCATACTGACCGTCGAAGCCGCCAGGGCAATGAAGGCCGTGAGCAACGAGCTCTTCGTGCAGGGCTACCGCGCGAAAGTCTTCGACGCCTACCGTCCCGCGTGCGCCGTAAGGCACTTCGTACTGTGGGGGATCGAGGATCAGGACATCAGGATGAAGCCCTACTTCTACCCTGACCTCGAGAAGCAGGAGCTCTTTGCCAAGGGATACATTGCCAAGCTGTCGTCGCACAGCAGAGGGAGCACGATAGATCTGACGCTGCTCGACATGAAGACCGGCAGGGAGGTCGACATGGGCAGCCCGTTCGACCTTTTCGATGAGAAGTCGCACCCGGATAACAGAGCCATCACGGACGAGCAGTATGAGAACAGGATGATCCTGCAGAATGTCATGGTCCGTAACGGCTTCAAGCCGATAGACTGCGAGTGGTGGCACTTTACGCTCGAGAACGAGCCCTATCCGGAGACCTATTTCGAGTTCCCTGTGTCTTCAAGATATCTGAGAAGATAAGGATCACATCGTAATGGACAGCACGTTAAGTCCGAGCAGAGAGCATAATTGAGACATGATGCAAAAGGAGATGCTTGACCTATGATATCGTTCTTTGTTGCACTGGCAGTATTGGTGGTCGGTTATCTTACTTACGGCAAACTGACGGAGAAGGTTTTCGGGCCGGATGACAGGACAACGCCTGCCGTCGCGATCAACGACGGTGTGGACTGCGTGCCGATCAAGACATGGAAAGCCCTCCTGATACAGCTCCTGAACATCGCGGGGACCGGTCCCATTTTCGGCGCTCTCATGGGTGCGTGTTTCGGTCCGGTTGTATTCCTCTGGATAGTCCTGGGATCCATTCTGGGCGGCGCCGTACACGACTTCATGTGCGGCATGATATCCGAGCGTCACAACGGTGCTTCCATCGCGGAGCTCTCCGGCATCTACATGGGCAAGGGCGCGCTGTATGTCATGCGTGTCTTCTCGATCCTCCTGCTCCTTCTCACCGGAACGGTCTTTGTCACCAGCCCCGCATCGCTCATCTCGAGCCTTACGCCCGAGGTTCTCGGCAACACCTTCTGGATAGTAGTAATACTCATCTACTATGTCCTCGCGACGCTTCTTCCCATCGATAAGATCATCGGAAAACTCTATCCGGTATTCGGCGTGATACTCATCATAATGGCAGTCTCGATCGCAGGCGGCATCATCTTCCTGCCGCAGTACAATATCCCCGAGATCGCCCTTACGAATCTTCATCCCGAAGGACTTCCCGTGTGGCCGTTCATGTTCATCACGGTCGCATGCGGCGCCATCTCGGGTTTCCACGCGACACAGTCTCCCATGATGGCAAAGTGCATCACATCCGAGCGCGAAGGCCGCAAGGTATTCTACGGCGCGATGATCATCGAATCCGTCATCGCACTTATCTGGGCAGCGGCAGGAGTCGCTTTCTACGGCAGCACGCAGATGCTGTCTGAAGCACTCACGGCATCGGGCCAGTCCGGAGTCGTCTACGAGATAAGCCAGACGATGCTCGGCAGCATAGGCGGCATCCTCGCCATCATCGGCGTCGTGGTCTGCCCCATCACATCAGGCGATACTGCATTCAGGAGCGCGAGACTGATCCTCGCCGAATGGACAAGGCTCGATCAGAAGAAGATCCGTAACAGGCTCCTAATCACGATCCCCCTCCTCGGCATCAGCGCGGTCCTCACGCAGCTGGACTTCAACGTTCTCTGGAGATATTTCTCATGGAGCAACCAGACCCTGGCGATGATCGCACTCTGGGTAGCAACGGCGTTCCTTCTCAAGACCAAGGACAAGTGGATAACGACGCTTCTCACAGCCCTGCCCGCGACTTTCATGACGGCAGTATCCGTCACATATATCCTTGTCGCGCAGGAAGGATTCAAACTGTCTTATGGAATAGGTTATCCGATAGGCATCGCGGCAGCCGCAGCAGCGTTCACGGCATATGTCATCGTGACCGTGCGTAAGGTCAGGACAGGTACGAAGTCCGCTTAGATGCGGATCGTAAGAACGTTCATGTTGATCATGTTTATGTCGCATCCGGAGACCAGCTCGACTGCACAGGCTCGATCTGAAGATTGCCCGTGACCTTGACTGCCACCTGGTACTGATCCTCATAGACGATCTCGCCGGGAGTATTTGTGTATACAAGGAAGTACGGGTGGTTATACTTCTCGAGCAGCCACAGCGCAGGGCGTATCATCTTCATCATCTCTTCGGTATTCTCGGTCTTGAAAAAACACACGACGAGCTCCCTGTTCTTGCACTGATCCGGCCAGGGAAGGTTCTCTGCAAACCAGCTGTCTATCTCCTTGAACAGTCCCACGTCCTCTTCTTCCATGACATCGTTCTGTATGAGCTGCCAGCACATGCTGAATATGCCCTTCGCATACATGGTATTCTCCGCGAGTTCCTGACCCTGGATACGGACGTATTTGTAATTGACCTTCATGATGTCACCTCCGTCTCATAGACAGACGTCTATCTTTTGATCCTGCGTGCCGCGGCAGATATCGCTCCTGAGGGGCACACGATCTTGCACAGGTGGCAGCCGACGCAGTATCTTCCGTTAAGCTTCGGCACACGTCCTTCAAACGTTATCGCCTGATGTCCGCCGTCTCTGCACGAGATGTAGCATCTCCCGCACCCTATGCACTTATCCTTGTCGAAAACAGGAAACAGAACCGTATCTCTCTCGAGCACATCTGTCGTATCACTCACAGAATCAAGACCTGCTCCCACGATATTCCTGACCGAATCTACTCCGGTCTGGGCAAGATAGTAATTAAGTCCGGCCTTAAGGTCATCGATGATCCTGTAGCCGTACTGCATTACCGCCGTTGTGATCTGCACCGAACCTGCTCCCAGGAGAATGAACTCCAGAGCATCTCTCCAGGTCTCGATGCCGCCCATGCCGCTTATGTGCGAACCCCTGACCATGTCGTTTTGTCCGAGCTCAGCAATGAATCTCAGCGCGATGGGCTTGACCGCGTTGCCGCTGTAGCCTCCGAACGCGGACCTTCCCCTTACTGCCGGAGCTGATACATAGGTAAGCGGATCGACTCCGGTTATGCTCTTGATGGTATTGATGGCTGCGATGCCGTCGGCACCGCCCCTGATCGCAGCCTCCGCCGCAGGAGACATGGAGGCAACATTCGGCGTCAGCTTGGCAAGTACCGGGATGCTGCATCCGCTCTTGGCAGAACGTGTGAGCTTCTCTACGAATTCGGGGACCTGTCCTATGTCAGATCCCAGACCTCCCTCCTGCATGTTCGGGCAGGAGAAATTCAGTTCCACCGCATCAGCGCCGTTCTTCTCGCAAAGCGATGCGAGTTCTGCCCACTCATCTTCATTCTGTCCCATTATCGAAGCCAGGATGAACTTGTCAGGATACTTATCCTTAAGTCTTCTGAAGATCTCCATATTCTCGGCTACGCTGTGGTCTGACAATTGTTCTATGTTCTTGAATCCTGCGATGCTCCCGTTGTCTCCCTTGATCGCTGAGAACCTCGGCGATGCCTCGTGAATGTCAAGAGAGCAGATGGTCTTGAAGCAGACTCCTGCCCACCCCGCTTCGAACGCTCTCGCGCACATATCGTAATTGGAGGCCACGACCGAAGATGACAGCAGGAACGGATTCTCGAGGCGGATGCCGCACATGTCGCATTCAAGCCTCGAATAATCAGCAGGAAGCTCGATTTCCGCTTCGGGCCTGACCTTACGGTCCAGTGTGAGCATGAGATCTCTTACGGCGACTTTCTCCTTTGCTATGCATGAAGCTTCACAGGGAGCACTGCATCCTTCGCACGGACTTGTTGCAGGAATGCGAAGCGCTGCCACGTCCGCGTTGTCGAACCACACGGAACGCAGTAGTCCTGCCGGATCCATATCAGGACATGCGGCACTGCACGGCGCATCTTCGCACAGGAGACACTTGATCATGTCGGATCTTCTTATCTTATCTTTTATGATCATAAGTCCGCCTCTCTAGATGCTTATATCACCGGTCGCCTCTTCCAATATCTTCTCCGGGTCTGCTCCGTAGATATCCAGACCCTTTGCCGATATCAGTTTGTTTTTCTTAATGCCGTAGAAATTCTCGGCCAGAGTCTTTATATATCCGAATCCGAACTCTTCGGGACAGAAGTCTCCTCCCGCCGTCGTTACATAGTAGAGGTCTGATGCTTTGCACAGCCCCTTCGGAGTTCCTTCCGGCGTATAGATGAACGTCACGCCGAGAACGTTGATATGTTCGATATACTGCTTGAGTGATGCAGGGAAAGACAGGTCCCAGTAAGGCGCCGCGATGACTATCTTGTCCGCAGCGGCAAACTGCCTTGCAAGATCGGAGACGGGATCATCGAACCTCTCTTCTGCGATGACGGCATCTCTTCTTCTGAGGAACCCTTCATCAGTAACGGGGAAACTGACATCTTCAAGTATCAGTTCCTCATATTCTCCTCCCAGTTTCTCAAGGACGGCACCGGCCAGTCTCCTTGTCCGGGAATCACTTCTAACACACGCGTTGATGAATAGTATCATGCTTCACATACCGCCTGTCCCGATGATGTCTTATAGAAAAATCATAACACACAGAGTTTTACCCGTGCGTAAACAAGCTATTACGAACCCCCTTGATAAGAGGGCATTTCCACGATTCTTCTTCAACGAAAGTTTACTTTTTTGAAATCACCGTACATATGTCAAAGGTTATAATCACATTATCAAGAACGAAGAGAGGTGCATCATGTCCATAGGTAAGAAGCAGTTCGAACTGAGTGCATTACTGGGATCATTGCTCTTCATAGCGATTATCGCTCTGGGTATCTTCCAGTTCGCTCATGTACTTCCGAAGGGAACTCTTCCCATAAGCAGCATCATCAATATCTCGGCTGACTTAAGCTGTATGGCACTGGGATATGTCCTGTTCATCTGCAGCGTCGTCGACAAGCAAAAGAACGAAGCAAACCTCAATATCTATCTGCTCCTTCTCTTCAGCTGTTTCAATGCAGCATTCCTGGACGAGGTCTGCTGGATAGTCGACGGCAAGCCGGAGATGCTCGAACTCAACATGGCAGCCAACACGCTCTACTTCATGGGTGCCCCGGTAATGGCATTCCTGTTCTGGCGTTATGTCGTATCCTATCTTGAAGTAGCACCTGAAAAGATCAAGAAATACAACAACTTCCTTGCCGCAGGTCTCGTGCTCGCCATACTGATGAGGCTCTTCAACCCGCTGTTCGGCCACTACTTCACGATAACTGCTGACGGCCACTATCAGAGAGGCAATCTGTACCTTCTGTCCAACCTCTATTCATATTTCACCATACTCCTTACCCTGGCACTGGTATTCCGTGCAAGGAAGAAGTTCAAGAGATATCAGGTCGTGACACTGTTCCTATATGCATTCTTCCCGCTTGCCATGGGTGTCGTGTCGGTGTTTACTTTCGGGCTGTCCCTTACAAGCCCTGTCATCATGCTCGTGCTGCTGCTCATGTACTGCGTCTTAAACGTCATCCAGAGCAGAGAGCGGTCCATCTCCGACAGCGAGCTTCAGATGGCGAATGCGATACAGGAAGGTATGCTCCCGCACATCTTCCCTCCTTACCCGGAGCGCAGTGAGTTCGACCTCTACGCGTCAATGACGGCGGCAAAGGAAGTCGGCGGAGACTTCTACGATTTCTACATGCCGGATAAGGATCACCTCGTGGTAACGATAGCAGACGTCTCCGGCAAGGGTATCCCCGCAGCGCTCTACATGATGGTCACCAAGACTCTTATCAAGAACAGAGGTCTCACGGATTATGAGGATGTCTCGAAGATATTATCAACCGTCAACGACCAGCTCTGCGAGAGCAACGACATAGCGATGTTCGTTACAGTCTGGATCGGCGTTCTTACGATCTCCACGGGCGAGTTCAGATATGCAAATGCAGGTCATGAATACCCTGCGATCAAGAGGGCGGGCGGAAAGTTCGAACTCATCAAGGAACGCCATTCCCCGCCGCTCGGCTGCATGGAAGGCATCCCTTACAGGGAATATAAGACAATACTCGAGCCCGGTGATATTATCTATGTGTATACTGACGGTGTGACCGAGGCGAACAACAGCAAGAACGAGCTCTTCGGAGAGGCGCGCATGCTTGATGCCCTTAACCTCCCGATCGACGGCGACCTTCTTGTGCTCGAGTCCAACGTCAAGGACAGCATCGATGCTTTCATCGACGGCAACCCGCAGTTCGACGACATCACGATGCTCAGCATGAAGTACAACGGCCCGCAGGCTGCGGAAGGAACAGGTGATGCAACATGAAGCAGATCAAAGTAAAAGCAGACACCGCCGAACTTGATAATGTCCTTTCCTTCGCGGACACGATACTCGAGGAGCTCGGATGCTCCGTTAAGGCGCAGATGCAGATAGACATCGCGATAGAAGAGATCTTCGTCAACATCGCGCATTACGCATATCCCGAAGCGGAAGGCGAAGCGGTCATATATGTTGAACCGGGCGATGGCTCTTCATCCGTTACCATCACCTTCGAAGACGAAGGGATACCGTACGACCCGCTTAAGAACGAAGACCCCGATATCACGCTCTCGGCAGACGACCGCCCCATCGGCGGACTCGGGATATTCATGGTTAAGAAGAGCATGGACGAAGTCTCTTATGAATATAAGGACGGCAAGAACCGCTTGACCATCAAAAAGAGTTTTTGATATATAATTAACATACATTTCAGGAGGATCCGATTATGTTGAACATCACAAAGAATGCTAATGGTAACACACTCAAGATCATTCTCGAAGGCAGACTCGATACCACTACAGCACCCCAGCTTGAAGCTCAGCTTCAGGATGCACTCGGAAGTGTGACCGATCTGAAGTTCGACCTCGAGAAGCTCGAATACATCTCCAGTGCCGGCTTAAGAGTACTGCTCGCATCCCAGAAGATCATGAACAAGCAGGGCACGATGGTCATCTCCAATGCTTCTGCTGAGGTCAAGGAGATCTTCGATGTTACCGGCTTCTCCGATATCCTCACCATCGAGTAAGCAGTAATACCAGGACAATGACAAAGCGGTCGGTCGATCCGGCCGCTTTTTGTTGCTCATTAATGCAGTGTAACAATGTTACACGAGCCTCAAAGCCTTAATTATCGGGGTTGCTCTTCCTGTCGGGTATTACGAAGTCCGGATGCTCTCCGAGCCACGCTGTCTGCGGCATGCACGTCAGCATGGACATGTCTTCTTCCGTCAGCTCGAAATCAAACACCTCCAGGTTAGCTCTCATATGTGCCTCCGAGGATGCCTTGGGGATCGGCAGTATCCCCTTCTGCAGCAGGAACCTCAGATTGATCTGCTGAATGCTCTTGCCGTACCTGTCTGCAAGGCGCACGAGTATTGAATTGCCTATCGTGGCATTCTCCCTGCCTCTTCCGAGCGGGCTCCACGCCATCGGCAGGACGTTCTCTGACTTGCAGTAAGCTACTGCCGCCTCCTGTGAGTATCCCGGATGAAGCTCCATCTGATCGACCACGGGACGGATCTCGCAGTTGTCCAGGATGTTCTTCAGATGATGCGGGAGGAAGTTGCTCAGGCCGAGGCGCTTTACCAGACCCTGCCTTACCATGTCTTCCATCGCGTGATATGTCTCGATATCGAGCTCTCTCCACTTTTCTCCGTCCGCGCCGGTCTGCCTCGGCCAGTGCATCATGTAGATATCGATGTAATCTGTCTGAAGGCGGTCAAGCGACTTGGCCAGAGCGATCCTGGCGCCGTCAGCGCCCATCTCGTCTATCCAGAGCTTGGTCTCGATGATGACATCAGACCTGGCGATGCCGCTGTCTTTTACCGCGGCGCCGAGAGACCTCTCAGTCTCATAGAGCGAGGCCGTATCGAAGAACCTGTAGCCGTTCTCAATAGCCTTCAGGATAGAGTCTCTGTTGTCCTCGAACTCTTCGTTATAGGTACCGAATCCTATCTTCGGCAGCTTTGTTCCGTCATTGAGCACAAAGTATTCGTTCATAATTCTGACTCCTTGAAAGTGGCCCGGGTGTTTTTCCTTTTTTATAATATCATTCAAGAAATATGTAAAGAGTATTTAATCATTATTAACACTCGATTGTTATTATCTTTATAGAAAGTTCCGCCTACATTTATGTAAAGGAGACGAGATATGGATTTCCAGAAGATTGTTGAAAACATCGACACCATGACTTGTGTTATCTCGGTAGAGATGAAGGAAGACGGCAACTACGGTGATATCCGTCTTGTAGCAGGCAATCCGTCCTATATTCAGTCCATCGAAGCAGCATGGGACGGACCGCAGCTCATGAGCAACAAGTTCGTTCCGAACAGTCTGTATCAGAACTACTTTCCGAAGGATCTTAATTTCGAGACGGTGTGCTATCGCGCAGCCGTTGAGAAGCAGCCGGTACACACCTATGTCCATCCGGACAGGTTCGACTTCTGGTTCGACCTGTATCTGCTCCCGCTCGTAAATGAAGGCAATATGTATTACTGCACGTATACGCAGGTAGTTACGCAGAAGGCAGAGACCAAGAAGATGACGGATCTGTCGCAGGATGTCGCAGTGACAGTCCTCAACACCTGCATCAAGCTCTCCAATACGACTGACTTTCCCAAGACTCTGGGTGAGGTCGTAAAGGACGTCCGTGATATCTGCGGCTCCATGATCTGCTGTATCCTCGGAGTAAACCCCATCGACAAGACATGTAAGGTACTGGCAGAGGACAGCGCGGCAGACTCCAAAGAGAAGACCCTGCAGTCAGTCCTCGATGAAGACCCTGATTTCTACGAACACATCGTATCGAAATGGGAAGACACCATAGGCGGAAGCAACTGCCTCATCATCAAGAACGAATCTGATATGGAGTACCTCAAGGATAAGAATCCCGAATGGTATACTTCGATGACCACCCACAGCGTCAAGAGTATCATACTCTTCCCCATGAAGTTCGGACAGGAACTCCTGGGTTATATCTGGGCTACGAACTTCGATACGGAGAAGGCAGACCAGATCAAGGCGACCATGGAACTCGTTACTTACTTCGTATCTTCTTCCGTCGCGAGCGTTCAGCTCATCAGCAGGCTCAGGCTCTTAAGCTCAGTCGACATGCTGACAGGCGTTCTTAACCGTAACGAGATGAACGAGAGGATCGACCGCATCGTTGCAGGCGAAGACCACATCCGTAACCTCGGCATCGTATTCGCAGACATCAACGGTCTCAAGCGCGTCAATGACGATCAGGGTCACTTCTCAGGCGACCAGCTCCTCAAGCGTGCCGCTGAGATCTTAAGGGAAGTGTTCAGAAGATGCGACATCTACCGCGCAGGCGGCGATGAGTTCATGATCATCATCCCCGATACGAGCGAGAAGGAACTCGAGCAGCTCTGCGCCGAACTCAAGAAGAACGACCTCGGCTTCGGCGAGTCATGCTTCGCTGCAGGTTACTGCTATGTCAATGACTGCCAGGACATCCGCAAGGCGATGCACACCGCTGACGAGCGTATGTATGCCGATAAGGCGGGCTTCTACGAAGAACATCCCGACCTCAAGAGATAAGGATTACTTCATCAGTTCCCAGAAGCTTATCGCACTTGCGGCCGCGACATTAAGCGAGTCCACACCGCGCTGCATCGGTATCATCACGCGGTAATCGCAGGCTGATATGACATCGGAAGGAAGTCCCGTCCCCTCTGTTCCCAGCACTATCGCGAGCTTCTCATTCGCTCTGATCTCTTCGTTATCGATATTGGTGGAATCTTCTGTCAGGGCCATCGCGACAGTCTTGTATCCGAATGACTGAAGCCTGCTTATAAGCGCTATTCCCTGTGACTCTTCGAGCGTTGCTCTTGCCCACGGTATCTGGAAGACCGTACCCATGCTGACTCTGGCGACACGCCTGGTAAGCGGGTCGACCGCAGTGTGTGTCAGGAGCACACCGTCCATGCCGAGCGCGGCTGCCGAGCGGAAGATCGCGCCGACGTTTGCAGGATTGACCACATCCGCCATGACGGCGATGCGGCGTTTGCCTTCCAGGAATCCGTCCACGGTCAGTTCGGGAAGCCTTCTCATGAGCATCCACAGGCCTCTCACCAGATGGTGGCCCGTGATCTGCGTAACTACATCTCTCGTTGCCGTATATACCGGAAGACTGTCCAATGCATCTTTGCCACAGCGTACTTCTATCTCCTCCAAGACAGGCTTTGCCTCAGCGTCCACGCGGTCAGTCTCGACAAGCATCGAGACAGGTTTGCACCCCGCCTCGAGAGCGCGCATTATCACATAGGCAGTCTCTGCCAGGAACAATCCTTCTTCTCTTAACTGGGGTTCAGTCGCCCGCGCGAAAACATCCAGCTCGGACGCATTGATGTCCGTGATCTCAATAAGCTCCATCACTTCTTCCACTTAAGAAATTCACCGGACGGCAGGGGCTTGGCGTAATAGTATCCCTGGAAGCTCTCGATGGAATATTCCCTTAAGATGTCTCTCATGCCGGCAGTCTCGATACCTTCCGCGCAGACCTTTGCTTTGAACACCTTTGCAAGATCTGCGATGCTCTTGATAATCTCTCGGTCAAGGTCATCGTCTTCGATACCGGCAACGAAGCTCTGGTCAATCTTGATGATGTCGAACGGCAGCTCCTTGACTATGCCTACGGAAGAGAATCCCGTACCGAAATCATCGAGCGCTATCAATATTCCTCTTGCCTTCAGGCTCACGGTGACATTCCTCAAGAGTTTGATATCGAGCAGCTTGCAGCGCTCCGTAACTTCGAAGCACAGATGATCTGCCGGATAATCCACATCTTCCAGTATCCTGAATACCATGTCGACGAAGTCTGGCTTCTCGAGCTGGGTATAGGACAGATTGATGTTGATGATGAAGTCAGGGTTCTTCTTGAGCTGCTTCTTGGCAACAAGAACGGATTCCTTTATGATCCACTCGCCGAGTTCCGGGAAGAGCGGGTCTGTCTCGAGCAGCGGCAGGAACTGATCCGGCGGAACTACTCCGTATGTATCGTTCTTCCATCTGAGAAGCGCCTCTGCCGATATGAGCTCTTCGGTCTTGGCATCGACCACCGGCTGGAACAGAAGATAGAATCCCCTGTAGCCGTGCGTGATCGAGGCTCTGATCTTGTGGAGCTTCTCGAGCCTGTGCCTGTTATTCTCGTTGAGGTCATTCTCGAAGATGACCATATCCCCCTGACGGCGCTTCTTGGACTCACCGTAAGCAAAGTTCAGGCAGGCATATACCGTCTGTGAATCGAAGTCAAAATGATCCATCAGCAGTGCTCCGCCGTTGACCTCGAGGAGGATCCTCTTATCGTCCACCTGGAACGCTTCACGGAAGTAATCGCGGAAACCATTATACTTCTCACGCACCTCATCCTCGATCAGCGAATTGCTTATGATCGCGAACTTTGTTCCGTCTATCCTGTAGCAGGCACCGGTGTTGCCTGTGGTCTCGAAGACCTTCCTGGCAAACATCTGCAGTACGCGGTTGCCAAAATGATATCCGTATACTTCATTGATCTCAGAGAACTTACTGATGCCGACGATAATGACATAAGCCGCCGCCCTGCGATTGATCCAGCTGTCCAGATCTTCGAAGAATCCGTACTGGTTACGAAGATCGGTAAGCGTATCGACGTGACTCTGGGATCCGTGATTGCGTATCGTGCCGACAAAGTAATCCGGTTCACCGTTGACATCTCTGATGACTATGCCGCGACATGTACAGACATCGTATCCACCTTCTTCCTTGCAGACGCGGTACTGCATATCGTGACCAGCGGAAATGCCCGAGAAGATCTCATCGATACCCTTATGGTATGCCTCACGGTCATCCGGATGGATATGGCTCTCCCATATATCACCTGCCCCATACATGTATTCGGAAGGCAGGTGATATGTATCCACCGCAGTCTTCGACCACTTTGACAGGTTATATTTCATGTCGCACAGGAATACATAGGTGCCTTCTGAGACGACTTCATACGACTTATAAAGAGAATCGAGCATCTTGCGGCGCTCATCAGTTATCTGCAGATTCTCGGCGTTTTCTTTGAGGCTGTGGCTCTCATGGAGGAGCTTCATCTCCTTCAGGCGCGCCTTATCTTCATACATGCGGCCGTCTGCCACCTTGAAGATCTCTTCTACCGACCCATCCTTATCAAGATGGAACTCGGCCATACCGAGAGCTACCACGGGACCGGCATCGACTCTGAGGTTATCTTCGATCTGTCTTCTGAATGAACCGATCAGTTCTTCGCGCTTATGGTAATCCTCGCCCTTGAGGACAATGGCAAATTCATCTCCGCCTATCCTGAATACGGGGCTGTGTGCGAATGTCTGGCATATGAGCTTGCAGGCAGCCTTGATATAATCGTCGCCCGCCTTGTGACCCTGTGTATCGTTGATCACCTTGAGATTGTTCAGATCGCATACTCCGATCCCGAACGGCTCGCAGCTCTTATCGTCGACCGCCTTCTGGAGATCTCTCTCGAATTCCCGGAAAGCGGTAATGTTCCTGGTTCCCGTAAGACTGTCTCTCCTGGCTGTCTCGTTGGCCATGTTGAGAGCCTTGATATGCTCCTGTTCCTTCTTGACATAAGCCTCACGGTTCTCAATACAGATGATGATGTGTGTCTTGTCCGAAGACCAGCTGACCGTCATCCTCGTATACTGAGGCTCCCCGTTGCCTATCTTCATTCGGTAGTCCAGAGTAACCCTCAGACTGTTCTCGAGCTGTGTGATGAGGTTATCCTTGTTGATGAACAGCTTGAGCCTTTCCCTGTCTTCCGGATAGATTATCCTGTCTGCATTCTGCTCCGCCACAGTGAAGAAGTCTTCGCCTTCCTCGCTGATCTCAAGCTCGCCGTAGAGCTTGTGCGTGGAGAACTCCTTGTAATATGAGGTCTGGGCATTGACGTAGTAGATCATGTCATAGTGAGAAGCAAGACTCTCGGCGATCTGCGTGAACGTCAGACTCTTCTGCATCTTCTCCGTCAGTTCGAGCTTGGCCCTGACATCAGCTTCGATGTTCTTGATACATACGATGATGTGCTTCTTGTCTTCTGCCATGATCTCTGTCTGTCTGACATGGATGACACGTTCGTTGAATATAAAACGGTACTCGATGGAGAAGGACTTGCTGTTGCTCAGGTTCTTGAGCATCGTATCCTTGTAGTGGACCGACACGACCATGTCCTGATCTTCGGGATGTACAAAGTTACGGGCATTCTTCCTGTTCTCAGCGAAGAAGTCCTTGCCCGACCCGGGAATGTTCATCCTCTTATAGCCTTCGGTGGATGCGATCTCCGTGTAGGAATTATCTTCAATATTCACATAGAACAGAAGATCATACTGTCCTGCAAGCGCATTCAGGATCTGGTTATACAGTTCCTTCTGCTGCGATGTCTCGGCTGCCAGCTGTCTTCTGTGATACTCCTCATCTATGTTGATGACGCCGAGGATGAAGTAATCCGCATCATCATCCAGGCCTCTTATCATCCTCAGGGAATGCCAGACCGGAACGCCGTTTATCATCAGGCGGTATTCGATGCTCTGCATGCTGCCCTTCTTCATGGCGGCAAGGAGATTGTCCTTCTGGATGTCCTTGATGAAGATGTGCTGGTCTTCTTCGTATATGACCTTCTTGCAGTCGCGGATGATGTTCTTAAAAAAGTCATCCCCGCCCTGCTCAAGACTGAGCGAATGGAAAGCGGGGTTAACTGAATACCAGTAATATTCGTTCGTTACGGCATTAACATAGTAAACACTGGAATAATCCACCAACAGTGATTCTGCGATCTTCTTAAAAACATCATCCTGTCTTGTCATTATTGCCTCCAGGCCCGGCTCACTGCAGGTGCGGCCGGCGGACCTCAAATTGTTCTTATGTCTCAAATAATATACGAATTAATATGTCAGTTCTCACTATTACTGTTAACAATCCGTAAAGACAAATCCTCTTGATATCCGCTGCCGGCCGTAACGGGTTTACTTGTTATATGTCTCGGTGATCTCCTTACATGTGTTGAGGAACTCGATGTTGGTGATCCTCAGGCGGTTGGACAGGTGACGGAGGATCTGGATGATCTTATCCGGCGTGTCCGCGAATATCGTCGCGAGGTCTTCCTGACGGATGCTCTCGACCAGAGTATCGTTGGATTCGGATACTGCGGTGAACCTTCTTGTCTCGCCTTCGAGCAGGCCCATGATGCCGAAGAAGGATACCGCATCCATGACCGTAGCCTCGACTTCGTCCCTGCTCCTGTAAGCGTTATAGAATCCGACTCTTCCCTTGTGGAGGATGTACATGCAGTCACCTTCGGAATCTTCCTTGTAGATGATCATGCCCTTCCTGAAGTTCTTGGAATTCTCGCCTGCAGGGATATCGGCAAAGGCTTCCTTAAGCGACTCGGGGCTTACCGCCTCGATCTTGTTCTTGTTGTTCTGGTAGATATCCATGTGCTTCTTGATCTTGGAGAACAGGGACTTCTTCTTGCCCTCGTCGGAAGCACGCAGTTCTTCGAGCAGACCGTGCGCATTGTTAAGATCTCCGGTCATCACCTCGATACGGTTTGCAATATGCCTCATGAGCTCGACGATCAGGTCGGGGTTCTCCGTAAAGAAGCCCTTGAGCTCGTCTCTCGGGATCTCGACCGCACGCGCATTCGTCTTCGCGACGACTGTAGCGTTCCTCGGGTAGTCTTCTATGATCGCCATCTCGCCGAAAAACTCTCCGGCTTCAAGCACAGCAAGACGGAGGGGATCCTTCTTATCGTAGTCTGCATAGACACTGGCTGTTCCTTCAAGGAGCATAAAGAAGCTCTTGCCGCTCTCGCCCTCTTTGCAGATGACTTCACCGCTTCTGTAAGACTTCTCGACCATACCCATAACTCGTACCTCCCTCGCTGCAAAAGAAAATAGACTCACGCGATAAACGTATGAGTCTATTATACCATCTTGTAATTAATAAGTATTCAGTAGATTATTCGCTCTGAAGACCGCGGTAATACTCTTCGAGCTTCGGTCTCGCCGCCACATAGTACTTCTCGAGCGACTTGTCGAACTGCGTTCCCATGCCTTCCATTATGATGGCATCCGCCTTGTCGAAAGGCATGCTGTCCTTGTAGCATCTCTTGCTGACGAGGGCATCGTAGACATCCGCTATCGCCATGATCCTCGCTTCGAGCGGGATCTGCCTTCCCTTCAGGCCTTCGGGATATCCGGAGCCGTCCCATCTCTCGTGGTGATAGTGCGCCACGTTCTCTGCGAGCAGATGGAACTCCATATCGTCGGTGTCCTTCAGTATCTCGTGGACTATGCGCGCACCTTCTGCGGCATGCTTCTTCATCTCGTTATGCATCTCGGGGGTGTATCTTCCCTCGTATCTGAGCACTGCATCATCGACTGCGATCTTGCCGAGGTCGTGCATTGGCGCCGCCTTGATGATCTTCTCGCAGAAACTGTCCGTCAGGCCTTCATAGCCGCCTTCTCTCATGGCCTCGATCAGGTAGCGCACGCAGACGCTCGTCCTTCTGATGTGGCCGCCGGTCGAGTTGTCGCGGCTTTCGACCATGGTCGCCATGCTGAGGATGAGGTTATCGTGCATCTCGACGATGTGCTCGGTCTTGGCCTTGACCTCCTGCTCGAGCTTGGTGTTGAAGTGTTCGAGCATCTCCAGGTACTTCTGGTCCTGCGTATCGTCCGTGATGAGGAGCTGGTAGCCGACCTTGCGCCTGGCACTGACAAGATGGTTGATGTCGATAAGGTATATCTTGTCGTCCTGCCTGTAATGGATCTTGTCGGCCTTGCTGTTCTTCTCAAAGCCCGCGAGCCACTTGTCTATCCTCTCGTCTTTTACCACTTTGTCCACATGCAGACCTTCGAGAAAGGGAAGCATCCGGCACGCAGTGGAGTTCGCACCGAGGAATCTGTGATCCAGGTCGAACGATGCAAAGCCCGTGCTGCCCTTCTCAACGATGGAATCTATCGCGGAATCATTTATGTCATACAGGCCCATCCTGTAGGCGATGATCAGGAAGACCACCTGTGCAAGGACATATGTGACAGGGACCAGCTCGATGTTCATCTGGAATATCTTGTTCGCAAAATACGAGAAGATCGAGATAGTCTCCGGGATGAACAGCAGCAGGATGATCCTGTGCGATACGTCGCTGCGCTTTATGAGGCTGTACACGAGTACCGATATACCCATGATCAGATAGATGATGATGAATATATAGTAGACGGTGTGCATCGGGCCGTATGTCTTCTGCAGCATCAGATAACCGTTGGAGAAGTCCTGTTCGATCGCCTTGTAGAACCACTTGTTGTAACCGATCGTCAGCACTGAACCGTATGACATGATGCTCATGAAGAACATCAGCACACGGACTGCCCTCGGCATGTTGATCTTACATATGCCGAAGATGGCGAGCGTTATGAACAGAGGCAGGAAACAGCCTCCGAGATATATCACCTTACTGCCGATGATGGCCTCCCTGATATTCTCGGCTCTCGCCATGAAGCTGTACCCTATGTTTGCCACGGGGATCAGGAAGAATATCATTGTCAGATTGACGTCGAAGTGCTTATGCCAGATCAGCGCATAGACGAGCGCCAGGACCAGCGATATCACGACCATCAGATCATAAAATACAATAGGCATACTTCGTTATTACTACCGTTTGATGTTTCCGTCAAGCAGCTTCGATCTCCACGTCGCCGCTTACTGTGCTTATGTTTACCATAGCCTCGCCCTTGATGTCAGAAGGAAGGCTGATATCGCCTGATACCGTATCGATGTCATACTCGTGGTCACCCGTGATGGTGCCGGAGACTTCACCGCTAGTAGTATCGATGTTGACGTCATCTGATGTCAGGTTGGTGAAGGTGACCTCTCCGCTTACTGAGTTGGTGTTCAGCGAGCCGCTCTCCACGTCGTTAAGGATTATCTCTCCGGAGACGGTATCGATCGTTACCGCACCGCTTACTTTCGCGTTAGAGAGCTTGACGCTGCCGCTTGTGGAACTTGCCTTGAACTTATTGCTGTTTACAGAAGAGAATGTGATCTCGCCGGATACGGTGCCGATCTCGATATCGCCTGTCGCGGTGCAGTCGCATGTGATGCTGCCGCTCGTGGTATTGATCGCTACATCGTTGAAAGCGTACTTCTCGGGCACTTCGACTTCGCCTGATACCGTGTTGACCTTAAGTGAGCCGTAGCTGTCTTCGGGCAGATAGATAACTGTCTGGGTATCGTAATCAGAATTGTTGATGATCCTCTCCAGATCAAATCCGAACTGGATCCTTGTCCACCAGGGCTCGCCGCCGTAGATGTCCTTTACCTTTACCGTCAGTGTATCGCCTTTAACATCGACCTCATGTACGATCTCATCGTAATCGTAGTATTCGACCTTGACCTCACCGTCTTCGGACGGCTTGATGATGACTTCGTCAGATATCTCGTTGACCTCGATGTTGGTGAACGAGTCAGAGATCACGACTACGTTCTGTTCCGGTTTTTTGCTTGAACCGTTCTTAAATCCAGCGTTCCTGAATACCATGAAGCCGAGTACCGAGAACACAATCCCCAATGCGACCATCGCTCCGCCTACAATTAAGACTACTTTTGTAACCTTGCTCATATTATTTCTCCTTCTTTCTACCGCTTATTACCTTTTGCTTTACCCATCTTCCGAAATTTCCGCACATCTCTATCGACCAGAGGCAGAATGCCTTAGCCGGTATGAACATGACCACTGCAAGACCCACGCAGATGAGGCCGAGTCCGAACTGCAGCAGCAGTGATGAACTTCCGCCTGTGAACAGGAGCGGAATGCATGCGAACGTAACTGCAAGTCCTGCGATACCTATCGCTGCGACCACGATGAAGAATGTGATCACCAGGATAGCCACTACCAGCATCAGTGTGAGTGCCAGTATCGCTGCCGTGAGCAGGAGCGGGAACCATATCGGGAAACCTAAGATTATGAGTACGATCTCCCATGCCTTGTAACCGCTGTCGGGCTTGCTCTTAGCCTTAACTACCTTCGACAGCGGCATATCCATCAGGATCTGGTTCGCGACTTCTTCAGGTGTTCCTACGGCAGCAACTGCCTGATCTTCGGTGAGACCTTCTTCCATCCTGTCATCTATCGCTTCTTCGTAGAATTCAAGAGCTTTACTGATCTCATCTTCGCTCAGGCCCTTAAGCTTGGCCCTGACTTCGTCAATAAATACCTTCTTGGTCATACTGCCTCCACCTCTCTTACAACGTAATCATAGATCTCCATCATCTGCTTCCATTCCTGCGCGAAATCATCGATCTTTTTAAGCCCTGCTGCCGTGATACTGTAGTACTTGCGAAGTCTTCCGTTGTGCTCCTGCGAGTTGACGGTAAGATACCCGCCTTCCTCAAGCCTTCTCAGTATCGGGTACAGAGTCGATTCGGATATCGTCAGATATGGCTTGATATCCTTGATTATCTTGTAGCCATAGGACTCTTCGCCCTTGATGGCAGCCAGGATCAGGACATCTAACAATCCCCTTTTGATCTGTGCATCCATATCGAATACCTCCTAACAGGCAATACTATACGCCACATAGTATTGTGTGTCAAGATATATTCCCATGTGCGTGGTATAATTTTTGCCGAGGTATGCGGAAGTCCGTGTTTATTGGGGTTGCGAGGGTACGTCGGGGGCCTGTTTTCGCGATGCGGCGGCAAAAGTCTTCGATTTGTTCTTCAAAAACACTCAAGTGAAGACTTTTTTGTAGACTTCTCTCAAAAAGTCTACAAAACCGCTTAAATGTAGACTTTTTGGAAGACTTTTACCCAGTGAAGTGCTGATCCAGCGCACAGGCTACCAACTGCGCCACCAAAAACGCGATATCGGTAGACAAAACGGTAGATTAGGGGCGGATTCTACCAACTGCGCCACCAAATTCGCGAGAAAGGTAGCCGCGGAGGTAGACAGCGCGCTCAACTCTCCCCGCGCAGGATAGACTCGACCATCTCGCGCTTCTCGTAGAGGATGCAGCCGCCCTCGTGGTCGTCAAGCAGCACGCCTTCGCTCTGAAGTGCCAGGAACAGAGGCGAGTGGAACGCGTCGCGGAGTGAGGAGTTACGTATGTTGATATCAGAATAAGGAGAGAACGGGCAGGGTTCGGCGCCGCCGTGCGAATTGATGTGGAAGAATCCCCTGCCCGCGGCAACGCAGCCGCCCGAAGATTTCTCGTCGCCGGGGAATGAGATATAGACCATGTCGGGGCGCATCTGCCTGAGCCTTGAGATCTCGGAAGTAAGGAATTCGCGTTCGGAATCTCCCGGAGCGAGCTCACGACTCTCATCTGTGACAGGCACATACTCAACGAAGATCACAGCCTTGCATCCCCTCGAGGACAGTTCATCCAGGAATGCATCTGAAGTGACCTCGCGCACATTCTCCGTGGTCACGGTAACGGATGCGCCGAAGATAAGTCCGCGGCGGCTCATCTCATCCATGTTCTTAACGAGCCTGTCGTACACGCCCGCACCGCGCCTCGAATCGGTCATCTCCCTGCCGCCTTCGATGCTCATGACGGGCACCAGGTTACGGCACTCATCCAAAAGCTCAAAATACTTCTCATCCATGAACGTGCCATTGGTAAAGATCGGAAACAATATGTTCTTTCGCTGCCCCGCAGCTTCTATGACGCCGCGACGGATCATCGGTTCGCCTCCGGCAAGAAGTATGAAGCTGATCCCGAGGTCTTCGGCTTCAGTAAAAAACGCACCCCACTCTTCGTCAGTCAGCTGAGCTACGGGTACGGCATCCGTCGTCGCGTGATTGCATCTGGAGTAGCACCCTGCGCAGTGGAGGTTGCACTTGCTCGTTATGCTTGCGATGAGGAACGGCGGTATGTGCTCGCCTTCTGCCTCTGCCTTACGGCGACGCTTGGATGCTTCCCTGCTGGATGCGGCGAACCCAAGCATGAAGGCACTCTCCTTCGGATTCTTGAGAGTCGCCCTGACGGAATCCGCCACGACCCTCTCCACTCCGCGCGTCATGTATTCCTGTATGTCAAATCCCTTTTCCATGCGTCATTTTCCCTTCGGCGCTTACTTACAAAAATGCCCCCGCATTGCTGCAGGGGCACGCGATATCTTATCTGTCAGCCGCCCTGCGTCAGCATCGATATGATCATCATCACGAGGAATGAGATGTTGCCGATGTTGAACAGCAGCAGTATCAGGCCGATGAGCAGCGCGATCTTCGCGATCGATACAGGCCTTCCGCAGTTGCCTCTCTCGTTATGTCCGCCGGCGACAACATTGTACACCTTGCCGCCGAACTTGCATCCCGTAAGCCAGACCGGAACGAGAACGCATTTGTATGTGACGTTGGAATACTGCGTCGAGACGGACACGTTCTCGGAACAGTCGGCATGCTCGTTCCTGCACGCAGCGTCCAGGGCCATCTTCTTGAGCGGGCCTTCCTGTACGGAGTTCCATGCTTCATCTATGCCTATTGTGTATTTCTCCGCAGTCATGCCGGCCAGATATTCGGGAGAGTACGGGACCATCTCATCGGCTGTGAACTTGACGACCTGATTAAGCAGCTTGTCGTTCGCGAACTTCCTGCTGGCACATACGCAGTAATCGTTGATGTGCGTCTTCACCGTGCCGCTTCCGTTCGTCCAGATCGTCTTGGTGCCGTCCTGGTAATCCTGTATGTCGCCGAACCTGCCGCTGTACGTCGTCTCCGCATCGGCATCGAAAGTCCAATACGGCACATAGACGGGCGTCAGGTTGCCTAAGACTTTGCCCGTACGGAACTTCTCCGGGGACCAGAACGCGAACTTGTTCCACTTGTAGAACCTCTCTTCGACCTGCTCCTTTGTGACCGAGAAGGGGATTATCGCAGAAGGCGCTATCCCGAAATTTGCATTCTCCAGCGTGAGCACTACGGCAGAACCGCAGAACGGGCACAGACCCGACATCTTGTCATCGTCGCAGAAAAGCTGGGCACCGCAGCTCTGGCATGTCACCAGCGTCTTCGCCGCACCCCAGTCGGTATTGGCTCTCTTTATCGCAGAACCAATGTCGTTCTCTTCCGCACCGCTCTGTTCACCGGGACCCGGAAGGACCTGCACCGCGCCGCAGTGGTCGCATACCAGGCCGTGCTTGCCAACGTCATAGATCATAGTACCGCCGCAGCTACTGCACTTCATAGTCGTACCCCCTTAATGGTTAATGCCGAAATATCGGATGAATTATCAGATTTATTATAGCAATACAAATATTTGTATGTTAAATTTATCTTGACTTGTCAAATATGGGGATATCTGACAAAACAGTCACATAAGAGGACTTATGACAAATAGGAATAATATCTCGAGACACTACACCAAGTGGGGTTATATCTTTGTATTGCCTTTTGTGGTGATCTTCCTGGCATTCAACTTCTATCCGTTGATATGCACCATTTGGTATGCTTTCTGCGATCTGAGGAGATTTGATAATCCGGGACCCAGGTTCCTGCCTACCATAGGCGAGCCCTGGTACCGTAACTTCCAGCAGGTATTCGAAGCCGTGTCGTTCCGTGATGCATTTAAGAACACGCTTATGTTCTTCTTTGCGACTACCATACCGGAGTGGCTGCTGGCATTCTGGCTCGCCGCTGCGATCACTGACCGAAGGCTCGGCATCAAGGGCAAGACGCTCTATAAGACGGCATTCATATTCCCGAAGCTCATATCAGGTTCGACTCTGAGCGGACTGCTGCTCGAGCATCTCGTCATGTTCACGGCTTCGACCGTCGGATTCGTCTATGTTGCAGCGATGATCAACGGGTTCGGGTTCGAGATGCAGGACTTCAAGTTCTTCTTCTCGAACAGGTTCCTTGTCATCGTGGTATCCGTGATAATACATTTCGGAATAACATTTATATATGCCGTGGCGGGCATCACGAGTATCCCGGTCGAAGTTTTCGAGGCCGCGGAGATTGACGGTGCGAACAGGCCGCAGACCTTCTTCCACATAACGCTGCCCTGCATGAAGCCGATCATGTTCTTCATAAGCGTTGTTGCTCTGGTCGACGGTCTGGGAACGAGCGACGTACCTTCCGCATTCGGTCTATTCGATACCCTGAGGCTCTGTCTGACGATGAATATGTACATCATCAACCAGGCATACATGGGTTCTTATATCTACGACCGTGCATCAGCGGCAAGTCTTATCCTTCTCGGCCTGATCGGTATCGGAGCATTGGTCATATACTTTGTCTTTATAAGAGATAAAGACGAAGCAAAGCTCCGGAAGATGATCAGGAAAGAGAAGCGCGAAGCCAAGAGACTGAAGGAGACTGCTTGATATGAGTGAGATCCGTCATGAGAGAACCATACTCCAGCAAAGAGACCTGAAGCTCAGGATCGCGACTTACATCGTGACGATCCTTATTACGATCCTGGTCCTGTCCCCTTTCATAATATGGCTGACCACCGTAGGATACACCGCGACAGGTGAGATGACTGAGAGATCCGAACTTCAGAAGTTCATCGCGAATCCTCTTAAAAGGATCTTAAGATACTGGAACCAGGTAGTCGCGTTCTGCGAATCACCGTTGCTCATCAGCCTTCGCAATTCAGTCATCGTCACAGGCTCCACCTGCATCGGCTGTATGTATATCTCGGCGCTTACGGCTTACGGTCTTACCGCATATGAATGGAAGTTCAGGAAGGCGCTCTCCACATTTATTGTTGTAGTCATGATGATACCGACGACGATGTCTTACATCGGATACTACAAGATGGTCCAGGATCTGGGTCTTATCAACAATCTTGCCATGGTCATCTTCCCTACCGTCGCATCACCGATCACTGTATTCTTCATGAAGATGTATCTGCAGGCGACTTTCTCGAGGGAGCTCGTGGAATCTGCAAGGATAGACGGTGCGGGCGAATTCAGGATCTTCAACAAGCTGATACTGCCGATGCTCAAACCTGCGATCGCGACGCAGCTCATATTCTGTTTCTCGCAGAGCTGGTATGACACATATCTGCCGGCGATCCTTCTTATCAAGGATGAATTCCGAACCTACGGAGTCGCATACAGTATCTATGTTATCAAACCGATGATAATCACTGTGGCGCCCCCGATCATCGCCTATCTGTTCTGCGCAAAGCACATAGTGGAAGGCGTAGCGTTAGGGAGCGTCAAACAGTAACATGAAGGACAACAGGAACCACATCGCGAGGCATTACACCAAATGGGCTTATATATTCATAATCCCGTTTGTTGTCGCATTCCTGCTGTTCAATTTCTACCCGCTCGTGAGCACATTCTACTATGCCTTCTGCGACCTGAAGCACGCGGGCAATACTGACCCGAAGTTCCTGCCGTCCATAGGTCTGCCGCTGTTCAAGAATTTCGCGGAAGTCTTTAATTCCACATCATTCAAAGATGCATTAAGGAACACTTTCGTTTTCTGGATAGGTGCGACGATCCCCGAATGGATACTGGCATTCTGGCTCGCAGCGATGGTTACCGACAGAAGGCTTAAGATCAAAGGAAGATGGCTGTTCAAGACCTCCTTCATCTTGCCTCAGCTGATCGCCAGCAGCACTGCGGCCGGCACGATCTTAGCGACTATATCTTCGGTCATCGGGTTTATCTATGTTGCTGCCATGATCGACGGATTCGGCTACACGGATAAGGATTTTGAGTTTTTCTTCTCGGTCAAGTTCCTGGTCATCGTCGTATATATGTTCATGCATTTCGGCATTACTTTTATCTATGCCGTGGCAGGCATCACCGGCATCCCGGTCGAAGTTTTCGAGGCGGCGGAGATGGACGGCGCTGACAGATGGAAAACGTTCTTCCACATTACCGTGCCCTGCATGAAGCCCATTATGTTCTTTATCACCGTCATCTCGGTCATAGACGGACTTGCCATGGTCGAGGTGCCTTCCTGGTTCGGGCTGTTCGACACCTCGCGCAAAGCTCTTACCCTCATGCAATACCTGCAGAACCAAGCTTTCATGGGATCTTACATCTACGACAGAGCTTCTGCGGCAAGCGTTGTCCTGCTCGGTCTCACCGCAGTGTTCGCGGGAATATTGTACTTTATCTTCCTTTGGGATAAGGACGAGGCAAAGGCGCGAAAGCTCAGGAAGAAAGAACTTAAAGCATTGAAGAAGGCGGCCTAAGATGAGCGACAGCACTATGACAAACACAATGCTCAGGAAGAACGATCTGAAGCTTAAGATCGCAGTCTATGTCGTGTCTATCGCGATAGTTCTTCTGATACTGCTTCCGTTCGTTCTTATGATGGCCGAGAACGTACTGCACCCCGAGACTTATACTATGGACAGCACGGGCAGACTGACTAAGATCGTATACAACAATGTATCTGTTATCAATTCCTTCAAGAATTCGATGCTCGTAACGGTCGGTGCGACTTTCCTTAACGTGTATTTCTCTTCGCTGACAGCATATGCGATCACAGCTTATGAGTGGAAACTTAAGACGGTCTTCAGCAACCTGATCACCGCTTTCATGATGCTTCCTAACACTATCGCGCTGATCGGTTTCTATCAGCTGACGTGGAAGTTCCATCTGATCAACAACCTTATGATGCTCATCCTCCCGGCAGTCGCGACGCCTCTAACCGTCTTCTTCATGAGGATGTACCTGCAGGCAACGTTCTCGATGTCGATCGTCGAATCAGGCAGACTCGACGGCGCGAGCGAGTTCAGGATCTTCAACCAGATCGTCCTGCCTATGCTCAAGCCCGCCATGGCAACACAGATCATCTTTGCCTTCGTAAGCAACTGGTACAATACGTTTGTCCCCAGCATCATCCTCATCGATGATAAGGCGAAAACTCTCGCACTCACGCCCTCTCCCGAATGGCTCTTGGTCCTGCCTCCGATCATCGTTTACCTCATCTGCTCGAGGTTCATTGTAGAAGGCGTCGCACTGGGAAGCGTTAAGACGTGATCAAGCCTTCGCTTCAGCCTTCTCGGCTGCCTTCTCTTCTGCCTTGAGCTCTGCCGCGAGGCCTGTTTTCGTTGCGTGTTCGCCGTTCTCTTCGAGAAGTGAAGGTCTGACGTAGGTGTCAACAACTGCAGGCGCGGGCTTCCTGAATATGAGGTTCTGAACGGCAGTCGTGATCTTATACTCCAGCATGCCGAGGAGCACTGAGAGGATAATGACTGCTATCGCGAACAGGAAGAGATTGTTCTTCACGTCGCCCACCATAACGAGCGCATCGGGCACCTCGAGGAACCTGCAGAACGTGATCGCAGCAAGGTTCATGAGGTACGTGTGCAGCGAGTACTTTCCGAAGAAACGCGTTACCGGATTGCTTACGTGATACTTCATCATCAGCACGAAAACAAGCAGCGGGAACACGAACAGGAGCGGGATCTGCATAAAGTAAGTGACGATCTTATCTCCGATCGCAGGTCCTTTGCCTTCCCACTCGGTCCAGTAACCAAAGGCGCTCTGGCCGTAATTGTTCAGCAGTCCGAGGGCGAGAGTGATCACTGCGAGAATGTGCAGCTTAAGGACATACTTCTTCTTGAAGAAAGCCACGATCTGCTTCTCGTAGTTCGCGAACAAGAGTCCCGTCATGAATGCAGGCGCAGAGTTGGACCACCACTCACCGTTGAACCAGAATATCTGCTCATCCATCCACCACTTGAAATCAGTCTCCCAGAAATTATCGTCCATCCACCAGTTATCCGGTCCTGCCCACCATGCGACATGTCCCACGACACTCGTAATGATGCCGAGACTTATGATGAACAGTCCGATGACGATAAAGCATGCCGGGCGGTTCTTGATGAACCTGAAGCAAAGATAGAATACGAGGTAGAGAAGAACGAGTATGATCGGGAACCACGCGAATCTGTTCATCATCGTGATGCCGAGGAAGTTGGTGACCCACTGCAGAGGTTCTACCGGCCACTTGACCAGGAACATCATGATGCCGTACAAGATGACGTTGACATAGAACGGGATAACGAGCGCCTTAACGACTCTCTTGCCTATGAATCCCTTGAGGTAATCCTTCTTTGTATCGTAGCTCTTCAGAAGGCCGTAGCCTGAGCAGAAGAAGAACAGAGCAACGAAGTACGCACCTGCATTGACGAAGAGCGAGAGCACTCCTTCTTCCTGGAAGAAATATTCCTGCGATATGTGGTGAAGTATGACGCCTAATGCCGCGAAGCCCTGAAGGGACTTCATCGCAGCCAGGCTCGTAAAATCCTCATTGAACTCGTCTCTTCTGCCGAACTTGTTCGAAGCTCCCCAGATGAAGAGCACGATGAACAGATATGCAACTATCTTGTCCGCGATAAACCAGCCGTCTATGCCGCCCATAACTCCAGCCATAAAACACCTCTTGTCAGTTTCCTATTATCCTTGTCCTAAGTTCTTCCAACCCTGATACGAGTGCATCGTGGTGCTGCCTGACGTAATCTGCATCACTGTCCCCGGCAGCCGATTCGAGTAACTTCGCAAGCTCGGACAGATCATCTGCACCGATAGTCTTCGAAGAACTCTTGATCGAATGTACAAGTATCTCGTAGTCCTTGAGATTACCCGCTTCAAGGTACGAGGTCAGTTCAGCGCACCTATCGGAAGCCTGCCCCGCATAATCAGTAAGCAACTCCAGATAGAAGTCCTCATCCCCACATGAATAGACAAGTGCACTATCAACATTAAGCCCTATTTGACGGGCTGTGTCAATCGTAATACTCTTATTTTCTTTATCATTTTGGTCATTATTTGAGATATCGTCATTCCTGCCGATGATGTCAGCCGGCAGATACTGCGCGAGCGCCTTCTCGATATCTTCGATCGTGATGGGCTTGGACAGGTATCCGTCGAATCCTGCGCTTAAGTACTGCTCTTCTGCACCGACCACGGCATTGGCCGTGAGCGCGATCATGACCGTACCTTCCGTCAGGCCCTCATCCTTGAGCTTACGGAGCGTCTCGATGCCGTCCATCTCGGGCATCATGTGATCCAGGAAGACGATATCGAACTTCTCCTTACGCATGAGCTCTATGGTGGCAGCGCCGGAAGAACACGTAACGGGCCTGATGCCGAAGATCTTCAGGAAGTTGGTCGCGACCTTGAGGTTCATGTCGTTATCGTCGGTAACGAGCACACGCGCGGAAGGCGCATAGAGGTGCTCGGCCTTGTCCCTTGCTGCGGAGGTTTTTGTTTTCGAGCCCGCCTCGCCGACGGGAGATGCATCCACCACGCGGAGCTTCAGGTCGAAGCCGAAAGTCGAGCCTATGGCATACCTGCTCTCGACGTCCAGCTTGCTGTCCATCATCTCGAGCAGCTTGCAGACGATGGAGATGCCGAGACCCGTGCCTTCGATGTGGCGGTTCCTGGTCTCCTCTATCCTCTTGAACGATTCGAAGAGCTTGCCGAGGTCCTCTTCCTTGATACCTATGCCGGTATCGATGACGTCGAATCTGAGCTTTACGTTCTCGCCGTCGGTGCCGTTGTTCCTGACGCGGAGCGTGACGGAACCGGTCTCGGTGTATTTGACCGCGTTCGTGAGAAGGTTCGTAATAACCTGCCCGATCCTGACGTCATCACCGTAGAGGCGCGACGGAACAGATCGATCTACGTCTATATTAAGTTCGAGCCCCTTGGCGCGCGCCCTCTCGCTGACGGAATTGACCAGGGCATCGATGAGTTCCGCGGTATCGAACTCGACCGGAACGAGGCTCATCTTGCCGTCTTCGATCTTGGAGAAATCCAGTATGTTGTTGATGAGCGACAGCAGCGTGTTGCCCGCGATCTTGATGTTCGAAGAATACTCGAGGATCTGCTCGTCGTCCGACTGCCTCAGGATCATCTCGTTCATGCCGAGGACCGCATTGATCGGCGTCCTTATCTCGTGGCTCATGTCCGCGAGGAAATCACTCTTGGCCTTGTTCGCGCTGTCGGCGGCTGCTTTCTCGAGGGCGAGGATCTTCGCCTCGTACTCCCTCCTCTGCTCGTTCGCCTTCATCTCCTCGAGGCGCTTGTTGACCTTGCGCTCGTGCCTGTAGCCAATTATGTAGAACGCGGATATCAGCGCGAAAACGATCACACCCACACATATGCTCACGACCAGGACGTCCCTTGTCGGCTTGAAGAGCACTGCGGACTCCACCACGATGACGAGATGCCACTGGTCCAATATATCGTCCACGAAGACCGTGCACATCCTGCCGTCGATCTCCATCTCAAAGTAGCCCTTGCCTGTCTCCATGACCTTGTCATACAGAGCAGCGCGCTCGGGTATCTCGCTGTAATTCTTACCTTTCTCGCCGGCATCCTTATGCGCCACGACCGTTCCGTCGTAATTCAGGATGAAACCGTATCCGTTGCCGTTGATCTGAATGTCTTCGACGATCTCCTGGACATGGGACAGAGTGAGATCCAGACCGAGAACGTTATTGTTGTCCGAGAGAGCTTTGCACACCGAGATGATGACATTTCCGGTCTCGGCATCGACGTAAGGCGATACGATGAGCGTCTTGCCCTGCGCCGCGGAAGTATCGATGTACCAGTCCCTGGCGGTCGGATCGTAATCTTCGGGCGGAGTCCACCCGACGCCGTCAACGTACTGGCCGTTGATGTAACCGTAGATGCCCGTATATGTCTCGTCGAACTGTGATGCGGTATTTGCAGATTCACGCGTGATGTATTCGACTATCTCGTCATAAGTTGCGCCCCTCGAGACCATGTGATCCACGGTATCAGCTGCGACCCAGAGAACGGACCTTGCCGTCTCGAGATAGTTCTCAACATCTGCCGTGATCGCAGCGGCCCTGTCATTGCCGAGCTCGTACACATGCGAATACGAAGACTCATACATCAGTCTGGAAGTATATGTGATAAGCAGCGCCATCAGCACGAATGTCGCGCTTAGTGTGAGCAGGAGAGTCTTCAGATTATTCTTCATACGACAAATATTACTATAATTGCTGATTATATTGTCAATATTTTACCTTTTATGTAATATTTATATTATTCGCGCACGGAGGGTACTAGAAGCGTGGCAACGGGAACAAAACTGTCCACCAGGATCATCCTTATGGTCGAGGCGATCATATTGATCACCGGCATCCTCTTCTGCATCATCTCCATCAACATCTCTACCATCGCCATAAGAGAGTCCGTTCAGCAGCGAATGCTGGACATAGCCAACTGTGCGGCCAACTCGATAAGCGGCGACGCCCTCGCCTCGATAGACGAGGACAATGTCGGTTCACCCCAGTACTTAAATATCTACGACACTCTCACCGTATTCAGAGACAACGTCGAGCTCGAATACGTCTATGCGATAAGGGAAGATACTGACGGCAGCTACATATTCATCCTGGACACTGACCCTGACACACCGGCAAGCTACGGTGACAGCGTCAAATACACGGAAGCCCTGGACAAAGCAGGTAGCGGAACGGCCGCTGTCGACGAGCAGCCCTACACGGATCAGTGGGGCGAATTCTACAGCGCCTACAGCCCGGTCTTCGATTCATCCGGCAGCGTCGCAGGCATCGCGGTAGTCGACTTCTCTGCCGACTGGTTCGAGAGTCAGATAACCGAGCAGACGGTCTCGATCGTGATCTCGCATCTGATCATATTGATCATCTCCCAGCTCGTCGCGGCACTCCTGGCTTTCCTCGTCGTAAGGCCTTATGTCAGGCAGCAGGGCAGGCTCATGGAAGACAAGGTCAGGGCCGAGAGCGCGAACCACGCCAAGAGCGAATTCCTCACCAACATGAGCCACGAGATAAGGACCCCCATCAACGCCGTCATCGGCATGAACGAGATGATCCTTAGAGAAGGCAGGACCGCCTCCGAACTGGGCGACGGCGAGACAAAAGCTCGTAAGGAATCGCTTAAGAACATCGTCATGTACGCAGGCGACGTCGAGAACGCCGGCCACAACCTGCTGTCGATAGTAAACGACATCCTGGACTTCTCGAAGATAGAAGAAGGCAGGATGGAACTCATGGAGTCGCCCTACAGGCTCTCTTCCATGCTCAATGACCTGAGCAACCAGACTTTGTTCAAGGCAAGGGACAAAGGCCTCGAATTCGTCATCGACGTGGACGAGACCCTGCCTGACGAGGTTTTCGGCGATGAGCTGCGAGTAAAACAGATCTTCACCAACCTTTTGAACAACGCAGTCAAATACACCGATCACGGCATAATAAGGTTCAAGCTGAGGGGTGAGCGCGACGGCGATAAGATCGTGTTCACGGCCGACGTCAAGGATACCGGCATCGGCATCAGGACGGAGGACAAGGAGAGGCTGTTCGAGAATTTCGAGAGGCTGGGACATAACACAACGGTGCACGGCTCCGGCCTGGGGCTCCCCATAACGCAGCGCCTGCTGAAGATGATGGACGGCACGATATCCGTCGAAAGCGAGTACGGCAAGGGTTCGACCTTCACCGTGACCATACCGCAGAAGGTCCTGTCCGACGCGCCGGTGGGAGACTTCCAGGAGAGGTTCAAGGAGAGCGTCCTCGCGGCTGGTGCTTACAGGGAATCGTTCCGCGCGCCCGATGCGCACATCCTCATCGTTGACGATACCAAGATGAACCTCGCGGTCGTCGTGAACCTTCTCAAGAACACGCGCATGAAGATAGATACGACATACACGGGCGCAGGTGCGATCGCGCTCTGCGAACTGAACCGTTACGACCTCATCCTGATGGATCAGCGCATGCCCGAGATGGACGGCACGGAGACTTTCCACATCATAAGAAGTTCGGATACGGCGGCGAGCAAGGACTCCCCCGTCATCTGCCTGACCGCGGACGCAGTGGTCGGTGCCAGAGAGCGCTATCTCGCGGAGGGCTTTACCGACTTCCTTACCAAGCCCGTCGACAGCCACGCGCTCGAGAAGATGATCCTGAAGTATCTGCCTGAGGATAAGGTGGAATTCATCAAGGACAGCTCCGCTTCTTCCGATGCTGTCGATACCGACGGTCTTGAAGGCCTGAGAGAAGCCGGGATCGATCCGGAGATCGGCCTGCCCTACTGCCAGAACGATAAGGATTTCTACCTGACGATGCTCGCGGAGTTCGCGCACGGAAGAGACGAGAAAGCGGCTGCGCTCAAGGCATCGTACGAGGCGTCCGACTGGAACAACTATGCGATCGACGTCCACGCCCTGAAGAGCACCTCGCGCATGATCGGCGCGACCACATTGTCCGAGATGGCGGCAAGACTCGAGCAGGCGGCAAACTCGGGCGACACGGCGGCGATCCTCGCCGAGCACGACGACATGCTCGCCAGATACAACACCGCCGTGATGGCCATCGCTGATGCCGTGCACGCATCGCCCTCGACCGAAGACGACGAGATACTCGAGTTCGGCGCTCAGGGCGGTGACGATGAGATCCTGGAGTTCGCGCCGGGGTCAGAGGAGTAAAGCTTCCGCCGGGCGAGAATACAGCAGCGGTGACAGCAGCGCAGTGCATTCTGCTGTCAGAATGGCCTTCCATATGGTTCAGACCAGTGACTTCAAAAGGCCTGTGCGTAATTTGTGAGTCAGCGGACCCGATTTAAGCACAATTAACTCACAATTGCACTAGTCAAGCAAAAGTAGACACATAAACAAGGAATATATACCCTTAATTCGAACTGTAGACAGCTTTGTACTCTTTGGGAGTCATGTAATTCAA
>CACZMA010000006.1 GCA_902782125.1 Oscillospiraceae bacterium | reverse complement strand
GTCGGGAACAGCAATACATCTCTGATGCTCGCGCTGTCCGTCAGGAGCATTACCAGACGATCGATACCGTAACCGATACCGCCCGTCGGGGGCATGCCGAGCTCGAGTGCGTTGAGGAAGTCCTCATCGGTGTGGTCAGCTTCGTCGTTGCCCGCCTCTGCTGTCGCATCCTGTGCAGCGAATCTCTCACGCTGATCGATAGGATCATTCAGCTCGGAGTAAGCGTTGCACATCTCCCATGTGTTGATGAAGAGCTCGAATCTCTCTACCTTCTCGGGCTCACCCTTCTTCTTCTTTGTAAGAGGTGAGATCGCGAGCGGGTGGTCCATTATGAATGTCGGCTGGAGAAGATTTTTCTCACAGTATTCCTCGAAGAAGAGGTTAACGATATCACCCTTTGTGTGCCATGTCTCGTACTCGATATGGTGCTCGTCAGCAAGTTTCTTTGCTGCTTCGTCGCCGTCTACAGTATCGAAATCGATACCTGCATACTTCTTGATGGCATCGTTCATAGTAAGACGCTCGAACGGCTTGCCGAAATCGATCTCAAGATCGCCGTACTTAATTAGCGTCGTGCCGCAGACCTTCTCTGCAACATAGCGGAACATAGACTCAGTGAGCTCCATCATTCCGTTGTAGTCAGTATATGCCTGATACAGCTCCATGAGCGTAAACTCGGGGTTGTGGCGCGTATCCATACCCTCGTTACGGAATACTCTGCCGATCTCGAACACCCTCTCAAAGCCTCCGACGAGGAGCCTCTTCAAATACAGCTCGAGCGAGATGCGGAGCTTCAGGTCGATATCGAGAGCATTGAAGTGAGTCTCGAACGGTCTTGCAGCAGCACCGCCGGCATTGGTAACCAGGAGCGGAGTCTCGACTTCCATGAAGTCTCTGTCTGCCAGGAAGTTACGGATCTCCTTGATGATCTTGGATCTCTTCTCGAACGTATCCTTTACCTGAGGATTTACGATGAGGTCAAGGTATCTCTGGCGGTAACGGATCTCTGTGTCCTTTAAGCCCTGGTACTTGTTCGGAAGCGGATGGAGGCACTTGGCAAGGAGCTTGTAAGCCTTGGTAAGGATGGATACCTCGCCCTTCTCCGTCATGTATACCTCACCTTCGACGCCGACAATATCGCCGATGTCGAGGTTCTGCCATGCCTGGTATTCCTCTTCGGGAAGGTTATCGATCTTCGTGAAGATCTGGATCTTGCCCCTGCGGTCGTAGAGGTCGCAGAAAGATACTTTGCCCATGCCGCGCTTGGACATGAGACGGCCTGCCACTCTTACGGTCTTCCCTGCAAAAGCTTCGTAATCGCCGGTGATCTCCGTCGAATGGTTGGTAACGTCATATGTGAGCTCCTCGTAAGGATCCTTGCCCTCAGCCTGGAGCGCCTTTAACTTCTCGATACGGAACCTGGTCTGCTCCTGGATCTCCTCCTCGGAGAGCGGATCCGTCTGCGGTTTGAATTTTGCCATAATTACATCTCTATCTTAACGATCTTGTACTTGATAACGCCGCTGGGTGCAGATACGGATACTGTCTTACCCTTCTTCTGTCCCATGATGGCCTTGCCTACGGGTGAACGGTCAGAGATCTTCTTGTTCTTGAAGTCGACCTCGGAGTCACCGACTATCTTGTACTTGAACTCAGCCTTTGTAGCTGTATTCTGCAGTGTAACGACCGAGCCGAAAGATACCTTGTCCGTGGACAGGTCTGAACTGTCAACGACTTCGGCATTCTTGAGGATGGACTCGATCTCTTCGATCCTCTGCGCATTGGCAGCCTGCTCTGCTCTTGCTTCCTCGTACTCGGAGTTCTCCGAGAGGTCGCCCTGAGCCTTTGCTTCCATGATCTTAGCGGTGATCTCGGCAGTCTTCTCGGTCTTTCTGAACGCAAGCTCGTTCTGCAGTTCTTCAAAACCTTCCTTGGTCATACGCTTTATAGCAGCATCTTCTACCATTTCGATTATCTCCTTATCAAAATACTTTGCTTATTTTATATAAGAGCAGGTCAATATGCAATTACCTGCCGTTCCTGTCGCTTTCCTTCTGTATGACATCGTGTGCGCCGCCCTCGACGATGGATGTGGAGGATACGACAACGAGTCTTGCCTTCTGCTGGAACTCCTCGATGGAGGAAGAACCGCAGGAGCACATCGTAGCTTTTACTTTCGCGAGGGAAGTCTCGACGCCGTCCTTGAGGGAACCTGCGTACGGTACATAAGAATCGACGCCTTCCTCGAAAGCCATCTTGCCGCCCTTGCCGCCGTCATCGTAACGCTGCCAGTTCCTTGCACGGTTGGAACCTTCGCCCCAGTACTCCTTGACGTATGAGCCGCCTACCAGGAGCTTCCTCGTCGGGGACTCGTCGAATCTCGCGAAATACCTTCCGAGCATCATGAAGTCTGCGCCCATGGCAAGTGCAAGTGCCATGTGGTAATCGTGCACGATACCGCCGTCTGAGCACAGAGGGATGTATACGCCTGTCTCCTTGAAGTACTTGTCTCTCTCGGCAGCAACTGCGAGGACGGCAGAAGCCTGGCCGCAGCCGATACCCTTCTGCTCACGTGTGATGCAGATGGAACCGCCGCCGATACCGATCTTGATGAAGTCTGCACCGCAGTCAGCGAGGAATCTGAAGCCCTCTGCGTCGACTACGTTGCCTGCGCCGATGATCGCATCCGGATAGTGCTCCTTGCTCCACTTGAGCGCCTTTTCCTGCCATACGGAGAAACCGTCTGATGAGTCGAGGCAGAGGCAGTCAGCGCCTGCTTCGATGAGCGCGGGGATACGCTCCTCATAATCTCTTGTGTTGATGCCGGCACCGACGATGAGCTTCTTCTCTTTGTCGAGAAGCTCGTTCGGGTTAGCCTTGTGGAATTCGTAGTCCTTACGGAAAACGAGGCCTACGAGCTTGCCGTTGTTATCTACGATGGGGAGCTGGTTGATCTTGTTGTCCCAGATGATGTCGTTTGCTTCCTTGAGCGATGTGCCCTCGGGTGCGGTAACGAGCTTATCGATGGGAGTCATGAAAGTGCTTACCTTGGTGTCAAGTGACATACGACTTACACGGTAGTCTCTTGTCGTAACGAGGCCCAGGAGCTTGCCTTCCGCAGTACCGTCTTCTGTAACGGCTGCAGTGCCGTGGCCTTTCTCTTCGCGGAGCGCGAGGACCTTCTCGAGAGTGTCGTCAGGCGAGAGGTTGGAATCTGACGCAACGATGCCCGCCTTGTACTTCTTGACCTTGCGGATCATCTCACACTGAGACTCAATAGACTGTGACTGGAAGATAAAAGACATACCGCCGCAGCGTGCCAGCGCGATCGCGAGGCTGTCGTTAGATACGGACTGCATTACTGCAGATACCATAGGGATGTTGATCTTGAGCTTGGACTCTTCCTCGCCCTTCCTGTACTTGCATATCGGAGCCGAGAGATCTATCTGGTCCGGGGTGTTCCTCTCTGTGGTAAGGTTCGGAATAAGAAGGTATTCCGAGAATGTACGTGATTCCTGCTCAAAGATCTGTGCCATGGCTGGTCCCCCTTTTAATATAATTTATAAATATTAGCAAAAAGACCGCGTGCTTGCCATACAAAAATAGGCGCAAATGTTTGTCTCAATATGTTAAGTTCCACCACCCGGCAAAAAAGGCTGCCTCGCACTTCACACGAGACAGCCTTACGTTCTTACTTGTCCGGAAGATATTACTCTTCAGCCTTCTCCTCGGCAGGTGCCTCTGCCTCGGGCTCTTCAGCCTTCTCTTCCTCAGGCTCTGCGGGCTTTGCAGCGGGAGCCGGAGCAGGTGCAGGTGCTGCTGCTTCGGGAGCGGCAACAGAATCGTTATCGTCGAATCTTGCACCGCACTTAAAGCAGAAAGCATATGACAGATTGTTCTCTGTACGGCAGACGGGGCACTTCTTGAGTCCCTTCTCGCGGAGGATCTTAACGTCGAGTTCTTCGATCTCATCTTTGAGCTTCGTGATGGTGTCGCACTTGGAGTTGATCGTCTTCGTGTTGTCGACGTTGATATCAACGAACTGTCCGTAGTAGAGACGGCCGATCTCATCATAGTTCTTGCTGATCGTGTATCTCTTCTCGTCTATCGCCTTCTGGAAGTTAGCGATGTTCTTCTGCTTCTGGTCCTGAAAAATCGGCATATCCTATAGTCCTCCCTATCTCTTAGATAATTTTGATTATAACCTAAGTACAGCGCTTTGCATAGTTTTACTGGCGGTAGATCCTGTCGGGATGTTCTTCGTAGTAGCGTTTCTTGTCTTCGTACATGCGCTTGTCGGCAGTACGCATTCCCTTGAGGATGTCGGGTTCGTCCTTGCTGTGCGAGATGCCTACGGCGAAGCGGACGTTCTCGGTGGCGTTTGCTTTCGCGATGAGGGATGAGACGCGGGCTTCTACCTCTTCCGGTTCGATCTTGCACGCGATGACCATGAACTCGTCGCCGCCGACGCGGTATACCTCGCCGTCGATCGCCGCACGGTAACAACGGAAAGCCTTTTACACTATCTTTACAGTCTCAAAAACAATGTGTCACAAAAACAAATTGCCCCGAAGCGTGAACTCCGGGGCAAATGCTTGCGGTTATTTCTGTTATCAGATCTTGGCAGGCTTGATCTTCCAGATCTCTTCCGCGTACTCCTTGATGGTACGGTCAGATGAGAACTTGCCGGAATTGCAGATGTTGATCCAGCACATCTTCGCCCACTTGAGCTCATCCTTGTAGTCGGCATACATCCTGTCTCTGGTCTTTCTGTAATCATCGAAATCACCGAGTACATAGTACGGATCGCCGGGCTGCCAGTTCGAACCGTAGATGAGGCTGTTGAACAGGTCGTTGAACATGCCGGTACCCTCGTCGTTGAAGCTGCCGTCAACAAGCCTGTCGAGGCACTTCTTGAGGCCGGGGATGTTCTCGTACTGCCACTTCGGATTGTAGTAAGCCTTTGTTGCAGCCATGTCCTCTGCACGGCAACCGAAGATATAGATGTTGTCGTCGCCTACGCAGTCTGCAATCTCGACGTTTGCACCATCCAGCGTACCGAGCGTTACCGCACCGTTCATCATGAACTTCATATTGCCGGTACCGGAAGCCTCGAGGCCTGCAGTGGAGATCTGCTCGGAGACGTCTGCTGCGGGGAACATCTTCTCACCGACTGAGACGTTGTAGTTCTCGACGAATACGACCTTGAGTCTGCCTTCCATGTCGGGATCGTTGTTAACGAGGTTTGCGATCTCGTTGATGAACTTGATGATACCCTTTGCACGGAAATATCCCGGAGCTGCCTTCGCTGCGAAGAGCACGGTTACCGGCGGCATGTCGAGCTTCTTGTCTTCCTTGAGCCTGTCATAGAGGTTAAGAGCATACAGCGCATTGAGGAGCTGTCTCTTGTATTCGTGCAGACGCTTGATCTGGATATCGAAGCATGAATCGGGATCGAGCTTGATGCCCTGTGTTGACTCGATGTAGTCGGCAAACTTCTGCTTGTTGTGCTTCTTGATCTCGATGAAGCGCTTCATGACCTTCTCGTCATCCTTGTACTTCTCGAGCTTCTTGAGCTTATCTAAGTCTGTAACCCACTTGTCGTTGCCGAGGAGCTCGGTGATGAGGCCTGCAAGCTCGGGGTCGCATGTTCTCAGCCATCTTCTCGGTGTTACGCCGTTTGTCTTGTTGGAGAACTTCTCGGGATAGATGTCATACCACTCCTTGAGTGTCTCTCTCTTGAGGATTTCCGTGTGAAGTGCCGCAACGCCATTGACGGAGTGTGAACCGTAGACTGCGAGCCATGCCATGTGGATCTTGCCGTCGCCCAGAGGAGACAGTCTGTCGATGACTTCGGAGTAGAGACCTGCTTCGTACATCTGTGCACGGAACTGGTTGTTGATGCCCTCGATGATCTCGTAGATCCTCGGGAAGAGGAAACGGAAGATGGAGATATCCCACTTCTCAAGTGCCTCTGCCATGATGGTGTGGTTGGTGTAAGCGAAAGTCTGCTTCGTGATCTCCCATGCTTCGGTCCACTCGATGCCGTTCTCGTCTACCAGGAGCCTCATGAGCTCGGGGATACCGATTACCGGGTGTGTGTCGTTGAGCTGGATGGTGTTGTATTTCGCGAAATCATGCAGATCGTCGCCGTGATACTTCTTGTATCTGTAGATGATATCCTGCAGTGAAGCAGATACGAAGAAGTACTGCTGTCTTACACGCAGGACCTTACCGTCGTAGGAAGTGTCGTTCGGATAGAGGACTCTCCAGATATCCTGTACGCGGTTCCTCTCGATGACGGCGTCGTCGAATCTCTGTGAATTGAAAAGGTTGAAGTCGAAGTCCTGTGCAGGCTCTGCTTTCCAGAGTCTCAGGAGGTTGACATTCTTTGTGCCGTAACCCGTTATAGGCAGGTCGCAGGGGATCGCCCATACGTCGATGTCCTGATAGTGGACCTTGACCTTCCTGTCGTATCTGGAGACGATGAACGGATAGCCGTGCTCCATCCAAGAGTCAGGATACTCGTGCTGGAAACCATTCTCGATCGACTGTCTGAACAGACCGTATCTGTAGAGGATACCGTAACCCGTAACAGGCAGGTTCAGAGTAGCGCATGAATCGAGGAAGCATGCAGCAAGTCTTCCGAGACCGCCGTTGCCGAGCGCCGGGTCTGTCTCCTCTTCGAGGATGTCGGTGAGGTTAAGACCGAAGGATGCGAGCGCTTCCTTTGCCTGGTCATATATTCCGAGGTTGACCAGGTTGTTCAGCATTGATCTTCCCTCGAGGAACTCTGCCGAGAAATAGTGTGCCTGGCGCCCCTGGTTGTAAGTCTTCCTTGTCTCGATCCAGTTGTTCGAGATGATCTCAACGATGCTCTTCGCAAGGGCTGTCCAGTAATCCCTGGGTGATGCGTCCTCAAGACTCATTCCGGTCTCTGCCCTAACATGCGACTGCATCATCGCTTCTAACTGCTTTGAAGTAATTGCTGCCATAGCTTAACTTCCCCCTCAATATAAACTGCACACATTTTATCATTCTTAAGGGGGTAAAACTATTTTTCAGGACAAGTTCCGCATGTTTAACAGAAAAACCATGCTATAAATCACGATAATCCGACATTTTTTGCGGTGAAGCGGTTGCTCAAAGGGCGTTATTTGAGGTTCTGTTCTCTTCTTAGTCATATTTACTCGGTTTTTACTACTACAAACTCTACTATTTGGCTTTTAATAGAGTTTTCAGTAATGTTTTATCCATATTTACTACTATCAACAGAACAGAATACTCATCACTTGCCAACCGTCGGATAATACGTATTCCTGAGCCTGTTCTGGATCAGCAGGCTCAGCTGCATTATGGTCAGCTCCGGGTCAAAGTTATAATCGGCATCTTCGAATGTATAAATGATATCAACACCAGGAAGAATTCCGGCACTTGTATAATCCGACATCGCCAGCACCGCTTTGTGAGCATAGTCCGCCAGACTTTTCATTCCCATATGTTCATGGAAGAAACAACTCTCCGTAATACTGTCCCAGCCGACAAAATCAGAGTATGTCTCCGTGTTGCTTGCGTTAAGAAGTACCGCCGGTTCATACTTGAACTCGATCCCCAGATTTGTATATATCTTTGCGATCTCACGCTCTGCTTTAGACCGGTAATAAACACCATTGTAAAAGTACTTCTTATACTCTAGAAACATAGGGTTCGACTCAGGTTGCAGATCTTCGTAGAACTTCCTGTCCAACTTTACCAACTGTCCCCCATACCCCACGAAAACTCTCTTCACCGGGTGCGGCTGGATCATCTCAGGTACCGGTTCGCGATACACAGCATACCAAGCGCTCTTAAGTATCTGCAATTCTTCAGTAAGACGTCGCCGTTCATCAGCGAGCCGAGCGAGCTCTGCTCCCCGCTTGGAATCAACAAGGTAGTAGTGTCCGTCAAAATATGCATATCTCGACAGTTTATTGTTGCGGCGTACATCTTTGATCTTAACAGTCGGTATATTTGCCAACTGTTTTTTGATAGAGTTGATCTTCAAAGCATGAAGATCCTTGGGAAGCAGTTCGATCATATTCATGATCAGATTCTATGGTGCAGCAAACCATAATTTCAATGGTTTTTCCGGTCTGACTGCATAAGACGGGATTTTTCCAATTCGGTGTTTGATTTAATAAAAATATCATGTATCAGAAACGGCTTTCCAAGAGCATGTGTCACAGAAAATCCCACATGATACATAAATAACGGGATGCGTTCTTTTCCTAGTCGTGGTTTAACAAAAAACTCAACTGTAAAAACTACTATAAGGCAAATAGTAGAGTTTCCAGTAGTGTTTCAAAGGAAAACGGAACAAAAGCCGCAGCCCGGCACCCTTACGCCCTGACGCCGCCGATCAGAAGTCCCCACATGACGATAATGATGATGACGCCGACCAGGAGTGCGATGTTGAAACCGGCGAGGGCGGGCGGCAGAACGCGGTCCTGCTCTTCGCGGAAGTCGGCATCGAGGTTGTCGCCGTAGATGCTGTTGTTGTAGTTGAAGTTGAACTCGCCGAGCGCGCGGGAGAAGAACATCAGCAGTATGATGCCGACGACGACCGCAGGTGCTGCGGCGTAGAAGTACGATACCGAGATGTCCTGGTATGTGAGGAGCGTCGTTATGTCCGCAGGTGCGAGGACATTGCTCAGGATTATGCCCGTTAGTCTGCTTCCGATGAGGCAGAGGATCGGACCCCAGATGTTTTCGATGTATTTGCGGAGGACGCAGAGCCACCAGCCGGTGAGGAGCATGCCGGCAAAGCCGTTAAGGTCGAGCGAGAACAGCGCGAACAGGACGGGGATGACAAGCATTGCAAGGCGGCGGTCCTTAGGCCTTATCGAAGACCAGACGATGCCGTAGAAGAACAGCGCCACACCGAAAGCGGGGACGATGGTGTCGGTAAGGATCTCGAGCGAGAGCGTCAGCGGTGCGTGGTCATCCGTATAGCAGAACAGGAACGGGTACACGACAGAGTTGCCGAGACGCATCCAGAGGAAGACCGTGATGTTCTGCAGAGCGGTTCTCAGAAGGTAGAGCGGCGCGCCCGACAGCAACGCCATAAGCAGGACGCCGATGCCGGTATAGTGTCCGGAGATGCTTACGTTGAAGCGTCTGGCGAGGAAAACGGCAGGAGCCGCGAACACTATGAGCGTGAATATCAGCGACGAGAAAGAATACCCCACGAGCGAGGACGATGTGTACGGCAGGAACGAATAAGCCGCACGGAATATGAAGAAGCACAGGATCGTGCCGAGGGACGCAAAGAGCACGGGATAGCCCCAGTTCATCGGGTTCGGGACACGGAAGCTCTTAATGAGGAAGTCCCTCACTTTGTCCATCAGAAGAATACCCCCAGACCGGATAAGTAGTTCATCAGCTGCTCATGGAAGAAGGGTTCCATGACGGCGAACACACCGCAGCCGAGTGCGATGAAGGGGCCGAACGCGAGATAGTCCGGATCGTCCGCGAAATGCATCCTCGCCTTCTTGATCTCGAGGGCCCGGCGGAGTTTCTGCGGGTTCTTGGAGTTGCGGATGAGTTCCTCCTCTTCCCTGATCCTGATGTGCTTGCGGATGAGCATCGGGATCGCGAAGAGCAATGCAGTACCGATCGCCACATAGACGAGGACGATCAGGCCGTAGATGCCCGTAATGAGGCCCGTCGCGAGGAGCAGGCGCATATCGCCCTGACCCATGCCTTCACGGCCGGTGAACGTCAGCGCGAGGAAACCTATGAGGAACAGGAAGCCGCCGCCTATCAGGGCAGCGCCGACCTTGCTGATCAGCGGGTAGTACCATGCTGCTTCGGACGAGAACCAGATCGAGCCTTCGACGAGGTCCGATACGATCGACAGTATGCCGATGAGGCCAAGTGCGACAGAGAACTGATCGGGGATGATGCGGTTCAGTTTGTCCGCCATCATGATGAGCACGAGCACCGGAACCATGAGCACGACGGCCGCTATGTGAATAGGCCTGAAAACATCGAAGCAGATGCCCTTGCAGAAGATCACAAAGGCCACATACATCGCGGCGCATATTGCCATCGCGACCACCGTCTCGGGCACAAGCCTCATTCGCTTGGAGATGCGGTAGTTGACGTCGGTCTCCTTAACGCCGTAGTCCTGGAGCCACTCTTCAGGGAACTTTGCAAAGAGCACCTTGGTAAGATATCCCATTGCCGCGCCGAGAGCAACCGCGACAGGTATAGCAATAAAATAATAGGTCAAAGTAAAGCGTCCTTAAAATCCGTTAATAATAGTGCAAGTTTAAAATAAAAACGAAGTAATTACAACTTTACCCCTGCGGCAGTATCCCTGCATCCTTGTCGCCGTCCCTGGACAGGAATGTCATCTCGGGAAGCGTCACGGGAGCACCGTTCTTGTCCACGGCCTTCATAAAGAACGTCATCTCCGGGTGCGGGCACGCATCCACGGGCTCCATCTTCGAGTCGTAGAGCTCTGCGACCGTTACGGGCTCGATATAGCCTTCGGGCATCAGCACATTCAGCACATCGCCCCTGTAGAGCTTGTTCTTCTGGATGACCTTGGTAAGGCCTGCGCCGGCGGATGCGTCTGACGGCTGCACGATACCGACGACGAACGCGGGTTTGTTGTAGGATTTCTCGTAATCGATCTTCGCGTCTTCGGAGGGCGAATTGAAGAAGAATCCCGTATCGTAGTCCCTGTGCACGACCTTGTCCAGCACATAGTGCCAGTGCGGATCGACGGCGTATGAAGCAGGGTCTTTGCAGTAGAGGTCGACAGCCTCGCGGTAGACTTTCGTGACGGCCGCGGCATAGTATTCGCCCTTGATGCGTCCCTCTATCTTGAACGAGTTGACGCCGGCATCAACGAGCTCCGGGATGTGGTCTATCATGCAGATATCCTTGCTCCCGAAAACATACGTCCCCCTCTCGTCCTCTTCCACGGGCATCGCGAGGTCCGGGCGCTTCTCTTCGACTACGTGGTAGCCCCACCTGCACGGCTGCGCGCACGCACCGCCGTTGGACCTTCTGCCGGTGAAATAATTACTGAGCAGGCATCTGCCGGAATAAGCGACGCACATGGCGCCGTGTACAAAGCATTCGAGTTCGACGTCATCGGGGATGGCGTCTCTTATCTTGCGGATCTGGGCAAGTGATACTTCTCTGGCGAGGACTATCCTCTTAGCGCCCTGATCTGCCCAGAACTTGCAGGCAGCGCTGTTGGTGACCGAAGCCTGTGTGGAGATGTGGATCTCAAGGTCCGGACAAAGCTCTCTGGTACGCACGAAGATACCCGGATCTGATACGAGAACGGCATCGGCGCCGGACTCATCACCTATGAACCTGATAGCGTCATCTAGGCCCGGGAGATCGTCTTCGGTGGGCATGACATTCAGCGTGACATAGCATTTGACGCCGCGGGCGTGCGCATAGGCAACAGACTCGACCATCTCTTCGCGGGTGAAGTTATCTGACAATGCGCGCAGTCCGTAATTCTTGCCTGACATGTATACGGCATCGGCTCCGTAGTTCACTGCGGTGCGGAGCTTGGCGGGATTACCCGCGGGGCTTAATACCTCAACACGGGATCTGTCCATTACTCGCCGTCACCTTCTTCGTCATCACCGGTCTCATATGTATCGCTCATGTCTGCGCCTACCGACCAGTTCGCTGAGTAGGTAGCGACATTCTCTTCGTGCTCAGCGAGCGTTACGGCAAAGGCCGTTCCGCCGTCACCGGTAGCGCAGAAATACATGTATCCGCAGTTCGGCTCGGGATAGAGAGCCGCGGAGATCGCATCGAGACCCGGCATGCAGATGGGTCCCGGAGGCAGGCCCGGATTCGTATATGTGTTGTAAGGACTGTCTATGTTTGTCTCGGCTTCCGTATGCAGCAGCGAAGGCGTGCCTCCCTGCAGCTCGACGAGGTAATTGATCGTCGCGGAAGAACCAAGGAATCTCATGGACTCATCGTCGGAATCGAGTCTGTTGTGGAATACAGCTGAGATGTACATCATGTCTGACACCTTGCCGCTCTCCTGCTGGATGATGGAAGCCAGCGTGATGACCTCGTCCATGCTCATTCCGATCTGCTCTGCACGGGCATAGTACTCGTCGTAGAGCTTGTTCTCCATATTGTTCAGGAACTTGCGGATGATGGTCTCCGGGCTCGCGTTTACGTCGAACTTATATGTATCCGGATAGAGATAACCCGCGAGGATGTAGTCACGGTCAGGATCGATCTCGATCGACGAGATGAAGTCGTAATCGACGAACAGGTCAGGTGAATTCATGCACTCGTCGAACTCGGCGTCATCGAAGTTCAAGCCCGCATCGTGCAGGATTGCCTTGAGCTCGACGTAAGTCGTTCCTTCGGGGATCGTAACCGTGACCTGCGAAGGTTCCAGCGTGAGGAAATACATGATCTCGTCGTATGACAGCCCGGGAATAAGATAGTGCGTACCGGCAACATATGCGCCGTCGAAGCCGTTGACCTTACTCATGAGTGAGAATACAAAAGTATTGTTGATGAGACCCATCTCGAGGAGCTTGTCTGCGATGTCGCCCGTGGAATCACCCATCTCGACCACGAGAACGACTGCGCCTTCCGTGTTCTTGTCGATCACGAGAGTGCCGTTGTCGATCTGCTCCTGCAGCGCATCGAAACGTTCTTCCTGGGAGATGACGTAATTATAGCCGAAAATGACTCCCGCCACGGCGAATGCGAACAGCAGGACAAGGACGATAAGCACCCTTAGTGCGATCCTTAATTTCTTTGGCAGCATCAGCTATTATCCACCTTTATCAACGGCGGACGCCTCTGCCCATGCAAAGGTTCAGGCGTCCTTATTTTTGAGCTTGGCCATCGTCTTGGCTCTTAAGTCGTTGCTGAGTATCTTCTTCCTCAGTCTGATCGACTGGGGTGTCACCTCGCAGAGCTCGTCGTCTTCAACGAACTCGAGGCATTGCTCGAGAGAGTATCTGAGCGGCGGAGTGAGGCGCATTGCTTCATCAGCACCTGCAGAACGCATGTTGGTTACATGCTTCTTCTTGCAGACATTAACGGTAATATCTTCGGGTTTGGGATTGACACCTACGATCATGCCTTCGTACACGGGTGTGCCTGCTCCGATAAAGAGCGGACCTCTGTCCTGGGCATTGTATAATCCGTAGGTTACGGCGGTTCCCGTCTCGAAAGCAACGAGTACGCCCTGGCCTCTGGTCTCGATCTCTCCCGCGAAGGGTTCATAGCCGTTTATGACGCTGTTCATTATACCATTGCCCTTAGTGTCGGTCAAAAACTCGGTACGGTATCCGAGCAGTCCTCTGGAAGGGATCCTGAACTCCAGACGGGTGTATCCCTTGGACGGAGGAAGCATGTTGACGAGTTCTCCTCTTCTCTTGCCGATCTTCTCCATGACGGGACCTACGAATTCCTCCGGAACGTCGATGACGAGGTCCTCGACAGGCTCGTGCAGGACGCCGTCGATCTCCTTCATGATGACCTTCGGCTTGGATACCTGGAACTCGTAACCTTCACGTCTCATCGTCTCGATGAGGACTGACAGGTGGAGCTCTCCTCTGCCCTTTACGATGAATGCCTCTGTCGTATCTGTCTCTTCGACTCTCATGGAGACGTTTGTCTCGATCTCCTTGAAGAGCCTCTCTCTTAAGTGTCTTGAAGTAACGTACTTGCCTTCCTGTCCTGCGAAGGGTGAATCGTTAACGGAGAATGTCATGGCGATCGTAGGCTCGTCGATGGCAACGAACGGGAGCGGCTCGGGGTTAGCCGAATCGCAGAGCGTGTCGCCTATGTTGATGTCGGCGATACCTGCAACGCAGACGATCTCGCCTATGGAAGCTTCCTTGACCTCTTCCCTTCCCAGGTTGTGGAAACGCATGAGCTTAACGACTTTCGCGTTACGCTTGCCGTCGTCGCCGTATGTTACGAGTGTGACGTTCTCGCCCTGCTTGATGGTGCCGCGCTCGACCCTTCCGATACCGATCCTGCCTACATATGGGTCAGAGTCGATGTTGGATACGAGGAGCTGCATCGGAGCATCGGGATCTCCCTCGGGGCAAGGTGTGTACTCTACTACCGCATCGAGGAGCGGAGTGAAGTCGAGCTGCTTGCCCTCTTCGAACTCCTTGATGTCAGTGGTCGCGAGACCTACCTTGCCTGAAGTGTAGATGATGGGGAATTCGAGCTGGTCTTCGTCAGCGCCGAGCTCGATAAACAGATCGAGTACCATGTCCACGACCTCGAGAGGACGTGCATCGGGGCGGTCGATCTTGTTGATGCATACGATGGGCTTGAGGCCGAGACCTAATGCCTTGTGCAGAACGAATCTCGTCTGGGGCATGGGTCCGTCGAAAGCGTCTACTACGAGGAGCACTGCGTCTACCATCTTGAGTACACGCTCTACTTCGCCTCCGAAATCTGCGTGGCCGGGAGTGTCTACGACATTGATACGGATGCCCTTGTAGTCGATGGCGGTGTTCTTGGCGAGGATCGTGATGCCGCGCTCACGCTCCAGGTCGTTGCTGTCCATGACCTGCTCGACGACTTCTTCGTTCTCGCGGTATACGCCCGCCTGCTTGAGCATGGAGTCGACAATGGTGGTCTTGCCGTGGTCAACGTGAGCGATGATCGCTATGTTGCGCATGTTCTCGATCTTCTGTACTGCCATACGAATTCTCCCGTATATTAATTAAGAAAGCCAAAAATAACCGAAGTATATTGTGCTACACACAGCGAGCTATTACTCACTGTCATTTTCAACAAAATAACTACTCGTCGCTGCCGTTTTTGTTTCTAAGTAGCAAACGTATCGGAACGCCCTCAAAGCCGAAGTTGCTGCGCAGCTGATTCTCGAGATATCTCTCATAGGAAAAGTGCGACAGCTTCTTGTCGTTTACGAAGAGCGCGAACGTAGGCGGCTTGACGCTGACCTGCGTGCCGTAGTAGATCTTGAGATGCCTGCCCTTGTCCTGAGGCGTGGGCACGAGCGTTACCGCCTGACTTATCATCTGGTTCAATATGCCCGTGGTAAGGCGCTTGCTCGCATTCTCGTTCACTGTAACTATGAGCTTGAAGAGCTTGTCGACGCGCTGGCCTGTCTTGGCCGAGATGAAGATTACCGGAGCATAGTCCATGAAGGCGAACTTGTCCTTGACTATCCTCTCCATGGCCTCCATCGTGCCGGTCTCTTTCTCTATGAGGTCCCACTTGTTGATGACGAATACGGATGCCTTGCCCGAATCGTGAGCCAGGCCTGCGATCCTCGTATCCTGCTCGGTAACGCCTTCCGTGGCATCTATCATGATCACGCACACATCTGCGCGCTCGATGGCGGACAGGGCCCTTACCATTGAATAACGCTCGATGACGTCTTCGATCTTGCCCTTCTTACGCATGCCCGCGGTATCCACGATGGTGAACTTACCGTAGTCGTTCTCGATATCGGAGTCTATCGTGTCTCTCGTGGTGCCTGCGATATCGGAGACAATGCTCCTGTCCTGGCCGATCATCTTATTCGCAAGAGAAGACTTGCCGGCATTAGGACGGCCTATAAGAGCGACCCTGATGGAGCCTTCCTCCTCTTCTTCCGCTTCCGTATCGGGGAACTGTTCGAAGATCATGTCGAGCATCTCGCCGAGGCCCAGTCTGTGCGCTGCAGAGATGCTGCATACGTTCTCAAGGCCAAGCTGATAGAACTCATAGAACTCTGCCGGAGGATCGCCTACCGTGTCGACCTTGTTGACCGCCACTACGACCGGACGTCCGGCCTTCCTGAGCATTACCGCTATCTCTTCATCGGCAGCGGTAAGGCCTGCGTGAAGATCCGTGATGAACAGTATGACATCGGCGGTCTCGATCGCTATCTCGGCCTGGACGCGCATCTGCTTAAGGATGTAGTCCTCGTTATCGCCGGGCTCGATACCGCCGGTATCTATCATGATGAACTGTCTGCCGCGCCACTCTGCATCGGCATAGATGCGGTCACGCGTAACACCGGGGGTATCGTGAACTATCGATATCCTCTCTCCGTAAAGTGTGTTGAACAAGCTCGACTTGCCCACGTTCGGGCGACCGACTATTGCTACTACGGGTTTGCTCATTCCTGGTGACCTCTCCTGGCAAAAAAAGAGGCAGCGCCATGTTATCTAGCACTGCCTTCGTGTAATCAAATGTCTTAATCTCAGACTTCTTCGCCGACTTTGATAACCTGTCTCTTATCCAGGTAACCGCAGTTCTTGCAAACAGTGCGGCGAAGCATCTTAGCATGACACTGGGGACATTCTACAAAACCCGGCATGTTAAGCTTCCATGCGCTTCTGTGACGAGAAGTCCTTGCCTTCGACCATTTACGCTTCGGATGTGCCATTCGTCTTCACCTCCGTCCTTTCTTACAACAATGCTTGAAGATAATACAATAATCTCAGGGACTTTGCAAGAGCCTTTTTATCAAAAAGGTATTTTTGATGGGATCCGCGCTCCCCGCGTCAATAACATAGCTTATCTCGATGCCTTCTGCAAGCGCGTTGGGGATGTTTACGTATTCTGTCCTGATCTTGACGTCGATGACGCCGTAGACGGTGTTCAGCGCTCCGCGGGTCTCGTTCTCCGGATCAAAGTTCATTATCGAATTGATATCGCCGTTCCTCGTGACCGAGCAGACCCTCGTCTTCTTGTCGAGCGTCAGGGAGAAGTCAGAGACCTGTTCCTTCTCGCTGTGCTTCTCGCGCCACATGTACTTGATGAAGTCTTCGGACTCGTCATAAGTGCCGCTCGCGTAGAAGGGGTCTTCGTACATTCCGGAATTAACCGCAAAAACACATTCTTTCATTATCTTTATTCCTTATATCTCATATCTGTCCGTGTTGAAGTGCTTCGTTCCTGCAGGCAGGCCCGATCCCAGGAAGGGTGATGCCACGCTCTCGAAGAGCACAGGATCGTCGCTGGTGTAGAATTCTTTCGAGACGGAAGAGCCGTCGGATGCAATGCCTTCCCTCGCGAGTGCCTCCTTTACGACCTCTGCGGTGGCGACGCCCGTGTTGACCAGCTTAACGCCGTCCCCCATCTCGTCCTGGATGACCTTGGTGAGGAGCGGATAGTGCGTGCAGCCCAGGACAAGCGTATCGATGCCTGCCGCCTTAAGAGGTGCGAGGTATTCCCTGGCGGTCAGCCTTGCAACCTCGTTGTCCCACCAGCCTTCCTCGGCAAGTGATACGAACAGCGGACATGCCTGCTCGGTTATCTCTATGCCTCCGAGTCCCAGTTCGCCTGCGCGGCGCTCCACAGCATGACGGTATGTCGCAGTCGAGATCGTGCCCTTGGTGGCGATGATTCCGATCCTGCCGTTCTTAGTCGCCCTGCATGCGGCATCGGCGCCGGGCGTGACCACTTCGATGACGGGAACGTCCGTCCTGCCTGCCAGTGTCTCGTACGCATAAGCGCTCGCCGTGTTGCAGGCTATTACTATCATCTTAACGTCCTTTGATTCCAGGAACTTCATGTTCTGGAGAGAGTATCTTATTACGGTGCTCTTCGACTTGGTACCGTACGGCGCCCTCGAATTGTCTCCAAAATAGACGGTGCTCTCATCGGGGCACGCCCTCCAGATCTCTCTTAAGACCGTAAGGCCTCCGATACCCGAATCAAATACTCCGATGGGTCTTGTATCTGCCATATTCACCTCTTGATCCCGAGCGAACCGAAGTCCAGCTCATACTCGGGCGCTATCTTGAACGTCTTGCCTGATATGTCGGCGTGCATGTTGCCGGAAGGGACCCTGCCCGCCGTTATCTCGGTCGAATAGAGCTGCTGATGTCTGAGCTTTGTTCCTCCGGCCGCCTTGAAGCCCGTATTGATCTTGTTCCTGCCGTAATTGCCGTCACCAATAACAGGATACCCCAAATGCGCGAACTGCGCTCTTATCTGATGTGTCCTTCCGGTTACAAGTTCACACTCGATCTCGGATATCTCCGGCATTCCGTATTCAGAAGGCCTGTAAGTCTTGATGACCCTGTATCTCGTCGCGATGGGAAGGTCGTGCGCCTGGCGCTCGTCGTGTATGTAGACCTCGCCGGACCTAGTCTTCTCGAGATAGGCCCTGATCTCATACATTACCGTGCCGTCGTCATATACGACAGGTTCGCCCCCTTCCGGAGTGCCCAGCACGATCGCGCGGTATCTCTTGGTGATGAGGCCTTCCTTGAACAGAGCAACGGCATCTTCCAATGCTTTCTTGTTCTTGGCGACCATGACAAGGCCGCCGGTATTCATGTCTATCCTGTGGCAGAGCTCGGCCTGGGCATAGCCGGTCTCGCGTCTGATGAGATCTATCAGCGTGCCGGAACTCACGGTCTTGCCTGTATGCACCGCCAGGCCCTGCGGCTTGTTGATGATGAGAAGGCCCCTGGTCTCGAAAGCGACCTTGTACGCGGGCTTCTTGTCTTCTTCTGCCTTCGCTGCCTTCCTCCCGAAAAGCTCATCCGGCAGCCAGACTTCTACCTCCTGGCCTTCCTTTACCGCTATATCCTGCGAAGTCTTCTTACCGTCAACCCTTATGTCCTTACGTTTCAGAGCATGGAAGAGCTCCGATGACTTCAGCATCGGGAATGCATCCAGGCACGCCTTTACGACGTGCTTTCCACTCATGTCGGATGTAACGGTAAACTTACGCATGTGGCTTATTCTACCTGTTTTGCCCTGTCTTGCAAGTCAGAAGTCGTCGTCTTCGTACGGGTCCGGCTTGTCTTCTTCATATCTGCCTTCGGCTTCCCTGCGTTCCTGCCTGTACTTACGGATGAACTTTATGAATAACACAAGGGGTATGACGAAGCCAACCCCTGATGCCATTAGCCAGATCAGACCGAATACGGAGACAAAAACGTCACCTGCCACGATCCCGCCGACCAGAGGCAGGAGTCCGACGAGAACAAATGGCAGCATGAACACAGCTATCAGAGCCGCGACGATCGCGATGATCAGATTTTTGGTAGGACCCGTTACGATCTTTGCGGCAGGATCGATCGCCTGACCTGCGGCACCGGCGCCTGTTCCTGTGTACACGGGCTGCATGGGATCGACATCGAGCGGTACTTCCTCATACTCGGTATTACGGTCCATGATGAACTGACGGATGACAATGACAGACGCAAAGCCAATTATGAGCAGCGCTATTATCAGAGGCATCACGTTGAATACCATGCTTATCACATCGAGCGGAGATCTGAAGTTCAGCGTGCCGTCGATAGAACCGGTGATGTCTTCGAATGATTCAGCGATAGCCTTGCCGGGATCCTCTCCATCTTCGAACCGTTCCTGAAGTTTCCTGGCAAAATGCCTGAATGTGCCTTCTGTAAGCAGCGGATCGGTCTCATCGCCCTGAACTGCCTCCCAGGCATAATCGGGAACATCGAGCTCGCCGCTCGCGAATGCTTCCGCCTGATCCTCCGGGATCGAATACACTATTACAAAATGCTGCTCGTCAGGATAGTTATCCACATACATGCTGTACGTATAGGACTCAAGATCAGCGTATTCATTTATCCAGTCTTCGTTGTAGACGGTATAGACCACCGGGCAGATACCCGATACTTCTTCGAACTGTTCGAGAGCCTGCTCGAGCTCATCATCGTCAGCAAAGACATCTATCTTATCTTCAACATGAGCCGCAGGTGAGGTATACACCGGATCGAGCTTATGCGGGATCTTATCTCCCAATGCTGTGCACGTACCGAACCCTACAAAGCCCGAGAACGCCAATACCAGTATTACTGTGAATATTCCCACCTTCTGCGGCTTGCTCCTGGCATAGACATAATCATCGTCATATCCGTGCCTGTGCCTTCTGTATCTTCTTGCTCCCGGATAGTAATGATGCGATACATGATTGCCCGAACCTCTTCCGTGAGATCCGCCGTGCGAACCGCCTCCGTGCGAGCCGCCTCCCGAACTGTGCGGCATGTCTTATCCCTCCCCGTTACCGGCAAACACTTCCATGAATATGTCCTTGTCGGTCCTCTTGAATTCCCTGAAGCCGCACTTGTCATAGAGGTGTATTGCCCTGTCATTATCTATATATACTTCAAGATATACTCTTTTAAGAGACAGTTCGTCCCAGCCGTAGTCCAGCAGCCTTAATATGGACTCTTTACCGTAGCCTGCGTTCTGCTTCGCATATGTGATGACGATGCCGAGCTCAGCCTCGCCGTCCTTTATGTTCATGAATCCCGTGTTGCCGATGAACTCGCCCGTGCTCTTCTCCATCATCGAGAAGGTGTACGGCTGCATGAGCTTCTGGTTCCTGATGAACTCGAGCTCCTCTTCCATCGTATAGGGAGTCCTTCTCTCACCGATGAACCTCGCGACATGCTCGATGTCATTGACCATCTTAAGATAGTCATCTGCAAGTTCTTCGGTAAACTTAACGAAGCGTATGTTCTCTGATTCGAATACTGTAACCATGGAAATGATTATAACACTTCCGGAACCGAGGCTTTATTCCTCGGTATCGCGGATTATGATGCCGCCGAAATACTCGGGTCTGCCGCTGCTGTCACACAGGACGAATCCCTTGGTCGTGAGCAGCACATAAGTACCGTCCTTACGGCGTGCCCTGTAATGGATGGGGCGCAGATCGGAAGTTCCGTTCAGGACTGCATCGACTGCCGCCCTGTATGCCTTGATATCATCCGGGTGGATATAAGCCTGCCACATCCTGTCTGCGTGATACAGATACTCCGAATCGAGCGCGAAGTCATCCACCAGAGTAAGAGACCATCTCGAGAAGTCGTAGCGCATGTCGTTGAGATAGAGATATCCTCCGCCTGATACCGTGTACATCGCACCGAAGAAACCGTCCAGGAGCCTTCTTCTCTCATCAGGTATCGGTTCTTCTATCTTATCCATATCCCGGAATCCGCGGACGATACCGGCAGCCTTCAGCTCATTCTTGTTCTCATACATAAGGATGTCGGCACGTTCCAGGACCTCCGAGAACTTGTCGCCTTTTTCATAGACGGACATTCCCGCAGCCATGACCGGACCGGTCCTCAGCTGCTGGTTGACCTCAGCCTCATGCATCAGTGCCTTCAGGAGCTGGTCCCTGTTCTCGTAATCTGCGCCCTTAAGGATGATGACGAATTCATCTCCGCCTATCCTGAACACCGGGCTGTGCTTATACACATCGCAGATCAGGCGGCTGGCACTCTGAATGGCTTCGTTGCCGAACGCGTGTCCAGTGGTGTCGTTGATCTTCTTAAGGTCATTGATATCGCACATGACCACGCCGTAATGATCCACGGCTCCTGCTTCGGTATCCTGATTGATCGTCTCTATGGCCTCGCTGAAGGCAGTTCTGTTCTTTACGCCCGTGAGCGCGTCACTTCTGGCCATCATCTCGGCAGACTTAAGATTCTTCTTCTGCTCTTCCCTCTTACGGAATTCCTCTTCGACATTCTCGAGACAGCATATGGCATGGTTGCCGTCCTCGCTCAATGTGGCTATGTGCCTCATGTGAACGATGCTGCCGTCGAGGACAGCCCTGAACGCAAACGAGTAACTTCCCGTGTCAGCCAGGTTCTTCCTGAGCTTTTTGCTGTCGAAGAAATCCATTATCAGATCGAGGTCATCGGGATGGATGAACTTATCTGCGTTCTTCACTGCATCTTCAAAGAAGTGCTCACCGTATCTCGGGACATCGCTCTTCTTGACATCCATGACGTCAAGATACTGCATGTAATTGCCGGTATCTATGTCAACGTAATACACGCAGTCATAACGTCTGGCAAGCGATAATGCGATCTGATTATAAGCTTCGGGATCCGACAGTCTCATGAGACCTTACTCTCTTATGAAATGCGTCCAGGCGTGTTCTTCCGTCTCGGGCAGACCGAACTTTTCCTTGCCGAGCGCTATGCTCTTCATGAGGAAAGACATGTTCCTCGCGAGCACTCTCATCGTCTGAAGGCCCTCGAGGTCCTTCGCAGCTTCGCCCTTCTCTCTTCCGTGAACGCTGTTCCAGTACTGGCTGGACGCCACGGGCATATTGCTTATCGTGAAATACTTATTGAGCTCGTCGAATGTGGCAGACGTTCCGCCCCTTCTCGCGACTGCGACGCTGGCACCGACCTTCATTGTCTTATCGAAATGCGAACTGAAGAACAGTCTGTCGAGGCACGCGATAAGCGTGGCATTGGCAGAGGCATAGTACACCGGGGACGCAACGACAAGACCGTCAGCTTCTTCGAACTTGGCAGCGATCTCATTCACCCCGTCATCGAAAACGCACTTTCCCGTCCCCGCGCAGCTCCTGCACGCGATGCATCCGCGTATCGCCTTGTTGCCGATCTGTATGACTTCCGCCTCAACACCTTCAGATTCGAATGTCTTCACCAGCTCATCGCAGGCTATGGAGGTATTGCCTCCTATCGTAGGACTGCCGTTAAGTATCAGTACCTTCATTAGCTGTTCTCCCCCGTGGCCCGGGGCTCAGCCCGCGGCCTTCTTGTCTCTGTACAAAGCCTCATCTGCCTCTGACATCGCGGACCGGAACTCGTCTATCCCGCCGTTGTACGATGCCGGCAGTCTCAGCAACTATTATAAACACATCACCGCCGTAACGGGCTATAAATGTTTTGTAAACGTTGTCGGCACAGGCACTCTTAAGGGCATACGATGTTCGCTTCTGTATAAACATGCACAAAAAAAACCGCAAACCCTTGAAGGATCTGCGGTCTAATGTTGGCTGCCGAACAAGGATTCGAACCTTGACTAGCGGTGTCAGAGGCCGATGTGCTACCGTTACACCATTCGGCAATGCTTTTTGCAACTAGGCAAATATACCACACGGGATAATCAAAATCAATATTTATATTTTGACAGTTTCAGTCTGCGAGAGGAGGAAGTGCACCGATCTCTTCGAGCTTGGCTCTCACCTTGCCCATATCCTCGTAGATCGGCATCTTGTTCTTCGGATTCCTCAGGGCATATGCCGGGTGGTATGTGGTCATTATGTAATACCCGTTCTTCTCGATGAACCTGCCGCGCACGTCGTGCATGACCGGCTTGTCTCCGAAGAAGCCTTCGTAGGCTGTGGATCCGCACAGGAGTATCACTTTCGGCCTTACCAGCATGAACTGCTCGGCCAGCAGAGGCTTGCATGCCTTGATCTCCTCCGCAGTGGGGCGGCGGTTCTGAGGCGGACGGCATTTGGCGATGTTGCAGATGTGATAGTCTTCGTCGCCGAACCCGTATGAAGCGAGAAGGTTCTGCAGGAGCTGGCCGGATCTTCCGCAGAAGGGTATGCCCTTGATGTCCTCCTGCTCGCCCGGGGCTTCGCCGACGATCATGAGAGGAGCAGTCCTGCCGCCCCTGTAAATGACGACGTGCTGCGCGCCTTCCCTGAGCCCGCATTTGCTGCAGGCCCTGCATCTGTTCTCAAATTCACTCCACTTGGCATCAAAGTCTTCCATAGCACAAATTATACCTCATATTGGTTTATAATCATCTCATGAGACTCGACAAAATGCTGGCAAATTCAGGATACGGTACAAGGTCCGAAGTGCGCGGGCTGATCTCGCGCGGTCAGGTCATGGTGAACGGTAATATCGTAAAAAGGCCGGAGCATCAGGTATCTGAAGGAGACGAGGTGTCCCTGGACGGCAAGGTCATAACATCTTCCGAGTATCTGTATTACCTTCTGGACAAGCCCGATGAGGTCCTCACGGCCATGGAAGATCCGAGACTTCATAATGTGGGCGAGTTCGTCCCCGACAGCTTAAGAGGCAGGAAGCTCGCGCCCGTGGGAAGGCTCGACTATCACACCACGGGACTTCTCATAATAACGAATGACGGAACGCTGTCGCACAGACTGCAGTCACCCAGATATAAGATCAGGAAGGTCTATCTGGCAGATTATATAGGTCCTGACTGGACATCAGAGCAGATAGACGAGGTGGGGCGCGGACTGACACTTACCGATACTGACACTCCGACTCTTCTGTCTCCTGCCGAAGTAAGGCCCTCTGATACCGGCAGGGCATATATAACCCTGACCGAGGGAAAGACACATGAGGTCAGAAGGATCTTCGCGCATTACGGCAGGGAAGTCACAGCTCTCAGGCGCATCAGTCTGGGAGATCTGAATATAACAGAAGAGACCGCGGACTGCAGTCTCTTAAGGGAACTTACTTCTGATGAGATATCGGGTCTGAAGCGCCTTACCGGTCTTTAAGCTGCCGCCTTGAGGATCGTTATCAGGACCTGAATGCTGTCAGCCAGGCTCGAAGTGTTCGAGAATATTCCGAAGACAAGCGTCGGGGGCTGCTTATGCCACCAGTTCTCGAAGCCGAGCTTCTCTATCATGTCGGGATCCGTGATCTCAAGGCCGATCATTATCTGCTTGTCGGACAGCTCGGACTCGTCGATCTCGGCATCGTAATCCTGGATCTCATAGATCTGCTCGTAGTATGTCTTTGTAAGGTTGTATGCTTCCCTCTCGCTCATGTAGATCGGCGTGATGGCAGCAGCCACATCTTCGGGGATCTCGTCCATGATGATGTCATACACATCGGTAAGATCAGCGAACTGGCTGAAGTAATAAACATATGTCATCTCATCCGTGATGAGGACGTTAGGATCTGCCGAGAAGAATGCCGCGAGCGTCTGGTCGGCATACGGCTGGTTCTGAAGACCTTCCGTATTGGGAACGATATAGTCGACGGTAGCGACGTAAGGATTCGAGTATCCGTAGAGCTCAAGGACCGACGAGATGTATGAAGTCGTGTGCCCGAAGTTGCCGAAGGATATTACCGTGCAGGAATTGCCGCCCTGAGTGAAGAAGTTTACAAGGCTGATGATGAAGACGATCAGTCCTGCGCCGAGCACGAACTTGATCCAGTTGTAGCCGAAGAATGTCTTCCAGTCTTCTGCCGTCTTGCCGAAGATCTTCTTAGCCTGGTCGTGTGCCAGTTCGCGCTGCTCTTTCTCATCTCTTCTGCCGCTGGCGATGTTATATGCTGCGGACAGGTCTGCGAGCTTCTGCTCCGCGTCCTCGTCCGTGGACTTGCGGTATCTCTTTGCAAGCTGGTAGAACTTGTCATCGATGGCGGTGCTGTCTGCATCTGCGGGAAGTCCGAGATACTCTATGGCCTGCTCTCTTGTCATCTCAGCGATGCCTGCGGAAGGGTGAGCCTCCTTCCTGATGAGCTGCTCTGCCTCTTCTATCGTGGCAACGGTCTTCCTCTTGATCTTGCCCTTGAAATCCTCGCCTAAGTCCTTGCCGACGAATATTACTTCTTCGAGGCCGGACTTCTTAAGTGCAGGCTCGAAGACCTTAACTGTCCATGTCTTATCAGCTTCGGGGATCTTGCCGAGCTTGGAGGCATCTATTATCATCGTGTCGCAGCCGTGCTTCCTGATGAGCTCGGCAGCGTGCATTAACGGTGTCCTGTATGCGTCTCCCGACGCTTCCTTTTTCCACTCGAGCTTTACAGTGTTCGCACCTTTGTCATAGCGTGCGAACATTGTCTCGGAGTCATATTCTTCGTACATTAAGATCTATTTTCCTTCAGATGCATTTTAAGCAGAGTCTCAAGATGTTCATGACACAGCCCTGCAGGTCGGCCTTGGATATCTTGTTGTCTCTGACCGCATCAATTATATCACTCACGTTGTCGGGGCAACCAGGCATTTGCAGATCGCAACCGGCGTATACGCAGGTCCTTGACGATGCGGTGGGGTATTTGTAATCGGGCTTATTGTAACCGAGGAAGTTCACATCTGCAAACGATGAGTACCAGTCGGTCATTACGACGCCCTCAAAATCCCACTCATCCCTGAGTACGTTTGTAAGGAGCTCATAGCTGTTGGCCGTATGAGTTCCGTTGATGAGGTTATACGAAGCCATGAGAGCCCAGGGCTGCTCTTCCTTGATGCAGATCTCGAAGCCCTTGAGATAGAGATCCCTAAGCGCTTTCTCAGATACATGGGAATTGCTGAACATCCTGTTGAGCTCGTTGTTGTTGCAGGCAAAGTGCTTGATCGTAACGCCTCTGCCCTCGACGGACTGGACGCCTCTCGTATCGGCAGCTGCGCAGAGACCGGTAAGGAGCGGATCCTCGGAGTAGTATTCGAAGTTCCTTCCGCACAGAGGATTCCTGTGAATGTTCATTCCGGGAGCGAGCCAGAGCTGTACGCCGAACTCCTCCATCTCTGTTCCGACCATGTGTCCGAGCTTCTCGATGATGTCCATGTTCCAGGTCTGAGCAAGCGCGGTGGCGATCGGAATGGCCGTGCAGTACTGATAGTAATCTATTGCATCTTCCGGTGTGTCTTCCGGGAACGGATTGTCGATCATTCCGAACACTTCGCCGCCCGGCAGGAGCTTCTCGTCCTCGTCTGCTGTCTCCGGTGCTGCCTTGAAATGCGGCTGGAGCCTTAAACCTGCGGGGCCGTCTGCCATAACTATGGGATCGATGCCGCGCTTAGACATGAACTTGTCGCAGGTCTCGGATGCTGCGCCCGGTACTCTTGAAGAAGCGGAGAATACGACTCCGCTCTCTATGTTGACGCTGTATTTGCCTACGCAGAGCTCGGCGAGTTCCTCGACCGAGAGCTTGGCAACGACCTGGGTCAGGCCGCAGTGATGTCCGAGTACTCCTCTTAATGTGAGGTCCTCTTCGAAGCTGCCGTCAACGAGTTCTTCCTTGACGCCGCCGTAACGGACGATCCTTCTTCTGACCATTCTGCCCTCGAGTTCGTATACGGGAGCTTCAGCCAGCTGCCTGCCGTCGAGGTTCGCCCTCATCTCCTTGCCGGTTCCGGGGTTTCTCATGTCCTCGAATCTGTATTGGGGATCGTCAGGGAAATGATTGTTCAGTTTCTCTACCGCGATCTCGTCAGCTACTCTGATGACCGCGCAAATCTTGGTCTCGCGTGAGCTTACGCCTACTCTTACGAGATAGTCGCCGGCTTCGAGCACTCTGGAAGTCAGATAGCTGTCATAGCAGGCCATGTCCGAAGGCTTGAATTTTATGGTAAGTGTCTCGGATACACCCGGTGCGAGAAGGGATGTTTTCGCGAAGGCGATGAGTTCCTGGTAAGGCCTGTCGTTCCTGCCTTCAGGTGCCGAAAAGTAGACCTGGATGATCTGCTTGCCGGCAAATTCTGCGCCCGTGTTGGTGACGGTGACGTTAACAGTGAACAGGTCGCCTGCGATCTCGCACGAATCGACGTTCATGCCGAAGGTCGTATAGGACTTGCCGTAGCCGAAGGGGTAGATCGGAGCGATGCCGAACGAATCAAAGTATCTGTATCCCACATAGATGCCTTCGCGGTAGAACCTGTCGTCTTCGTCGCCGCTCATGAAGTCTTCGCTGGAAGGATAATCCTCGAAGCTCTTTGCCCATGTATCGGTGAGCTTGCCCGAAGGTGTCGCTTTGCCCGTTATGAGGTCGGCAGCCACATTGCCGCCGTTGCTTCCGGTCTGGGAGATGAGAAGGATCGCGCCGATCCTGTGCTCCCTCTTAAGATAGTTCATGTCGATAACGCCGCCAACATTGAGAAGGACGATGACTTTCGCATAGTGTTCGCAGACATAATCGATATTGTATTCTTCGTCTTCGGTGAGATAGTAATCGCCGGGTTCGGGCTTACGGTCAGCGCCTTCGCCGGAGTCTCTGGCTATGACGTAGATGGCTGTATCCACAGATGTATCGACGTCGCCTTCTTCGATCCTGGGAAGTGCGGGAGTGCCGAAGCTGTTCTCAAAATAAGCATTCGCGAGGGCTATTTCCTTCTCTTTGGCGTAATCTTCGACACGCTGTTTATACTCAGCGGTATGTGCTGCGAGTATGGCATCGTAACGGTCGAGCCAGCCGGTCGTGGTGATCTCGAAGCCTGCCTGTTCAAGGCCTTCGCAAACGGATACGACATACCTCGCATTGACTTCGCCGGAGCCGGTTCCGCCCCTTACGGTATGGCGTGCGCCGTTGCCGAAGAGTGCGATCTTCCCCGTCTGTCTGAGGGGAAGCGTGCCGTCATTCTCGAGGAGCACCGCACATTCGGCGGCGAGTTTTTTTACCAGCTCCATGTTGTTGATCTCTCTGGCCGTTATTTCGTTTGAGGTAGGTGCCTTAAATGCCATCTCGAGAATCCCCCCTTGAGTGAGTTTTCTTTATAATAAATCAATAACTGGAGTTTTTGTTCAGAAATAATTAATTTATCAAATGTTTTTCCCAAATATCAAAAAACCGATATAATTGATATAATTACAGCCTATCAGTTTGATATGGAGGGTTAATATGAATATCGAGAAGGAACTTGCTAAGCGACTTATGGATGACGGCGAGTCAACCGCCCGTCAGGATGCATATAACAGAGAGATCAATTTCTACGAGACCGTTGCAAGCGGCAATACCAAAGCACTTGAAGAGAGACTCAAGAGCAGCTTCGGTCAGTCGCAGAAGCTGGGCAAGCTCAGCATGAACGAGCTTCAGAACAACAAGTACCATGCGACCATCCTCGCGGCTCTCGTAAGCAGGTTCTGCATCGAGGCGGGAATGGAGATATCCGTCGCATATACTCTCAGCGATATCTATATCGAGCTGATCGACGCGGCTACATCCAACACGGAGATCGTCAGCCTTCAGATGGAGCTTCTCAGGCACTACTGCCGTAAGATGAACGAGCTTACCAAGAGCAATGTCGTATCACGTCACAACGTAATGGCAATAGACTATATCCGCTCCCACATCCAGGAGAGCCTCACGGTCGAGTCCATCGCGGATGCGCTGTCTCTTAATTCGAGCTATCTGTCGAAGCTGTTCAAGCAGGAGATGGGCATTACATTAAGCCGCTACATAAGGAATCAGAAGATCGACGTTGCCTGCAGCATGTTAAGGCATCTGGACGAGTCTTCACTGTCCATCGCAAACTATCTCGGATTCTCTTCTCAGTCACACTTCATACAGGTGTTCAAGAAGACCACCGGCATGACTCCCGAGGAATACAGAAGGAAGAATTACCACCAGACGTGGATGAATGGTGATTAAGCCCGTCTCCTCGCTATAGTCCTCGCCGCTGCGCGTCTGCGGAAGTCCGCTCGGAGAGACCTTAATCACCGGATAATCTTCAGACGCTTCGCTTGTGCGGAGGCACCGGATAATCTTCAGACGCTTCGCTTGTGCGGAGGCATTCTCGCAAGCATTAAGATACGCCGATATAAGATGCGCGTCTGCGGAAGTCCGCTCGGAGAGGCCTTAATCACCGGATAATGCGCCGGTATTACTTAAGAGTGAGGGGTTATGCGAGCGATTTCCGCACAAGCGAAGCGCGGAGGACCTAAGCGAGCATAAGCGCTCACTCTTATTCGATGCTCTTAAGTGACTCCGTCATGTCTATCTGCTCTATCTTGCCGCGCATGATGACATCGACGATGAGCGAGAACAGCAGTACGAATCCCAGCGCGTAGAAGAAGCTCGGCAACGTTATCCTGACGTCATAGGTCACGATATCCATCTCGATCTGCGCCATGACAAACCTGTGCAGAGCAAATCCCAGAGGTATGCCCGCGGCATATCCCATCAGCACGAGCAGCAGGTTCTCACGTGTAACGTAAGCTCCGGTCTCGTTCCTGTAGAATCCCATTACCTTGAGCGTTGCGATCTCTCTTATACGTTCCGTGATGTTGATGTTGTTGAGGTTGAATAGCACGATGAACGCCAGCGCCGCAGCACATGATACGACCAGGACGATGATGTAGTTCATCCTCTCCATCGTGTTCGAGAAGCTCTGGCGCGAGTCGACCGATGCCGCCCACGTCGTGACGCTGTAATTGCCTGCGATATAGTTTGCGTAGTCGTATGGCGATATGTCGACGCCTTCTCCGAACATTACGAGGAGCTCCTTAGGCTGGTATGTCTTCCCTGTCGCTTCGGCAAATGTCTCAGGCGTCATCATGACATAGTGGTATGTGTAGTTGGTGAATATCTCGCCTACCTTGAAGTACACGGGAGTCTCGTCATCGCCTACGAGTATCTTGATGGAATCTCCCACCTTGAGATCATTCTTCTCGGCCATCTTGGAAGATACCGCCACTTCGCCGTCAGCCGGCCACGGCATCAGCTCGTTTGTCTTGTAATCGCGCAGACCGAAGATATCGTTCATCGACTCATCGTCCGAGATGAACATGCTCACGTCTCTTATGTATCCGCCGCCGTCGTTCTTGGCGCGCTCCACCATGATGATGCCCGATACCGAATCCGCACCATACTTTGTATCGGCATCCGCTGCCGCAGCACGGAGATCAGCTTCGGAAGCGCTGTCTTCAAAATCAACTGCTATATCGAACTTGAGTATGTTGTCGTACTGATCGCCCACCACGTTGCAGATGGAATCATACAGGCCGAAAGCGGTGATCAAAAGTGCCGTGCATCCGGCGATGCCGACGATCATCATCATCATCCTTCTCTTGAACCTGAAGACATTCCTTACGGACACCTTGTGCAGGAAACGCATTTTCGACCAGATGAAGCCGATCCTCTCGAGAATAATCCTCTTGCCCGGCGGCGGTGCCTTGGGCCTGATGAGTTCCGCAGGCATCCCCTTGAGTTCTGACACGCAGGTGAAGACCGTGACGCCGACCGTGCAGATGAGCGCGAAAACAAACGATATGACGAACATCAGCACGGAGTTTCTGAAGGACACGTCGGCAAAGCCGTACATCATCCTGTACACTTCCCAGATGACCCACGGGAACAGTTTGACGCCTCCGAGATAACCCAGCACGCATCCCAGCACGGCAGCACTGCCCGAGTAGATGACGTACTTCATCACTATCGCAAGCTCGGTATAACCGAGACCTCTCATCGTACCTATGAGACCTCTCTCGTCTGCGACCATCCTGCTCATCGTAGTAGAACATACGAGCGCGGCTATCGCGAAAAAGAACACGGGGAATACCGACGCAACACCATCAACGATCTGCGCGTCATTGTCGAAACACACATAACCCACATTGGTGTCTCTGCCGAGGACGTAAGTATCAGGATCCTTTACCGCATCCAGGAGAGCATATGCGTTGTCGATCTGATAAGAAGCCTGTATCACCGCCTCGGAGTTCAGCGCATTCACGCCGTTGTTGTACTGCGTAAGGCCGTCATAGTATTCTGCCCAGCCGTCTTCTAACTCCTTGGCGGCATCGTCCAGCTTCGCCTTGCCTTCGTTATAATCCTCGAGTCCCTTGTTGTACTTGTCGAGTCCGTCATTATAGAGTGCGAGTCCTGCCTGATATTCAGCTTCGCCCTGCAGGTATTCCGCGTAACCCTGGTTATACTGCGCGAGGCCATCCTCATACTGCGCCTTGGCCTCTTCGTATGCGGCCTTCTGCGTCTCAAACTGTGATATGCCGGCAGACATTGTGTTGCATGCTTCGAGCATGGTATCTATCTGCTCCAGGTTGATGTTGGCCTGGCTCATCTCGGCGCTTACGTCGATGCCTGCCGCTTCGTACTCCATAAGCTGAAGTATCTGTGCTTCCACCATCTCTTTGGATGCGTTGAGCGTCTCTATCTGCGCGGGGAGCTGATCAGCCGTTATGCCCATCTGAGCAAGTCCGGCATCTATCTGTGCCTGAGCATCATCGAGCTGCTGTTTGCCTGATTCGAGCTGGACCGCAGCATCATCCAGCTGCTGCTTGGTGCTGTCCAGGACTGTCTTTGCCGAATCGAGCTTATTCTTGGCGGCACCCAGAAGAACGCCGTTCGAAGTGAGTTCGGATTTGGCATCCTGGAGCTTGTCCCATGCCTCGTCCAGTTCCTTCTTGCCGTCGTCGTATTCTTTCTGGCCGTCTTCTAACTGCTGGAGAGCATCGTCCAGTTCGATCTTCGCATCCGCGAGATCCTGCTTGGCATCTGACTGCTCCTGGTCGAACTCATCCTGCGCATCGTCTATCTCTTCTTTGCCGTCTTCGATAAGACCTGCGAACCTCTGCATGATTATCTGTTCGAGCACGGGTTCGAGCACATCAGTCTTGGCTTCAGCCCATGCCTCGTACTCATCTGAATAAGGAACGGGAGAACCCGCATATCTCAGATAGACTTCGGAGTAGTATTCAAAATCAAATCCTGCTTCCTGCGCGAAGAACACCAGCTGGATCTTACCCGAGCCCACGCTCGTCGTGCCGCGCTGGAAGTTCATGTACAGAGGCGACCTCGCCAGACCTACGATCACATATTCGCCCTCGCACATCTCGTCGATGATTCCGGGCTTGTTATCGGGGGCAATGGTGATCGTCGTGCCGATCGCGCTTTCGTCCTGCATGAAGGCATCGCCCAGTATCTCGTTCGGTGCGGAAGGCATCCTTCCTGCGGTGAGCGTTACTTCATTGACGCCTTCTGTCAGCGACTGGAATCTTACGGTCAGAGCATCAGCTTCTCCGCTCTGGTATACCACCGCATCGCAGAAGACAGAACCGGTGCAGACATCGGCACCTGTGGAAGCCTTGAGCCTTGCTATGTCGTCTTCGTCGAATCCTATTGTCGATATCAGCCTGAAGTCATACATGTTCTGACCAGTGATGTACTCTTCGGCTGTCCTGTAGAAGGATGGTGTGGTCGCCTTGAGGCCTGAGAAGAATCCTACACCGAGACAGATTATCGCAAATATCGCGAGGAACCTCGGGAGGCTGTCCTTGATCGATCTGAGTATCAGTTTCCAGTACAGGCTCATGAGTTTACCACTCGATGTCGTCCACGTTCACGGGGTTGGTGTTGATAACATTGCTTATGACCTTGCCGTTTTTCACCCTTATGACCCTGTCTGCCATGGCGGTCAGCGCCGAGTTGTGGGTAATGATGACGACCGTCATCTTCTTATCGGTCGACAGGTGCTGGAGCATGTGAAGGATCTGCTTGCCCGTCTGGTAATCGAGAGCGCCGGTAGGCTCGTCGCACAGCAGGAGCTTCGGGTTCTTGGCGATTGCTCTCGCGATGGCAACCCTCTGCTGCTCGCCGCCCGACAGCTGTGCGGGGAAGTTGTTCCTCCTGTCAGCAAGGCCGACCTCGTTCATCAGAAGATCGCAGTCGATGGGGTCCTTTACGAGCTGGGCCGCCATCTCGACATTCTCATATGCAGTGAGGTTCGATATCAGGTTGTAGAACTGGAATACGAATCCGACGTTCTCTCTTCTGAACTTTGCCAGCTCTCTCGTCTGCAGCGCGGATATCTCCCTGCCGTCCAGAAAGACCTGACCTGTCGTCAGGTGATCCATGCCGCCGAGTATGTTCAGCAATGTGGTCTTGCCCGCACCGGACTGTCCCACTATGACACAGAGCTCGCCCTTCTCGATGAAGAACTCGCAGTTATCGAGAGCATGGACCTCGACCGAACCTGTCTTATATGTCTTGGATACGTTACGGAATTCTATGTATGACATTAACGCACTTCGATATACATCGGATCGAGATAGTAACCTGAGTTGAAGCCTTCAAGATCTGACGGGATGCTCAGGTAAAGCCTGCCGCAGTCATCAAAAGCCCAGCTGCCTATCTTGGTACATGAATCAGGCACCCTTATGTATGCGAGCTCGTCGCAGAAATCAAAGGCCTCCTGTCCGATGTAAGTCACTCCTTCGGGAATATAGACATACTCCAGATCCTCACAGGTGTAGAAGGCACCGTCGTTGATCTTCGTGACGGTATCCGGAAGTATGACCATGGTAAGAAGATCGCAGTCTATAAAGCAATCCTCGCCTATGCTTGTTATGTTCGAATCCGGGTCGAAAACGACTTTCGTAAAGCCGTTGCATCCTTCGGGCATCTTGATCTCGCCGCTTCCGTATATCGTGAGGGTGCCGTCTCTGGATATCTCGTATGTGGCATTGCTGCCGCAGGAACCTGTCTCCTCCATGCCGTGCATCGTATCCGCATCCAGTATCTTATGGTCGAAAGAGAATGCCTCGAGCGGGAGGAGATAGAACGCATATCCGGGCGTGGCCTCGTCGATATATCCGTCATCCCAGGCATCTCCTTCGTAGTAAGCGCCGATGTCGAAAGTCGGATCGAGGTAGTACCACTCACCTTCAATGCATACTGCAGCCCATGCGTGATCCGAGTCTGTAGAATCGAGTTCGTCAACATCTATGAGGCTCTCGTATGTGGAGCAGCCGATGCCGAACTGTACCGCTGCCGGGATGCCCTGCGCCCTGCAGAGTGCGACAAACACGTTTGCAAAGCCTTCGCAGATGGCGATCTGGCGGCGGATCAGGCACTTGGCGCCGTCCTGGTAGCATGTACTGTCATCTTCGATCTGAACGTCATCGTATGCCATCTGTGTGGTGATGTATGTGTAGATCCTGAAGACCTTCTCCCAGTCGTCCTGCGCGTCGCCGACGATGTCCTTGGAGTAGCCGATAACCACCGGGTCATCGCTTTCGACGTCGTTCTGAGGCTTGGTAAGCTCGAGCAGAGACGCATCGTCGGTCCAGAGTTCCTCTGTAGAACCGAGATTGTATTCGTAATTGGGTGTCTTGAAGAATTTGATCTCGCCGTCGCAGAGGATCACATAGTTGCTGTAGGCATCGATAATAACACCTTCCAGCACATAGGAGACGTTGATCATGTAGAGCACATCCTCTTCCATGTCACCTGTAAAGTCCTCCGAGAACGTGCCTTCGGTATGCACGTCAGACTTCGTGATGAGCTCGAAGTTCTCCGCATTGTAGAGGCCGAGTATGATGTCATCGCTGCAGTCACAGTCGATGCAGAAGTCTTTGCCGTCAACACTTACCGTTATCTTGTCACCGCGGAAAGTGGTGAGCTCATAGGATGTGAAGTCGGCAGGCTCGAACTCCAGATACTTGGAAGATGCCTTAGCCTGGGCGGCCGCCTCTTTTGTAGCCAGATCGATATCGGCCAGATTGAATCCGACGCCGAACGTTAATGCGAGAACGGCAGATGTGATCTTCGTAAGAATCATCAGATCTCCTTTGCAGCAGCAACTGCTTCGTCTGCAGTCATCTCGACTGCTTCGTCAGAATCCCTTCTCTTAACTTCTACGATGCCCTCGCCTGCACGTCTTCCGACTGTGATGCGGAGCGGGATGCCGATGAGGTCAGCGTCCTTGAACTTGACGCCTGGTCTCTCGTTCCTGTCATCGATCAGGACTTCAACTCCTGCAGCGGCAAGATCTGAGTAGATCTTCTCTGCGAGAGCCATGTTAGCCTCATCGTTGACCTTTGTTGGAACGACGATCGCCTTGTAGGGAGCGACCTCGGCAGGCCAGATGATACCGTTGTCATCGTGGTGCTGCTCGATGATGGCAGCGAGCGTTCTTCCTACGCCGATACCGTAGCAGCCCATTACAACGAGGTTGGACTTGCCGTCCTTATCGAGATAGACGCAGTTCAGCGCCTTTGAATACTTTGTTCCGAGCTTGAAGATGTGGCCTACTTCGACGCCTCTTGCCATCTTCATCCTACCCTTGCCGCACTTGGGGCAGACATCGCCCTCAACGGCATTCCTTATGTCAGCTATCGTCGTAGCTTCGAAGTCTCTTCCGATGTTGACGTTCTTGAGGTGGTAATCCGTCTCGTCCGCACCAACAACGAAATTCCTCATCACGGACACTTCGCTGTCCACAACGATATCGATCTTCTCCTTGAGACCTACAGGGCCTGCAAAACCTACCTTCGCACCTGTTACTCTCTCTACGTCAACGAAAGCCGCGAGCTCCATCTCGGTAGCATCGTAGAGGTTGGCAAGCTTTGTCTCGTTGATGTCGCGGTCGCCGCGGCACATTGCTGCAACGATCTTGCCGTCGATGTTGTAGAGGATGGTCTTGACGAACTTGTCTGCGCCGCAGTTCATGTAGCCTACGAGATCGTCAATGGTCTTAACGTCAGGTGTGTGGATCTTCTCGATATCGAGCATATCTGCCGTATCCTGTGCGGGAGTAACGCATCCTGCCTTCTCTTCGTTGGCAGCATAGCCGCACTCGTCGCAGTAGCAGATGCCGTCTTCGCCGACTTCGCTCTTGACCATGAACTCCTGTGAGCCGGATCCGCCCATCGCGCCGGAGTCTGCATCGACTACGGTGTAATCGAGGCCGAGCCTGTCAAAGATGGCCCTGTATGCCTTGTACATCGTATCGTAGGACTCGGACAGACCTGCTTCGTCAACGTCGAAGGAGTATGCGTCCTTCATGACGAACTCTCTTCCTCTCATGATGCCGAATCTCGGTCTCTTCTCGTCTCTGTACTTGTGCTGGATCTGATAGAGTGTCACAGGGAGCTGCTTATATGAGCTGATAGTGTCTCTGACTGCCTCCGTGAAGGGCTCTTCGTGCGTGGGGCCCAGGCAGAAGCTCCTGCCGCCTCTGTCGGACAGACGGAACATCTCGGGACCGAACTTCTCCCATCTTCCGGATTCCTGATATACCTCAGCCGGAAGCAGCGCAGGCATTATGAGTTCCTGTGCGCCGGCCTTGTCCATCTCCTCGCGGATAACGGCTTCGACCTTCCTGTAAGTGCGGTAGCCCAAAGGCATGAACGAATATATGCCTGATGCAACCTTGCGGATAAGACCCGCACGAAGCATCAGCTGGTGTGAAGGGATCTCAGCATCAGCAGGGATCTCACGCTGTGTAGCCATAAAAAGTCTGGAAACTCTCATTTACATCTGCTCCTAATAAATAATAAAGTCGCAGAATATTATAGATGAATAAGCGGTGATTTGCAATTAAAGGCCGAGGATGCCCTTGAGGAAGATTACATCCAAAATGCCGCAAACAATAAGGACCACAGCGCATATTATGTAAATGCGGTTCCTGCGTTTCTCAACGTCATGTTCAGTTGTACCGTAAACAGCCTTTTTGGGCGGTTTTCTGACACTGCCGAGCGACACTTTATTCTTCTCCCCTTGAGTTTGCGATTGTGGTGCGTGTGATTAGATTATAGACGCATGTAATATGTCATGCTTTGCAGGCGTGTGACATTCACTTGACAAAAGCAGGGAACGGCTTTACAAAAAATTGTTTTAGCGGTAGGAAACGAAGCGCCCGAACCCCGCAGGAACGGTGCAAAAACCGCATGTGGTATAATAGAGTTGGAAAATGTGGGCTTACATACGGAGGTATGCTTTTGCAGTTAAAAGACATTAAAAAAGGTTTCATCCCTTCAAGGGAGCAGATCCTCAAGGCAGTTACGACCGGCGTCGTCATTGTTCTGTGCGCACTGGCCGGCTTCTCGGTCCAGCTCATCCTCAAGAGAGGAACGACAGAACAGATCGTCCTTGCAGCGGTAGCAGATCCTGCTGCCATCGTTCCCGAGCCTTCCGAGACGGAGATCACCGAAGCATCCGTACCCGAGACCGAGGCCACGACAGAGACTGCCGCTGTCTCCGAGACTTCTGAGACATCCGAGACTTCAGAGTCAGAGACGAGCGAGAGCGAAGAGACCACCAAGGCCACCACTTCTGCGACCACAACAGCGGCAACTACCGCAGCCGTAACGGAGAGCGATCTCCAGCTCGCAGTATATGCCACTACCGTACTCAACGTCAGATCGGGCCCCGGTACAGATTATTCCCTGGTAAAGCAGGTCAATCCCGGAGATCAGATTGACGTCGTAGCCGTTACGAGCAACGGCTGGTATAAGACATATAATGGGAACTACGTCAAAGCCGATCTCACGACAGAGACGCCTCCCACACCGACGCCTACGCCGAAGCCTGCCGCTACGGCAACACCGGCGCCGAAACAGACCACACCCACACAGACTGCAGCTGCGATCGATACTTCATCGGGCGTATCCTGCAAGATAACCTTCTATGGCCCGCAGGACAACGGCGACGGCTCTTACAGCCTGACGACCGCTACCGGCGCGACCTGCACCGAAGGCGTGACCGTTGCTGCGGACTGGTCAGTATATCCCGCAGGCACGGTAATCTACATTGAGAACGATCCGCTCGGAGGAGACGGATATTATACAGTCCAGGATAAGGGTTCCGGCGTAAAGGGAGCCATGATCGACATTTTCGTTAACGATACGAGTGCGTACTCGACCACGACCAGAACTGTCTACCTGGGCTAAAAGCTAGAAGGAAGAGACATGGCACAACAACAGGATAATTCCAGAAGAAGAAAAGTAACACACAGACAGATCGAACCTAAGAAAGAACCTCAGAAGAAGCAATACAGAGTAGCGCGCAAGAGGCCCGAGAAGCCCGAGTCGAAGCTCAAGATAATCCCGTTGGGCGGCCTTACCGAGATCGGTAAGAACATGACCGTCTTTGAATACGGGAACGATATGATAATCATCGATGTGGGCATGAGCTTCCCCGAAGAGAACATGCCCGGAATCGACTGCGTCATCCCGGATTTTACCTATGTAAGGAATAACATCTCGAAGCTCAGAGGCATCGTGCTCACACACGGTCATGAGGACCATATCGGTTCCCTGCCCTATTTCCTCAAGGAGTTCAAGTGTCCGATCTACAGCGGCACCCTCACGATAGAACTGGTGCGTCACAAGCTCGAGGAAGCGCGCATCGGTCTCGAGGGCATCAGGCTCGAGAAATGCAAGAACGGCGACCACGTCAAGCTCGGCAACAACTTCGACGTCGAGTTCATCAGGGTCAACCACAGCATCGCTGATGCTTATGCGATCGCACTTAAGACGCCCGTAGGAACGATAGTCCACTCGGGCGATTTCAAGATAGACTTCACCCCGATCAACGGCAAGACGATCAACCTCCAGAGACTGGGCGAGCTCGGTCTCGAGGGCGTCCTGATGTTCATGTGCGAGAGCACGAACGTCGAGATAGAAGGTTTCTCCCCTTCAGAGAAGCACGTCGGCGAGTCTTTCAAGCAGATCTTCAGGAAGGCAAGCGGACGAATCATCGTCGCTACCTTCTCGTCTCATATCCACAGGATGCAGCAGATAATCTCCGCGGCAGAGCACTACGGAAGACACGTTTGCCTGTCGGGAAGGTCAATGGTATCGGTATTCAAGATCGCCAATTCGCTGGGCTACATCGACATGAAGCCCGATACGCTCATTGACATCAATGCCATAGACAACTACGACGACGACAAGATAGTCATCCTGACGACGGGCAGCCAGGCAGAGCCGATGAGCGCTCTTACGAGGATGGCATTCGACTCTCACCGCTCCGTCGACATCAAGGCGGGCGATACGGTAATCATCTCGGCAGACCCGATCCCGGGCAACGAGAAGCCCATCTACAGAGTCATCAACGAGCTCTACAAGAAGGGCGCACACGTCATCTATCAGTCGATGGCGAGCGTACACGTATCAGGCCACGCATACCAAAAGGAGCTCATGGTGCTCCACAACCTGATAAAGCCCAAATTCTTCATCCCGATCCACGGCGAATACAGGATGCTCTATCTTCACAAGGAGTTGGCGGTATCTCTCGGCATGCCCGAGGAGAACTGCTTCATCCTGGGCAACGGCGATGTGCTGTCACTCGGCAGGGACAGCGCCGAGATCACGGATCATGTTCCGGCACAGGCTGTCCTCATCGACGGCTCCGGCACGGTTGATGCCGAAGACCGCGTTCTTAATGACCGTATCCACCTGAGCGAAGACGGATGTCTCGCGATCGCCATAACGGTAGACGATTCCACAGGCAACCTCGCCTGCCCGCCTTCGATCAACTCGATAGGCTGCTTTGACGGCGAGAGCACTGAGGCTGTACATCAGGCCATCTCTACCAAATGCGCCAATCTCCTTAAGTCTGCAGGGAGCAGATCCGGCAGCGTCGAGGCTTTCGTCGAGAAGCGCGCCTTCCGCGAGCAGCTCAAGAACTTCGTCGCATCCAAGACGAGCCGCCACCCGATGATAATCTGCAATGTAAGCCACGTCTCACCTTATGACGAAGATGCTTACTATGGAGACGTGTGAGCGTTCATGCTCGCTTAGGTCCTCCGCGCTTCGCTTGTGCGGAAATCGCTCACATAACCGCTCACACTTAACAGCATTTGCCGGGTGTTCTATTTGTAGTACTACATTGGCTTATTTCACTACTGAAAACGCTACTATTGATCCAATAGTAGCGTTTATAGTTGCGATTATCTTAAAAACAGAACTGTTTATGGAACAGTTATCTTTCCTGACGGGTTCGATTCAATCTGCTGAGTCTGTCATCGGATACAGCGTTGTTTTGATCTTCATCTCGCTCCACTCACTGCTGGCGGCATCATACTTCTGTGTGTAGTCCACAGAACACTCGCCGCCCCACTCTAAGTAGCTGAGTTCGAAGTCTCCGTCATTGATGGTGATGTATCTTCTCAGAACGGATATGGTCTCGATATCATCAACGTCTTCAAAAGGGATTGTCACAATGTAATCAGTAAATGTATCCTTGAGCTCCGCATCCTTTATCGGGCACCATTCGCCGTCCGTCCTGACCGACACCCGGAGATCATCGGAAAGACCGATGCTGTTATCATCTAATCCGAAATAATCAACACCCTGCTGCGCACCGGTACCTGCAAACTTATCGAAAACAACAACCGCCTTGTCCTCGTACAGCACGACCTCCTTCAGACCGATAATGTTTTGCTTGGAACACTTATAGACGTTATCTGCGCCCGTCTCATCAACAGATGCACAGCCTGCAAACGCGCATACGCTTAACGCGATCACAACCAGAGCAGTTGTAAGCTTTCTTAAGATAGTGTTCATCTTAAAAACCTCCCGACAATGGACATCTGCTCTTTATACAGTTGTTCCGCCGGTTTTGTTGCAGATCAGTCCCTTATAACGTCAGATACGTCCTTTACGGAAAGGATGCGCGATACGAGCCTGTCGTACTGCTCCTTGCCGGAGATGTTGACGGTGATGAAGATCCTGGCGGTCTGACCGTCTACGACAGTCTTGAGAGCCTTGACGTTGATCCTCTCCTCGTTGATCTTGTCGAGAACGTCGAGAAGGAGCTTCTGTCTGTCGGTGCAGACTACCACGAGCTTTACGTCGTAGCTCGCGAACTGCGCCTTGGCAAGCCACTTGGTGGTGACGAGACGCTGATATTTCTCGAGGTCCTTGTCGGACTTGTTGCGGTTCTTAAGGATATTCTGGATGTTGTTGCACGTGGTCTTGTGGATGCCTACGCCGTTCTCCTGCGTGACATAACCGATGATGTCGTCGCCGAATACGGGGTGGCAGCAGTTGGCCAGATGCGTGGACACGCCCTCGAGGCCGTCTACGATGACTTCGCTTGCCGCATGAGAGCGCTTGCCTGCGAGGATCTTTGCATTGCGCGACTGCTGTTCCTCGATGTCACCGGACCTTGCCTTGACTGCGATCTGGTGAGGGTCTGCATTCATCGCGTTGATGATGTCGACGTCGTAGGACTGTACCTGCTTGGAAGAATCCCTTCCCTTTGCAGGCTCGTTCTTGCCTTTCGAGTGGGACTGGTCGAACTTGCCCAACTGGATCGGCAGATCTTTCGGGTTGTATGCGACGTTACCGTCGGCAGTTACCCTGTAGCCGAGCGCTGCCCTCTCCTCTTCCGAACACGACCTGATGTAGTCATCCCTGAGTCTGGAGAAGACCTTGATGACACTGATCGAGCCGTAGCCGATAGCAGCGTACATATCGTCTATTCCCTGGAAATTATTGCGCTTGAGGATGGTCTCGAGCGAGCGGTGCATGAGCAGCTTCGAAGGATCGAAGCCGTTACGCTCGATCTCTCTGGTAAGTTCGTTCTTGCCGGCCTCGATACACTCTGCCCTTGCCTCTCGCTTGAACCACGCATTGATCTTGGAACGCGCGTTCGCGGATCTTACGATGTTCACCCAGTCTCTCGAAGGTCCCTTGACGAGCTTCTCCGAGCTTAAGACCTCGACGATGTCGCTGTTCTTGAGCTTATATGACAGCGGCACGAGCCTGCCGTTGACCTTGGCGCCGTGCATGTGGTTGCCGATGCCGGAATGGATGGCATAGGCAAAGTCGATCGGGCACGACCCCTTAGGGAGCTTGATGAGCTCATGTTTGGGCGTATATACGAAGATCTCGTCCGGAGCGATGTTCATCTTGAGAGCTTCGAGGAATTCCGAAGAATCAGACAGCTCGTTCTGCGTCTCGATGATCTGACGCACCTCGTCGATCCTCTCGTCGTACTTGTCGGCCTTGAACTCAGTCGAGGAACCCTCTTCCTTATAGTGCCAGTGCGCCGCGATACCGTACTCCGCGGTCTGGTGCATCCTGTAAGTCCTTATCTGGACCTCGAACGGGATACCCACATGAGATACGACCGTCGTATGGATCGACTGGTACTTGTTCTCCTTGGGCATCGCGATATAGTCCTTGAACCTGCCGGGAACGTGCTGGTAGATCTCGTGGATGATACCCAGGACCTGATAGCACTCCGTTACTTCGTCAACGATTATCCTGCATGCGTAGAGATCGTAGATCTCGTCTATTGTCTTGCCCTTGTCGTGCATCTTCTTATAGATGCTGTAGAAATGCTTGGGCCTTCCCTCAATATCAAAATGCGTGATGCCGTTCTCCGTGAGCTTGGTGCGGATCTCGGAGATAACCTGCTCCATGAAGTCCTCACGCTCGTCACGGTCCCCCGAGACCAGCTTGATGAGCATGTTGTAGTCATCGGGATGCAGATACATGAGGCAGAGATCCTCGAGTTCCCACTTGATCCTGTAGATACCGAACCTTCCGGCGAAAGGCACATAGATATCGAGCGTCTCCTGCGCCTTCTCTATCTGCTTCTCGGGGGACTGGAACTTAAGTGTCCTCATGTTGTGCAGACGGTCTGCAAGCTTGATGAAGATGATCCTGATGTCATCAGTCATCGCCAGGAGCATCTTACGCACATTGGAAGCCTGGATGTCCGTCTTTGTATCGTATACGACATTGTCGAGCTTCGTGTTGAGCTTTGTAACGCCTTCGACGAGCGAAGTTACCGTAGCGCCGAACTTCTCCGTGAGCATCTCATGGTCGGCTACCGTATCTTCGATCGTATCGTGCAGGAGCGCAGCTGCGAGCGTCTCGGAATCAACCTTGAGTTCCGAGAGGATCTTGGCAACGGCGATCGGATGGATTATGTACGGCTCACCGGTCTTCCTCTTCTGGTTGCGGTGTGCCTTGAAAGCGAATACAAACGCTCTCCTTAGGAAATCTTCCTGCTTGGCAAGTGCTTCACCGTCTTCTTCAGATGCGTTGTCCTTGCGGGCATACTCCTTGTATGTCTCTAAGACTTCTTCGAACTGAGCCGTAATGTCTTCGGGAATATCGGGTATGAGAGTATCATCCGCAAGATACGCACGCTCCTGCAGTTCCTCTTCCGTGTAATAGATTGTCCCGTCATTCCTGCTCATTCATTATCCTCTTGTAAGCCGCGGATTCCGACAGCTTCACCTTCTGATCAACATTCATCATGCTGAAGCAGACGCGCATGGGTCCCGTGGAACCCAGTCTCAGAAGTCCGCTGTCGGCGAAGATCTCGAGGCAGCGTTTTACTCTGAACGGGGTAATTTTATCATTAGAGCCGACATTTACAAGTTTTGCGAACAGATCGCAGTCGACCGTAGCCGTTCCGTCGCCCGCCAGTTTGCTTGCAGTGCGGTAGCATGTGCCGAAGTCTTCAGGGTGCGGGATCATATCGGGAAGGATGTTCTCTCCCGGCGCCATCTTGGCGATCTGCTTTACCGAGAGTCCGTTGGAATAGAGCTTCTCGGCAACACCTGCTTTGGCCCACATGAAGCCCGTGCCGCTCTGTATCTTGAGGTCGCACAGGTGCAGGCTCAGTGATGTCTCTCCCCTGAAGCAGAACTCGTTCATCGTATATGCGATGTCTACCTTGTCACCGGGAACGACGAGATCCAGGTACGCGCCCATTCCGAATCCGACTGCTGACAGGCTGACCTTGCCTTCGCGGTCAGTCAGGTCGAGCCTTATGTGTGCGCCTTCGCTCATGGGATATACCGCCGATACGATAAGGTCCCTCGTCGCGAAGACCGGCTTCGGATTGCCGATGCCGAACGGCTTCATTGTCCTGACCTTACGGTACGTATCGAAAGTCACCGTCTCGGGGGCAAGCTCGCAGTCGATGTTCAGGATGTCCTCCTGCTCTTCTTCCGTGCCCTGCTCAAGCCTCTTTCGCGAGACCTCCTCGAGCCTGTCTATGAACTTCTCTATGCCGTCCTTACGGACCATCATGCCGGCAGCCTTCTTGTGTCCGCCGAAGTTTGCCAGGGTATCGGCCGCATCCGTAAGCGCGCCGTACAGATCGAAATCACCGAAAGACCTTCCCGAACCCTTGACGAACTCAGGCTCGACAGCATCATCCGTGAGAACGATCGCGGACCTGTTGTAGAACTGCGAGAGCTTGCCGGCAACGATGCCGAGCACGCCCTGATGCCAGTTCCTGCCGTAAACGACGATGGGGCCGCGGATATTTGCCAGGCTCCACTTCTCGGGGCGGTCCGGACTCTCGAGCTGCGATAACGCCTCTTCGAAGACCTTAGCCTCTATCTCCTTCCGCTCATCGTTCTCTCTAGTAAGGTTCATCGCCGCCGTCTTTGCCTCAGCCGGATTGTTCTCTAAGAAGAGGTCCAGTGCATCAGAAGAATCGTACAGCCTTCCGGCAGCGTTTACTCTCGGCACGAAGTTGAATGAGATATATGTCTCATCGAGCGCCTTGCCGTGTGTAAGGAGCATCTCGTTCATTACCCTTACGCCGGTATTGGCAGGGTCCTGCATGCTCTTGAATGCCTGCTTGATTATCGTTCTGTTCTCATCGGTCATCGATACGAGATCGGCGATGGTAGCGATTCCTGCGAGCTCTATGGCCTGATGCCACAGATTGGCACTTACCTTGTGCCTTCCGTCCTTGCCGAGAGCCTCCAGGATCTTAAGTGCGACTCCTGCGCCGCAGAGGTCGGTAAAAGGATATGTGTTGTCTTCTCTCTTGGAGCAGATAACGCAGTCAGCAGCAGGTATCTCGTCCTTCACATTGTGGTGATCTGAGACGATGACCTTGATTCCTCTGTGCTTGAGTTCTTCGACGGTATCGAGGTTGGTGATGCCGCAGTCCACCGTGATGACGAGGTCGGGGCCTTCGCTTATTACCTTGTCCATTATCTTCTCGGACAGGCCGTAGCCGTGCTCCGCACGCTGCGGAACGAGGTAGGATACATCCGAGTGATGGGATCTGAAATACCTGACGAGGATCGCCGTGGCGGTAACTCCGTCACAGTCATAGTCGCCGTAGATCAGGATCTTGCCGTTGCTGTCCATGACCTGATTGATGAGGTCGACAGCTTCTCTCATGTCTTTGTACAGGAACGGATCATGCCATACTCCGCCGTCCTCGGACAGGAACGTCCGGGCCAGTTCGGGGTCTGTGATGTCTCGGTTCTTGAGCAGTACGCCAATTATCGACGTCGCATCCGTAATACTCCCGGATGCGGGCACACGCCAGCTCTTACCAGTTAGCAGCATAGTATTTATCTCAACTTTATTTTTGTACCTATTTTAACAAAATTTCAGGAGATTAGAATACTTGAGCATAAATATGGGGGCTTGTTAGTCTAACACTTACACTAACAACGGCATAAAAAAATAACCGGTCCCTCGCGGAACCGGTCAGTTGGAATCAATGCTTTCTCTTGCGAGCTGCCTCTGACTTCTTCTTACGACGAACTGAAGGCTTCTCATAGTGCTCTCTCTTGCGAACTTCAGCGAGAACGCCGGACTTTGCGCAAGAACGCTTAAACCTGCGAAGTGCACTGTCAAGGGACTCATTCTCCTTAACTCTGATCTCAGACATCTTTTCATCCCTCCTCTCGTGCTCAGGTTTGTTGGATTGAACGCGAGTATTATAACGGCTGAACGGCTTTAAGTCAACAAAAAAGCGGACCCCGCGAAGGGTCCGCCTCTGATTTGCTTCAAACTTCAGATCAATACTCGGGTTCGAGCAGACCGTATCCGCCGTCATTCCTCTTGTAAACGATGCATACGGAATCCGTATCGCTGTCGAGGTATACGAAGAAGTCGTGACCGAGCATCTCGAGCTGCAGGATCGCATCCTCGGCGCTCATGGGCCTTAACGGGAACTTCTTTGTCTTTGTGATCTTCTCTTCCGGCTCGTCTTCAAAATCAAAGTCCGCACCGCCGTCATCTTCAAGGAAGTTAACGATTCCCGGGTATTCCTTCTTCTTCTTAAGGAACTTGGTCTTCTGCCTTCTTATCTGTGACTCAAGCTTGTCGACTGTCCTGTCGACAGCTGTGAGAATATCTTCGTCACGAGCCTCCGCTCTTAAGATCTTGCCGTCGAGCTTCATTGTGATCTCGACGACCATCTTGTTGCCTTCGGGTCTGATACGTACATTGAGGGAGCCCTCATCACCGAAATACTTGTCGAACTTGCCAACCTTATCGGCGATCTTCTGTTCGAGCCTGGTACCGATTCTGATCCCGTTGCCCTGTGTAGTGATCTTCATAAAATCACTCCCTTCCGTATGATATTTCAAAAGGTCAAGACCTTTTAATCATTATAAATCACGACGGAAGGGAATATTATTAACTTATGGTTAATTGTTCCGTTTTAAGAACAATTATGCTTTTTTCTTTGAAGGGATCACCATGTACAGGATGATGAGCGCTGCGATGCAGATTCCGAGATCTACAGCAAGGAAACTGCCGTTGTAGACCATGGAATATACCCATGCATTATCGAAGCCTGCCTCAGCCGCATATTCGGAATAGAAGATGACGCCTGACAGGACAGAGCAGAACCATCTTGCAGCATATGCGATGACCGTGAAGATGATGGCCTTAACAAGATTTGCGCTGCGGAATCTCCTGAGAGGATTCTTGATCGCATATCTGTCAGAAGCCTTGATGCCTGCAAAGCCTGCGATGCCGAGCATCGTATAGCCGAGGATATAGTCGAGCAGGACCTGGAAAGGTGTTACGAGCCAGCCGCCGATGAGCTGCAGGCAGCTGAAGATAATGGATACAGCGAAGCCCCACAGCGGTCCGAAAGCCATTCCGAACACAACGATGGGAAGGCATGAAGCGGGTGTTACCGTTCCGCCCATCGGCATCTCAAACAGCTTGATCTGTGAGAGCACGAATGCAAGTGCGAGGCAGACACCTCCGCAAGTGATCGATAGGATCTTCTCCTTATTGGATGACATAAAAAACCTCCGTTCGGAAACCGACCTGCGTCATCACCGGACAGAGGAGACATTACTATATTCAGAATCAATCCCTTCGCCGGCATTATCCGTCAGGTTCAGCGGGTCGGCTCTAAGCCCTCTCAGCCGCAGTGCAGCTCCCCGTTATTTCCTTTTTGTCGAGCAAAATATACTACAAGGCTCCGATCTTTACAAGACGCATGACGCAGGATTCGATGAATTTCTGCACCTCGCGCTCGTAAGTCGCCTGCGCCGCCTCGTAAGCCATCAGATGCTTAGCGGAATCTATTACCACCATCCTCTTCTTGCAGCGCATGTTGTCGTAGATATTCCTGGTCCCCGAAGGCAGGCAGACATCGTCATCTCCGCCCTGGAACAGCAGTACCGGTACCTTGATGCGTCCGGCATACAGAGCGCAGTCGCACATGTTGATGTCGAAACCGAACCTCTTGGAAGCGAGCTGTCTTATGCGGTAGATGAACGCCTCGGGCTTCATGGAAGACTCCTTGTGCGCGACAGCCTTGAGAATGGCAGTAAGCGATTCCGCGGGAGAGTCTGCGATTATGCCGCAGACGTTCGGACAGAACCCATCCTGCTCGGCTGCAAGAAGCGCCGCGGTAGCACCGGTACCCCTGCCGACGACGTATATCCTGCAGTTCGGACCGATCCTGTTACGCGCGAACTCGAACCAGGTCTCGAGGTCGACGCTCTCCTTGAGTCCGTATGTGTAGTCCCTTCCGCCGCTCATGCCGTGCGCTCTCTGGTGCACGATCAGGCAGTGGCACTGGATCTTTTTCATGAGGAGCTTGGCATATGCCGCCATCTCCGCGGGGTGTTCGTTATAACCGTGGACGAATATCGCGATGTTCCTGCACGACCTGTCCGAAGACGGCCTGAAGTACGCCGACAGCGGGGTATCATCGAAAGCCTTTACCCTGACGCTCAGCCACTCTGTCCTGTATGTATAGAACCAGTTCTTGCCGCGTCCGAAGATCGTGGATCTGTCTATCTCCATGGGAGACCTGTCCACCTGCGGGATCGGCCTGGGTCTGTGGAATATCCTCTTGAAGAGCCTGTCACAGAAGGAAACATAAACAGCAAAGAAGGCGCCGCCTGCCAGAAGGAGCATGACGACAGCCAGTATGGTTATGAGGAAAGGTGTGCTTACGGCCAGATCAGTCGGCAATTATTCCCTCCAGCTCATCGGTGCCTGAACTCAGGAGTTCGCACCCGCCGGAAGTCACGACTACATCATCCTCAATACGGAATCCGATACCCCATTCGGGGATGTAGATTCCGGGTTCGACCGCGAGGCAGTTGCCTTCAGTGAATGCGCGGTCCTTGGGACCCGTATCGTGGACATCCAGCCCTAGATAATGTGAGGTGTTGTGCCAGTAATACTTCTGCACATCACCTACGCAAAAATTATCGGATATAAGTCCCTGCGCCGCAAGCCATCTGCCGCATATGTCATACATTTGTGAATTAAGCCCGGCAAAAGTCTTTCCCGGAGCAATATAGTCAAATGCTGCCTGTCTCAGCTTCCTGATTATTCCGTGAAGTGCGACACGCTTATCGTCAACTGCAGGTCTGCCGACGAAGAACACCCTCGAGATGTCAGCGCAGTATCCCTGATATCTCGCACCGACGTCGATCTGGATGACGGAACCTTCCTGCGCAATACCGTCTCCGTCCTGCTCGGGATCTGCGTGGTGCAGATAGAACGCATTTGTGCCGCAGGACACTATCGTCTCAAAGGCATTGATGAGAGATCCCCTTCTTGCCATCTCGAATTCGAGCCTCGTGTAGAGTTCATACTCGGTAACGCCCGGCTTAACGCAGGGCTTAAGCTCAGCTATCGCTTCCTCGGTGATCTTTGCAGCCTTCCTGATGCAGTCAAGTTCATCTTCATTCTTGATAAGGCGCAGGTCCGTGATGATCGGTGCGATGTTCGCAGGCTTGACACCAAATGTGGTTATCTTCTCGGTGAAGGTCCTCGGCGCTTCCATGATGGAGCTGCCGTCTACCGCGAGCCCGGTGTTGCCGTCCTTGGCCTCGGCCATTGCCTCTTCGTCAAACTGTTCGTCGTTCCTGACATCTTCGATGCCGGATATGGCAGTAAGCTTCTCGAAGTCCGGCCTCTTGCCGCCCCAGCGCTCGGCGATCTTATCGTGTGCGGGAGCATACAGGATGTCTTTGGTCACGCCCGCCTTCTTCTCGATGACGAGGATAAGCCCGGCGCGGGACAGACCGGTCATGTAGTAGAAATTCCGGTCAGGCAGGAAGCGGTAATCAGTATCGCCGCACATCCTCTTAGCCTCGCCGGCAAAAAGATACACCACCGTGTTATCCGGCAGCTTATCTGCAAACCTTCTTCTGTTATCCGTGAAAAAGGAACTTGTAAGTGACATCAGCTGACACCATCCGAACGTACATTGTACTCGTCGAACAGTATCGTGTTGTTGATGTAGTTGAGCGTAGCGCCCTGTGATCTTCTGATGAGACCGGGGTTACCGATAACGATGGAACCGTCCGGTACATCAAAGTTGACATACGCTCCGGGAGCGATAAGAACATTATTGCCTATTGTGATATTGCCGACGATGATGGCATTGGCGCCGATCCAGACATAATTGCCGATATGCGGTGAGCCCTTGCGCTTGCCTCTGAACTGGGTGCCGATGACGACGCCGGTCGATACGTTGACGTTGTGACCGATGACTGCCTTAGGATGGATGATGACCCTGCCGAAATGCGCCAGATAGAAGCCCTTGCCGATCTCGGTGTCGTAAGGGATCTGGAAGTGGTATTTCCTTGAGAGCTGGTCGAGCCTGGTGTACCAGATCTTGAACAGGAACTGGTTGAAGAGCCTTCTGATCCCGTCATACTTGGGAATCTGGTCGTAGTAATATCTGACCCTTCTCATCGTGCTGATATAGCAGAACTCAGGTGAAGAGCGGCGCTCTTCGAGATAGCATGCGTAGATGTTCTTAAAACGACGGGTATTGCCCGTGTATCTGAACAGGTCAGCATATACTATGTCCTTAAGCTCGTCAGTCACGCACAACCCTCCTATATTGCATACGCAAGAATTCTATATCTTTTAGAGCAAGTTATCAATTGCTATTTTAGCAAAACAAAAGCCCCGCTAATCAGTAAAAACCGAAGAAAACAAGACTGCCCCGGATGGGAGGATGCATCCGGGACAGTCCCAAAAACAGTTTAAGTCTGACTTATAGCGTCGAGCCCTTCAGCACGACTTCGTATCCCAATAGCTTCTTGGGCTGGACCTGCTCGCCGTTGATCATGGCGATAAGCGTGCGCGCCGCCTCGAAGCCGAGCTGTCTGGGATCGTACTGGATAGACGTCACAGGCGGCCGGTTGTGTTCGAGGAGAGCGCTGTTATAGAAGGAGGCTATCTTGATATCCTTCGGTATCTCTTTGCCGTCACGCGAGAGCTTGACGAGCACAGAGTTCGCTATATAGTCATCAGCGCAGACTATGCATTCCGCGCCGGTCCTTATCGCTTCATCCGTCGCCCTCTCGATCTGTGCTGCCGAGTCACAGTCCACGTAGAAAAGGGCATCCTTTGCGCTCTTCCCGCACTTCTCGAGGCCTTTGACAAAGCCTTCCCTGCGGGTCTGGTTGACTACCTGGGCAGAATTGCCGCAGATGAATGCGAGCTTATCCGTGCCCTTCATCAGTATGATCGAGGTAAGTTCACTGCAGGCGCTGATATGGTCGTTGTCTACCTGGACAACATCGGGTTCATTCGTGCCGCCTATGACCACGAACGGGATACCATTCTCCTTGAGCGCCTTGATATTCAGGTCATTCTCCCAGGTCCTTCCGAGCACCACGCCGTCAACCTTACGGTTCTTGAGCATGTTCTCGAGTCTGGATATATCACTGTCATAGCTCATGATCAGGAGGACGTCGTAGTTCTCCGTCTGAGCCGCTTCGCACATTCCGAACATCGTAAGCTGGAAGTAAGGCAGAGAGAAATTCTCCGAGTCGCCCGGGACAACCCATCCGATGTTGTACGTCTTTGATTGCGCAAGTCCCCTTGCGATCGGATTCGGCGTATAGTCGTGCTCCTTGATATAGTCGAGCACCATCCGGCGGGTCTTCCTGCTGATCCTGCCCTTGCCTGAGATCGACCTGGATACTGTCGTCTTGGATATTCCGAGGTCTCTTGCTATGTCGTCAATGGTTATCTTGTTCACCCTTGTTAAGCCTGCCTTATGTCAGTGGCACAACGTGCGCAATCGGTTGTGCATCTGATACTAGTCTACAAAGAATTGCGCAGTATGTCAAACCCTCTTTCGCGGCGTGTGTGCCGCCTTCTCCCGCCTCGAAAACCAACTGCACCAAGGTATCACGCCACTTCTGCACCTATCTCCCACCCAGAAAAGTCTGCGCAATTTTGTTCAATTTGCGCAATCAGGCGTGCCCCGTTTATTGCGCAACGCACATAGCATTCCGGTTTGTTCAACAGGTAAAAGTCTCAATTTTCCCTTTTGCACCATAAATGGGACTCTTCAGCCGATACTTAGCTGATACTATTTGCTATACTTACATTAAAACATGGCGGAGTTATCGTAATGGCTAAGAAGAAATCAACCTTTTACTGCAAGGAATGCGGTTATGAATCCACAGGCTGGCTGGGCAAATGCCCGGGGTGCGGACAGTTCAACACGTTTGTCGAGGCACCCGATGATAAGCCTGCGTCGAACAATCCGAAGTCTGAATCACCTGTATACAAGGCAAACACTTTCTCCTGGACGGACTCTGCAGTCACACTGCGCCTTAAAGATGCCGGCAAGGAGAACTATGTCAGGGAGAGCACAGGAATACCCGTACTTGACCAGCTCTTTGGCGGCGGCATTACAAGGGGATCCCTTACCCTTGTCGTAGGCGAACCGGGCATCGGTAAGTCCACTATACTCCTGCAGCTCGCAGACAGCTTCAAGGGCGAGGGTGAGGTGCTCTATGTATCAGGAGAAGAATCCCCCGCGCAGATAGGAATGAGAGCTGCAAGACTCGGCATCACCAGAGATATCCTGATCTGCGGCGAGACCAGATTCGAGGTCATCGCAGAAGAGATCAAGAAGAACAAGCCGTCTCTTTGCATAATCGATTCGATGCAGACTCTGTACTCTGAAGAGATCACCGGCACGCCCGGAAGCGTCACGCAGACAAGAGAAGTCACGGCAGGCCTCATAAGGATCGCCAAGACCAACGGCATCTCGATAATCATGGTCGGTCACATCACCAAGGAAGGTTCCATCGCGGGTCCCAAGACGATAGAGCACATGGTGGATACCGTGCTCACCTTCGAAGGCGACAGCACCGGAGGATACAGGATACTGAGATCCGCCAAGAACAGATTCGGCAAGAGCAACGAACTCGCTTTCTTCGAGATGGGAGATAAGGGCTTAAAGCCCGTCGAGAGTTCCAAGGCGCTGCTCGTGGCAGGAAGACCCATCAACAGTCCCGGGTCCGTTCTCACATCCGTTCTGGAAGGCAACGAGGCTCTTACCTGCGAGGTGCAGGCACTTGTTGCTGAGAGCGCCTACCCCACACCTCAGAGGATGACCTCAGGCCCCGATAGGAGCAGAGTCATGATGCTCCTTGCCGTATGCGATAAGGTACAGAAGCTGAACCTGTCTTCATGCGACTGCTTCGTCAACATCATCGGCGGACTGAAGGTGAGCGACCCGGCTTCGGACCTTGCCATCTGTGCAGCCATCGTGTCTTCCGCGAGGAACGTCCCGGTCAAGCCCAATACCCTCATAATCGGAGAGGTCGGTCTGTCGGGCGAAGTAAGGCCTGTCACGAGGATACTCAAGCGCTGCCTCGAAGCAGTCAAGCTCGGCATCACCACGATAGTCCTTCCCGGTTCATGCGAGAACGGACTCGAGAAGGAGATCCGCGACCTGTCCGACCGCGACCGTTCGGCATTCGACAGTATAACGAGACTCTACATTGACAACATCAAGGATTCATTTGATATGCTGTTCACGGGAGGAAAGTAATATGGGTTCCGATTGTTTCTTTGTCATTCCTGCAGCAGGTTCGGGAACGCGCATGGGCGGTGATATCCCCAAGATAATCCTGCCGATCGGCGGCATCCCGGTCATAGTAAGAACGTTGACCGCCATTGCATCTTTCGCACAGATGCATGAGGGGCTTGGTGTGCACATCATCCTGGTATCGACAGAGGATCTGATCCCGAAGCTCCGCCTGATGTGTGAGGATTCCTTCCCTGATATGGACATCGCCTACACCCTTGGCGGATCGTCCAGGACAGAGTCGGTCTACAATGGCATAAAGGCTATAGCAGGTGCCGAAGATACGGATGCGGTCCTTATCCACGACGGTGCGAGATGTCTCGTTACCGCAGCAGATATCGATGCTGTCTTTGAAGGTCTTAAGCAGCACGCAGTATCCTGCAGCGCCACGCCCGTCAAGGACACTCTCAAGAAGGTGAACCTGAGAGGCGGCGATGTTATCGTAGAATACACACCCGTGCGCGAGGACTTCTATGCAGTCCAGACTCCGCAGGGATTCAGATACAAAGAGCTCGTGCAGTGCTATGAGCACGCAGCTGCCAACAACATCACGGCAACGGATGACACCGCGCTCGCAGAAGAGCTCGGCATTGAAGTGTTCCTTGCAAAGGGAAGCTATTCGAACATCAAGATAACGACTCCCGAAGATATCGCAGTCGCATACGAGATAATCAGATCAAGAGGTGAACTGGAGCCCTTCGAGGACTGATCAGAGTTCCTTCTTTATCGTAAGGATGACGAAGACCTGAACGCCTTCTCCCCTGCCGAATCCCGTGAGACCTTCGCCGGTCGTTGCGGTGATGCCGACTGATGATGCGGGTATTCCGAGGAGCTGTCCCGTCTTCTCCTTCATAGAAGGAATGAATTCCTTGAGCTTCGGTCTTAAGCACTCGATCGTCATGGAGCAGTGGATTATCTCTGCACCTTCCATGTACTTAAGAGCCTCGGCTAGATAGACCGTGCTGTCCTTGATCCCCTGCTCGAGGCAGATCTTATCGGCAGCGCCGCCCAATATGTTCACACCGGTATATCCCGATATCGCATTGGTTATCGCATGGAGTGCCACATCGCCGTCGCTGTTTGCCCTGAACGCCCTGTCAAAGGGGATATCAACGCCGCACAGCTTAATGGGACCTTCTCCGGTCTCGGCAAAAGCATGACTGTCCTGTCCTATCGTACTGATGTAAGCATATTCACTCATTAGTCTGCCTCCTATATCGGATAGCCGTTGGCATCGAGCCAGATGACTATATCGTCCACACTCCACGAATCGTAATCCGCACTGCCGAAGACCGAGATCTCGGTATAGTTCCTTACCAGAGCAAAATCCGGGACGGCACTGATGTCGAACTGTGAAGTAAGGTTCGTGTACTGGCTCTGGTCGAGCGCTACCACGACAAGCTTGCCTTCCTCGGCTTCTGCAATATCTTCGACCACGGCAGTCACCGTCCAGGCGGTAGAATCAAGAGAGTTATAAAAGTACAGAAGGAACGTGGTGTCCGGAACCTTCAGCAAACCCTCAAGGTCCGTCACCTCGCGGTACTGTATTCCGTAAAGAGCATTGCCTTCCTCATCGAACTCGCCTTCTACCGGTTCATAGACCATGCAGATGGCCGGAGCCTCGTAATCGTATTCGCCGAGGTAGTCCTCCACCTTGGCTGCACTCGCGCAGGAACACGCCAGCACTGCACAAAGGATGAACGAGAGTACAAGGCTTAAGGCTCTTCTCATGACTCTATGAGCTTAAGGCACATATCGGTCGTACCCTTGAGTATGTCTTCTGCGATCTGCTCGGTATTGCCCGAATCCACAAGCTTTGTGACCTCGGGATCGAGGGGCAGGCGGTCGAGGACAGAAGCGCCGATCTCGGAAGCGGACTTCTCGAGATTTGTGCCGTCGCCGTAGAGCCTTATCTCCTTGCCGCAGTCAGGGCACTTGATATAGCTCATGTTCTCGACGAGGCCCAATACCTTGACGTTCATCATGGAAGCCATGTTCCTTGCCTTGTTGACGATCATGGATACGAGATCCTGAGATGTGGCAACAAGAACGATACCGTCAATGGGGATCGCCTGGAATACCGTAAGGGGTACGTCTCCGGTGCCCGGAGGCATATCGATGAGCAGGACATCAAGCGTGCCCCAGTCAGTCTGTCCCCAGAACTGTCTTACGAGAGAATTGAGAACCGGTCCTCTCCAGATAACGGGAGCTTCCTTGTTCTCGAGGAGCAGATTGACGCTGACCGCCTTGATGCCGGTCTTGGTCTCTGCAGGGATGATGAGGCCGTCTGCATTCGCCTGAAGGTTCTCGGCAAAGCCGAATGACTGGGGGATGGAAGGACCTGTTACGTCTGCATCCATGATGCCTACCTTAAGGCCTTTGCGGGCCAGTGATACCGCGAGAGTAGAAGTGACGAATGACTTGCCTACGCCGCCCTTGCCGCTGGCGATACCGATTACCGTCTTGATGGAGGATCCTTGTGCGAGGGGCTCCCTGGCAGGAGCGCCGTTAGCCGTAGGACAAGTATCCTGGGATGTGCAGCCGTCCTTTGACGGGCACGAATCACATGCTGATGACATATATATGCCTCCTTAAATTACGCGCATATTATAACCGATGAGAGTGTTTAATTACAGACCCGCAGAATCCAGAGGATCCTGTTCGATATCTATATCGGGGATATCAGTCTGTTCTTCGGTGTAGATGCCGTGCTCCTTGTATCTGACGAGCTTCTTAAGCCTTCCCAATGCCGAAGAAGGGAGATCGCTTACATTGGATACTATCGCCAGGATACGCTGCTCCGAATACTTGAACGAATGGATGAATGTATCCCTGGCGCCTGCCGCGGCCTTCTTGGCAAGCTTGATGCTCTCCATCTCCGCAGCGGTGAACTGCTCGGCAAAGGCCTTCTCTTCCGCTCTGTGCGTAGCGGCGAGTTCATGTTCTGCCTTCCTGTTCTCGAGTACCAACTTCCTGTATTCGTCGTAGTGCCTTTTCGTTGGTTCTGATACCGTAACCACCGTATCGACGCCGCTGTAGATCTGCTCTCCGATCTTGTCCGATACGACCTTAACGCCCGATGTGACTCTCGCGAATGCGGCAAGCTTCTTCCTGAAGCCGATGATCGTTCCTATCGTGGTTATGATGTCGATGATCATGAGCAGCGTGAAGACGGAGACGATGATGACTTTCGCGAGGTAGGGAACATTGTTTACTACCCAGAGCACTGCCGGATGCAGCACGTAGAGTCCGAGCGAGCATGCAATGCCCCAGTAGATGTAGAACCTGAGGCAGATGTAGCCGTGGAAATTGAGCTTATATTCGGAGTAGTCCCACCACCTCATGTGGAATGTGTGGTAAAGAATGATGCCTGCGATGAGTTCCACGATGGTTGCCGCAGTGGCAGTACCGAAGAAGATGACGAAGAAATTCCCGACGAAGGGATTGAACAGCCATATTGCAGCATAGAAGCCGATGCCGTACACGGGGCACATGGGTCCCGCGAGGAAGCCTCTGTTGATGAACCTTCCCTCCGTTACACCGTAGTAGATGACTTCGACTATCCAGCCGATGAAGCTGTAGATGAAGAACATCGTATAGGATTCGAGGAAAGGATACGGCAATGTCATGTCTTGTCTGCTCTCATTATGTGGTATCCGCCGTCGGTCGCGACATTCGTACAGTTGCCGAAGAGCTCGGTGAGCTTTGCTTTCGTGGACGGCGCGCCCTGCTTACGCTGGAGCACAACGTAGAGGCTTCCGCCCGGCTCCAGCCTGGCGAAAGACTCTTCGTAGAACCGGAACACTGTCTTCTTGCCTGCCCTGACGGGAGGATTCGTTAGTATCGTATCAAATAGAAGGCCTTCAGGCAAAGCCGACGTTACATCACTCGCCAGGAACGTGCAGTCCGCGTTGTTGTTTACGGCGTTCTCTTCCGCGAGCGCCACCGCACGCGTGTTGACGTCAGTCCCGTAGACCTCGCACCTTGCAAAGTAGCTCTTGAACGTCACTCCGACTATCCCCGCGCCGCAACCGAGATCGAGCATGTGCATGGGCTTGATCCCACGCGCCTTGATGTCTTTCACGGACTCTTCGAGAAGGAGGTCCGTCCCGAAATCAACGCCGCTCCTCGAGAACACCGACGTATCCGTGGTGAATGTGAGGTTGCGGTTAAGACCCGTATACTTGAAGGTCTTACGGTCGCTCGCGGTAGTAGGTACGGGTTCAAAGTACTGAGGCATCAGAGCAGATCCTTTATCTTTGTCTTCTTGATGAGGACGATGAGAGGCAGGCCGAGGACAACGAGAAGCGCTGCTTCAGAACCTGCTACTTCGAGCATGCTGATGAGTACGACCTGAGCCGTGATGGCAGAAGAACCGTCAGCAAGAAGGAACGGCAGATATCCGCCGACGATAAGGCCGTTGGCAACCACCGGCGGGATGATGCCGAGATAAGGGCTTACCTTGCCGATCCAGTATGACAGGAAGCCTGCGATGAGAGTCGCAAGTGTTCCGAAGATGATGTCGATCGGACCTAAGTTGCCGGGGTTGAAAAGGTTTGCCAGGAAGCATCCGAGCGTAACGCCGGGGATGGTTCCCATCGAGAAGATCGGGAGCACCGTAAGCACTTCCGCAAGTCTTACCTGTATGGGGCCGTATGCTATCTGTGCAAAGGGCAGGGTAAGCACGACGTAGAGCGCCGCGATGATACCGTTGTTGACGATAAATCTTATCCTGCGCTTGTTCTTGGCTGATTCTGAGATCTCACTCATTGATATATTCCTCCGAAGCAGCTGTTCACATCATCGCGCGGACGGTATCGTTGATCCTTGCGATCTGCGCCGTCCTCTGCCAGGGCATCTCGGTGCACTGGATGCGTCCCTTCTGAATTGCCTTCATGCAGGCTCTCATCTCACACACGAGGCCTTCGTAGAACTCGCCTTCGGCATCGCATGCTTCGATGAGTTCATCGTCAGCCGTAAGAAGCTCGATGCGTCTGTAGTTGTTGATGTTGGTTATGACGATCTTGCCCTTCTCTCCGATGATGGCTCCGTTCTTGTCTGTAGCAGCCGCCATCGTGACATAGAAGTTCGCCATGATGGAACCGTCTTCCGTCTCGAGGATATAAGTCGTATCCCTGTCGCATCCTGTGGACAGTCTTCTTGCGAACACTCTCGATACATTGATGTTGTCGCCCATGAACGACAGTGCGAGATTCGTTGTATATACGCCGAGGTCGAGATAAGCGCCGCCGCCAAGGACGGGATCGTATAATCTCTTGACCTCAGACAGATCATAACCGAGGTTGGCATTGATATAGCTGACAGAGCCGATCCTGCCTCCGTCTATCCACTCTTTGATCTTCTTGTGGAGAGGCATGAAGTTCGGCCACATTCCTTCGCAGACGAATATGCCGCGGTTCTTGGCTTCGGTGAAGATGCTGTCGGCTTCGGCCTTGCTCATCGCAAAAGGCTTCTCGATGAGAACGTTCTTATGTTCCTTGATGCATGTGATCGCATTCTCATAGTGGCATGTATTGGGCGTGGCAATATAGATAAGGTCAATGTCCTTTGCTGCAGCGAGCTTCTCATAGCCTGTGTAGACCTTCGCATCCTCGCAGTGAGCCTTGGCAAATTTCTTTCCCTTGTTCCTGTCTCTTGATGCAACGCCTGCGATCCTCATGTCAGGATCACCCTTGATCGCGTCAGCCATCCTTGCCGACATCGTACCGCATCCGATAATACCGATATTGAACATAAGCGCCTCTCTTATTTAATTAATAAGCACAACCCATTGTATTGGGGGCGGGCGCAAGTGTCAAATCACAGTTTTCTGATATTTGGCCGTACTTGAAGTTTGTCTGCCTTAATAATAGAATCTTACATCATGTTCAGCAGTCTCGATCCGAGGAAAAAGGGTATCATCTACCTTCTCATATCCGCCTTCTCGTTCGCCGTCATGGCGCTCTTTATCAATCTGGCCGGAGACATGCCGGTCTTCATGAAGGCTTTCTTCAGGAACGTGGTTGCCTGCATCATCACCATCCCCATGCTCGCCAGGTCCCCCGAGAAGTTCCATATTAAGAAGGGCAGCCTCAAGTATCTTCTCATGCGCGCGGCATTCGGAACGATAGGCCTGGTCTGCAACTTCTATGCCATATCCAAGATCAACATCGCAGATGCGCTCATCCTGAACAAGCTCTCGCCTTTCTTCGCGATCATCGCATCGATATTCGTATTGGGAGAGATCGCCAACGGCCATCAGTGGCTCGCGATAATAGTCGCTCTTGCAGGAGCTCTGTTCGTCATCAAGCCGACCTTCCTAATAGGCGGCATATCGAGCGACAGTGTCTTCCCCGGGATCATCGGATTCATCGGCGGAGCCACTGCCGGCATCGCTTATACTTTCCTTCGCAAGCTCAGTCAGAACGGCGAGCGCAAGGCTCTCATCGTGGCCTTCTTCTCCGCCTTCTCGTGCATTGCCTGCATCCCCTTCATCATCTTCACATATCAGCCGATCACGCTCGTACAGTTCCTGTGCTGCTGCGGTGCGGGCGTTGCCGCATGTGCCGGACAGTTCACCATAACTGCCGCTTATGCCGCATGTCCTGCAAAGGAGATATCAATCTACGATTATTCCACGGTCATCTTCGCCGCTGTCCTGGGCATGCTGTTCCTGGGCGAGGTTCCGGATTATCTCAGCATAATAGGATACGTGATAATCATAGGATCATCCGTATACGCTTTCCTCTATAACAACGGGTATCTTAAGCGCAAGTCAGATGCTGCTGACAGCACTGACCATTGATCTGACGTATTCCTCGACATGATCAGGAGCATCCTTGCCGTACTGTGCGAGGAGCTTGACTATCGCAGAACCCACGATGACGCCGTCAGACTCTCCTGCCATGGTCTTCGCCTGCTCGGGCGTGGAGATGCCGAAACCTACCGCGCAGGGCACCTTGGAAGATTCCTTTACTTTCGCGCAGAGTGCGTGTATGTCCGTGGTGATGCTGCTCCTTACGCCGGTAACGCCCAGGCTGGACACGACGTAGATGAAGCCTGTTGCTTCCGCAGAGATCATCCGGATGCGGTCCTCCGACGCGGGAGATACCAGCGAGATGAGGTCCATGTCGTACTTCGCGAAAACATCCGCAAACTCACCCTTCTCCTCATAAGGAACATCGGGCAGGATGCATCCCGAGATACCGCAGGCCTTTGCCTTCTCGCAGAACCTCTCGGCGCCGTACGAGAAGACGACATTGGCATATGTCATGAATACCATCGGCACCTTGACTCCCCTTACTTCGCGGAGTCTCGACACCATCTCGAAGATCTTATCCGTGGTGGCACCCGCCTTGAGAGCCCTGATGCTCGCAGCCTGGATGACCGGGCCTTCAGCCGTCGGATCGGAGAAAGGGATGCCGAGCTCGATAAGAGATGCTCCCGCCTTCTCCATCCTTACAACGCATTCCTCGGTCGTGGCAAGATCGGGATCGCCGCAGGTGATGAAAGGGATAAACGCCTTTTTGTTCTCAAATGCTGATGCAATATTACTCATAGATATTCTCTCCTCTGTAACGCGCGATGGCGGCAACGTCCTTGTCGCCTCTTCCCGAGATCGTGATGATGATGATCTTGTCCTTGGGAAGCGTCGGAGCGAGCTTCATGGCATGTGCCACAGCGTGTGCCGACTCGATGGCAGGGATAACGCCTTCCGTCTTCGACAGATACTCGAAAGCATCTACTGCCTCGTCGTCAGTTACCGCCACATACTGAGCCCTTCCGGTATCGTGGAGCATCGCATGCTCGGGTCCGATGCCCGGATAGTCAAGACCTGCAGAGATGGAGTATACGGGCGCGATCTGGCCGTATTCGTTCTGGCAGAAGTAGGACTTCATGCCGTGGAATATGCCGAGCTTACCAGTGTTGATTGTAGCTGCCGTCTCGAATGTATCGATGCCTCTTCCCGCTGCCTCGCATCCGATGAGCTTTACATCGGGATCGTTAATGTAGTGATAGAAGGAACCGATGGCATTGGAACCGCCTCCGCAGCATGCGAGGACATAGTCAGGAAGCCTTCCCTCTTTCTCTAAGATCTGCGCTCTTGATTCCCTTGAGATGACCGCCTGGAAATCCCTTACGATCGTCGGGAACGGATGAGGTCCCATGACAGAGCCTAAGCAGTAATGCGTATCGTCTATCCTCGAAGCCCATTCCCTCATCGTCGCGGATACGGCATCCTTAAGGGTCGCGGTTCCGTCTTCAACGGGAACGACGGATGCGCCGAGGAGCTTCATCCTGTATACGTTGAGAGCCTGACGCTCGGTATCGACCTTGCCCATGAAGACTACGCACTCCATGCCCATGAGAGCTGCAGCGGTAGCAGTGGCAACACCGTGCTGGCCTGCGCCCGTCTCGGCGATGAGCCTTGTCTTGCCCATCTTCTTTGCCAGGAGCGCCTGACCCAGTACGTTATTTATCTTGTGCGAACCCGTGTGGTTAAGATCTTCTCTCTTGAGGTAGATCTTCGCACCGCCCAGATCCTTCGTCATCTTCTCTGCGTAGTAGAGCCTTGAAGGTCTGCCTGCATACTCGTCATAGAGATAAGTGAGTTCCCTGTTGAATTCGGGATCGTCCTTATAGTGGTTGTAAGCCTGCTCGAGCTCGTTAACGGCATTCATGAGTGTCTCGGGGATGTACTGTCCGCCGTGAATACCGAATCTTCCTTTTGAATCAGCCATATCTTTATCCTTTGCTATGCGCCGTGCGCACGTTATTAATAAACTCTTCTACCTTAGCCTTATCTTTGCTGCCGTCCGTCTCGACTCCCGAGCTGACATCCAGTGCAAAGGGCCTGAGCGTTCTTATCGCCTGAGCCGCATTCTCCGGTGCGAGACCTCCTGCGAGGAAGAACTCCCTTTTGCAGTCAGACAGGACATCCCAGTTGAATGTCTTGCCCGAACCTGCGCCCGCATCGAACATTATCATGTCCGCGGAAGATCTCTCGGCCACTCTTACATCCTCTTCGGTGTCAGGCTTAAACGCCTTGATCACCTTCCTGCCCGTAAGATCCCTTACAAGGCCGATATATGCATCGTCCTCTTTGCCGTGGAGCTGCACGAGGCAAACGCCGCTTAATTGTACCACCTCAGCAAGTTTATGGGGATCTTCATCCAAAAACACGCCGACGGGTGTGATCTCAGGATCCAGGAGCCTTATCAGTGATGCCGCCTTATCGGGAGTGATGTATCTTTTGCCCGGCTCCCAGAAGATGAAGCCGCAGTACTCTGGCCTGTATGCGTTTACAAGCTTTATGTCTTCTTCAGTCTTAAGTCCGCATATCTTGATCTTAGTCATTGCCGTATCTTAATTCCTTCAGGAAAGCGACTTTATCTTCAGATCTCATCATGGACTCACCGATGAGCACCGCATCACAGCGCTCCTTTGTAAGCTTTACCACGTCCTCATGAGTCTTGACTCCGCTCTCAGCCACGAAGAGCGCCCTGTCTCCGACGATCTCCCTGAGTCTCAGGCAGTTTGTCGGGTCCACGGTGAAGTCTCTTAAGTTACGGTTGTTGACGCCGATGATCCTCGCGCCTTCACCCAGACCCATCTCGACTTCGTTGCTGTCGTGAGCTTCAACGAGAGCAGACAGTCCCAGTTCATCGCAGAGCCTGATATATCTTCCCAGTGTCCTGGAATCCAGTATGGAGCATATGAGCAGGACTGCGGATGCGCCGCAAGTGACAGCCTCGTATATCATGTACTCGTCGATAGTGAAGTCCTTACGAAGGCACGGAATGGAGACCTCATCGGATATCTCCTTAAGGTACTTCGTGCTGCCCTTGAACCATACGGGTTCCGTCAGGACCGATATACAGTCCGCACCGGCCTTCTCATAATCCCCGGCGATATCCAGATACGGGAAATCCTCGGAGATGATGCCCTTCGAAGGGGATGCCTTCTTGCACTCGCAGATGAAGCTCAGGCCTTCTTTGGCAAGGGCCTTCTCGAAAGCAAGATCTCCCCTGCCGCAGGCAAACGCCTCGTCCATGACCTTTGTCATGGGCTTTATCTCTTTGTTCTTTCTTACTATCTCACGGTTGGATTCCGCGATCGTGTCCAGGATATCAGCCATTGTCATTCTCACTTATTAGACAGTTCAATGAATCTGTTCATTGTATCAAGTGCCTTGCCGCTGTCAATCAGGTCCTTGGCGACATTGATGCCGTCGGCAATGGATCCTGCCTTGCCTGCTGCATAGAGAGCCGCACCGGAATTGAGAAGGACAACGTTCCTTCTTGCATCGGTGATCTTACCTGAGAGTATTCCCTTTGTAACTTCGGCATTCTCTTCAGGTGTTCCTCCGACGATGTCATCCTTGGTGCATCTTGCAAAGCCGAAATCCTCGGGCTTGATCTCATATGTAACCACGCTTCCGTCTTCCTTGAGCTCGGCAACGAAAGTCTCTGCGCTTCCGGATACCTCATCGAGCTTATCTTCGCCGTATACGACGAGCGCCCTCTTCGCGCCAAGCGACTTAAGAACGTGAGCGACGGGCTCTGCAAGATACTGGTCATATACGCCGAGCAGGAAGAAGTCGGGCGTTGCAGGATTCGTGAGGGGGCCTAAGATATTGAACACGGTCCTGAATCCGAGCTCCTTACGGATGGCTCCTACATACTTCATGGATGTGTGATACTTCTGTGCGAAGAAGAAGCAGAAACCGCACTCACCGAGGAGCTCCACGCAGCGCTCGGGCTCTAAGTTGATGTTGGCGCCGAGAGCCTCGAGGCAGTCTGCCGTGCCGGACTTGGAAGATGCCGCACGGTTGCCGTGTTTCGCGACCTTAACGCCTGCCGATGCCACGACGAAGGAAGATGTTGTGGAGATGTTGAAGCTTCCTGCCCTGTCTCCGCCCGTTCCTACGATCTCGAGGACCTGCATGTCTCCGACGTCGACCTTGAGCGCGTGCTCTCTCATCGCCGTAGCACATCCCGTGATCTCATCGATCGTCTCGAACCTTGCGCTCTTGGTAGACAGAGCTGCGAGGAAAGCGGCGTTCTGAGTCGGAGTGGACTCGCCGTTCATGATCTCGTTCATTGTCTGATATGCCTCTTCGTATGTGAGGTCTTCCTTCATTACGATCTTCTCGATTGCCTGCTTAATCATTTGTTTGTCCTCCTTGTGAGACTTATGAAATTCTTTATCATCTGCATTCCGTCCGGTGTCATTATGGATTCCGGATGGAACTGTAATCCGTACACATCGAAGTCTTTGTGCTTTACCGCCATGACCTCTCCGTCTTCCGTTCTCGCACATACCTCAAGGCATTCCGGAAGAGTATTGCCGTCACATGCGAGCGAGTGGTATCTCGCGACCTTGAACTCTTCGGGAAGTCCTTCGAAGATCCTGCACTCACCTTCGACCTTTACCTTAGACTGCTTGCCGTGCATGAGCTCTTTGGCGTATGTGATCTCGCCTCCGAGAGCCTCGCAGATCGCCTGGTGTCCGAGGCACACGCCCAGGATCGGGAATCTGCCCGCGAGCTTTCTTACGACCTCTTCGCAGACACCCGCATCAGCAGGACGTCCCGGGCCGGGAGAGATAACGATGCCTGCGGGATCAAGAGCTTCGATCTGCTCTACCGTCATAGCGTCGTTCCTTATAACCCTGATGTCAGGCTCGTTCATTCCGAAGAACTGATAGAGGTTATATGAGAAGCTGTCGTAGTTATCTATGAGAAGGATCATCACTCCACCTCCTCTTCGGCCTGACGGATCGCCTTTACTACGGAAGCCGCCTTGTTCAGGCACTCCTCATATTCCTTCTCGGGTACGGAATCGGCGACGATGCCTGCACCCGATCTGATGAAGATCTTGTTGTTCTTCTTATAGGCAAGCCTGATGCCGATGCAGGTATCGAGGTTGCCGGTGAAGTCTATGTATCCGACTGCGCCGCCGTAGATGCCGCGCTTGTTGTCTTCGAGATCATTGATGAGCTGGCACGCACGTATCTTCGGAGCGCCCGACAGTGTTCCTGCGGGAAGCACCGCATCTATCGCATCGAAAGCAGTGAACTCGGACCTGATCCGGCCTCTTACGGTAGAGCCGATGTGCATGACATGTGAGTATCTTAAGATATCGTGGAAGTGCTCGACCTCGACTGTTCCGAACTCGGAAATCTTGCCCAGGTCGTTTCTTCCGAGATCGACGAGCATGTTGTGCTCTGCAAGTTCCTTCTCGTCTTTGAGAAGCTCTTCTTCGAGAGCTTTATCCTCTTCCTCGGTCTTGCCGCGCGGTCTTGTGCCTGCGAGCGGGAACGTGTGAAGGATGCCGTCTTCCAGCTTTACCAGTGTCTCGGGGGATGCTCCTGCCACCTCTACGTCAGTTCCGGAGAAATAGAACATATAAGGCGAGGGATTGATGGTCCTGAGGATTCGGTACACGCCGAGCATGCTGCCTTCGTATTCTGCAGAGAGTCTGTTCGACAGGACGATCTGGAAGATGTCTCCCTGACGGATGTGCTCCTTGGCCTTCTCCACGATCTCGCAGTACTTCTCCTTGGAGAACAGAGGCGTGATCTCGGACTTAAGGCTGCCCGTCTTCTCTGCAGCGGGCTTGCCGTATCTGATAAGGCTTGCGATCCTTGCAAGTTCCGTCTTCGCCTCTTCGTATCCGCGTGCTGCGTCATCCAGGCGGATGTTCGCGATGAGGATTATCTTCTGGCGGAAGTTATCAAAGGCGATGACCTTATCGAAGAGCATCAGGTCGCAGTCCTTGAAGAACTCCTCGTCCTTCGCGTTAAGCTTCAGTGTGGGTTCTGCATACTTGATGTAATCGTAAGAGAAGTAGCCTACGAGACCGCCTGCAAAAGGAGGAAGGTAGGCGAATCTCGGGCTCTTGTTCTCTTCTATTATTCCGCGCAGTATCCTGCCGGGGTTGTTGGTCATCTCAGACTTAGTCTTGCGGTCCTTGCCCGTTACCGACACGATGCCGTCAAGGCATGTGACTTCGAGCGTAGGCTCCATGCCGAGGAATGTGTATTTTCCCCACTTCTCTGAATCTCCGCAAGACTCGAGCATGTATACGTGATCTGATTCGCCCTTTAAGATCCTTAAGACCTCGATGGGCGTTCTTACGTCGGATAAGATCTCCGTGCTGACGGGGACACAGCGGTAACCTGTCTCTGCGGCATTTGCCGCGATCTCCATTACTTCCTTCTGCGAAGGTAAAAATTCCATGCAGTACTCCTTTCAGTGTCGAGGTTGTTGGACCTCTCATGTTCGGATCCTGTGTGGAATAAAAAATCCCAGACAGGATATCTTCCTGCCTGGGACGAATAAACTTCGCGGTGCCACCCTGGCTTCACATCATCGCTGATGTATCTCTGCGGGATACCAACATATCCCCGGCTTCTTACGCGAGCCTTACGTCGTACATTTGATACGCCCTCCGCGGTCCATTTGATGATCTGGTGTCCGCCTTACTCTCAGCAACGAAGGCTCTCTGTGGGATCATATATCACCGTTATCTCCGCTTCAACGGTTTGTAAATTGTTGAGATAAAAATAAACTTTGATATGGCTGTTGTCAAGCACTATTTGCAAAAGAGAACTCCCGCGGAATTGGCGCGGGAGATTTTGTTCTTAGTATTAAGTTGTAATCTCAAGGATCGCTATTGGGATTCCGGTTCACTTGCTGAGATTACTTCAGTATGTTTCTAGATGACCGAACCAAGGAAGACCAACAGCTTACTTGATCGTGATATACTTCCCATTGGTCTCACCTCCTGCTTTCCATCACTCGATTTCCTTAACGTACTGTATATTTCAAGTGATTGATTCCTTTTGTTGATGGCTTCAGTATAGCACCGCTAAGGTCAGAAATCATTAATAAAAAATGAACGATATCTGACATTCAGATTACAAATATACAGGGCCGTAAAGAATCAGAATCGGATGTTACTTTTAAGTGATGAAGCTGCTTCCTCACCTGCAAAATACTTAACGATCTCAAGTCCGAAGTCATGTGATGTGCCCATGGCCTGGCTCGTGATGATGTTGCCGGATCTTACTACGGGCGCATTCTTATCAACCTGAGCGCCTTCCTTCTCGAGCACATCGAAAAAGCCCGGGTTGCAGGTAGCCTCTTTACCCGCAAGAAGGCCGAGACCGGAAAATATCGTGGGGGCTGCGCAGATTGCAGCGATACCCTTGCCTGATCCTGCAAACTCCGTTACGGCATCCGTAAGTGCCTTTGTCGAACCCAGGTTCTCAGTACCCTTGATGCCGCCCGGCAACACGAGCATGTCGTAATCGGCAAAGTCGATATCCTTGATGTTCTTATCTGCCGTGATGACGATGCCTCTAGAAGCGGTAACGGTATTGCCTTCCATTACCGATACGACATCGCAATCTATCTTTGCACGTCTCAGGAGGTCAACGGGTGTTATCGCCTCGACCTCTTCAGAACCGTCTGCTATGAATACTGCTACCTTTGCCATATTTGTAACTCCTGTCTTTTAATTAATCATCTTGAATTATACATCATGGAGGGTCTCATATGGTCAAGCCGAGAGAGCTGATGAGCATTGTCCTGGCGGGTGTAATGCTGCTGTCCGCAGCTTCCTGCTCGTTGCTTGATCAGTATGAAGACTTAATACCGCAACCGTATTATCCGATCACTTTTTCTTATAGATATTGATCTCGTCTTTCGCGTTATAGAAGACGAACTCATAATCGTCGTTTGATGCAAGATAGGTATCCATTGGCATATTTGTAGATACTGCGAACCAATCGAATCCGTATTTGTCTATGAATGCATCGTAATCGAGGTCGCCTGCCCATGCTGCATATGCTTCGTCAAGGAAAGCCTTGTCTCCTGCGATCCTATGATCATAGAGTTCCGGCCTTGCATCGAAGTAGATCTTATAACCGTCTATCAGGAAGTAGTTGCCGGAATTGAAGTCCGTATACAGAGTGATCTCATCAGGCGCGGGAAGAGACTCAATCATGATCTTCCTGTCATCGCTCTTCTCAAGGTTGTATTTCATTATGAGAAGTATCGAGAGTGTTCCGGCTGCCACATAAGCCCAGCGCATCATCTTGTGCGAACGCTCGGTAAACTTCAGATTGGCTATAAGCGCTCCTATGGGGATAACAAGTGTCCAGCAGCAGCGCATGAACATGAACGACATGGCAAGGCAGCCCAGCGTCATGAAGATCTGTGATGATGTAAGCTTCTTCTTTATTGCCGCATAGATAAACAGTACTATTGCAATGACCTGCATAGCCGTATAGAGTGAGGGAAAATGGGGCGGTTCGACTTCTATTATGTGGAACCTCTCGAGCGAGCCTCTGGCATATGTGAGGAACAATGGCCCGCGGATGCCGAGCGGGCTTAATACAGAGCAGGCGATTCCTATTACGATAGCACAGAGAGCATAAAGATCTATGCGGAACTTCTTCGCCTTTATGACGGGGACATAACATAAGATCCAGAGGACCGGATAGAGTATGTTCGATGCCTGCCAGTTGGCTTGGAAGATGAATACTGCTGCGATGCCTGCGAAGAACAATGCCGTCTCTTTACCGGTGTGTTTTTCCTTGTCGAAGAAACGCTTAAGAAGCGTTATCTCGAGAAGTGATACCGCTATCGTTACCGAGTACGGCCTCGTCGTGGCAAAACCACAGAGAAGTATCCAGCAGAAGACGGCGGCATTGAAACCGACCTGGTTATCTTTCACGTTCTCTCTGCAGTAAACAAAGAGGCAAAACAGCAGAAATATGTTGAAGATGATTCCGAGTATTACGATTCCCGTGAATCCGGCTGCAGCGTAAGCAGCATAATTGACAACATCACAGATCCACTGCTGGATTATCGTCGGGACTCCGGGAGTTACCAGCCAGTATGCGGTATCGGGAAGCGCATTGTTATTAACGATATATCTTCCGGTATCAATGAGAAAATAAGCATCAGCATTGGGGTTTTTCAGGAGTCCCTGGGCAGTCGCAAAGATACCGAGTGCCACTGCAAGCAGCACATAACTCAACTTATCTATGGGGGCAAGGCTCTTACGTTTTTCCATATATCCTATTGTAACACCTTCAGACCTTGCTTTTTGATTTTAAGCCGTTAATATTTCTTCTATGGATAAACAGGCGGCAAAGAAGGTATTAAAGCACCTCGCGATCTTATTCGCGATAGGCCTTGCATACTATGTCTTCTTCTCTCTGACGGGATTCGGCATACCCTGCGCATTCAGGACCGTAACCACTCTCAAGTGCCCTTCGTGCGGAGTGACACACATGTTCAGCGACATGCTGCACGGAGACTTTGCCTCTGCCTTCAGGGACAACATATTCCTGTTCTGCACCTGGCCTGCGATAGGTGCGCTCCTCATCTATGCTGATTACAGGAACGCATCACATAAGAAGCTCCCGAAGTGGTTCAACGCAGTTGTCATCGCCATTATCGTGATGCTCGTTATCTGGGGGATAATAAGGAATCTTCCGGTATTCGGAGTTACCGCGATACCTGCCGGGATCTGACAGGTCTCACAGAAGTTCCATAACGTCTTTGAGAGATCCGACTATCACATCGGGGATCTTCTTTATCTCATCGTCAGGCTGAAGGATATCGGGTACCATCACGGTATAGAGTCCTGCCGCCTTGCAGGCCTTAACGCCGTTGAATGAATCTTCCAGTCCCATGCAAGCAGACGGATCGAGGCCTATCAGATCTGCTGCTTTGATGAATATCTCCGGGTCAGGCTTGGACTTCGTGACCTGGTCTCCGCATATGACCGCATCAAAATACTCCAACGCCCCCAGCCTGCTCATCTCATAGACCACGTCTTCTCTTGATGACGACGAAGCGAGCGCGGTCTTCATGCCGAGCATCTCCATCTTCTTAAGCAGCTCTATAGTGTATGGCTTAAGGGGCACGAGGCCGCCTTCGAATCGCTCCTTGAAAATCTTCCTCTTCTCGGCCCGGATAAACAGCGCTCCGGGGTCTGTTCCGTAACGCTCTTCGAACATCTTATTGGTATCGGTGACGTTCCTTCCTATGACCGAATAAGCAAAGGTCCTGATATCTTCAAGGTTGTATCTCTCGCCTACTATATCCCAGCAGTCGATGACGGCCTTCTCCGAATCCAGGATAAGGCCGTCCATATCGAATATCGCCGCTTCGAATCTCCTGTCTGCCATCAGACCTCCATGGATCCTTCGAATACCTTGTCGCAGTTACCTGTCATGTAGACGGTATCATCCGTGTAGTTGATGATCAGATCGCCGCCCTTGAGGATGACTCTTATGTCTTCACCCTTCTTACAGTAGCCGTTGAGGCATGCCGCAACTACTGTGGCGCAGGCACCGGTACCGCATGCCATCGTCTCGCCGGAGCCTCTCTCCCATACACGCATCTTGAGGGTGTGATCGTCTATTACCTTGACGAACTCCGTATTGACGCGCTCCGGGAAGATCTTGTTGTATTCGAATCTCGGACCTATCTTCTCGAGATCCATGACATCCACGAGTTCGGTAAATACTACCGCATGGGGGTTGCCCATCGATACGCAGGTGATGTTGTATTCTTCGCCGTCGATATCGACAGCTCTGTCTACGATCTTATCGCCTTCCAGAGTTACCGGGATCTTCGCGGGCTCTAACTCTGCCTTGCCCATGTCGACCTTGACTCTTACGACGACGTCACCCGAAGTCATGAGCTCGAGCTTCTTGATGCCGCTCTTCGTCTCGATGTTCATGTGTCTCTTCTTGTGGCCTCTGTAGTCATACATGTACTTGCCGACACATCTTATCGCGTTGCCGCACATGTTGCCTTCCGAGCCGTCCAGGTTGTACATGATCATTCTGGCATCAGCGACCTTGGAAGGTGCGATGAGGACGATGCCGTCACCGCCTACACCGAAGTGCCTGTCGCTCATGTATACCGACAAAGACTCCGGAGATGCCACCATGTTCTCGAGACAGTCGATGTAGATGTAATCGTTGCCGATACCCTGCATCTTGATGAAGTCTATCTTCCTTCGCTGCTCTCTCATGTTGTTGATGTCTACGAGCTCTGTGTTGATCTCGCTGTATCTGCTCATCAGCGAGTCTGCGAGCGCGTTTGCAGTATCGACTGCAGTGAGGCAGGGAATGCCGAGCATGACCGCACGGCGGCGCAGCTTGACCGAGTCTCTCGCGGGAAGTCTGCCCTTTGCGGAGGTGGAGATGATGTAGTTGATCTTGCCGCTTTCGAGCAGGGTCATCGTATTGTTCGTGTCGGATTCGTGGATCTTGGATACGACCGTTACCTCCATGCCGGACTGCCTGAGAGCTGCTGCAGTTCCCGCAGTTGCATAGAGCTTGAAGCCGAGCGAATCGTACTTCTTGGCGATCTCCACGATCTCAGGCTTATCCGAGTCTCTTACGGTGATGAAGATACCGCCGTTCTTATACATCTTGTAGCCTGCTGCCACGAGGCCCTTGAACAGTGCCTCCGACAGGTTCCTTCCGACGCCTAAGACCTCACCCGTGGACTTCATCTCGGGTCCCAGCTGCGTATCGACATCCGTCAGCTTCTCGAAAGAGAACACCGGTACCTTGACCGCGGTATAAGGCGACTGCCTGTAGAAGCCCGTACCGTAATCCATGTCCGCGAGCTTCCTGCCGAGGCTTACTTCGATGGCAACATCTACCATCGGGATGCCCGTTACCTTGCTCATGTAAGGCACGGTCCTCGATGCTCTCGGGTTGACCTCGATGATGTATATCTGATTGTCCTTTACGATGTACTGGATGTTAACGATGCCGATGGAGCCGAGACCGTCGCAGATGGCCGTCGTGGTCTCCTGAAGACGTCTGTACATATCGTCATAGATGTGTTTTGCAGGATACATCGCGATGGAGTCGCCGGAGTGGATACCGGTACGCTCGACGTGTTCCATGAGGCCCGGAATGAGCACGTCCTTGCCGTCATAGATGGCATCGACCTCGAGCTCTCTTCCCTGGATGTACTTATCGATGAGAACAGGATTCTCGATGCCCTGCTCGAGGATGATCCTCATGTATTCGGTTACGTCCGCATCGCTGAACGCTATTATCATGTTCTGTCCGCCCAAGACGTAAGAAGGCCTGAGGAGCACGGGGTATCCGAGCTTGTTTGCAGCCTCGAGAGCCTCCTCGCTCGTAAGGATGGAATATCCCTTGGGTCTTGCGATGCCGAGGCGCTCAAGAAGCTCATCGAACCTCTCCCTGTCCTCAGCCATGTCGATGGAATCAGCTGATGTTCCTATGATGTTTACGCCGTTCTCGGACAGTGTCTTGGTAAGCTTGATCGCAGTCTGACCGCCGAAAGCAACCACAACGCCGTAGGGCTTCTCCTGGTCAACGATGTTCATGACATCTTCGGGCGTGAGCGGTTCGAAGTAGAGTCTGTCGCCCGTATCGAAGTCGGTAGATACCGTCTCGGGGTTATTGTTCACGATGACAACGCGGTAGCCGAGATCGCGAAGCGCATGTACGCAGTGTACCGCAGCATAGTCGAACTCGATGCCCTGGCCGATCCTGATGGGGCCTGAACCGAATACGATGACGGTCTTCTTGTCTTTGTCGCCGTCTTTCTCGAACTCTGCTTCGTTCTCTCCGCCTGCGGCCTGCGTGTTATATGTCGCATAGAAGTACGGTGTATGCGCTGCGAACTCGCCTGCGCATGTATCAACCATCTTGAATGTGGGCTTGGCAGAGAACTCGGGTCTGCTTCCCGTTATTCTCGTAAGCGCGCTGTCTGTGAATCCGAGCTTCTTCGCCTTCAGATAATCCTCTTCGTTCAGCACCTTGCCTGTGTGCTCCAATTCGAAGTCGATGAGGTTCTTTATCTTTGCAAGGAACCACAGATCGATCTTGGTATCGTCATGGATCTTCTCTATCGTTATGCCTCTTCTTATGGCCTCAGCCACATAGAACAGTCTCTCGTCGGTCACTTCGATCACGCCTGCTTCGATGTCTTCGTCAGACAGCTCCGTAAGCTTATCGAGCTTCAATGTATCCGCATGGATCTCAGCTCCTCTTACGGCCTTCATCAGGGCACTCTCGAATGAGTCGGATATCGCCATGACCTCGCCTGTCGCCTTCATCTGCGTGCCGAGATCCCTCTTCGCATATACGAACTTATCGAAGGGCCACTTCGGGAACTTGACCGCCACATAGTCGAGTGCGGGCTCGAAAGCCGCATATGTGTGTCCCGTTACCGCATTGACGATCTCATCGAGCCTGTAACCCAGGGCGATCTTGGTAGCGACCTTTGCTATCGGGTAGCCCGTCGCCTTTGAAGCGAGCGCGGAAGATCTGGATACTCTCGGGTTGACCTCGATTACAGCATATTCAAATGAGTTGGGCTCCAACGCGAACTGGCAGTTACATCCGCCTTCGACTCCGAGCGCTTCGATGATATTGAGAGATGCCGTTCTCAGCATCTGATATTCCTTATCGGAGAGTGTCACCGCGGGAGCGATGACTATGGAGTCGCCGGTGTGAACGCCGACCGGATCCAGGTTCTCCATCGAGCATACCGTGATGACGTTGCCGTCCTTATCTCTTACGACCTCGAACTCGATCTCCTTCCAGCCTGCGATGCCGCGCTCGATGAGCACCTGCGTGATGGGCGACAGGGCAAGACCGTTCCTCGCGATCTCGTGGAGCTGCTCGGGATCGTTCGCGATTCCGCCGCCCGTTCCTCCGAGCGTGAAGGCAGGTCTTACGATCACCGGGTATCCGATCTCCTCTGCGAAAGCAAGGGCATCGTCAACATCCGTTACGACCTTGGAGGGGATGCAGGGTTGGCCGATGGCTTCCATCGTATCCTTGAAGCTCTGGCGGTCCTCTGCCTTGTCGATGCATTCAGGCGAAGATCCGAGGAGCTTTACGCCGTGTGAATCGAGGAAGCCTTCCTTGGCAAGCTGCATGCACAGCGTGAGCGCCGTCTGTCCGCCGAGGCCGGAGAGGATGGAATCGGGCTTCTCCGTCTCGATGATCCTCTTGATCGTCGTGAGCGTTAACGGCTCGATGTATATCTTGTCCGCCATGGACTTGTCTGTCATGATCGTTGCCGGGTTGGAATTGACGAGGACGATCTCGATGCCGTCTTCTCTTAAGGCTCTGCATGCCTGCGTTCCGGCATAGTCGAACTCTGCCGCCTGTCCTATTACGATAGGACCCGAACCGATCACGAGTACTTTCTTGATATTCTTATCTAACGGCATTTATCTCACCCTTCCTTCCATAAGCTTAATGAATTCATCGAACAGGATATCCGTATCCTGCGGTCCTCCGCAAGCCTCCGGATGGAACTGCACAGAGAACGCCGGCTCGCCTAAGTATCTTAGGCCTTCGTTCGTTCCGTCGTTGACGTTAACGAAGAGTTCCTTAGCTTTTGTCTTATCTATGCTGTCTGCCACTACGGCGTAGCCGTGGTTCTGGGATGAGATATATATCCTTCCCGTCTCGAGGTTCTTTACCGGATGGTTCGCACCTCTGTGGCCGTACTTAAGCTTGGTCGTCTTGAAACCGTGTGCTAGTGCCAGGATCTGGTGGCCCAGGCAGATGCCCATCGTGGGGATCCTGTCCTGTGCCAGTTCCTGAAGAGTCTTGATCGCCTGAACGTTATCGGTAGGATCTCCGGGGCCGTTCGACAGGAACAGTCCGTCCGGATCGATCTCCCTTACCTTGTCTGCCGTTGTGTCTGCAGGAAGGAGGAAGACCTCACAGCCGCGCTTTACCAGAGATCTTACGATGTTTGTTTTCGTGCCATAGTCCATCATGGCTACCCTGAACTTAACGTCGCCCTCGGGCTTGTGGTCTTCCATGGCCTTAACGGTCACTTCCTCAACGGGATTTGTGATCCTGTATGCTTTGATCTCGTCCGCGGTGAACTCGTCCGGCCTGTCGCAGATAGCGCCGTTCATGGTGCCGTGCTCTCTTAATACCTTCGTAAGCGATCTCGTGTCGATGCCCTTGATGCCCGGGATGCCCTGATCCTTAAGGAAGGTATCGAGGTCTGTCTCGCATCTGAAGTTGGAAGGATATTCGCACTCCTCGCGGATGATGTAGCCGGAGACGGATGCTCTCGCGCCTTCCATATCGGACGTTATGATGCCGTAGTTGCCGATCAGCGGAAATGTCTGGCAGACCGTCTGGCCCTTGTAGCTGGCGTCCGTAAGCGTCTCGATGTACGCAGTCATGGAGGTCGTGAATACGATCTCGGAGATAACGCTGCCTGCTGCGCCGATGGCCTCGCCCTCGTACACATTGCCGTTCTCAAGAACAAGATAACGTTTCATATACTCTTCCTTCCTTACAAAAAAGGCTTTTTCCAAAAAAGAAAAAGCCTTGAATTCAAAAAGTGATGTTAATGCGGAGATGAAGCGGCGATCCGACCGTCTGATCCTGGTATGAATTGTGTTCGCTCTGGACCGGGCAAACTACCATCTTGCGCCTCCGATTTTTGTTTAGAGAATGGTAACACAACCACCGTCTTATTGAAAATATTATTTTTGCATAAATACTATTCCTTAACGGATGAGTATTTCGGCAACCTTGTCCTCCATCTGTTCCTTGTCGATGACATCCTTGTGGCGGATCTCCTTTGTTCCGAGTTCCGCGATGGACTTCGGGATCTCGAGCCCGCTCTCGTCAGACAGTTCCTTGATGACAGTCTCGATGGACCTGCCGCCACTATAGCCTGCGCCCCTGATGGAATCCATGACTGCGGGCGCGAACTTGAACGGAGATGCCGTTGATACGAATACCGTCTTGGTCTCGTCGTTCGATCTGGTGTGATATCTTCCGTAGATGTTGAAGCCTACTGCCGTGTGCGTATCGATGACGTGATCCGTGCGGTCATATACATCGAGTATCGTCTTGGCAACGCCCGTCTCATCGGCAAAGCCTCCTACGAAGGAGTGCTGCAGGGACTTGAGCGTATCCTTGTCAACGGAATACTTGCCCTCCGTGTTAAGACCCGTCATCCACTCGATGACCTGTGCGGAATTGCCGCCTGTGACTTCGTAGAGAAGTCTCTCGAGGTTCGATGAGATGAGGATGTCCATGGAAGGAGACGTCGTCTTGAAGAACTCCCTGTTACGGTCATATGTTCCCGTCGAGAAGAAATCGCAGAGGACCTTGTTGCGGTTGGAAGCGCAGATGAGCTTTCTTACCGGTATACCCATCTGCTTTGCAAACCATGCGGCAAGGATGTTGCCGAAGTTGCCCGTGGGAACTACGATATTGATCTCTTCGCCCTTGCCGATCTTCTCCTGGCGGAGCAGTTCGACATAGGAATAGACATAGTAAGCGATCTGAGGCGCGAGGCGTCCCCAATTGATGGAGTTTGCAGAAGACAGCATGATGCCGTTCGCATCGAGCTTGGCGGCAAATGCTTCGTCTCCGAAGATCTTCTTGACGCCTGTCTGCGCATCGTCGAAGCAGCCGTTGACTGCAATTACGTGCGTATTGGATCCTTCGGTCGTTACCATCTGGAGCTTCTGCGCATCAGATACTCCGCCCGTCGGATAGAACACGATGATCTCTGTTCCGGGAAGATCCTTGAAGCCTTCGAGAGCCGCCTTGCCGGTATCGCCGGAAGTAGCCGTCAGGATACAGATCTTCTTATTGATGCCGGTCTTCTTAACGGAAGCCGTCATGAGGTGCGGGAGCATCTGCAGGGCAACATCCTTGAATGCGCACGTGGGTCCGTGCCAGAGCTCGAGGATATACTCCCTGTCGTTATATGCATTGAGCTGTACGAGCGGGATCGGATTCTCGCCCCACTTCTCCTCGTCATATGCAGCCTGTGCGAATTCCAGAAGCTCAGCTTCGGTAAAGTCCGTCAGATACTTGGACAGTACTCTCGCGGAGATCTGGAAGAACTGCATGTTCTTCATCTCTTCGATCTCGCCTGCTGATATCTGCGGAATCGTCTCGGGTACGAACAGACCGCCGTCGGGAGCTATGCCCGTGATGATGGCCTCTGCTGCCGAATATTTCCTGTCATATCCTCTTGTGCTTATATAATTCATCAGTTCTCCTCCGGATTATCTTCTGTAGTCTCTGCCCCGTCTTCAGCTTCCGTATCGCCGGTCTCTTCCGTCTCGGATTCCGTTGTGGTCTCTGCGACCTGCGCGGCGGGTATCGCTTCTGTCGTAGTCTCTTCGGTAGTCGCTTCTGTTGTCTCGCTCTCTGAAGGGACCGTCTCCTGCGCCGTCTCGGCACCTGGGCCGTATTTGTTGTTATAGCTGTTGATGATGGATGCCACTTCGGGATCCTGCGAGCGTCTCTGGAGCTGATCCAGCAGATAGTCTCTCTCCTCTGCCGCCTGGGCTGCCACCGCAGCTTCCTCCCTGCTCTGCGTTACGAACGGTATCACGCCGAAAATGATTATCAGGGCAATACATACGAGCGAGAAGATAACGGCAAACACCTTGACCGCGGATCTCATCTTGTCTCCGGGAGTCCTGACATCCTCTATCTCGAGCTGGTCATCTGGGAGCTCGTCTCCGGAGCTGCCGGACCTCATCATGATGTCTCTTCTCTCTTTGACCGAAGCCATTCTCGGAGCTTCGTATTCCTTCTGGGCACGCCTCAGGATCGGAGCCTGGAAGTTCGTCCTCTGAGCGGGAGATTCGCCGGATGCCATCTGCGCGCTCTTGATCTTGTCGGATATCTCTACGGGAGGCAGTTCTTCGGGAGGAGTCTTGATGTCCTCTCTTACCATCCTCAGCGCTTCCTGGGCGATCGTCAGATACTGCTCAGACTGAAGGACATTAGCGATGGCATAAGCAAGGCTTCCCTCTGCGCGCTTGAACTGTCCTTCTCTGGCGAGGCAGAGGCCGAACATGAGCGCGGGGTCTCCCCATTTCTCATACTGGGATATCAGGGGCTTCAGGAAAATCTGCGCGACATCAGTACCGTCCCCCTGCGCATTCGCAAGAGCGCGGTTGTACTGTCTGATGATCCTGCCCTTCTCTTCGTTCGATACGTCGAAGAGGATAAGGCTCGTCTCATCGATAGGCTGAAGCATCATGGCGAGGCTCAGATAATCGTGCATCAGATGATTCCTTTCAGATATGTCCTGATCTGTCCGAGGAGATACAGTGATCCCGTAACGAGTATCGGAATGCCGTCTTCACGCGAACGCTCCAGGGCATATCTCACACCGTCACAGGGGTCATCGAACCCCTTCGTTTTGACGCCGTTATTATACACAAGTTTAATATTATATAAAAGTTCGTCCGGAGGTAGCGATCTCGGATTGTCCGGCTTGACCGCGACGGCCTCAAACGGCTCTATTCCGCCGTCTCTGTACTTTGCGAGTATGTTTGCAAGGTCCTTATCCGCCATGACGCCCATCACAAGTCTTACAGGTTTGCCCGAAAGTCTGCCGTCCATGATTCTGCCCATGAGGCCGGCAAGACTCTCCGCGCCTTGGGGATTATGTCCTCCGTCGAGGATTATCACGGGGTCCTTGCAGATTATCTCCGCGCGGCATTTCCAGACGGTCCTGGCTATGCCTTCCGATATCGTTTCTTCTGATATGCCGACCGCTCTTGCAGTCTCGATGGCCACCGCGGCGTTGCCCGCCTGATGCTTTCCGTTAAGCGATGTGTTGTAAGTCCTGCCGTCGTACGTAAAAGACATGCGTCCATCTTCCGTGAAGATACAGCTGTCCAATACATCTTCTGAACCTGCGAAGCTTATCTTCGCGCCGGCTTCTTCCGCCTTCGATGTCAGAACAGATCTTACCTTGTCCTTATCTTCATCTCCCAGGATGGTTATCGAAGGATCGAGACAGACTGCGGGGGATCCGCTCTTGAATATTCCTGCCTTCTCTCCAGTGATCTCCTCTATCGTCGTTCCGAGCCTGTCGGTGTGGTCATAACCTATCGCGCAGACTGAAGTTACGAGAGGCGATCTGATGACATTCGTTGAATCGAGCCTGCCGCCGAGACCTACTTCGAGCACGGCGACATCGACCTTCTTCTCTGCAAAATAAAGGAAGCACAGAGCCGTTATGAGCTCGAATTCCGTGGGATGCTCGTACCCTTCTCCGGTCATCTGCAAGGTTGCCTTCTGAACTTCGGCAGACAGCCTGCTTAAGTCTTCTTCCGATATCTCGCCGGAGGTCTCATCTGCCTCGAGCGATTCCAGACCCTTCCTGCCGTCGATTATCCTGATGCGCTCGGAGAACCTCTCCAGATAAGGAGAAGTGAATATACCGACCCTGCGGTCATCGCATGCGAGCATCGTCGATACAAATGCAGATACCGATCCTTTGCCGTTGGTCCCTGCTATGTGTATCGCCTTGAACGAGTCCTGGGGATCGCCCAGTATCTCACATAATCTGGTGATCCTCTGAAGGCCCGGCTTGATACCGAACTTGAGGGCACCCGTCAGAAACTCCGGAATATCCTCAGGCATTATCTTCGCCTTCTTTTGCTTTGGCGTTATAGTCGACCATGTCCTTCTTCCTGAATACCATGATCTTGCTGAGCACGTAATTGGCTATGACAACGAATACGCAGTTGATGAGCTTAACGAGATAATCGTAGGTGAATGCGAATGAAGCTATCATGAACATCGGAGTCGATGCAGGCTGACCCGTGATCGTTTCGCAGGCCCAGATCATGAGATACATCACGCCTAACTCCAGCACGAGGAAAGACAGGACTCTCGCACCCGCAAAAGTGAAGAGCTCTCTTATGACATTGCCCTTCGACCTGAACACGGTGATCCTGTTGAGGATGTACGCGACAGTCACGGCGACTATCCAGCCGACGATCTGCTTTACCGCGATCTTCAGGGAGAACTCATTGCCGAACAAAGTCACCATCATGTCCGACTGCACCAGCAGGTCAAACAGGATATACACTATCCAGTTTGCAGCCGTCGTAAGGCCGCCGCTAACCAGATACATGAAGAGCTTACGCTTCTTCTCCTGACTCTCGGTAAAACTCGGATCTCCGAATACTATCTTCTTTACTATGCCCATATAAACTCCTTTACACCCTCTTCGGTCTCGGATTTGTCTTGTCAACGAAGATCCTTCTGACCAGGTATACGATGATAACGATGATGACTGCTTCGATTATCGATATTATAAGGAAGACATTGAACAGATACTCGAACAGAGTCGCAGCCCTCTTGTCCGCAGGCTTGTAGAGCTGGAATGTTCCGTCTTCCGGATTGTACAGATAGAAGTTGCCGATACCCGTCTCATCGGTGAGATAGCAGATGAACTCGCGGTCTTCGTTGGCATAACCGCTGAGCACTACCGCACCGGTATCAAAGGTCGCCGCGGTGAATCCGTCAGGTATCGAGACATTCTCAGGCAAGGGACTGATCTGCAGTATCTTGCTCATTCTTATGATCGTGTTATCCGAATCATATTTGGTGACGGTCTTAGTCGTGCTGTTGTAGAAATACAGGCCCGGCGAGTCATATCCGTCGAACAGATAGAGCAGAACGCTCGATACACCGTCCCTTGTAAATGCGGGAACGCTGTATCCGTTGATGACTCTCGTGGTCTGGGAGAATCCTTCAGGAAGAGATATCTCCTGCGGCAGATCGACGAAGGTATATATGTTGCCTGCATAATCGACCAGCGCTGCATCGACCGGAACATAGCTCTCGTTACGGGTGATGTGGATGGAATAGTGCATCCAGCTCACACCGTCCTGAGCCGTAACGTCGATCGTGATCTCGTTCTCACCGATGCTCAGATCCTTATCGCCGTCTATGATGACCGCCGCCCACAGGTTGCTCGCGATGGCATTGACCTGAACTTCCGTTACGGAACGCTCGACAGTCGCCGAATAGCTCGTGATGTTCGGATTGAATTCAGGAGTAAGCTGAACGCCGCTGATCTTCAGGAACGCCAGTGTCGCATCGCTTGAGATCGTGGCCTCGTTGATCGGGAGCGTGGTGCCGGAACCCTTGGTAAGTTCGGCGCCTTCACCTGAAGCATTCTTGAATTCTCCGAGGTCATCGAGCCATGCGTCGAATTCACCTACGGCATTAGGCTTAACGCGGAAAGACAGTGTGTAGAGCACGACCGGCTCGGAAGACTGGAAAGCCGCGATATCGTATTCGTCGTCATCCGAATTCTGTGCGTACTGATCCGTGGCAGATACGGTTATGACGCCGTCTTCCGCACTCTCAGTGTATGTGAAGTTCTTAAGGTCTGCTCCCTGATCGAAGGAGATATACTCGGCAACAGTATCGTCGTAGCCTAATACGATCGGACCGAAGCTTGTAATCTCCGGCATGTTGTCAGCGACGATATCTATCTTGATGATGTCACCCTGACCGATGGTCTGTTTCTGCGGAGAGACCGAGACCGTAACGAGCGCTTCAGCCCTGACATCCGCCCTGCCGAGCGGCAGGAAGATAAGCGCCGTTAGCGCCGATAAGATGATCAGGGATATCGCTCTTGCAGTCTTATTCATATATCAGCTCACGGAAGGTATCCGTAATCCTCCGGCATGTTCTCGTATACGGGGATGATGAACTCGAAGTCCTGATCCAGCATACCGATGTCATTGTAGCTGTTGTAGTATCTCCTCGACTCCGAATAAGCCATCATTATGTTCTGGGCATACTGATGGGTATAGAGTTCGGTGCCGTCCTGCTTGATGTCGAACTTCTGGAAGTAGAGCGTGTTCTGGCCCGCTTCGATGTATCCGGAAGCTATCCAGAGAGCGCCGCCTTCGATGGCCTTCTCGGGGGTATCCCAGGGAAGCAGTATCGCAGCCTCGGTGTCGGATATCTCCTGGGCATCGGGTTCTTTGCCCCACATGGCGTATTTCGCGCCGTTCGTGACTGCAAGTCCGTCGGCAGATGCGTATGCACCGATATTGTAGAAGTTGTAGTAGCCTTCGTAGCCGTCGACCTCACCGCGCCAGAGTTCAGACTCGCCGTTGTAGCCCATCTCCTGGATTATCCTCGATGCGAGGAAGTAAGGCGATACGCCTGCCGATTCTCCTGCATCGTAGATGAGCTGAGCGTAGTCCTTGTCACCGCCGTCCAGGAATGAACCTGCGATGATGGACCTGACACCTGCGATGGTCTGAACGTCGGAATCGAAGCTCAGCTGCTCGAACATGAAGATTCTGTCGGGTACGAGGAAATTCCTCGGGTCGAGGAAGTAGCTCGTGACTTCGGGCTTTACTGCCATCCAGTCGGTGCCGTCGTATACGGGGCTGTTGTCCTTGATGTAAGTGGGGAACGACGAATACTGCGCGAGACTCCTGCCGTTCTTGCACTCGGCATTAAGGACGGTCTGGAAGTCGAGTCCCGTATTGTAAGGCGTGAAGATATAGTCGGGGTGCAGATTGTGCATGAGCCACAGTCCGCTGTAATAGCTCTGCGGGAACTGGATGAGGGTCTGCTCGTAGAACGTGCCGTCATCATTGCCGTTGAGAAGATATACATAATACGAATACTCTTTGCCGTTGAAGGACTTGACGCAGACATCGAGGACAGTCTCGCCTGACGGGACTTCATATATCTGTCCCGGCGCAAGAGTCGTCGGCGCGCCGCCGTGGAATGCCGTTATCGTTACCGATGCTGCATAGCCTTCCAGGGTATCGCAGTACACGGTGACCTTTGAGCCGGAGTCCATGTAGTAGGCATAATCCTTCATCTCGGTCGTAAAGTCCGGATATACTCCGAGGTCATAGCCCGTATCGGAATTGCCTATGCGCAGAGACGTGAGCGAACCGTTGATCGGAAGGATCTTAACGTCCTTCTTATCTACCTTGAATGCGGTGGATGTCATGTCGACGAGCTTAAGTGTATCCTCATCGTCGCCGGGCATTACCGCCATGTAGGCACCGTTGTAATATGCCGCGTCCTCGCTGCTGACGATCTTGTAGTAGAGATCCTCTTCCACGGTCGTGCATTCGGGTCCTCTTCTTACCTCGGCATAGAAGCAGTTGGAGATGCCGTCGATGCCTGTCTGTTCCGCTATAAGTTCGGTATCCTGCTTAACGCCTCTTAAGACCTCGTATACAGAACCCGGATGGCCGTTGCTGCCTATCTCATTGCCGAGACAGTCATACAGCGTTACGTTGATGTCGTCGCCTATGTCCACAAAGTTCAGGAAGCAGTTATCGCTGCCGCAGTCTATTACATACCAGGCACTGTCAGATCCCGCAGTCAGCACGCAGTTGGCAACGGAGTTCGCCTGAAGGACGTTCCTGTCAGGGATCTTCACGGTACCGCCCGATACGGCGATGCCTCTTCCGTCAGACGACCTCAGAAGTATCTTTACATCATGAAGGCCCGAGCTGACATCAGCAGTATCCCAGGACAGAGTAAACGTTCTGGTGCCCGTGGCTTCATCGTATTCGCCGTAGCTCAGATAACCTCTGTACAGAATGCCGTCAACAAAGAAATCCGTCCTGACTTCATCACCTGTCGCAGAGAAAGATCCGTTCGCCTCTCTGATACCTATCGTGTATTCGCCCTGGGAGGCTATGGTCTCATTCATCTCAAATGCGGATATCATGCTGCCCTGTTCGGATGACACATTCGCCGAGCAGGAGAATGAGGCATCCTTATCCGATGCCGCCTTGGCAATGACTGCCATCCTCGACGAATCTTCCAGGTCTTCCACGATGTCAGATACATCGTCTTCGTCCGCTTCGCCTTCGAGTACATAACACAGGTCCTGCGCGAAAGCCGTATCGTCCTTGCCCTGGAGAAGGTACTCCGGGGAAGTAAAGCATGCCGTAAGGAAATCTCCCATAGACATCATGCCCTTGCGGATACGTGTCTCTGCTTTCTCTGCAGCTTCTTCATCCATGCCGACGAGAGAAGATGCGCGTAAGACGATGTCTTCAGTCTTATTGCTCCTTGTTCCGGCCGATGCCGAAGGAAGCGTGAGCACCATATATATGACGCCGGCCGCCAATAAGACGTCAAACAGCACGGACATGATGAAGTATTCGGGTCTTCTCTTGAACATCAGATCAATCCTTCCCCGATATCTCGTCCAGAGTATATCCGTACGGAGGAACGTAATGCTTCATGAAGTAATCTGCCTCCGGAAGGCCCATCGCCTTAACGGCTTCGCCTGTCGTCTTCTTGGCAGCTGAGAATTCGGTGCTGCCGGAAGATTCTTCCCTGAGGCACTTGATATATGCGGAGATCTTGTCTGCCGCCTTGACGAGCTTGTGCATGAGGACCTTCTCTTCGGTATCCTTCGCAGGATCGAGCAGGTCAAGATACTGCGCTCTGATATCTTCGTCTTCAGGAAGGAGCTCTACCAGAGACAGTGCAGCCTCGTGCTCGACTTCCTTGTAAGCGCTGGTGATCTCGCGGCTCCTGTACTTGATCGGAGTCGGAAGATCACCCGTAATTATCTCCGTGCAGTCGTGGTAGAGAGCATAAGCCTGAACCTTGTACGGATCGGGCTTTATCGCATTCTCATCGCCTTCTGCCATCCTGTTGTGGATGCTGCACAGGGCAAAAGCTATGACCGCGACATCGAAGCTGTGCTCCTTGATATTCTCGGTCCTGGTGTTGCGCATGAGGCCCCACCTGTTTATATACTGCATGCGGTCGAGCATTGCATAGAAACCGTATTCTTCCATATTTATCCCCTTCTTATCCGTCAGTTCTTGAACAGTTCGTTGAAGCACTTGATCGCGTATGTGTCAGTCATTCCCGCGATGTAATCCGATACAAATATCGGCAGAGGCATCTCGGACTCGGGCTTATCCTTCTCCGGATGCTCATCGACAAAGGATACGAACTGTCTTACCGCTTCGTTCCTGGAATTCCTTGCCTGGTCGATGTTATATACAGCATCGAGGAACTCCTTGTAAAGCGATGTTATTATCAGGTCGCAGTAGCTCTCATATGTCTTGACCTTCGGAGCCTTGTAGATGTAGTCGACATTCGTGATGAGGACTGACTTGAGCGCCCTGCAGGCTCTGTCGGAGATCCTTATCTCGTCCTTGTCCATGCTGTTCTCGACTATGTCTTCCACGAGATAGTTGATTATCTCCGCGTTGGATCTTCCCATCTCACTGCCCTCTTCGGGAAGCTGATATTCGCTGCCTAAGACATTTGTGCGGACCGCATCTTCGATGTCCCTTCCGACATAAGCGAACTTGTCCGAGAATCTTACGACGCAGCCTTCGAGAGTCGCGGGACCCTTGCGGTCATTCTTCCTGATGAGATATGACAGATCTTCTTCCGTCTTGTCCCTGCAGGGTACGAGGACCTGCTCGTCGTAATGCTCGCCGCAGTGGCAGATGATGCCGTCCCTTACCTCAAAAGACAGGTTGAGTCCGAATGTATCGCCGTGCTGCTCGAGGACATCAAGTACTCTTAAGCTGTTGGACTCATGCTCGAAGTAGAGCTTAGGATCAGTCTCCTTGAGCATCTTATCGAGAACGCGTTCGCCGCTGTGTCCGAACGGAGTGTGTCCGACGTCGTGACCCAACGCTATCGCCCTGATGAGATCAGTGTTGAGATTAAGTGCCCTGCCTATCGTCTGCGCAATGTAATCGACATACATTACGTGCTCGAGTCTTGAGCAGATGTGGTCGTTCTCCGGATTGAAGAAGACCTGCGTCTTATGCTTGAGCCTCCTGAAAGCCTGGGAGTATATGATCCTTCCCGTATCGCGCTCATAGACCGATCTTATCTTGCAGTCGGGTTCGGGCTTCGCCCTTCCCCTGGAAGAAGATGATCTCATGGCTCCGGGGCTTAACAGCTTCTCTCTCGAATCGCGGAGGAGCTTGACCTTCTCCTGCGTAACATCAGACATCCTCTCCTTGCTCTCAAGGATGTCGAACATCTGATTGTATATGTCAAAGAGTGTAAGGTTATCCATCAAAGAATCTCCCTTCTTCCCCGGAAAGATAGTCTAAACACTTAATTATAATATATTTTTTATGCTTTTTTAAGGTTGGCCGATCCCGCGAGCATGTTCTTCCTCATTCCGTCGAAATCAACGGTAACGAGCGCGTCGCCTCCGACCTTCTCGACCTTGAGGATGACGCCTTCGCCGAACCTCGGGTGAACGACCTTCATGCCCTCTGTAAGGTCATCGGGAGTGAGAACTCCCTCTTCCTTCTTCTTGGCCTTGTCATTCTTCCTGTCGAACTGCGAAGACAGTGCCGAGGAGATGACCTTCCTGGCCGATTCGCGCGAAGGCGAAGATACTGAAGATGCGCTGCCGTCCGCAGGTCTCTCCCTTCTTCCGCCCATGAGATAGAGCAGATCCGGGGAGATCTCCCTTAAGAACCTCGACGGCCTGTTGCACTGCGTCTGTCCGAAAAGCATTCTCTGCTGGGCAAGGACTATGAACAGGTTCTTCTTGGCTCTGGTTATCGCGACATACATGAGGCGTCTCTCTTCCTCCGTCTCGCTCTCCGTCTGAATGGAACGGTAGCTCGGGAACACGCCTTCTTCTGCGCCGATGATGAACACCGCGCCGAACTCGAGGCCCTTGGCGCTGTGGATGGACATGAGCCTGACGAAGTCATCGCTGTCATCGAAGTTATCGCCTTCGGCATAGAGTGCGGCATTCTCGAGATAGAGCTTCAGGATGCCTTCCGTGGTAGATGATGTCTCAGAATCGAAGAGGCTGTCATCCAGGATGAACGTGTTGCCGTCATCGCCGTCCGTTACTATCTCCAGAGGCTCGTCCTTGCTGCCTGCTTCCGTACGGTGTTCCTGATCGAAGAGCGCAGCTTCCGATAAGAGCTCTTTCAGGTTCTCGACTCTGTCGACCATCTCGCCCTTCTTCTCACGCTGGGAGATGATGTCATCGATGATGCCCGAGGTGTTCTCCACATGCTCCACGAACTCCTTGAAGTCCATGACGCCCGTGATGAGCTCCTCGCGCATGGATTCGATCATAGAGGTAAAGTTCAAAAGCTTTGCCGATGCCCTTCCCAGTTCGGGATAGTCAAGACAGTCACGCGCGACGTCAAAGAGGCTTACACCGCGGTCTATCGCGATGGTCCTCATCCTGTCTATCGTCTGATCGCCGATGCCCCTTCTCGGAACATTGATGATGCGCTCGAAAGCGATATTGTCTCTCGTGTCGTTGATGAGTCTCAGGTATGCGAGAACGTCCTTGATCTCCTTACGGTCGTAGAACCTCATTCCGCCGTATACCTTGAACGGGATGCCTGCATTATGCAGCGCCTTCTCCACATTGACCGAGAGTGCGTTCATCCTGTAGAGCACGGCGCAGTCGGAGTACTTGAACTTGCCCTTGTCCGCCATCATCTGTATCGTCTTGGCGATGAATCCGGCCTCGTCTATTCCCGTATCGGCGTTCATGACGATTATCTTCTCGCCTTCTTCGCCGGATGTGCGCAGGCGCTTCTCCTTACGCTTCGAATTGTGAGCGATGACATTGTTCGCAGCTTCAAGGATGGTCTTGGTGGACCTGTAGTTCTCTTCGAGCTTGATGACCTTCGAACCCGGGAAATCCTTCTCGAACCTCAGGATTAGCCTTACGTCAGCGCCTCTGAAAGAGTAGATCGACTGGTCATCGTCGCCTACCACGCAGATATTGTGGTGAGCCTGTGCGAGCAGCATGACCGCCCTGTACTGGGGCATGTTCGTATCCTGATACTCGTCGACCATGATGTACCTGAACTTAGCCTGATACTGCGCGCAGATATCGGGGTTGCCCTCGAGGAGCTTCACCATGTTGACCAGGATATCGTCGAAGTCCATCGCGTTGTTGGAAGTGAGCTTCTCGGTATATCTCTTGTACACCCTGGCGCAGTTCGCGAGGAAATAATCCCCGCCGGCATAAGCGGTATATGCCTGAACGTCCATGAGCTTGTTCTTGGCGTTGGAGATCTCGCCCAGGATGGACCTCGGCTTGAACCTGCTCTCCGGCACCTCGAGTTCCTTCATGGAATCCCTGACTATCTTAAGCTGGTCATCGGTATCGATGATCGTGAAGTTGTCCTCATAGCCGAGCAGCTTGGCATGCTTCCTCAGTATCCTCGCGAAAATGCTGTGGAAAGTACCGCACCAGATATATCTCGAGCTGTTGCCCACGAGGTTCGTGATCCTCTCACGCATCTCGTTTGCAGCCTTATTGGTAAACGTGATCGCCAGGATCGACTGCGGCGGTACGTTGTGCTTCTTCATCATGTATGCGATGCGGTAGGTGATGACCCTGGTCTTGCCCGAACCTGCGCCCGCAAGTATGAGCAGAGGCCCGTCAAGATGGGTCACTGCTTCGCGCTGCTCATTGTTAAGGCCTTCCAGGAGGTCGTCTGCGGACCTTGCAAGTTCCGCATCGGCTCCTGAACCGTATATGCTCTCTAATTCGGCAAAAAAGTCGCTGTTGCCGTTGTTATTCTCGTCACTCAAAACTCTGATCTCCCAAGCTTATTCTCTTTGCTAGATGATTATATCAGTTATGGGGAAGTATTTCTGTCCGGATGAGAACTATTATTTGGACATAACAGGGTAAATGGATATAATTAGCCTATGGAAAGCAGAAGTAATAAAAAGCCGCATAAGATATCGGGAGCCCAGACTATACTTCTGGGTTTTATTACGTTAATCCTTATAGGTGCGCTGCTCCTCATGCTTCCCATCTCTTCCAAGGACGGCAACTGGACGAACTTCATCGATGCCTTCTTTACCGCGACATCGGCAAGCTGCGTTACCGGCCTCATAGTCAGAGATACCCAGGCCACATGGTCGATCTTCGGTCAGGTGGTCATCCTCATACTTATCCAGATCGGCGGTATGGGCGTCGTAACGCTCACGGTAATGCTTACCAGCCTGACCGGCAAGCAGATCGGCCTGTCGACGAGATCCACCATGCAGGAAGCGGTGTCTGCACCGAACCTTGGCGGCATCGTAAGGTATACCGGCTTCATAGTAAAGGGAGTGATCATTTTCGAGCTTGCGGGAGCTGCCCTGATGGCGCCGGTGTTCATACAGGAATACGGCTTTTTCCCAGGATTATGGCGTGCCCTGTTCTCGTCCATCTCGGCGTTCTGTAATGCCGGCTTTGACCTGAACGGTGCTCACGGCGACTATTCTTCGATGATGCCCTATTACGACAACCCTCTCATCGTCATCACTTTGTTTATCCTGATCCTGACCGGCGGTCTCGGTTTCCTTACATGGAGAGACATCAAGGACCACGGATACCACATCACTCATTACAGCACGCAGAGCAAGATGATCCTCGTCTGTGAAGTCATCCTCATCCTTATCCCTGCGGTGCTGCTGTTTATCTTCGAATACGGCGACATGCCGATGAAGGAGAGGATCCTGTCTTCGCTGTTCCAGGCGATCACGCCGAGGACAGCAGGCTTCAATACGACTGATTACAACACTTTCTCCGATGCCGGCATCTGCATGACGATAATCCTGATGCTGATAGGCGGTGCTCCGGGTTCCACTGCGGGCGGTATGAAGATCACCACGGTGGCGATCCTGTACCTTGCGATGATCTCCGTCTTCAGACGTGAGAAGGCGCCTTCCTGCTATAAGAGAAAGATACCTCTGGAGACGGTCGAATCTGCTGTGGCAGTATTCTCGCTCGACATGATCCTGTTCATCGCAGGTTCGGTCCTCATCAGCATGATAGAGAACATCCCGATGCGTTCCACGCTGTTCGAGTGTGCCTCAGCCGTAGCTACCGTAGGTCTCACACTCGGCATCACCCCTACACTCGGCATCGCCTCGAAAATAATACTCTGCATAATTATGTACACCGGCCGTGTAGGCGGCCTTACGCTGGTCTTTGCCGCAGTCGCAAGACGGAAGGTATATGCAGGCCAGTATCCTGAAGATCATATAGCAGTCGGTTAAGACGGAAAGGATCAAGAACATGAAAAGCATTTTGGTAGTCGGAACAGGAAGATTCGGATATCACCTCATCAAGAAACTCGCTGAGATAGGTGATGAGATCCTCGCCGTTGACAACTGCGAGAAGAACCTTCAGCCCGTACTCGAATATGTCACGAGCTCGCTCATCGGAGATGCAACCGATCCCGAATTCATAAGCACGATCGGCGTATCGAACTTTGATGTGTGCTTCGTCTCAATAGGAGATAACTTCCAATCCTCACTTGAAGCTACTTCCCTGCTTAAAGAATCCGGTGCCAAGTTCGTTGTCTCACGCGCGTCACGTCAGGTCCACGAGAAGTTCCTGCTCCGCAACGGTGCCGATGCCGTAGTCTTCCCCGAACGCTTCATGGCAGACTGGTCTGCAGTAAGATACAGTTCATCACGGATCCAAGACTATATCGATGTCCCCGGCGAATACTCGATCTTCGAGCTCAAGGTTCCCGAGAAATGGGTCGGCAAGAGCATCATCGAACTCAATATCAGACAGAACATGCATCTCAATGTCCTCGGCATCAGGAAAGACGGAGTGCTCAATATGGAGATCGCGCCCGATACGGTGTTCGAAGCCGGTACGGCAGTCATGATCCTCGGCAAGGACAGCGATATCAAGAAGCATATGCATCTCAATTATTAAGCTCGCTCAGCATTCCCTGCTCGCTTAGGTCCTCCGCGCTGCGCTTGTGCGGAAATCGCTCGCAGGCAACGCCTCGCTCAGGAATTATTAGAAAAAAGCCCTGCTCGATAAAAGCAGGGCTTATGTTTTGCTTTGTCAGTGGAAGATCACTTTCTTACGAGTGCTTCTGTCTCCTGAGCGATAGCGAGCTCTTCGTTCGTGGGGATAACGCAGACCGTTACCTTTGAAGAAGGCTTGGAGATGATGGCTTCCTTGCCTCTGAGGCCGTCGTTTGCAGCGTCGTCGAACTCAACGCCCATGAACTCGAGTCCTTCGCACATAGCCTTTCTCATCGTGTCTGTATTCTCGCCGATGCCTGCAGTGAAGACGATAACGTCAACGCCTTCCATTGCTGCAGCATAGGAGCCGATGATCTTCTTGCCCTGGTATGCGAACATCTCGAGTGCGAGAGCTGCACGCTCGTTGCCTTCGTTCTTAGCCTTCTCGAGATCTCTGAAGTCGGAAGATACGCCGGACAGACCCTGTACGCCGGACTTCTTGTTGAGGAGTGTATCCATCTCGTCAGGTGTGAGGTTCTCGTTCTTCATGAGGAAAGGAACGATTGCCGGATCGATGTCGCCTGTTCTTGTACCCATGCAGATGCCTGCGAGCGGTGTGAGACCCATTGATGTGTCAACGCACTTGCCGTTCTTGACTGCAGCAAAGGAAGAACCGTTGCCGAGGTGGCATGTGATGGTCTTGATGGAGTTGTAATCTCTGCCGAGGAACTCTGCAACTCTCTTGCTTACATAACGGTGAGATGTACCGTGGAAGCCGTAACGGCGGATCGAATACTTCTCGGAGAGCTCATAAGGAAGAGCATATGTGTAAGCTTTCGGGGGCATTGTCATGTGGAAAGCAGTATCGAATACTGCGACCTGAGGTGTGCCTGCGGGAAGAACTGACTCGCATGCCTCGATACCGATGAGGTTTGCAGGGTTGTGCAGAGGTCCCAGAGGGAAGCACTTCTTGATAACAGCCTTAACATCGTCGTCAACGATAACGGAATCAGAGTAGTACTCACCGCCGTGGAGGACTCTGTGACCTACTGCTGCGATCTCGGATACGTCAGCGATAACGCCGTGATCCTTGTCGACAAGGGCGTCGAGGATCATCTTGACTGCAACCTTGTGGTCAGGCATCGGCTCTGTGGAGACGAACTCGTCCTTGCCTGCGGGCTTGTATGTGAGCTTGCCGTCGATGCCGATACGCTCAGCGTTACCCTTTGCGAGGACGTCGCCTGTATCGATGTCGAAGAGCTGGAACTTCGCGGAAGAGCTTCCGCAGTTGATTACTAAAATCTTCATTTGACTTATTCTCCTGTCTTAATAGTTAACTTTGAGTTGATCAGCCCTGTGCCTGAGCCTGAACTGCAGTGATGGCAACAGTACCGACGATATCGTCAGCGTTGCATCCTCTGGACAGGTCGTTAACGGGAAGTGCGAGGCCCTGGAGGACAGGTCCGTAAGCCGGAGCCTTTGCAAGTCTCTGAACGAGCTTGTAGCCGATGTTGCCTGCTTCGAGTGAAGGGAATACCAGTGTGTTGGCATGGCCTGCTACCGGGGATCCGGGTGCCTTGAGCTGACCTACCTCTTCAACGAGTGCAGCGTCGAGCTGGAGCTCACCGTCAACAACGAGATCAGGATACTTCTCCTTTGCGATCTTTACAGCTTCAGCGACCTTTGTAACGTCGTCGTGCTTTGCAGAACCGTAAGAAGAATATGAGAGCATTGCAACCTTAGCAGGAGCACCGATGAACTGCTCAAAAGACTCAGCGGAGAGCATTGCGATCTCAGCGAGCTTTGCAGAATCAACGTCAGTGTTGACTGCGCAGTCAGCGAAGATAAACAGACCGTGCTCACCGAGATCACAGTCAGGTACATCCATGAGGAAGAAGCCGGATACGGAAGATACGCCGGGCTTCATCTTGAGGAGCTGGAGAGCAGGACGGATAGTGTTGCCTGTGGAGTGGCACGCACCGGATACGGCACCGTCAGCATCACCGCACTTGCACATAAGGCAGGCATAGTACATATAGTCAGATTCCATCTGAGCCTGAGCAGCCTCGGGTGTGATGCCCTTCTTCTGAGCCTTCTCGATCTCAGCCTGAGTCTCTTCTTCGGACAGACCCTTCTTCTCAGCCTTCTTCTTTGCTGCAGCTACCATTGTGTCTACGCCGCGGAGCTCGACGAACTTGTCGATATACTTCTGCTTGTTGGGATCGTTGAACGGGTCTACGATCGTAGCGCCCGTAATATCAAAACCTTCGGAATTCTTGGCGATCTCTTCGGGTGTACCGATGATGATGATGTTCGCCATGTCTGCCTTAATGATCTTCTCGGCAGCCTCAAATGTTCTCTTGTCCATGGACTCGGGAAGAACGATAGTCTTCTTGTCAGCTTTTGCTCTGGCCATGATGTCATCAATAAATGCCATAGTTACTCTCCTTATATATATTTTTATTAGAATTAACCGTATGCAAGTATACTCTTAGCAGGGTAGGTTTTCAATTAACCTACGGCAAGTCTTACGCCCAAATTATCTGACGCGTAGAACACATATCTTCCGTCTTCTTCACGAAAGACCATGTACAGGGCAGAACTCGTCGACTTGGTGGCGACACGCATGCCTATCCTGTTGCAGATCGTGCCGTACAGATCGGCATCGCCTTTGAGGAACGCGATCTGCATCGCATCCACATAGGCATCGTATGCAATGTTCTCGCTGTAATTGCCGGTCGTTATGTAGTAGTACATGTAGATGAAGCCGGTGTTCATGATGAGATTCCTGAGCTCGTTATACGATGCCGCATCGAGTTCATTCATCTCGGCGAGGTTCTTCATCGTCTTGATCGTCTCGGTCATGGATATCGCCGCATTCTCAGTGCCGGAATATATGTAGTTGATGCCGGAATCGGTGTTCTGGTACGCATATGCATAGTAGGGAATGCCTCCGCCGCATACGGAATCCTTTACCGTCGCGAGCGCCTTGTCGTAGCTTCCTCCGGCGATCAGGCCGTTCTGCTCGAGGTTATATATGAGCTTGAGGTCGATGTCAGATATCTTGACTCCTATGACCTCGGTCTCGGGGTCATCCCTGTCGACCTGCTCCTGGGACTCCTCTCCCACGAATGCCCCGTAGATCTGCTCGAGGCTGGAGTCCTCCCCGTCACCGTCTCCGTGATCGTCCGTGCTGACATACATGGTGTCAACGTATTTCGCGATGGTAAGAGATTCCGGGATTAGTTCGCCGTTATCGTCGAAGAGAGCATCAGTAAGCTGCTTTATCTCCTCGTAGTCGTCGGCCGTGCCGTAGAGCGAATAGTACTCGAGAAAGGCATCGAGCCATTCGACGTTATCCGATATGACGGAGTAATCGATATCCGCGCCCACCGTGCTCAGATAGAGACCCGTGTAGGTCTTGAACTGCTTGATGACTTCGTTCTTGAGCGAGGCCGCAGCCAGACGGTCGCCCGAGCGGACATAGCACTTGAGGAGCAATGCCTGGTCAGACAGATCGTAGATCTCCGATACCTCGGCTTCCTGCGTGACCAGTCTTCCCTCGATCATGTATGAGCTCGGGATCAGGATACTGCCGTCAGAGAGCATCAGCTTCTTGGTGCGGCTCCAGAGATAGTCGCTGACGATGTTGTTGTCGGCTGCAATGTCCTTCCATTCGTATCCTGGCACGGCAGTCTCGTAGAGCTTGATCTTCGCTGCATTGCCGAATACCTTTGCATAGAAGAGGTATCCGCCTCCCACAAGAAGGATTACGGCGAGTGATACGCCCAAGATCGTGAGTTGTTTGCCCGTAAGGCGTTTCATTGCATTATCTCCGCCAAATGAAATATAATCTTCTATGGATTATACCAATAGAAAGGCTCCGGACAATGCGAGTAATCGGAATAATTGCGGAATATAACCCGTTCCACAGCGGCCATGAATATCTGATACAGCAGGCACGCCGGATCGTCGCAGATCCCCGCGCCATCGTCATGCCGGTCATCACTGGTCCTTTTACCCAGCGCGGACTGCCTTCGCTGCTGCCGCCTCAGATAAGGGCGCGCCAGGCTCTGTCCTGCGGAGCCGATCTCGTGCTGCAGCTTCCCTTTACTTTCTCCTGTGCGCCTTCTTCGAGGTTCGCTTACGGCGGAGTGTCAGAGCTCATCAATACGGGCGTGGTCACGGATATCGCCTTCGGCATAGATTCCGGCGATCCCGACTTGCTGCGTAAGCTGGCTGCCACTGACTTCGAAGCATCAGATGATTACCGTAATGCTCTCAGAGACGCCCTTGACGAAGGGCTGTCCTACCCTGCCGCGCGTGCCCGTGCGATCGGTGCGGTCGCAGGCCCAGAAGCAGGAGAAGCCGTATCCGGTCCTAACTCCATCCTCGCCCTCGAGTATCTTGCCGCTTTGGGAAAGCTCGATAAGAAGGGACGGATCAATATCACCACTATCGAGCGTGCAGGCTCAGGATATTCTTCGGATGATACTTCTTCTGCCATGCCCAGCGCATCTGCGATCCGCAGCAGACTGATCAGCTCCTGCGCTCCCGAATACAGGCAGTCTCAGGTCGCCTCATCCCTCATGGGACTTATGCCCGATGCATCGCTTGCGGTCATGCTCGCATATCAGGGGAAGGAATTCTCATATATCGATTACGGAAGCTACCTAAGGTCTGCACTGGGCCGCGTGATATCAGATGCTGATCCCGACAGGTACGCTTATATGGGAGACAGCCTCTCAGGCTATCTCAGGAACAAAGGCGAAGACGTAAGGCCGGGCGTCCTGCCCGTTGAAGATCATGACGGGAAGATTTTCGAGAAGGTGATGGCGACCAAGAGATATACGATGACACGCATGCTCCGCGCGCTGACGTCCTGCGTTACCGGCCAGACGGAGCAGGATATAAGAGATCTCGTATCCCCTTCCTATGTGAGAGTATTGGGATTCAACCGTGAGGGGCGCTACTGCCTCAAGATAATGCGCAAGTGCGCCGGGATCCCCATCGTGATGAATCCGTCCGATGCGCTCGAGCTCTGTTCTTCCGACCCCGTGCTTGCGCGTATGCACGAGCTTGATATGCGCGCCGCTTCCGTTTACTGGGAACTGGCAGGCATGGACAGTGCGCACGAGTGGGAGCTCCCTCCGCTTCAGCTCTGACAAAACAAAAGCCGCTCCCGAAGGAACGGCTATTATCTGTTGGATTATTATCCGGGATTACTTAGCAGCGTTAGCAGCCTTAGCGAGCTTGGACTTAGCTCTTGAAGCAGCCTGCTTTGTCATGTGACCCTTAGCAGCAGCCTGATCGATAGCCTTCTGTGTAGCTCTTACTGTATCCTGAACGTTCTCGCCTTCTGCGACGGAAGCCTTTGCCTTCTTGATAGTAGTGCGGATTGCGCTCTTCTTGCTCTTGTTGGCAGCTGCCTTCTTCTCAGAAACGGTTACACGCTTGATAGCTGATTTGATATTAGGCATTATCTTTCACCTCCATCGTTAGTCTTTCAAATAGCACGAAGAATTTTATCATGATTGGCCTGTTATCGCAATAGTTAATTTATACCGGAGCCTTTTGCCGCTTCATAGAGGCCTATGCTGGCCGCTATCGTGATGTTGAGACTGTCGATCGCACTGCTGTGTTCGATCCTTACGGGCGTGCCGATACGCGAGAATTCCGCGGGAAGTCCCGTTGCCTCGTTGCCCATTATGAGCGAGAACGGCGCCTCTATCTTGATCTCCTGCAGCCTGACGCTTCCGTCAAGCATGAACGGGTACAGGCGGTTGTCCGGGAACCTCTCGCTGTACTCTTCAAAGCTTCCGAAAACCTCCGTCCTCACGGAAGCCGCCGCTCCCATGGATGCCCTTATGACCTTCGGATCGTAGTGATCCACTGCCGGCGGGACTATCGCGATGTCCCTTACGCCGAACCCGAGACAGCTCCTGGTGATGGTCCCGAGATTGCCTGCATTGGAGGGATTCACGAGGACCATGTGGTTGCCGGGTTCGATCTTTGTCTGAGTCTTGCGGATCACTGCGATGACAAAGCAGTTCTCCTTCTTGGAGAGGATGTTGAAGGGTTTCTCTTCGACTGACACGGGGATGCTTCGGGCTGCACAGATCGCATCGATCTTAGCCCTTGTCTCTTCCGATCTGAACCCCGGATGAACGATCACGGCTTCGACCTCGGAGACCGCGTGGTTAAGATATTCCATGACCACTGTGGCGCCTAGTGCATATGTTACAAGGTCGCCGTGTTTATAGGCGTTTACTTTTATCAATTACCCCATCACTCCTAAATTTTAATTATGTTATTATATCAGTATCTTGTTATCGGAGGAAAATGTTATGGAAAATAATACAGCACCCAACAACGGGAAGAGAATGGCTACTGAGGCTGAGCTTCAGGGTAACGCAGTAATCTATGCGGCTCTCTGCTATGTCTGCCCTCTCTGGCTCATCGGACTTCTCGCTTCACCTGAGAAAGATTCAGCTTTCGTAAAGAACCACGTTAACTGCGGTATCCTGCTCTCGATCGCAGGCGTTGCTTCCGGCGTGATCGCAGGTATCCTTGCTTTGATCCCCGTTGTCGGCTGGATCCTCGCAGGTCTTGTTCCTGTTGCACTCCTCGTAGTTGCGATCCTCGGCATAGTTGCAGCAGTTCAGAAGGAATACTTCACGATCTTCGGTCTTGCTGATAAGCTCCAGATCATCAAATAATCACATTTAAGAGCAGATTCAGGGGACCGGTCCGTGAGGGCCGGTCCTTTTTTACGGCATAGACTTAATGTGATATAATCACTCATGCAAATCGAGGTGTAGCGCAGTTGGTAGCGTACGTGCTTTGGGAGCATGGGGTCGCAGGTTCGAATCCTGTCACCTCGACCAAAACTCAAAACAGTCTTTTGCAACATACGAACAGGTCCTCGGCGCTATGCGCCTGCGGAACTAGTTGCAAAAGGCTGTTTCTCGTTGGCAGGAATAGGAATTGCTTATCAGTCGAGCCACTGAGCTTCGAATTCTTCTCTCGGCAGAGGCTTCGAGAAATAATATCCCTGATAGAGCTGGCAGCCCATGTCGTAGAGCATCTCGTACTGCTTTGCCGTCTCGACGCCTTCCGTCAGCGTATCGATGCCGAGATCTTCGGACATGTTGATGATGTTCTTGATGATCAGGCTGGACTTCAGGTTACGCTCGGAATCCTTCAGGAACTGCATGTCGATCTTGATAAGGTCGATGCTCATATCCTTGAGCAGGTTAAGCGACGAGTAGCCGCTTCCGAAGTCGTCCATCTCTACGATGAATCCGTATTCGCGCAGATCGGCGATCAGCTTAAGGATATCGACGGAATCAGACATGACGGCCGTCTCCGTTATCTCGACTCTCAGCCTCTTGGGATTGATCCCGTATTCTTCTGCCAGCGACTTTAGTTCCGTTACGACATCCAGATAGTAGAAGTCCTTGGGAGAGATATTGATCGATATGAAGCTGTCTATGCCTCTTTCCTTCCAGTCGGCGAGCATCTCGCACGCGCACTTCCACATATGCTTGTCAACGTCTGCGATGAGTCCGTTACGCTCGAATACCGGAATGAACTCACCCGGGTTCATTAATCCTTCATCCGGATGGATCCATCTGACAAGTGCCTCTGCTCCTGCGAGCATTCCGCGGGAATCGACTATGGGCTGGAGGTAAGGCCTGATCTGATTCGTCTCGATGGCTTCCTTGACCTGGTTGGAGATAAGCTGATTGTGGATGATCTCATTCCTCAAGTCGTCATCATAGTAGACAATGTGCTTCTCATACTTATCGCGGATAGTAGTCGTTGCCAGACGCGCACTGTCGAAGAACAGCGGAACATCTATCTCATCATCCTTGGCGATATCATATATGCCGATGTGAATGAGTATGTTGTGTTCGAGGTTATCGTCAGTGATCGTGAAGTTCTCCAGCTGGCTCTCAAGCTTTTCCAGTCTCAGTGTCGACTTATCGAGAAGGATGCCGAACGAATCGTCTGAGACTCTTCCGTACAGGACCTTCTCGCTGGTCTTACGCTCGATATACTGAGCTATTGTCTTAAGGGTAAACTCGCTGAACTCATGTCCGAATACATCATTGATCATGCGATAGTTGGCAACCTCGATATATCCGATCATATAATCGGTCTTGCGGTCGGACTCAAGCCTCTTGGCGATAAGCTCGAAGAGATACTCCTTCGTATAGAGACCGGTGAGGGCATCGTGAGTGGCATTGTACATCTCTCGCTTCATCTCACGCTGTTCATCGGTAATATCGCGCACGCTTAAGTAGGAACCCGTTATCTTGTTCTGCTCGTCTACGGCAGACCTCATGGCAAGATACAAGTACTGTGTATCATCACCGTCGCCTATCGTTACTCTCTTGGACCAGCCGCTGTCTTTCAGATCGATACCATCGAACAGAAACAGCAGGTTATCCTTGACTGTGTCATAGTCATTGTTATTGATGCCTATGAGCTTTCTGCCGGGTTCGTTAGTCCAGATGCACTTGCCGTTGTTGTCGAAGAAGAACAGCGCGTCCGGCATGTCCGATGCCATGCTTGCCAGGAGCATATCGAGGATCTTCGTGGATCTGTAGTGGATCGCAAAGAAGTATACGAGGTATCCGAATATCGCAAAACCGATCATCGACATATCGAGAGGCTGTCTCGAGAAGTTGTAATATGATTCCACTGCGACCATTACCATCAGCGAGAAGAAGATAACGGTATACTTTGCCTTGTAGACTCTTGATACCTTAACGATCTTGACGATGAATATTATAATGGTCGCCAGGAACAGTCCGTAGCAGACTATCCTGTGATACATCTGACCTGCAAGCGGGATAAGCCTTACATATGCATAACCGTCGACCATGATCTTATCCACTATGAACGTGAAGTTCAGGAACGGATTCAGGATATACTGGAGCAGGTCAAGGCCGAACAGCACTGCTATCAGAATGCTGACTGGCTTCTTGGGCTTGTTGAGATTGCCGTATGCGAACGTAAAACGCCAGATCGAATAGGCCGCGGCATCCATTCCGAGGAAATAGATATAGTATCCGACAAGCGAGAGGATCTTCTCAGTCGAGAGGATGATTATCATATTGCCGAGAACTGGGATCGCGAGGCCTGCCAAAACAAAGGCGACATGCTTTCCTATGGGCTTTTTGGAACGTCTGGCTAATTCCATGCAAACGAGAAGTGCCAGTATCAATATTCCAAAGACTACTGACAGTGCAGTTCTCATACAAAACCCTTCCCAACATAGTTATTTACCGTAATTGTAGCATGGTCGATTACGAAAGGGTTTTATATCTCCGTAACTTATTGTGAATAATATAAATATTAATTATGAATTAAGCAGCCTGGATTCAGACTGCTTACTCATATTCAGATTCATCATTTTTGTCCACGACGGATTTGCCCATCCATCGCTTCTTGTACCAGTAATACATCACGATAAGACCTCTGATGCACTCGTCCGTCGCAGTACCGGCATAAATCCCGGCAACGCCTATCCCCATCACCACGCCGACCATATACCCGGTCGTCAGACCGAGCCCCCAGTTGCAAAGCAGTCCCATTATGAGCGGGAATACATACGCACCGGCGGCCTTCAGACTGCAGACAAACGTCATGTTGAGGCAGCGTCCTATCTCCACGAAAATATCCACTATCATTATCATCTGCCCCAATGCGATTATCTCGGCATTCTCCGTGAAGAACTGCAGCGTATATCCGCAGATGAGGGCATTGATGCCCGCCAGAGCTATCGTTATCGGCATGGATGTCAGGAGCGTCTTGAACACCCTCTTATACGCCTGCTCAGATTTGCCGGCACCTACCAGATGCCCCGTGATGATCTGCGTGGACATCGCAGAAGCATTCGAGAATATCATCGCGAACGAGATAAGCGTGTTGCAGTAAGATCTCGCGAGGACCGATTCGTTGCCCATTGCATTTACAAAAGAGAGCATGGTCGTCTGGTAGAGGTTGTAGGTAAGGTTCTCGCCTCCGGAAGGAAGGCCGATCTTGACCATTTTCGCGAGGAGCTTTTTGGGGAAAGGGTTGAGATACCTGAGTGAGATCTTGCCTATCTTCTTCCTGTAGAAGAATGCGAGCACTGCCGCCACGGCGATGGCCCTGGCCACGACGGTTGCTATGGCAACGCCTGCGACGCCGAGCTTAAGGAACGACAACGGTCCGTATAAGAACAGGTAGTTGCCTCCGATATTGATTATGTTGATGACCAGAGTGACTACCATGCCGACCCTCGTGTGGCCGTTGCACCTTAAGATCTGGAGCATTACGTTGAACACGGCCGTGAGGAACCCGCCGCCTCCGACGATGTAGATGTAGATCATCGCATGGGGGCGCATCTCGGTTGAGACGTTGAGAAGATCCATGATGAGCGGATTGGCTGCACAGAAAGCGCCGCTTAAGACGATACCCACGGCGAGGTTGACCACTACCGCAAGCGAGTAGATCATGTTCATCTTGCCGAACTGTTTGGCGCCAAGATACTGAGCGACGACCACGCTCGTTGCTGTTGCTATTACGTTGAACAGGATGTTCATCATGAACATGATGTTGTTGGCATTGCCGACCGCGCCCACCGCATACTCGTCGTAGTGGCTCAGCATAAGCATGTCCACGTTGTTGAGCATGGTATTCAGGAAGAGCTCGAGGAACATAGGCCCCGCCAGTATAAGCAGCGGTGTCTTCTCGTCTATTACTACTGTTCTTCTCCTGCTCATCAGATCTTCCTTTGCATATTACGCGTTTACGGGAATTCCAATGATACTACAAGGCCGGAACCGGATATATTAAGTTATGGTATATTTCTTGCAAATTGATATGCGCAAGTTTTGAGGGATGAAAGCAATATCTTATAAGCCGAAGAACTCTGCTTTCCTCTCTGCTGCCTTCGCATAGTCCTTGATGTACTCTATGGCGTTCTTGGTGGTGAAGCAGCGCTCCACTCTCCTCTTGTACTCTTCGCCTTCCTGCCTGAAGCATCTCTTGCTCGATGAACCCGCACCGAAGGATAAGACATCCCTCACGTCCGTCATCATCGCCACGTTATAGATGCAGCCCGTGTCCCCCTTGGCAAAGCCGGTGTTCTCCAGGCCGTGACCGGTATCCTTCTGGCGGTACATGTAATACGGATGATATCCGGCTTCATAGAGCATCTCATAGCCTTCCTTCACGGCGTCTGCGAGACTCCCCCTGGATTCATTCCTGTCCAGCACCGTCTCTTTCGACAGTTCCGCCCTGCGCTTCTTGTAGAGCGTATGTATGGTGATGTTTGCAGGATCAAGCTCTATCACCCTGCCGAGCGACTTTGTAAAGTCTTCGGCAGTCTCATAGGGAAGGCCTGCGATAAGATCCATGTTGATCGAGTCGAACCCCATGGCCTTCGCCATCTCATATATGCGCACGATATCTTCGGCAGTATGCTTCCTGTTAAGCCTGGCCAGGGTATCCGAGTTCATCGTCTGCGGATTGATGCAGATCCTCGTGATACCGTGTTCGCGCATCGCCAGTAGCTTGTCTTCCGTGATCGTGTCCGGACGCCCCGCCTCGATCGTCACTTCACAGTTCCCGTCTATGGCGATCTCGGAATACATGCAGTCAAGGAGCGATCTGAATTCCTCTTCCGGAAGCACCGTAGGCGTGCCGCCTCCGACATAGACAGAGCTGACCCTTCTTCCAATCCTCGGCGCCAGGATCCTTATCTCTGATTCCAGCGCCTCCTCATATGCTGTCAGGCGGTTCATGTGGTGCGATATGTCCTGCGATATGAACGAACAGTATGAGCATCTCGTCGGGCAGAAAGGGATCCCGATATAGATGTTCAGGTCTTCTTCAGGTATGAGCTCCGTCAGACGGAGTTCTTCTTCTGCAGTCCTGCAGGCAAGCACGGCCTTATCAGGGCTCACATAATATCTCTCGATCAGTCTGTCCGGAGTCTTCTCCTCATAAGCCACGAGCGTGGGCCTGATACCCGTGAGGCAGCCCCATGGCATCGTCCTTCCTGAGATATCGCAGAGCGCGAGATACAGCGACCTTCTTATCTCTCTTCCGGCTTCCAGCGGCTCTCCCTCAGGCACATATGCCTTATCGCCGCAATATGTGACAGACCTTCCGCCGGGCTCCAGTTCACAGGTGATGACCATATCCGGTCCGGATTCCGCCGTTACCGCGACGCGCTCCCTGTCCTCGCACAGACCGTCGTAGAACAATCGGACCACGTCCGATACGCAGTAATACTTATCGTGGCCTTTGAGCTTTACTTCAAGCATCGCTGTTACTCCACATAGGCGGTATAGAAATCAACATAGACATTATCGGGGACGGTGTACGTCTCCGTGCCGCCCTCCTGGCCGTTCGCCTCGAGGAAAGCATTATTCATGTCAGAACCCGCCTTGTCCGGGTCGAATCCGAACATCTTCTCAAAATACTTAACTTCCTCCGAGATGCCTTCCCAGTACATATTGCTGGCATTCATGTCGCGGTAGACCGGGAAGATGTCCTCGTCCCAGAGATAATCGGGCAGTGTCTTGCCTTCCGCGACGGCATATTCGCTCGTAACTCCCAGAAGGCTCCAGAAGATCGTAAAGTAACCTGCATATCTGAAGTCTGCACGAGTCGCAGACAGGCAGCATATAGCCGCCAGGGTATTGCAGTCGGTCTCGCTCGCGAACCCCTTGGCGTGCAGTATCTCGTGGCAGATCGTAATTGGGAACGTCGTCGGATCCATATAGTCTGTATTGATGTTCGCTTCGCCGAGGAACGGATCGTAAACGCCGACGATGCCCATGTATGTCCAGTACCTGCTGAGCGATACAGGCTTTGCCCTTACGAAATTATTGCTTACCGGGATGTCGTATTTGTCGCAGACGGTATCTATTAGGATGTTAGCGTAAGTTACGTTCGACTCGAAGCTCTCTTTCGAGTGCGCGACGCCTTCGAAATCCTCCCCCATATCCGCTCTTGCCTTGACCATGCCATTGTATGCCCACTCGAGCGTTGCCGCATAATCGTCGAAATCATGCTCCTCCCCGTCAAGTTCAAGCAGCATCACCACAGTCGAACGCCTGTAGTTAAGCCCGTGCATCAGCTGGAACACGCCCGTCACGACGACCATCACCGTCAATACGACCGTAAGAGACTTGTACAGGAAGGACCCGAGCCTTCCCTTTGCTCCCCTCACGAAAAGCATGACCACGAAGTATATCACGAGTCCCGCAAGGAAGAGCGATCCAAGCACGACCAGGTTCTCGGTCATCGAGAAGTGGAAGATGGTGTTGAACGCATTGGCGGGAGCTGCGATTATCGGGAAGATGTAAGCCGAATAGATGTCGCCTGCTCGGCGGGTCATAAGATTGGGCAGGAACCAGAATGCCGCCAGAAGACCGATCAGTAATATGACCAGCAGGACTTTGCGCAGTATCTTCCTTTTGCCCTTGTTCCTTATTCTCATTTATCCGCGCCTGATGAGCATGAAGATCAGATACATGATCCCGTATACGATCGGCTGATGTACCAGATAGATGATGAGCGAGTGTCTGCCGACGAATTCGACCGGAGCCGTGATGGCCTTTGCCGTCTTGTTCTTGGCAGGAAGAAGCGATCTGCGTTCAGAGTAGCACACCCTTCCTATGAGGCATCCTATGAGGAATACTCCGAGCCACGGAAGGAGCGGCATATAGTCTGCCATGTACGGCATGGAATTCATCTTAAAGCCTACCGGCAGGAATATGAGGTTGTCCGTCGAATAGTCAAGCCATTCCAGTTTGCTTCCGAGGGCTGCAAAAAACGCTCCTGCCATACCGATCAGGGCATTGACCAGCTTGGGGTCAGCCTTAGCCGTCTTTTCAAGCTTCTCGATGAGCGAATACAGAAGTATGCTCACAGCGAGCATGGCAAGCACGTTGAATATGATGAGGCAGTATATCTTCAGATATGTCGTGATAAGCCAGGTCACAAGTGTCAGACCTGCAGCAACACCCAGGAGCTTGAGGCCCCTGAACAGATTATTCTTGGAGAACGTGCAGCAGATTCCGGATACTCCGACAAATATGACGATAAAGAACGGATGGACTATTGCCCAGAACCAGTCGGCTTCAAGGAATCCGAAAGCATCCACACCGTACTCGTAGCGGATATCCCATGCAGAATGCATGAAGATCATCATGATCAGCGCAAATCCGCGCAGGAAGTCGAGCTCATAAGCTCTCTGCTTTTGCTTATCTGCCACCGCCATCACTCCCCGGCAAGACAGCTGCCGATCGCCGTTGCAAACACAGCATCTTCAGGGATTATAAAGTTGGCGTTATAGAGATCCTTGAACGGCATCAGGTAGTCCCTGCACTGCTTGAATGAGGTCAGTTGACCTGTATATACGATATCGTTTACTCCGCAGCACCTTGAGGCCAGAACGGACATCGTGCCGATTGACTGGTAGACAAGATTGAATACGCCTGCGGATACGTCTTCCTTCTTAACGGCATCCAGAGCCTTGCCGAAGTTAGCCGCCGTGGCATTCATCGGGAGTCCCGGGATCGCATCTTTTGTGATATCACCGATCGTAAGATCAAGATTATTGGGGTCACCTGTCTCGGCAAGTTCTGAGAGCCTCACGGGATCTGCTACGCCTACTGCAGAATTGCACAGGCCGATGAGCGTTCCTCCGCCTACTCCTGATCCGATTATGTGAGTGACCTCATCCTTATTGGCATACAGATATGCAGTACCCGTACCCATGCTGACTACCACGGCCTTCTCCAGACCCGACAGGTAAAGTCCGCCGAGACCTGTTGCCATGAATTCCTTAACGCTTACCGTCTTGATGCCGAGTATGGGAGCTGTCGGGAATGAAGCGCCGACGCCGGTCATATTGATCTGCTCGATGTCTTCTATCTTCAGGTTGTTGTCATTGACGAGCTTGCCAACCGCACCGTAAGCTGATGCCACGGGATCTGCGGCCTTGACTATCGCCTTGGCAACGAGCTTGCCGTCATTTATCCCGACTATCTTGGTCGTGCTTCCTCCGATATCGAGACCGACTTTGATCTTCATTCTTTGTCCCCTTGAATTTTTGTCATATTCTATCACAGTTCAATTGCAATAAAAAACCCTGCCGGTCGGCAGGGCCTGTGCAATCTCTTTAACTGTATTATTGTTATGCTGTATATACGAGTTGTGACTTATAGGAACTATCCATATCATATGCTGTACCGGATGTCGTAAGGTTTGCCGATGAATGAGGAATCCAGAAGCTTCCCTCATACTTGCACATAACAGGTTTGGTCGGATTATAGTAGTTGTCCTTAATAATAACAATATAACTGACCATTGAACCACTTACCTTATAATATGTCTCGACTATCCATTTATCAACGACATCACCTTTTGAATCTGTTGTCTTCATTTGACTGGGAAGAAATACATATTCTTTATCACCGCACATGAGAACACAATTCTGTGTTGCTCCGGTAGCATCATCCTTATAACTACTTATCTTCCAAGTAGCTGATTTCTTATGAGAAACCTTTGAAAGCACAGAATTCTCGATACCATATCCATACAATACAGCATAATCAGAAGAATCATTCAGATTGTATGTCATGATAAAAGAATCTTTGATAGATATCATAAGTGCTGTTGTCAGACCAAATACTATTGCAATGATAGCAAGAGCTAACATCATCTCGACGAGTGTAAAACCGCGTCTGTTCTTATTTGTGCGTCTCATATTATTCCTCCGAAACTAAATATAACCTGTAATCACATTGGGAAAGATGTTCCGATTGCTTTGAATGATGCAGGGTCAGTCGGATTTGGCAGATATCCCCAGCAATACTCGCCGGATTTTACACCATCGTCTTTGTACTTATTAGTATTGATCATATAGATACCCACATGACCAAGATATGCAGTGTTTATCATAGTATTCAGATCTTGATCTGTACTTATCTTTGAAACATCGTAATTAACCGTAGGGATATAGAAGAATGTCTTTCGATTTGCAGCAACAGATTCATTCTCTACTACACCCTTTATCTCTACTACAGAAGGAATTGCAGTGTATGCAAATTCAACAGCATTGAGATCGTTAAGAACACTAGTTCCTGCTCCGTTTGTTGTCGAAGCTCCGGATACATCGAAAGATATGGTTACTTTCTTTGCTGAACTCGCTCCGTTATATGTGCCGGCTCCTTTATATGCTATCTGACCTACAACTGCATAATTGTTTGCTGCCATACCGGTAGGACCATACGGGTTGCTGTTAGCATGTAAGCTTGAAAGGGTGTTCATACATCCACTGTAATTTGCAGCTGCCGCCTTCGTGTATACCGAGGTGTGATATGAATAACCCATTGTTGCACCAAATCCATTGAGAAGCATGGTGGATATGATAACCATGATAGCAACAGAGAGTAATGTCTCAAGGAGAGTAAAACCTGTCTTTAATTTAACCTTAAAAATTCTCTTCATAATATTGCGCTCCTGTATTAGAATCCCTTTTTCTTCAGATCATTCTCTTTGTCAGTAATATTACTTTTAAGTGATACTACGGATGCATCAACACCATCTTCTGCTGCATAAGCAGTGTTGAGATATTCGTTTGCACCGAGCAACACAGCGCTTGCAATAATAACGATAATGGCAACTACCAGAACGATCTCTGTAAAGGTAAATCCCTTTTTATTCTTTTTAATCTTCATCATAATGATCTCCTAAAGACAGTTAGCCCTACTTTTTATATTTTTATTATACTTTGTATTTTTAACTTTTCAAGGATTAAATTAACAATTTGTTAAAAAAATATTAAGTACTTGTACACAAATATAAAAGGAGGGGTTAATACCCCTCCTCTCATTATTCTAACGAATTAGCTTATTCTATTAAGAATTACTTGATAACCTTATCAATAACGTTCTTAACAGATGTTGTGGAATCGTTGTGCTTCTTCATCGAAGATGCTGCCTTGTTAGCTGCATCGAGGTATGTGCTGATACCAAGGAGCAGAACTGCTGCAAGGATAACGATGATAGCGATAACGAGAACCATCTCTACGAGTGTGAAACCCTTCTTTGACTTCTGAATCTTCTTCATTTCAATTTCCTCCTACAGGATAAATTTGAGTTTGTACTTGAAGTATAACACCTTAATTTCAAAATGCAATACTTTTTTCAATATTTTTCAAAATTCTGCCACATTTTAATATTCGTGGTCAAAATCATTCGCCTACGGCCTCAAGCTCATCGCCTTCGCCCGCTTCTTCAGCTTCTCCACTGGAGATTCCGGATGCAGAAGCACTGCCAGGCTCAATGCCTGTAATTACAGACAGATTACCGGCTTCTCCGACCTTGATCGCATATGCTGCATTAGCCCAGTAAGCTGCGAACGGTCTGTCGATGAATGCAAGGCACTCTTCGTTAGGATTCTCGATACCGTACCAGAGGCTGTTAGGATCAGTAACAATGTAAGGAAATCCGATAAAGCCACCTTCAGTATTAACATTCTTGTCGCCCTGCCAGAATGTGTATGCAGCAGTGCTGTCATCAGTAGATACACGCTTAGCAAGAACTGTTCCATAGAAATCTATGCTTGCAGTAAGATTAAGGAAGCCTGCATTCTGCTGTACTGCGACCTGATTGACCTTGATGCAGCCCGGATTCTCCTCAGAGATCTTCTTGAGAGCAGATATGAATTCTTCATATCCTACTCTGGGGCCTGCAACACTTGAATCCTGAAGCGCATAGAGCGCTGAAATGATCTCTCCGGCATCTTCACCCGTCTGATCAGGGTTCAGATTGTACTGAGGTGTGATATAACCATCAGTCGTTGAATAGACAACATTTACTCTAAGACACTGAAGAGCATCAGGTGCTGCAGAACCATCCGGATATGATACAGGAGCACAAGCAACATCTTCGCATGATATTGAAGCCAGATAAGGCATACCTGATTCTTCAAATGTACTCATTACATACTGTTCGATGCATTCTGAATCGATCTTATCAATGAATGACAGTTCTTTCTCTTCGATAAAAGCATCGAGCTGCTTGATCTCGTCTGCCGTTGCATCGATGTCCAGTTTCAACTGATCAAGATAAGCCTTTCTTGCATTGAGCTGATCGAGCTGGATCTTGTACTCATCATACTGATTATTGAGATTTCTGATTCCTAAGAAATAGCCACCTACAATGATCAATAACAGAAGGATTACATAAATGAATGCCTTCTCACGAAATGATAAATTACCCATTATATAAATTCCTCCTAATTACTGAGCTTCAGCTGTTTCATCTGTTTCTGTCTCAACAGCACTTGTGTAGTACAGAGCGATATCAACATTGTCATTTGCTACGCCGGAAATAGCATTTGCATTGAGGATATTGTTGAAACTCTCTTCGTCGATCGCTGCGCCATTGATTGTGATGGACTGCAGGTTGTAAGCAACTCCGCCAGCTTCGTATGTCGCGATATCTTCGATAGTATATGTGGAACCTGCATCATACTTGATTGTCTCGATTCCGTTGATGCTCTCAACTGTATCAGTTGTTGCGATTCTCTCGATTGATACATATACGTCGCTGACAAGTGTTCCAACAATAGTGAAGTTGTAGTAGTTGTTGATCGCATTAACTGTATTGTTGTCAGGGAAGAACTCGTCAGGTGATCCGACATCAGTTGCCGACACCCTCGAAGTGGTGATATCAGGCTTTACCTTGAATACGCCTGCCTCATTGAGCATGTAGACCATATCAACAGGGCTGTAGTATGAGAAAGAATAACCTTCCATGGCAAGCTGTGTGCCTGTGATCTGATACTGAACGAGGTATGAATCACTCGGAATGTCATCTGCGATAACATCAGGAAGATCCATGGATACAGCAGGCGTCTCATCAACAGTCTTTCTCATCTGGCAAAGAGCATAGAAGTAATTGTTCTTTGTCTTGAGCGTCTCTGCGAGAGCTGAAGCCTGAACTTCGAGATTTGCATACTCTTCGCTCGCAAGCTGTTCTTCAAGGCTTGCGATCTGACCCTTGATAATAGTATTTCTTACAATACCGATTACGATAAATACAAGGATGATTCCTACGACGGCAATACCGAAGAGGACAGCGTAAGTAAGGAGCCTGGCAGCCTTAGCTGCAGAAGCAGTGAACTCCGCAAAGAAGTTCATATCCTTCTTTACTATAATCTTTTTGTTACCATTATTAGCCATTTATTAACTCCCTCCTTAGTCTTCACGGATCAGCGCGCCGCAGCAATTGACAAACTGAGGAAGCTCGAAATCCCTGGGTCCGGTAACAGAACTAAGGGACTTGAGGATCTCAACCTGCGTTCCAAGCTGTCTTGAAAGTTCTTTATCTATTTTCTTATAACCTGCACCTGAACCATAGAGGAAGCATGTGCTGATAGAATCAATATGATACTTGGAGATCGAGAACTGAGCTGTACGGGATACCGCATCAACGAGGCTCTTAAAGTATGCATTTACAGCACTCTGAAGGGCCGGAGTCTCGGCAACCGTCTCGTTCCATACATCGATGTCCTCTACAGGAACACTTACATCTGCATCTGCGGTTGTAATGTTGAGTCGTCTTGCAAGTGAAGACTGCTGCTGATTTCCCTGAACTCGCTTTATGGAGTCAGCTACCTGTCTGATGTTGGAATGACCGAACTGAAGTCTTCTGGACAGAACCGGGAAACCGTGGTCTAAGACTGTAACGGTTGTCGTTCTGCTGGACAGTTCGATAAGAAGCAGTGTTGACTGAACAATGCTTACATTGCCGTTGATGATACCGGATGCGAAGAGCTTCCTTACTGCATTCGGGTTAACATCGAGAGATACAGGAGTAAGATCCATATTCTTAAGGAATTCTCTGTACTCCTTGATGATATCGGTAGGAACAGCCGTTGCCCTGACCTTGAGCTTATCTGCATTTGTCTCTTCGTCAACGGCAGTACCATAAACGATGTAGTCAATGGAGAGCTCTCTGTTAGCGCCCTGACCGATGACTTCGTACTTTACCATGTCCTTGAGCTGTTCCTTCTTTACGATAGGGAGCTCCAGGTCTCTGGTGTGAACGAATGCGCCCTCTGTTGTGAGGATGCATGACTTATTCCTGATGTCGAGTCTTGCGATAGCGTGCTTAACAGCCATAACGATACCGAAAGAATCTGCGATTGCACCATCATTAATGGCATCACCTTCAAGAGGGATAATACCAACTTTATCAATTGCTATCGTACGGTTCTTAGTATTATATCTGCCGACTGCAACTTTGAGGTCGGAACTTGAGCAATCGATTACAAGTTCACTTTCACTTTTTCCAAAAAAATCCATTAAAGATCTCCTTTCATTACCTGTTTAGATGATCCACTGAGCAACAGTAAGGATAGGCATCGCAATACCGCCTACTACAAGACCGACGACGATAGCCATGATGATGATCATGATAGGCTCTAATGCCGAAGTCATCTTCTGTGTAGCAGCATCTGCCTCATCCTCAAAGTAATCAGCTGCCTTCTCGAGGATGTTATCCAACGTACCTGATTCTTCGCCGATCGATACCATGGCATAGATCATAGGAGGAAATTCAGTGATGCCTCTGATGGACTTGGACAGAGATGTACCTTTACGAATCTCTGTACGAGCTGCAGCCAGTTTCTTCTCAAGGACAACATTATCAAGCGACTTCTCTGTGATCTCAACCGCCTGAAGGACTGAAATACCACTCTTAAGCAGTGTAGCTAATGTTCTTGTGAATCTGGCTGAAGCGTTCATCTTTGTAGCTTTTCCTACAATAGGGATTGTCAACATGAGCTTTGACCATTGCTCTGCGCCCTTATCAGAACCCCTCCATGCCTTGAATCCGAATACGATTGCAAGTACTACTAATGCATAAATGTAAAAATAGTGAACTAAAGAATCCGATATAGCAATAAGAGCTTTGGTAAGTCCGGGAAGTTCTCCGCCTAAACCGGTTATAGTCTCTGCAACACTCGGAACCAGGAAGGTCAAAAGACCAATACTGACCGCAGCCGTAAGTCCTGCAAGAATCTTAGGATATACCATCGCAGCTGCGATCTTATTCTTAACTTTGGAGTCTTTCTGGAAGTGCTCTGCGAGTCTTTCCATAACTTCGTCGAGACGACCTGACTCCTCACCTGCTGAGATCATACTGATGAAGATGTTAGGAACAACACCTTTCTGTTCCTTAAAAGCTTCAGACAAAGAACGGCCGCTCTGAACCGCCTCATAAACGTCGCCGATGCATTTCTTTGCCTTCTTGGACTCAACCTGCTGATAGAGCATGTCGAGCGCTCTAACTACCGTGATACCTGCTGAAAGCAATGAAGCCAACTGTCTTGTGATCAGAACGAGGTCCTTCGTCTTGAGCTTGGGGCTGCCGATCTCCATACCAGCCAGTCCCGGACCTTTATCAAGAGTCAGTGAAGACACATACTTACCGTCAGCCTTAAGCTTTCTTGAGGCTTCGCCGATAGATGCAGCTTCCACAACGCCTTCGGTCGTCTTACCGTTGGCATCGACTACTTGATATCTGAAATTAGCCATATTGTTTTCCTCCTCCTTAAATTTTTAAACAATAATCAATTCGCCAATATCAAGCAAACTCGAGGTCTCCGAAGAGCGGGCTCTGTGACTGGCCTGCATTGTTCAGGAATCTCTTGAAGTCTTCAGGCACACGGCATCTCTGCATACCTGTGTCTCTGGAGATTATCTTTCTCTTGCAAAGCTCTGCGAGGTAGAAATCGAGAGGGCACATGCCTGTCTGCAGTGATGTAGCGATGGCACTGTCGATCTGATATGTCTTACCTTCACGGATATTGTTTCTGATAGCATCGTTACAGATCATGATCTCGAAAGCTGCGCAACGGCCGCCGCCGATCCTCTGTACGAGAGTCTGGCAGATAACCGCATTAAGAACGGTAGACAGCTGTACTCTGATCTGATCCTGCTGATAAGGCGGGAATGCGTCGATGATACGGTTGACTGTATCTGCTGCTGATGATGTATGGAGCGTGGAAAGAACGAGGTGTCCTGTCTCGGCTGCCGTAACCGCGGTACTGATAGTATCGAGGTCACGCATCTCTCCGACGAGGATGATATCCGGGTCTTCACGGAGAGCAGCTCTGAGTGCGTTGGCGAATGAGAGTGTATCCTCGTGGATCTCTCTTTGGTTGATCATTGCTTCACCGTGCATGTGGAGGTACTCGATAGGCTCCTCAAGTGTCAGGATGTGGCACTTCTTATTGCTGTTAACATGACCGATCATGGCAGCTAGTGTCGTTGACTTACCGGATCCCGTAGGACCTGTGACGAGGATAAGTCCTCTCGGTGCCATAACAAATTCTTTGAAAATATTAGGAAGTCCCAGCTGTTCGCATGTAGGGATCTCATTTGTAATAGTTCTTGCAGCAAGAGCATATGTACCTCTCTGCTTGAACACATTACATCTGAAACGGCTGTAATCTTCAACGACATATGAGAAGTCGATCTCACCACGCTCGTTGAGATACTGCTGTCTTGACTTATCGATCATCGACTTGCAGAGATACTCGGTGTCTGCAGCTGTCAGCGGTGTCCTGCCCATCGGCATCAGCATACCGTCGACACGGATCATCGGCGGAAGTCCTACTGTTATATGGGTATCTGATGCACCCATCTTGACGGATTCCGACAGGATCGATTCGATTGATAAACTAAACTCTTCCACGCTGTATAACCTCCTTAGTCAATCGTGTAAGCTACTCTGTTAAGCTCATCTGCTGTTGTGATTCCCTCGAGAACCAGATCTCTGGCGGAATCCTGAAGCATCTGAGTACCCTCCGTGACAGCGAGCTGACGCATCTCTTCTTCGCTTGCACGCTTCTCGATAAGGCTCTTCATCTTCTTAGTCATAACAACGATCTCATGGATCGCGATACGTCCCTTATATCCCTTCTCACTACAATCGGTGCAGCCCTTGCCGCGGTAGATCTTCTGACCGGGTTCAAGATGGAGCAGCTCGATCTCATATTCATCAGGATCATATGCTTCTCTGCAGTTGGTGCAGATACGGCGAACGAGACGCTGGGAGACAACGCCTACAAGTGCCGAGTTGACCATGTAAGGCTCAAGACCCATATCGATAAGACGGTTGATAGAAGATACCGCATCGTTCGTATGGATGGTACTGAATACCAAGTGACCGGTGATGGCAGCTCGCATCGCGATCTCTGCGGTCTCACCGTCACGGATCTCACCGACAAGGATGATATCAGGGTCCTGACGGAGGATGGAACGAAGACCGCTCGCGAAGGTCATTCCCGCCTTAACGTTAACCTGTACCTGGTTAAGTCCGGGAATACGGATCTCGACAGGGTCTTCAACTGTGATTATGTTTGTCTCGGGAGAGTTCTTCTCTGAAAGGAGTGTATAGAGTGTTGTTGTCTTACCGGAACCCGTAGGGCCTGAGATAAGACAGATACCCTGAGGCACCATGATCATCTTATCGATGAGTTCGTTGTTATGATCGCTGATGCCGAGATAACTTCTGTTGAGGTTTGCGTCGTTCTTTGCAAGGATACGGATAACGGTCTTCTCACCGGTAACCGTAGGGAGAATGGACACACGCATGTCGACTTCTTCGCCGTTGATCTCTGTTGTGATACGGCCGTCCTGAGGGATACGCTTCTCGGCGATGTTCATTCCGCCTAAGATCTTGATACGTGTGATAATGGCATCCCTTGCAGACAGAGGGTTGCTCATGATCTCCTGCATGACACCGTCGATACGGATACGTACTCTTACGCGGTCTTCCATAGGCTCGATATGGATATCTGATGAGCCTGCACGGATAGCGTAATCGATCATCGAGTTAACGAGCTTAACAACAGGGGCACTGTTGACTGCTTCAGCAATGTCGGAATTCTCGGCTACTTCATCACCTTCGAGATCCGCACCGAGTTCTTCGGCGGCCTTGGCAGCGTTCTCTTTACCGTAATTGACCTTTACGGCGTCCATAATCGAAGAATGAGTCGCAAGCATCATGGTTATCTGGTAACCGGTCTGGAACTGCAACTCATCCTCAATCGTAATATTCATAGGGTCATCGATCGCCACAACGAGTTTGTCATCGTCGAAGCCTATAGGCAGAACGACGTTCTCCTCACAGAACTTCTGCGTGAGGAGCGCGGTAGCCTTAGGGTCAACTTCGATGCTTGTCAGATCGATGATCGGATAATCATACTGGCTTGATACCGCACGGAGGATATCGAACTCGGTCATGAGACCGCTCTCTACGATAACTTCTCCGAGACGCTTGCCGGTCTCTTTTTGAGTGGAAAGCGCTTCAGCAAGTTCAGAAGCGTTCAGAAAGCCGCTTTCAACGAGAATATCACCTAATCTCTTCATGAATCCCTCCCAAGATTAATGAACGAATTGCGTGCGCATTCTTCATGAAAACAGGCACAATAAACCCAAACGTACGCATAACAAACTATACAACAGGGAAAGGTAAAAAACAAGATTTCATAACATTTTAAGTGAAAATATTTTTGACATTCTCATTACGGATGTAATCTAATTGTTTTTTTGATAAACTTATTAATTAGATTACAAAGCAACTTGGAGGTATGTATGTCCGGACATTCAAAATGGAATAACATCAAGAGGAAGAAGGAGGCTTCGGACGCAGCTAAGGGCGCGATATTCACCAAGATCGCGAAGGAAATCGCCATTGCTGTCAAGGCAGGCGGACCCGATCCCGACGGAAACTCAAGACTCAAGGTCGTTATCGCGAAGGCAAAGTCAGCCAACATGCCCAACGACAACATCAATCGTGCCATCAAGAAGGCTGCCGAGGCAGGCGAAGGCGACGATTACGAAGAGATCACATACGAAGGTTACGGCCCCGCAGGCATTGCCGTCATGGTAAGAGCCCTCACCAACAACCGTAACAGGACTGCAGCAGACGTAAGACACATTTTCGATAAGAACGGCGGCAACCTGGGCGTCTCCGGAAGCGTAGGCTTCCTGTTCGAGGAGAAGGGCACCATCATCGTGTCCCGTGAAGACTACCCCGATGAGGACCAGGTAATGTCGGACGCACTCGAGGCAGGTGCTGCGGATTTTGTCAGCGACGAGGACGGCTACGAGATCACGACGGATCCTTCCGACTACTATGCCGTATGCGAGGGTCTGCAGGACAAGGGTTATGTTTTCGCGGATTCCAGCCTCGGCCCGGTAGCGCTCACCACCAACGACGTCACCGACCCCGAAGCAGTCGCGCAGCTCGAGAAGATGCTCGACATGATGGAAGAGAATGAAGACATCCAGGAAGTATTCCACAACTGGAACAACTGATAAGAGGTAATTGGTTTGTCGCATTCGGATGAGGCGCCTTCAAATAAGACCGTCACAGGCGGAGCGCCGGCCCGCACGAACAGAGCTTTTTTCTCGGAGTTCAGAGAATCTCTGAAACGGACGGGCACGGCTAATCAGGCTGCCGCGGAGACCGAGCGCAACATCGAGCGCATCCTTGACAGTGAGCAGGCGACGCGCGAACAGTTATCACATATTGCGGTCATTGCTTTCGTCGGACCTTCGGGTACCGGCAAGAGCACGCGTGCCATAAGGGTCGCCCGCGAGAACAACATCAACTACATCATCGACGACGGTCTTCTCATCAACGGAAGCCGAATCGTCGCGGGAACCTCTGCCAAGAAGGCCCCCACGAAAATGGAATCGGTCAGGCAGGCGATCTTCATCGACGAGACGAGATCGTCCGTCATGCGCCGCGCCCTGGTCGAGTGCATGCCGAAGGCACTGATGATCCTCGGCACTTCCGACTCGATGCTCAGCAAGATATGCACGAACCTCTGGCTGAACCAGCCCTCGATGCTCATCAGGATCGAGGACGTCTCCACCGAGGAGGAGCGCCGCATCGCGCGGAGCACCAGACTTACTGAGGGAATGCACACCATCCCCGTTCCGAGCATGGAGGTCAAGCACGAGTTCTCGGGGTATTTCTCGGACCCGCTGTCCAAGCTCCGTCAGCGTTTTGACCGCGAGAGGGGCGTCGCTCCGATGGCGCAGGACTCGGACAGAACGGTCGTGCGTCCCACCTTCTCTTCCCTCGGCTCATATTCGATCTCGGACGAGGCTCTCCTGGACCTCATCAAGATAGTCCTTAAGGATGTGCCCGGCTTTGCCGAGGTAACGGACTTCAAGACGGAGAAACAGACCTACGGAATAATGATCAGCCTGGATATCGCCCTGTTCTACGGCTACGATGCCCAGGAAGTACTGATGGCCGTCCAGCAAAAGGTCGGCATGGCGGTCGAGGAATACACCTCGATCACAACGAACGGCGTAAACGTCAGGGCGAGCAGGCTCATCCACCAGGACCGCTCATCTATGGAGGAATAATATGGAAAAGATCTACATGATACCCGTCAACGACGCATATTCATCGGCTGACGGCTGCCCGCTGTGCAGGTTAAGGGACAAGGCGGAGCAGAACTATCTCGAATACTATTTGGGCCCTTCCCTCATGGAGCCCGATACCAGGATAATCACGAACAAGACCGGTTTCTGCCCCGATCACATGGGCAAGCTGAACCGTTCCGTCACCAACAGGTTGGGTCTCGGGCTCATGATGCACACGCACCTGAAGGACTTCAACGACGACATCACAGCTGACCTCTGCAGCGCCGCGCCCCAAAAGGCCGGCCTAATCAAGGGAAGGACCACCGACTACAAGGCAAAGCTCAACTCCATCGCGGACAGGATCGACAAGAGGGTGGCGATGTGCCCCATCTGCGACAACATGAACGACGCGATGACGCACTATATCGAAGTCATCTGCTGGATGTATTCTCACGATCCCGCCTTCAAGGACAAGTTCGCCGCTGTCCCCTACCACTGCCTGCCGCATCTGTCGATGCTCCTGAGGCAGTCGGCCAAGCTGGGGCAGAACGACGCCGCCTCTTTTGTCAGTGCGCTGGCGGAGAAGAACAAGGATGCTTTCGAAGGTCTCATAGGCGATGTGGAGTGGTTCACGCTCAAGTTCGACTACAGGAACCAGGACAAGCCCTGGGGCAACTCGAAGAACTCCATCCAGAGGTCGATGAGGTTCTTATCTTCAGACGGGAGGGATTTTGATGAACAATCAGGAAAAAAGCAAGCTTGATATCGTCAGCGGCGATTCCGTCGTGATCGAGCAGTCCCCCGTGATCGAAGTCGAGCCGGAGAAGCTCGAGATATTCCAGAGCTCAGGCCTTACCGTCCTCATCAAGCACGACTACTACGCGGCTGATTCCGCGCACGGAAGAGAACTCCTCGGGGCTTTCCTTAAGGCGCTGTCTTCCAAGAAGGACATCATCGACAGGATCTTCGTCATAGATTCCGGCGTGAAGCTCCTAACCGGCAGCAATAGTTTATATAATGAATTTATAACTTTTATTAAGGAGATACCCGTGGTAACGGCCTGCGCCGAGAGCATCGAAGAGTACGGGGCAGACGATGCGGGGCTTCCCGCCAACTGCGAAGTGATCGGCATCTCAGACATAGCAAAGGCCCTTATTGATACTCAGGGCCTCATCACGCTCGAATAATATCAGTTATTAGAGTATTTAATCGTTATCTAGTACGGGAGAATATATTTTGGGACTTTTTGAGCTCTTGCTGTTATCAGTCGGTCTGGCCATGGATGCCTTTGCCGTATCCATCTGCAAAGGTCTTGCCGCGAAGAAGATCACCGGCAAAGATCTTTTCATATGCGGTGCGTGGTTCGGATTCTTCCAGGGCGCGATGCCGCTCATCGGTTATCTGGCAGGTTCGCTCTTCGAGAAGTTCATAAGCATGGTGGCGCCGTGGGTAGCTTTCGTGCTGCTCTCCATAATCGGCGGCAACATGATCAAGGAAGCACTCTCCCCCGACGAGGAAGCAGCCCCCGGGTTTGATATCAAGACCATGTTCATGATGGCGGTCGCGACCAGCATCGACGCGCTTGCCGTAGGTATAACCTTTGTCGCGGTTCCGGTAGAAGTCATCTCTGCGGGGCGTCTTCCCAATGTCCTTCTGGCCGTCGCCGTGATCGGCGATATTACCTTCCTGATCTCGACCGCAGGCGTAAAGATAGGAAGTGTTTTCGGGAGCAGGTACAAGTCGGGATCAGAGATACTGGGCGGTACGATACTCATCTTCATCGGTCTGCGCTCGCTCATAACGCATCTGGACAGTTCGAACACGCTGTCTGATACGGAGACTCTCTTCGGCATGCTCATCCCGCTGGCAGGAACGCTTGCAGGCGCTGCCGTCATCTATGCCGCGCGGGGCGATCTTACCGGCAGGCTCTATGCGGTACTGGTCGGCCTGAGCTCGGGCATCATGTTCTCCATCGCGGTATGGGGCATGATCGAACCCGCCATAACAGGTCTCACGCAGGACGGCCGGAGCGGGATAATCGCCGTGACGATATGCTTTATGGGCGGCGTGCTGGTGCAGATCCTCATGGACCGCCTCATCCCGCACACGCACATCTATTCCGATATAACCGAAGGCCCCGAAAGCAGGCTGTCTCCCGCGGTCAAGGTCCTTCTCAAGGAGGTCATCCACCACACGCCGGAAGGCATCGCTCTCGGCGCGATCTATGCGGCGCACTTCATGAAGACCGAGTGGGTATCTTCTACCGTGGCTATCGTACTGGCGGTCGCGGTAGCACTCCAGAACATTCCCGAGGCCATCGGAGCCTCTCTGCCCCTCAGGCAGTCCGGCACCAAGACAGGTAAGGCCTTCCTCCTCGGGGTCGCATCCGGGATACCGATCCCGCTGCTCGGCATGATCACAGTGGTAGTCGTCGTACTGTTCCCTGCCATACTGCCCTACACGATGGCAGTCGCGGGCGGCGCGCTTATATATACTACAATAGAAGAGATCCCCCAGATAGCATCGGGGAAGGACAATGACATGGGAGCATTTGCTTTCGTCGCAGGATTCGCGGCAATAATGCTCATGATATTTCTTAAGATAGCAGGACAGGGCTGAACATGGAGACTATAGCGGCATTCGGTGATTCTGTATTGAAGGGCGTCGTCTATGAGAACGACCATTACAGGGTAACGGACATGCCTTTCTACAAGAGGTGCGAAGAGGTCCTCGGCATCGTAGTCGAGAACAAGGCCAAGTTCGGCAGCACGATCAAGAGAGGCGAGGCCGTCTTTGACAGATATCTGGAGTCGCTCAAGGACGTCTCCGGCAGATACGTCGTACTGGAATTCGGCGGCAACGACTGCGACTTCAACTGGAAAGAGATATCCGAAGATCCTGAAGCCGAGCACCTTCCGATGAGCACGGTTCAGGACTTCAACTCCATGTATTCGTACATGATCGAGAAGATCAAGGAACTCGGCAAGACGCCTGCGCTGCTGTCTCTGCCGCCCATAGATTCTGAGCGCTACTTCAGGCACATCTCGCGCGATCTGTCCGCCGAGAATATTCGCAAATGGATGCGCGGTGACGTCCAGTTCATCACAAACTGGCATGAGAGATACAATATCGAGGTCTTCAAGATAGCGATCGCACATCAGGTTCCGGTCATCGACATAACTTCGGCGTTCCTCGAGCACAAGAATTACAACGAATTCCTATGCGACGACGGCATCCACCCCAACGAAGAGGGACACAGGCTGATCGCCGAATCGATCATGAAGCATATATCGGATAAGAAGATAGTTTTCTAAGCGGTTTACTTCTTCTTTTTGGCTCTTGAGACGAGTCCGACAATGATTAGTATGATCGCAGCTGCAACAAGTCCGTACTTAATAATGTCGTATAACATACATACCTCCTGCGGTCTAAGCCGGTATTCTCACATTGTAGCATTGATAGTGTAAAACAAAAACCGGAGCCCGTATGGACTCCGGTCATTCATATCTTTACTGTTTCTCACAAGTGATATTACTTTTTGTGTGCGATAGCAGCCTGTGCTGGTGCAAACAATTCTGGGTAGTTTTATCTCTAATTAAGACTTGGGCATGTATTCCATCTTGTGTGCCAGTTTTTCCATCTTAGGTCACTTAACCTTGCTTGTTTTCGCGTTCAAAAGCTTCACTGAGATAACTTTTATCAACTTGTCAGATATATAACTAAATCCGAAGACAAACGGTGTAAGAAGAATAAACGTCCATATCAGGATCAATACGGTAATCCTTGGCCATGTGATCAGAAACTGAAGTTCAGAAGTGTTTTTAAAGAACATACTGCTAAACAGCCAATAGTATAACGATTTTTCACCGAGAAAAGGCAACAGATAATTACTTCTAACCCTGATATTGTCAAGCGCTAAAAAAACTGCACAAATGAAAACCGGTGAAAAAAAGACATCCGACAAACAACCGGCATTTATTCCTGTTCCACTGAAAACCGTGTCGATATAGAATCTTAAATACAGTATGTATCCGATTACCAGAAGGCACAATATGACTATCAGTATTCGTGAATGTTTGTTCGTATGCTTACAGACATGCTCATAGGTTTTGTATTTTGCAAACAGCATGCCATAGGCAAATAACGGGAACCATGACATAACCTTATGCAGATCATCAAAAAGGTCGAACGGTGCATTCCGTATAACCTCGGGTCTCTTAACAAATGCTAAGGATATGCCGATCACAAGCGGAAGGACAACATACAGTATGATATCAATGAGAGCATTTCCCTTCTTTTTGCGTTCTATCGTTCTGACGAGCGGCAAAAGAAGTATATAAGAAGCATAAATCATGATAAACCATGCGAACGAGACATACAATTTATCATCATAAGTATACAAAACAAAAAGATTGATCAGCAGGTATCGTGGCTCAAACCTTTTAACAATGATCAAATAGATTATTGCAAACAGCATTATCAGCCAATACGAGATAAAAGTCTTGATAAGTCTGCGTAATACGTATTTGCCGGGGGCCTTTTCCTTGCTTATATATGTCTTATACATACCATATCCTGAACAGAACAAGAACATACTCACACATATATTGCATGAAGCTCCAATTACGTAAGCAAAACCTTCCGCCCCAGGTATAGTCGCACTCCAGTTGTTCAGCATATCACAGCCAAAAAGGTGATGCCAAAACATCATGATCAAAGCAATGCCTTTGAATCGATCCGTCTTTTCTACAGTAATCTCAGGTACAACCAAACTGTTAAGATCATTCATATCAACACTCCATCCATTGGGATTATAGCATTTTGTTCGGGCAACAAAAAAGCCGGGGCATCACTGCCCCGGCTATACGTTATCACTTGCTAATGCTTATCAACCCTTATGCTTGATTGCAGCCTGTGCAGCAGCGAGTCTTGCGATCGGTACACGGAAAGGTGAGCAGGATACGTAATCAAGACCGATCTCATCGCAGAACTCTACGGATGACGGGTCACCGCCGTGCTCGCCGCAGATTCCGAGGTGGAGGTCAGGACGTACTGCCTTACCGTTCTCGATAGCCATCTTCATGAGCTTACCTACGCCGTTCTGGTCAAGACGAGCGAACGGATCGGACTCGAAGATCTTGGACTCATAGTAAGCTGTGAGGAACTTGCCTGCATCGTCTCTTGAGAAACCGAATGTCATCTGTGTAAGGTCGTTTGTACCGAAGCAGAAGAACTCAGCTTCCTTAGCGATCTCGTCAGCCGTAAGAGCAGCTCTCGGGATCTCGATCATTGTACCAACCTTGTAGTTCATGTTGACACCTGCAGCCTTGATCTCTTCGTCAGCAACTGCTACGACTACCTTCTTAACGTTAACGAGCTCCTTGATCTCGCATACGAGCGGGATCATGATCTCAGGTGTAACGTTCCAGTCGGGGTGCTTTGCGTTTACGTTGATGGCAGCTCTGATGACAGCTCTTGTCTGCATCTTAGCGATCTCAGGATATGTAACTGCGAGACGGCATCCTCTGTGACCCATCATCGGGTTGAACTCGTGGAGGGAAGCGATCAGAGTCTTGATCTCTTCTACGGTCTTGCCCTTCTTGTCAGCGAGAGCCTTGATGTCAGCCTCTTCTGTAGGTACGAATTCGTGGAGCGGCGGATCCAGGAAACGGATTGTAACCGGATGTCCCTCGAGAGCCTCATAGAGTGCTTCGAAGTCGGACTGCTGCATCGGGAGGATAACCTCGAGTGCTGCCTCACGCTCTTCAACTGTGTCGGAGCAGATCATCTCGCGGAATGCGTCGATCCTGCCCTCACCGAAGAACATGTGCTCTGTACGGCAGAGACCGATACCTTCAGCGCCGAGCTCTCTTGCCTTCTTAGCGTCAGCAGGAGTATCAGCGTTTGTACGTACTTCGAGTCTCTTGAACTCGTCTGCCCACTTCATGATGCGGCCGAAGTAACCGTTGTTGGGATCTGCATCGACCTGAGCGATAGCTCCGTCGTAGATCTTACCTGTAGAACCGTCGAGGGAGATGATGTCACCTTCCTTGAATGTCTTGCCTGCGAGTGTGAACTGCTTGTTAGCCTCGTCCATTGCGATCTCGCCGCAGCCGGATACGCAGCACTCACCCATACCACGCGCAACAACTGCAGCGTGGGATGTCATACCGCCGCGTACTGTGAGGATACCCTCAGCAGCCTTCATGCCCGTGATATCTTCAGGAGATGTCTCGAGTCTTACGAGGACAACCTTCTCTCCTCTGTCGTGCCAAGCAACTGCGTCGTCTGCAGTAAATACGATCTTACCGCAAGCAGCTCCCGGAGAAGCGCCCAAACCCTTGCCGATTGCCTCTGCAGCCTTGAGTGCAGCGGGATCGAACTGAGGGTGAAGGAGTGTGTCGAGGTTTCTCGGATCGATCATTGCAACTGCCTCTTCAGGTGTTCTCATGCCCTCGTCAACCAGGTCGCAGGCGATCTTCATGGCAGCCTGAGCTGTTCTCTTACCGTTTCTTGTCTGGAGCATGAAGAGCTTACCGTGCTCAACAGTGAATTCCATGTCCTGCATGTCGCGATAGTGTGTCTCGAGAGTCTCGCAGACCTTTGTGAACTGTGCGAAAGCCTCAGGGAACTTCTGCTCCATCTCAGCTATCTTCATAGGAGTACGAACGCCTGCAACAACGTCCTCACCCTGAGCGTTTGTAAGGAACTCACCGAAAAGGCCCTTCTCACCTGTAGCAGGGTCTCTTGTGAAAGCAACGCCCGTACCGCAGTCGTCACCCATGTTACCGAATGCCATGGACTGAACGTTAACTGCCGTACCCCAAGAATAAGGGATATCGTTGTCTCTTCTGTATACGTTTGCTCTCGGGTTGTCCCAGGATCTGAATACGGCCTTGATGGCGCCGATGAGCTGCTCCTTAGGATCTGTGGGGAAGTCTGTACCGATCTTAGCCTTGTACTCAGCCTTGAACTGTGAAGCGAGTTCCTTGAGATCGTCAGCAGTAAGCTCTACGTCCTGAGTAACTCCTCTGTCAGCCTTCATCTTGTCGATGAGCTCTTCGAAGTACTTCTTGCCGACTTCCATAACGACGTCGGAATACATCTGGATGAATCTTCTGTAGCAGTCCCAAGCCCATCTGGGGTTATTAGACTTTGCAGCGATGACATCGACTACCTGCTCGTTAAGACCGAGGTTGAGGATAGTATCCATCATGCCCGGCATGGATGCTCTTGCACCGGATCTTACGGAAACAAGGAGCGGGTTCTCGAGGTCGCCGAACTTCTTGCCGGTGATCTCTTCAAGCTTTGTGATGTACTCCATGACCTGAGCCATGATCTCATCATTGATCTGGCGTCCGTCCTCATAATACTTTGTGCAGGCTTCCGTGCTGATGGTGAAGCCCTGAGGAACAGGAAGACCGATGTTGGTCATCTCGGCAAGGTTAGCGCCTTTTCCTCCGAGGAGTTCGCGCATGCTTCCGTTGCCTTCGGTGAACAGGTAAACGTACTTTGTCATTCTTTTATCCGCCTTTCGTTTTGGATTTAATATTTATTATTTTTTTGTCGGTTTTATTGTATCAGAAATACTTGCTCAAAAATCGAACTTGCCCTCAAAAAATTCTTCAAGTTTGTCGATCGGGAACCTGATGTTGCCGGGCTCGTACTCGACGTTCTTCATTGAGTCTCTCTCTCTGATCGTTACGCAGCCGTCTGTCTCGGAATCGAAGTCATAGACTACACAGTACGGAGTACCGATCTCGTCCTGTCTTCTGTAGCGCTTACCGATGGACTGTCTGTCGTCCAGTTCGCACATATACTTCTTGGACAGCTTCTCGAAGATGGGCTGTGCCTTATCCGTCAGCTTGGCAGACAGCGGGAGCACACCGATCTTGATGGGTGCGAGGAACGGATGGAAGTGCATTACCGTTCTTACGTCTCCGCCCTCCAGTGTCTCTTCGTCGTAAGCAGAGCAGAGGAACGCGAGCGTTACACGGTCAGCGCCGAGAGACGGCTCGATGACGTAAGGAATGTACTTCTCGTTCTTTGCCGGATCGAAGTAAGTGAGATCCTGCTTGGAGTATTCCATGTGCTGCTTGAGATCGTAGTCCGTACGGTCTGCGATGCCCCAGAGCTCGCCCCAGTCAGTGAACGGGAATGCGAACTCGAAGTCTGTAGTTGCTCTCGAATAGAAAGCAAGCTCCTCTTTCGCGTGGTCTCTCGTGCGGAGCTCTTCCTCCTTGATGCCGAGACCGATCAGCCAGTCGTGGCAGAATGTCTTCCAGTAGTCGAACCACTCGAGGTCGGTGCCGGGTTCGCAGAAGAACTCGAGCTCCATCTGCTCGAACTCACGTGTTCTGAAGATGAAGTTACCGGGAGTGATCTCGTTACGGAAAGACTTGCCGATCTGGCAGATACCGAAGGGGATCTTCTTACGTGAACTGCGCTGTACGTTAGCGAAGTTTACAAAGATACCCTGAGCGGTCTCAGGTCTCAGATATACCTCATTGGTGGAATCCTCGGTAACACCGATGAATGTCTTGAACATGAGGTTGAACTTACGGATGTCAGTGAAGTTGTGGCCGCCGCAGACCGGGCAGGGAATGTTCTTCTCCCTGATGTATGCGACCATCTCCTCGGGGCTCATGCCCTCAACGGGTACGTCCTCGATGCCGTTCTCCTTGTTCCAGTCTTCAACAAGGTTGTCTGCTCTGTGTCTTGCCTTGCACTGCTTGCAGTCGATGAGAGGATCAGAGAATCCTCCGACGTGACCGGAAGCGACCCAGGTCTTGGGGTTCATGATGATGGCAGCATCGAGTCCCACGTTATAGGGGCTCTCCTGGACGAACTTCTTCCACCATGCTGCCTTTACGTTGTTCTTAAGCTGTACGCCGAGCGGCCCGTAATCCCATGCGTTTGCGAGACCGCCGTAGATGTCGGAGCCGGGGTAAACGAATCCTCTTACCTTGGCGAGCGACACTATCTTTTCCATTGTTTTCTCAACTGCCATTGCTTGTTACCGCCTGATATTAGTTATCTTCTTCTTCGACGTTCATGAGGTCTTCATCGGAAGGACCCTCTTCCTCGTCTTCATCAACTTCCTCGAAATCATCGCCGAGGACCTTGTCGAGGAGCTGGTTCAGACCGTCATCAGCGCTCTCTTCAGGCTGCTCTTCGGCAGTAGCTGCGTTAAGTGCATCAGCGAGCTCTTCCTCGCGCTGCTTTCTCTTATCCTCTTCTTCCTTCTGTCTTCTGAGGCGCTCTTCTCTTGTGATCGGAACCACGGGAGATACGTCACCGTCTACTGCGACGACCTTCCCGTCCATGATCTCCTGGCACGCGAGGGATACGACGTTGGCGATATCCTTGTCGTCTACCATCGGCTGTGCGCCGTTGACGAGCTGTCTTGCTCTCTTGCTGACCAGTACCGCTACATCGTAGGGGGACTCGCCCTTCTGCTTAAGCTTCTCGATTGAAGGATCTGTTAACATGTTTTTACCTCTCTTCTTTTTTAATCCAAATTCTTTATTGTCTGTGTCTGCCTTATAGTCTTGAGCATCTCGCTCTCGATTATCTTCATTATGTCCGCGGCCGCCTGATCAACTTCTATGTTCTGCACCGCGTATTCGAATTCGCCGGTCCTCGCTATCTCTTCCCTTGCCTTGGCAAGTCTTGCTGCGACCTTGGCTTCATCTTCGGTTCCCCTGCCCTTGAGCCTTGCTTCGAGTTCGCTGTACGACGGCGGAAGGAGCATTATCGTCACGCTGTCTTCATCGAACTTCTTCTCTATCGCGAGGCTCCCTTCTATCGTTATGTCGCAGAGGACTATCTTGCCCTGTCCGACCTTCTCTGCCAGAGGCGCCGCGGGAGTTCCGTAGTAGTTGCCCACGTACAGGTCGTATTCGATTATCTCTCCCGTCTCGATCATCTTCTCGAACTCTTCACGGGTCCTGAAGTGATATTCGACTCCGTCGGTCTCGCCCGGCCTGGGGCTCCTCGTCGTGGCTGAGATCGAATAAGACGATCTTCCGGGCCACTTCTCTTCGATGAGCTCCGTCAGGCGCTTAAGGACCGTGCCCTTGCCTACGCCCGAAGGTCCCGATACCGATACGATAAGTCCTCTGTCAGCCATCGAGTCTCTCCTTGATCTCAGCGATCTCCAGTGCGCTCATTATTATCAGGTCGGTATCGGTCACAAGGACTGTCCTGCACTTCTTGCCCGCACAGCAGTCTACGCACGCGCCTCTGTCCTTGGACTCCTGGATCATGCGTCTTGCCGGAGCGGAATCAGCACCCGCCGCACACACGATGCGCGACTTCGCTGCGATATTACCGAACCCTATGTCAATGAACTCTGCCATACTTACCCTTACACCAGATTCTGGATCTGTTCTCTTATCTCCTCGACCGTGTTCTTCATTGCAAGGACGCGGTTGGTGATCTCTATGTCGTTTGCCTTGGACCCGCAGGTATTGACCTCGCGGTTGATCTCCTGCACGAGGAAATCCATCTGCTTGCCACACGCGCCGTCTCCTGCAAGGATCTTATGCGCCTGCGCGAAATGGCTCTTCAGCCTTGTCAGCTCTTCATCCACGGCACACTTGTCTGCGAAAACAGCCACCTCTGCCGCGAGCCTGCTCTCATCGTAGAATTCCTTCTGCTCGGAAGTAAGGAGTTCATCCACCCTGGCAGCGAGCTTTGCCCTGTAGCCTTCGATGACCGCCGGGGAGCGCTCTTCGATCTCGTCTCTGATGCCTGCGAGCGTGCCGATCTTGCCGAGGATGTTCTCTGCGAGCGCATCGCCTTCTCTCTTACGCATTGCCTTCATGGCATCGAGCGCTTCTGCGACGGTCTGGGCGAGCTCCGCGCCGAGCATGTCCTCGTCTACGGATGCCTGGCTTACCTGAAGCACGTCGGGATATGAAGCGAGCCTTGCAACTCCGAGATCATCCGGTCTTCCCGAGACGTCAGCGATCTTCGCCGCTGCATCGGAATATGCCTTAACGAGACCTTCGTTGACAGTAACGGTCTCGGATTCGCTTGCAGTATCCTGGTAGTTGATGAAGACATCCACCTTGCCTCTCGTGAGGGAATCCGTGATCTGCTTCCTCACTGCCGCATCTGCGAAGTTAAAAAGCCTCGGCATCCTGATGTTGAGATCGCAGTATCTGCTGTTGACTGATTTGAGCTCAACACTGTATTTTCTGGTCGCGAATATCTTCTCGGCTCTGCCGAATCCGGTCATGCTGTATGGCATCTTTGTCTCCTTGGATAGAAAGAGCCTGTCCAAGCGGTTTTTACCGCCTTCTCAGGCCCGTAAAGTATTATAAATACTTATATAGGAAAGTGCAATCAAATTTAATTGATGTGTTCCCGGAAGCCTTGGTATCATTGGCTTTGTGGAGACCAAAAAAATTTTATCCCCTTATCCTGACCGGGGTAAAATCCAGGTAGTCGGCGGACGTGCAGACGTAGTTTACTCCCGCCTCGTCTTCGCCCTCATAGACCTGCCCCCTGCCGCGGCCGTGAAGATGCCCGTAGATGCAGGTATCGACCTGCCCTGCGAGGAGCTCCGTAAACCCGGTCTTGACCTGTCCCTTCATTATGGGCGGATAGTGCAGCATCAGGATCCTGGGGCATGTGCGGTCGGGGTCTGCTTTCGAGAGCTCACTGAGGCAGAGCTTGATGCGGGAGATCTCGCGGTCGTATACCTTGCGGTCATCGTCGGTCTTGCACTGGCCTTCGAGCATCCAGCCGCGCGTGCCGGAGATGAGGCAGCCTTCCGCCTCGAGCACGTTGGTCCTGATGATCTCGATGCCCGGGAAGTCGTGCGCAGAGAAGAACTCGTCCAGCTTCTTCATCGTGGTCCACCAGTAGTCGTGGTTGCCCCGCGAGATCAGCTTGCGCCCCGGCAGAGACGCCAGGAAAGCGAAGTCCTCTTCTGCCTTCTCGATATACGTTGCCCAGGAGATGTCGCCTGCGACGAGGACGGTATCGGAATCCGTCACGGTCTCACGCCAGCCGCGCTCGATGCGCTCTATGTAGCCGTCCCAGGCACTGCCGAACACATCCATTGATTTCTCGGGGTTGGACAGGGACAGGTGCAGATCCGACAGTGCGTAGATTGCCATTCGTGCCCCTCCCTATCAGTGAAAATATCTGTAGATCGCCCCGGCGTCGGCTTCCGTGATGCCCTTGCACTCGCGCAAGCTTTCTTCGCTCGCCTGCTCTACCGCCTTTATTGTACCAAAGTGCGCGAGAAGGCGCTTACGCTTGGCGGGACCGATGCCTTCGATGTTCTCTAGTCTGTATCTGATGTTGCGCTTGCCCGCGAGCTTTCGCTGGTAGGAGATCGCGAACCTGTGCACTTCGTTCTGCACGGTCGTGAGGAACCTGAGAAGGCACACCTCGTCGTCCGTCAGGTTCTTGCCGTCCAGAGGTATCTCTGTGCCGTCTTCCAGCACGAGGCCTGCGGTCTTGTGGCGGTCGTTCTTGTACATGCCCGCGAGCAGGATATTCTCCGTGCCTTCCTTGGCGCGCACGACCGACGCGACTGCCGAGAGCTGGCCCTTGCCGCCGTCCACCAGGATCACGTCGGGATACGCAAAGCCGTCATCGCCGCTGTGCGCGAACCTGCGGTCCAGCGTCTCTCTCATCGACGCGAAATCATCCTGCTCTTCCACCCTCTTCATCTTGAACAGACGGTACGACTGCTTGTCCGGCTTGCCGTCCTTGAAGACGACCATGCCCGCGCAGATATCGTCGTTGCCGAGGTTGCTTATATCGAAGGACTCAGCACGGGAGATCGTGTTCTCGCCTGCGCCCATGAGCTTCTCCAAGTAGCGCAGTGCCAGCGACGGATCAGCTCCGGCAGCGCCGCCTCTTAATATCCTGCGAACCATCATCTCGCGCGCATTGTTCTGCGCCATCACCGCGAAATCATGCAGCTCGCCCCTCTCTGCGACATGCAGCCTGACCTTCCTTCCGGCAAGGCCGGTGAGGCGCTCTTCTATGAGCTCCTCGTCTTCCGGCATGAACGGCACCAGGATCTCGGGCGGGATATACGGCGCATCCTCGTAGTACTGCAGGATGAAATTCTTGATTATCTCCGGCTGGTCGGTATCGGTGCCCGCGACAAAATAAGTGGACGAACCGACGACTCTGCCGTCTCTGAGCTCCAGCTTCCTGACGCAGGTCTCGCCGGCATCGGAGTAGAGTCCGATAGCATCCGCATCGCGCTCTATGGACAGGAACACCCTCTGGCTCTTCCTTATGTTCTCGAGGGCAAAGAGCCTGTCCCTGAGCTGCCCCGCGCGCTCGAAGTCCAGCGCTGCCGAAGCCTCTTCCATCTGGGATCTTATGTCCTTCTCGATGCCGTCGTACTTGCCCTTGAAGAACATGACGATCTGCTCGATCATTCGGCGGTAGCTCTCTTCGCTCAACGTGCCGAGGCAGGGTGCCATGCACTTGCCGATGTGGTAGTTCAGGCAGGGGCGCTCCTTGCCTATGTCTCTCGGGAAGACCTTCCTGCAGCGCTTGAGCGGGAAGATGTCCGAGATGGACTGCAACACCAGCGCGCAGTCGCCCGCCATGTAGGGGCCGAAGTAGACGGCACCCGCCTTTCGCGCTTCGGGATCGGGACGGAAGGCCTTGAACACCCTCGGATACTGCTCGTTCAGGGTAACGCAGATATAGGGGTAGCCCTTGTCGTCACGGAGCAGAATGTTGTAGCGGGGCTGGTAGCGCTTGATGAGATTGGCCTCGAGCAAGAGCGCCTCGGGCTCGCTTCCAACGACGGTGTACTCGAAGTCGGCGACGTGCGAGACCATCGCCGCGACCTTGGGGATCGCGATAGGCCCGCCGCCAAAATAACTCTTCAGTCTGTTGCGGAGCTTCTTTGCCTTGCCGACATAAATAACAGTCCCGCTGCTATCTTTCATCAGATAGACTCCGGGACTGAGCGGTACTGTATCAAGCCGCGCGTCGAACTTGCGGCCCATAATTACACTGTGGGATTCTTCAGGTGACTCTTGAGGGTCTCGATGGCTTCTTTCTCGTCGTCGCCGTTAGCTTCGATCTCGATCTCGGCACCGTTCTGGATGCCTAAGCTCATGACTCCGAGAAGGCTCTTGGCGTTTGCTCTTCTGCCGTCTCTGATAAGATAAATAGTGCTCCTGAAAGCCGAAGCTTTCTGAATGAGAACTGCAACTGCCTTCATCTGAAGACTGTCTTCACATTCAAAAACAATATTCTCGCAAGTCATGGCGTAACCCCCTCTTTATTCGCCATAAGTATATTTTTGGAAGGGGGTAAAATCAACACAAAATAAAGGGCCTGGGGGAATTTCGGCAAATCTACTCAAATGAGTTATATTTGTCATTTTTCTTTGGTCAATTTATCAATCACGCCCCGGCGACTGCCCTCTTCATGAGCCTCGCGTCGCGCCCCGCACCGTAGTAATCCCTGCGGCGGTTATACTCCGTAAATCCGCACCGGGTGTAGACCGCGATGGCAGGCGCGTTCGTGTCCTCGACCTCGAGGTAGATCACCTCCGCGCCCCTTCTTAAGAGCTCTGCGATGAGCGCTTCGACCAGCTTCGTGCCGAGGCCTCTGCCTCTTCTGTCCGCGCGCACCACGAGGTTGCCGACGGATGCTTCGCCGACCACGACCGACACACCGATGTAGCCTTCTATGCCGTCCTCGTCCTCTATCACGAGTGCGAACTTATCGTCATCCGAGATCAGTCTCCTGAGGTCTTCTTCCGGCCAGGGATGCGCGATCGCACCCTGCTCCAGAGCCATTATGGCCTGTATGTCCTCTGCGGCCGCGAGCCTTACAGCCTCAGCCATTCTGCTGTTCCTTAAGAGTCTTCACGCGTGACGCCGCACAGTACGATGCCTCGATGTCGCGTCCGGATATTATGCCCGCTTCACCCTTGGCATATGCCGCCGCTGCGATGCCCTTGGGCAGTATCGCCGCCCCGCGCGCATAGTAGACATTGACGTGCGCACCGGCCCTCTCGAAAGCCGCCTTCATGGTGTCCGCGCCGTCGCCGACCACAAGTATCTGCGACCTCGCGCCGTAGATCAGTTCCGGAATCTGCAGTATCTTCTTCACCAGGTCTTCCGCGTCGTAGGCGTTCTCCGCGACCAGCGTCTTGGCGGTATCGTCTTCCATCGCCTGCGCAAACACGCGGTTGTTCCTCGCGTCGAAGGCCGGCACTATCAGGGTATCTTCTTTTCGCGCCGCGGTAACATTGTCGACGCTCCTTGCAAGCGCCTCGGTAGACGATACAGGAATGCATCCCCTGCCCGCAGCGAGCGCCATCGCCTTGACTGCAGCCAGGCCGATCCTCACGCCGGTAAAAGATCCGGGGCCCACCGTCACCACATACGCATCGAGCTCTGCGTGCGTGATCCCCGCCTGCTCCATGACCTCATGCACCAGCGGCATGAAAGTCTCCGAGTGCGTCTTCTTCTCGAGGCTCAGCTTGTACGCGACCTCCCTGCCGTCCTCATACACGCCCGCACAGCAGGTCGAATTCGATGTATCACAGACCAGTATCTTCATAAGATCTCACACCCCGCTTCCTCCGCGGCCGCTTTCGCTTCATCGTCCGCCTCGAAAATCCTCTCTTCCCCGCTTCCCGTTATCCTCATGCGGACCGTGCCCCCGGGGAGCACGCCCGATATGACATCACTCCACTCGATCACGCAGACACCGCTGCCGAAGTATTCGTCCAGTCCGGCGTTGATGAAGTCATCCTCGTCCGCCAGCCTGTAAGTATCGAAGTGGAACATCCTGATGCGCCCGCCTTCATACTCGTTCACGATGGTGAATGTCGGAGAGGAGACAAACGATGTGACGCCCAGTCCGCGCGCGATGCCCCTTGCCAGGCACGTCTTGCCGGCGCCGAGGTCCCCGTCCAGCGCGATCACGCTGTCGCTTGTGAGCCCGCGCGCGAGTATCTCGCCGAACTTCTCAGTCTGCTCTTCAGATGTCGATCTGAACTTAAACATAGCCTATACATATTACACCCGAGGCGGGCGCGCCGCCAACGCCCCGGCAATTAGATAGAAATTAGATTATTAAAGCCAATTTTTCTAAAAATAATCTAATTTAGACTATTTTTAGATTTTTAGGGCTGATTTGGCTAATTTTTTTCTAACGGCCGGAAAACAAACGCCGGGCAAACAAAAAGACCGCCCCGGATGGAGCGGCCCAATGCACAGGAAGATTCCTGATTAACGCTTACTGAACTGTGAAGCCTTACGTGCCTTCTTGAGACCCGGCTTCTTTCTTTCCTTCATTCTTGCGTCTCTGGTGAGGAGTCCGTTGGACTTCAGGATTGCCTTGTAGGAAGCTTCATCAGCCTGAACAAGTGCTCTGGAGATTCCGTGACGGATAGCGCCTGCCTGACCTGAGATGCCGCCGCCGATAGCCTTGACTACGACGTCGAACTTACCCTCAGTCTCAGTGAGTGACAGAGGCTGGCGAACGATGAGCTTAAGTGTATCAAGACCGAAATACTCATCGATGTCCTTACCGTTGATAGTGATCTTACCCTTACCAGGGATAAGTCTTACACATGCTACCGCATTCTTACGGCGGCCTGTGCCATAGTAATAAACTGATGCTTTCTTAGCCATGTGAACCTCCGATTAAAAGTTGTAAGCTTCAGGCTTCTGTGCTGTCTGCTCGAAGTCAGCGCCTGCATAAACGTGAAGCTTCCTGAACATCTGACGACCGAGTGAGTTCTTGGGGAGCATACCCTTAACTGCGAGCTCGAGAGCCTTCTCGGGGTTCTTTGCCATCAATGTGCGGTAATCAACTTCCTTGAGTCCGCCCGGATAGCCGGTGTGGTGACGATACTTCTTCTGATCAAGCTTATTGCCTGTAAGCACCATCTTGGATGCGTTGATAACGATTACATAATCTCCGGTATCAAGGAAAGGAGTAAATGTGGGCTTATGCTTGCCGCGGAGGAGTCTAGCAACCTCTGTAGCGAGACGGCCGAGAGTCTTACCCTCTGCGTCGATCAAAAGCCATTTCCTCTCGATTGAATCCTTGGTTGCAACATATGTACTCATGTGCGTTCTCCTTAAATTCTATCTTCATTAATAGACCTTCCTGCGAAGGTCAGCCTGCATATAATACTCACCGCGACAGGGGAAGTCAAGCATTTTTCGAAGGAATTCGGCGAAAATCGTACAAATTCTCGTTTTTTCTCAGTTTTTCGTCACGTCGGGCGCGATCGATCGTCTCGGCAGCGCCCGAAAAGCCTCACGCCGCGGCGCCGTCTTCGCCGGAAGAAGTCTGCTCGGGAACAGGCTCAGGGGTAGTCTCGGATTCGGTGGGATCAGGTGTTACGGCAGGCGTGTCAGCAGGTGTGGGAGTCACTTCCTCACCCGTGCCCGTTCCGTTGCCGGAGCCGCTGTCCGTGCCAGTATCCGTTCCGGTCGTATCTGTGCCGGTGCCCGTACCGTCCTCATCTTCTTCGTCGTCCTCTTCAGCGCCGTCCCCGTCTTCATACTCGGTGGCGACGAACGCGCCGCCCGTATCGACTTCGCCTTCGGCAGCGGCGACGGCTGCCTCGTCAACGGGAACCGCGGAGTAGTCTTTCGCCTGGCCGACACAAGCGCCGACAGCCATGCCGGACGGAGTGGTCGAGCGTGCGGGGTATTTGGAGGGATCGAATTCGTGGTACTGGTCGAGCTGCGAGTCGATGAGCATGAAGTAGATGCCCTCGTGGCCCATGAACGGGGTCGCGTCGCAGTGCCACCACTTGCCGTTGAGGCGGACCAGGAGCCAGAAGTGGCCGGAGGTCGTGATGGGGTATCTCGTGATGAACATGCTCGAGATTCCTGCGCGGTCTAAGAGGATCTTGCAGCAGCTCGCGTAGATGTAGCAGTTGCCCGTGCCGGTCGTGAAGCCTATGAACGCCGCCTCTTCGGGGGTGGAAGCGCCGAAGTTCGACGAGTCGTAGGTCATGTTGTCGTGCACGTATTCGAAGATCGCTTTCGCGGTCTTGGTCTTCTTCTTGGTCTTGATGCCGACGAGGATGTCGTCCGCCATCTGGTAGACATAGTCGTTGAACTCCTCGCCTTCGGGCGGGAGCACGGTCAGCTTGACCTCGAGGCGGGTCGTGTTGCCGGCATCGTCGACTGCGATATAAGCGAGCGTGTACACGCCGATCTTGTTGAAATTACAGTTATACGCATTGATGTAGATCTCGGGATCGGTATCGTAATCGTCCACTGCCGTGATGCCCTCTTCGAGATCGAACTCCTCGCCGACCTTGTAGCTCAGGTCCTTGGCGCCGAGGATCTCGGGGCCTGTCTGATCGTCGATCACCGTCAGCTGCGAGATCACGTCATTGGTGTTGCCGTAGGAGTCGAAGACCTTGATGGTAACGTCGACCGTGCCTGCCGAGAACTTGTCGGGGACGGTCTCAAAGTCCACGTTCACATTGCCGGACAGATCGTACAGGTCGGTAACGAACGCCTCTGCCTCGGGGATGTCCGTGCCGATGTAGATGCTCTGCGGGACTGCGACGGCTTCGGGCGCGGTAGTATCGGAGATCGTCAGCGTGACGTCCTCTTCCCTGCCGCCGTACGAGATGACGAGCGGGTATGTGCCGGGGACCATAGTGTCTATCCCGGAGATGTCGCTAACGATGGCCGCATCCTCGGGCGCCGCTTCGAAGAACGATTCGACGGTGATCTCAGACCCGGTCTCGAGCCTGACTTCGTTGATCAGGTTACCTCTCGCCGCCCTGTCAGATAGAATAAGACCCGCCGCCACGATAGCGAGGCAGCAGGCACATCCCGTTCCGATCAAGAGAGCAGCACGCTTTAACATCAGCCGTCCTCCTCATCAATGTACGGGAAATTGCTGTATATAGTTCCTGTGTAGACATTGAAATATCCCTGTACGGAGTCGGTCGAACGCTCGGGGTACAGGTCGCCCTCGAAGTCATGGTTGCCGGCCTTGGTCTTCAGCTCGGCATCGGTGCACATGAACACGAAGTTGCCCCAGTTGCCGCCGTCTTCAGCAAGGTACGCCTGCGGGTCGCAGTGATACCAGCCGCCGTTCAGGTAGACCAGGCACCAGTAGTGGACCTGCCATGGGTTCGGGCCGCGCTCGACGCAGATGTTGTCGATGCCCGCGACGTCCAGCATCGCCTTGCAGATCGCCCACCTTCCGTAGCACGAAGCACGCCTCTGCTCGAAACACTTTACCGCCGCATGCGCCCAGGACGTATAATCCGACGATCCGTGCGAGAATCCTATGTGGTGGTATACCCAGTAGAAGATGTCCATCGCGATCTCGACGTCGGTCTTGTTATCAAGGTCCGTGATCTCGTCGAGGACCTCCGCCGCCATCTCGTATGCCTGCTCGACGACCTCTTCGTAGGACTCGTCCTCGAGAAGTCCGGCGCTGTAGTTCAGCACGACGGACACGGTGATCGTCTCTTCGGTCACGTTGCCGACGTCGTCCACAGCCTTGTATGTAACGGGGTAATTGCCGACAACGTTGAGGTCGACGGCAGTGTTGTCTATCGTGAGCGTCGGGTTCTCGGCATAATCGTCCACAACCTCGACGCCTTCCTTGTACAGGAGCGTGCCGCCAAGCTCGACGGTCAGATCCTTCAGGCCCATGATGTCCGGGCCCTCCTGGTCGTCCTTGACCGTGAACGGCACATACTGGACGCGCACGTTGCCGTAGGTATCCGTCAGCCTGATCGGGATGTTGAACTCTCCGCCCTCATCCAGGGCAGGCTCTCCGCCGTCGTACTCGATGGTATATCCCACCATGTCGAAAACATCCGTCACGCACTCCTCTGCCGCAGGCACTTCGCCGCAGTAGACCTCCTGCGCGACCGCCTTGCCTACCGGCGGGGTCTTGTCGACCACGTTCAGTACGGAATGGACCACATGTCCGCCGCAGTCGATGAAGACATCGTAGCTGGCGAGCTTGCCCATGTCGATCTGGGATACGTTCGTGATGAACTGAGTATTGGGCGGGACTTCGGTAAAGAAGCTGTTAAGCGTGATCTGTCTGCCGTATTCGATGTCGACAGACTGGATGACATGTGAATCGATCGTGTTGATAAGGTCGGTGTAGACCGAATAACAGATATATGCACCAAAAAGCATGCCGGTAACTACCGGCATGCATATTAGGCCAAGAATTCGATCAAGCTTAAGCATTAACTCCTGATGCTCAGAACTGAGCGTTGTAGATGATGTTGTTTACCTTTCCGTCCTGGAGTACGAATACGATGGAAGAAGAACCCTTCTCGTATGTGATCGTTGTCTCAGTAGAGTTGGAAGCTTCGCCGTAAGCGGCTGTGATGTCATCAGCGGAAGAACCGATGCAGATGCCCTCAGCGGTGGAAACTGTATCGTCGTTGAGCATGATGCTCGAGATGATGTCAGAGTTGCCGGAAGGGTTGGTGCTGATGGAGAAAGAGCCTCCCTTGTATGTGTATGTCTTGCTCATTCCGTCGCCTGCGCATGAAGCTGCCTCAAAGTACTGGGGCTCGCCTGCAACTGCTGCGAGGGAATCAACGAGTGAGTTCATGTCTGTGCCGACGATAACGTCAACGCCCTCATATGTGAAAGCAAAGTTTGTGCTTGCCGCGTTAGGGTCAACCGTAACCTCAACGCCTGCGCCCTGCTGAGGGTTGTTGCCCTGAGCCTCTGTGGAGATGACGTTAACGTCGGAAGATACGGGTGCTGCCTCGTTAGAGCATGCAGCGAGTGTGAACATCATGCCTGCTGCGAGAAGTGCAGCGATTACCTTGGAATTTTTCATTTTGAATGCCTCCTATTTACTCCAATTTCTCACATTAAAGAATACTATCACAGAATGCCAAATTGGCAACATAATAATTATAATAAAATGACAAATAGATTTTTACTGAAAGTAATGGGGCCGCGAGCGTTTTCCGCACAAGCGAAGCGCGGAGGACCTAAGCGAGCGGGCACATTACTCGATTGCGTTGGCCCCATAATTGACCAATTCGCCATACTGCTCGATCTCAGACAGCTGGTCTTCCTTCATGAAGTCATAGAATTCTATCTTCTCGGCATATACCTCTGCGACCTCGGACACCTCGCGGTAGTCCGTAAGGTCATAATTGCTGACCAGGTACTCGCCGAAGAACGAAGACAGTTTCTCCGCGCCGAAGATGTTCAGATGAATGCCGGCATCGTATGTGTCGGTATTGAGGTCAAGGTCCATCTCATCCTTGTAATCGTTGAAGTTCAGGTAGGTAACGCCGTTCGCATCAGCGAATTCCTGAATGTTCTCGTCCCACTCCGGATACCAGCCGTATTCGAGGGGCGCGCGGACCAGGATGAGAGTTATCCCTTTCGACTCGCACAGATCGACGATCTTCTGCAGGTAGTACATCGCATTGTCGCCGAACTCCGTATCGAGCAGGGGCTGCTGGATCGGGTAGCCGACGTAGGGCTTCACGTCGCAGCGCATGTAGTAGCCGTTGTGGGAAGTGATTTCCTTGGAGAAGATGCACTGCCAGTCGGTCGGGGTAAGCTCGCTCCAGCGCTCGTGGTATCTCAATATCGGGAAGACATAGGACAGGAACGTCTCGCCTTCCATCATAGATGCGTTGATTGCGTCGACCTTGACCGGCGACCACTGCATGCCGTCCAGGGTCATACGGTTGTAGGACTCGAACCTCGGCTCGTTGAACTGCACCGAGTGAACGGACACGACGACGATCTCGGGCGTCTCGATCCTGAGCGCATCCTCCAGGAGATAGTAAGACTGCCAGATGTACTGCTCGCCCGAGCCTCTGATGTATGCCGAGATGCCGCAGTCCTCGTACATCTTGATCGGCGAGAAATTCTCATACGCATCGCAGTCGCCGAAGATCAGGACTTCATGCGGGACCTTCTCCTTGTAGTACTCCTCGGTAAACGACCCTTCAATGACGCCCCGCTGATACTTGGGCATAAGAAGGCGCTGGGCAAACCACAGCGCTCCAATGCTTATTACGGTAAGCACACCGGCGGTAAGAACAGTCTTGAGGGTCTTGTTCATTACATGGCCTTCTTGAGATCGTGGAAGTCCTTGAGGGCTTTCCAGCCGATCTTGATTATCTTCTTGATGTTGATGGAATTCGTTCCGCCCTGTCTCGGTCTGAACGTTACTTCCTTGAATGTCATCTCCTCACCGTAGTAGGAGAAGTAGGTAGTCATCATGATGTTCGGAAGGTTGTAGTCCTTGTCGAGACGGCCGATGTATTTGGCAACGGTCTGGGCGTTCATGAGACGGAAAGGCGCATTCGCATCCGGCACCTTGACGTGGAAGTAGAGCTTCAGGAGGAAGCAGACCACTTTCTCGACGAAAGCCCTGGACTTGCCGTCCCCTCTCACCTTCCTGTGTCCGAAAATGCCCTTGTACGCGGTCCTCATGTCCCAGAAAGCGCCGAACTCCTCGGGCAGCGTCTGTCCGTCGGAGTCTGTCTGGAAGATGTAGTCCGCGCCGTTGGCTATCGCATAATTGTAAAGTGCGATTACTTTCGGGCCGTGGAAAGTGCCCGTATCGGAGATGATGTCTATCTGAGGCATGGTCTCTTTCATGCGGAGCAGTATCTCGTGGGTCTTGTCCTTGCTTCCCGCATCGGCCACGACGAGCCTTGATTCGGGCGACTTGCCCTCGAGCACGGGATACCAGGAGGATACGACCTCTTCGATGTTCTCTTCTTCGTTATAAGCCGGCATTACGACATACAGTGTGTCCATATCAGCCTCCAAAGCAGTTGATTTGGCTTGATTATAGCATATTGCGGTGCCTGCTGCGGTTATGCTCGCTTAGGTCCTCCGCGCTTCGCTTGTGCGGAAATCGCTCGCACAGCCGCATCAGTCATCCTTAATAGTGTGCTTGGAGTAATTGATCATGTCCTGCACGGACTCGGTCGCGCTCTCGGGGTATTTCTCCTCGTCGAACTTGTAGCCGTTCCAGCCGTTCAGCCAGATCGCCTTGAGCTCGTCCGTCGTGTACATGAAGAAATAGCTCGAGTACTCATGTCTCGGCGTCGAATCGCAGTGATACCACTGGCCGTCGATGCAGATGTAGTTCCAGTAGTGCGGGCTGTATGTGTACGGCTCGCGCTTGACTATCATGTTCTCGATGCCGGCAGCGTCGTAGAGTGCCTTGGCCGCATATGCGATCGTGTAGCAGGTGCCCGCGCGGTTGACGAGGCCGTCGTAAGCCGCTCTCGTCTGCGAGGTGACATCCGCTTTCTCCGTGTAGTTGATGTTGTAACGGCACCAGTAGCAAATCTGCAGCGCGATCTCCATGTCGCTCATGCCGGGCTCGGTAATCTGCTCTAAGATCTCCAGCGCCGCTGCCTCCACCACCTCGGGTTCGACGTAGGTCGAAGGCTTCTCTTCGAGCGTTACCGTGATCTCAGCTGAAGACGAGTTGCCGGAGAAATCCGTCGCCGTATATGTGACCGTGTACTCGCCCGCCGAGTAGATGTCCACCGCGGTGTTGTCTATCGTCAGGGTCGGGTTCTCGTCGTAGTTGTCCGTGACCGTGACGCCGTCCTTGTATGTGATCGGGTCGTCGCAGTATCCTTCGATGTCCTTTGTGCCCTCGATCACGGGCGCGGTCGTGTCCTTGGTTACAGAGAACGGTACGGGGATGGTCGTCACGTTGCCGCACTGATCCGTCAGCACCGCGTCGAAAGTAAGTTCTCCGCCGCCAGATATATCAGGCTCAGATGCCCACTCGACCGTAACGCCGGTCGCATCGGTTATGCCCGTGATGCAGTCAGCCGCCGCCGGGACCTCGTCCACCGAGAACAGCGTCTGGGGAACCGCCTCCGCGGCCGGTGCCGTCGTATCCACGATGTGCAACGTGCACGGGTAGTTCCTGTAATACATCGTTATCGTGAAGTAGATATCCTGGGGTACGGCATAATTCACCGTCGCGAAATCAAGATTGCAGGACACCATGTCCGGGAAGGCCGGGTCCTCGGTGAAGAAATTCCCGAGCGCCACCGGGTATGCAACTTCCGTCGTGACCTCGAGCTTGACCTTGTTTGCTTCGTCCGTGAGGAACGCGAAAAACTTATAGACCACCATTATGGATATGGCCGCGAGGAAGAGCAGCATGAGCGGTATCACGCGGGATCTGTTCTGCTTTGTCTTGGGAGAGGCGGCTTTCCTTGCTTTCGATTTGGCAGGCGCTGCCTTACGCACGGGCTGCCTCCTGGAAGGTGAAGGCTTCACGCCTTGATGCGCCATCTGCTCCCTGGCGTGCTGCGCAGCCTTACGGACCGCAGGATCAGACGATCTTACGGGCGGCCTGTTATCGTTTGGAAAATCCACCTTATTCATCTCACACATTTTACACCAGCGCCCAAATAAGTATAGAATCCTCTATATGGACAACCCGTACAAATGTTGCAACTTATGCCCGAGGCGCTGCAAAGTAGACCGCACAACAGGTGTGGGGTTCTGCAGATGCGGCGACGTGCCCCTGGTGAACCTCTATAAACTCCACTACGGAGAGGAGCCCGTGATATCGGGAACGCGCGGGAGCGGGACCGTTTTCTTCGAAGGGTGCGGCACCGGATGCGTGTTCTGCCAGAACCATGTGATTTCGGCAGGACCTACCGGCAAAGCTACTTCCTGCGATGCTTCGAGACTGGCTGAGATCTACCTGGAGCTCCAGGAGCAGGGCGCACATAATGTGAACCTCGTTACGCCGATGCATCACGCGCCGGTGGTTGCCGAGTCGCTGCGCCTGGCCCGTGATCAGGGGCTGAATGTGCCCGTGGCGGTGAATTCTTCCGGGTATGATTCCGTTGATACCCTTCGCATGCTCGCGGGCCTCGTGGATATCTACATGCCGGACATGAAGTTCTTTTCGGCTGCGATCGCCAAGGCTTTTGCCCGCTGCGGCGACTACTTCGGAACTGCCGCGCTCGCCATAGACGAGATGTTCAGGCAGGTCGGCGAGCCCGTAATAGAGGGCGGCCTTATGAAACGCGGCGTAATCGTGCGCCACCTGATGCTGCCGGGAAGCCTGTTTGATACGCGCCACATCCTTGAATACCTGACTTCGCGGTACGGGAATAAGATCTATATCAGCCTCATGAGCCAGTACACACCGATGCCGCATATTCTGGCCGATCCGTCAGTCGACAAGCGTCTCAAGCGCACCCTCGCACCGGAACACTACGAACATATGTGCAACCTTCTGGCCGAGAGCGGCCAGATAAACGCCTTTGTGCAGGAAATGGGGTCAACCGGCGATGAATTGATCCCGCAATTTCTAGTTTAGTGATGCGTATATTAGTGTAAATGCATCCATAAACATGTCCGGCCCGCATAGATAAGCGAGCCGGACATTGCGTTAATGCTTATAGCATTAAAAATCAGAATCCTTCAATGAAAGCCTTATTTGTCACAGATGTAATGCCTTCGTATGTTGCTCCGGGGGCAGGATTGCCCTTAGGTACCAGTACGATCTGGATGCCTTCGAGTCTTGCGGATCTTCCTGCTGTACCTGCACACTCGCCGTTCTTTGCCCAGCCCATCCAGCCGATGTCCTGTGCATGGACTCTGTAGTAGACGTCATAGTATTGTGCCACTTCGCCGTAGAGCTCTATGCAGATACCCTCAAGTCTGTAGCTCATTCCCTGGGTTCCGCTCATCTCGCCGTCTTTGGAGTATCCGCTCTCCCAGCCGATATTCTGTACATGTGTTTTATATTTGATACCACCTGAGTACTGTGTACCATCAAGGAATATTTCTATTCCTTCAAGTCTCTTGGACTCGCCTGAAGTACCTGCCATCTTACCGTTAGAAGCATATGCTCCTTCCCAGCCGTAATCTTGTACATGTACTCTGTACTTAACAGACATAGATGAACCTGTATGCTTAGGCACGATCTTTATTTTTAGTTCTTCTATTCTCTTGGACTCACCTGTCGTACCTGCAAGGGCACCGTCCTTTACCCAGCCCTGCATATCACCGTAATCCTGGATATGTACGCAGTAAACTACCGAGTAATAGTTGGAAATTTCTCCGGTAAAGCAGATCTCAATAGCCTCTATACGCTTGGCCTCACCTTCTGTACCGCACTTGGTTCCTGCAGGTACCCATTCCATCCAGCCATAGTCCTGGACATGGACTCTGTACTTAAGTGTGCCTGAATAAGGTGTGGTGTTCTTCCAATTTATGGTAATCTCCTCTAGACGCTTACCCATACCTCTAGTGCCGATAGTAAGAATTCCTGCTGCAGAATCAACAGTATAGCTTACGTCGCCGATATCCTGGACATGTGCTATTCCACTCGTAAGCTGTGGAACCGGTCCTATTGCTTTGTTACTGTCTATTGAACACCAAACAAAGCCGGAATATTTGTCTGAAGAAGCCGTAAATGTTCCGTCACTATTTATTGTGTAATCCACGAGGCTGTACTCTACAGTTCCATCTGTATTTGTATGTACTCTTACCAATACATATTCCTTGTTCCCGGAGGCTGTCTTCATTTCTGAGGGAAGATTACACGTAAATGAAATATCAGTATCGAATTCTGTTATATCGCCTATGTGCGTTTCTTTCCCGCTTTTATCCTCATGGTACATTTCGACTTCAATGTCATAGGCCCCAACATACTGAGCATTGGAATTACCGGTAACAGCTTGGATTTGTGTCCATTCACTACCGTATGAACCAAAGTCCTGTTGTTCAGCTACGACATCCGTATAGAAGGCATCTCCATTTAAAATTCCATTCTGAACATCATTTTTTAAATCAGCTACATCAGATGCATCAATATCCGTATTTGATAAGTCCGGATTATCATTATTGGCAATGTCATCAATGATATCTCCCGCAACATCAATTACTTCCGCCTTATCTGCTGCATTGTCTACATTTGAAGAAATGGTATAGACAGTAACCGGAACAGTGGCAGTAACTTTCCCAATGCGGGCAGTAACATTAGCTGTGCCCACATTAACTCCGGTTATCTTGCCGTTCTGATCTACTTTTACGATATTTGTATTATCACTCGACCACTCAATCTTATTGTAATATGCACCAACGGGGCTAATTGTTTTTCCGATATAATATGAATTGCCTTGACATATCATCGGGGTCTCAGGGGACAGTGTCAATGATGATACGGGAAGTTGTCCATTAAACTCTATTGTATTTGATTCTGCTGAGACTGCGCCATTAGCATATTCCTCAGAATCCGACCAAAGTGATACTTCGCATTTGACATTGACAACGCCAGAACAAGAATTGAATTTGTAACACTCAGCTATTGGATCTCCAATACTGATGCTACATTTTCCATCTTCCCAATTAGACTTATCCGGAAATACAAATGTGGATAAATCTCCGTGATCAGTAATAATATGAACACACAAGTATTGAACGTTTTCACTTGGATCATCGCTACCACAATTAAAAGATAATATGAGATCTTCAGATAAAGCAACATTGGATGGAGTAGGCAAAACTGTAAGTTTGCTTTCATAGTCAATGGTGTTGGAATCATCTGACCACGCGCTATCTGTATAACTTGCATTATTAGACACAAGCGATACTGTGCAGTAAACACTTGAGTCTCCTGTAATCGCATAGCTCTTACAACATTCTTTAACTGCATCACTGATACTAATGATACACTTTCCGTCTTTCCAATCAGAAGCAACGGGATCAACCGATGTTCCGTAACTATTCCCATTAACAAACACTTGTACATTTACATAAGAAACATATGCACTGGGGTTACTGCTACCATAATCAAATGACAATTTGAGATCATTCCCTAGTGTTACGTTAGTAGGGGTAGGCAATGCATTAGAATTACTTTCATAATCAATAGCGTTAGAGTCATCTGACCATGCACTATCTGAATAACTTGCAGTGTTCGAAACAAGTGAGATGTTGCATTTAACATCGACAGTATCTTCAATAGAATAACTCTTAATACAATTTTCTATCGCTTGACTAATACTAGTAGTACATTTTCCATTTTTCCAATCGGAAGCGGCAGGGAACAATTGTGTTCCAAAACTATAGTAACCATTACTAGCCATTACTTGAATATTAATGTATGACACATTTGCGCTTGGATTGTCACCACTATAATCAAATGACAGAACCAAATCATCAGACAGGGTCAAATTGGTTGGTGTAGGTAAACGTGTCTTATCAGATGAATAATCCCACAAACTAGAAGTAATTCCCGTACTCTGTGCTACCAGATTTCCATCTTCTAATGTCTGCGCATAAACAGTAGCAGTAATCTTAACGGAATCAAATCCTGAATCTTGAATAACACCATTAATCTCCTGCTGTACATCGAGCTGTGTTGCTGTAGTTCCCGTTTCTGCAGATCCAATAACGGTGATTCCATCAGACTGATATACCGTTACTGTAACAGCATAATAATTAGCGTTTTCTGATGCATACCAGGAAATCGTAGCTGAACTGCCGGAAACCCACTGCAGATTAGTAACGTCTTCTATGCTACCGACTTGTGTCTGTTCCGAATCACCATCAGCTAACACCCTTGTTGAGAAGATTGGCATCGCCAAACAAGAAAGCATCATAGTTACACTGGAAACAGCCGCTATGACTTTCTTAAACACTTTAGAGCTCTTCATAATACAGACCTCCCATTATGATTTGATTACATAATAATCGGCAATTATTAATCACCGATTAGTATTATGAAAACAGAAAATTGGGATAGTATTAATGATTTAAAAACAATCCCGTTGTTAGGATCGTCAATTCTTCCCGCAGTCCTCACCGCAGGCTGCCTCACCGTGCAGTGCCTTGCAGCCGGCCGCGCCTTCGCAAACCTTGTAGTTGCCGCCTTCGATGCAGAGGACTTTGCCGTTGATCAGGCAGTCGGCGATCTTGGTGCGCGCGGTCTCGTAGAGCTCGGTCGCGGTGGTCCTGGAGATAGCCATGTGGCGCGCGCATTCTTCGTGGGTCATCTTCTGATAGTCCACGTGGCGCATAACTTCGAATTCTTCTATTGAGAGTACAACGGCATCGTACTTATCGACGCCGGCGGGCATAAAGCGGGTGTATCTGGGTTCTTCGCAGACTCTTCTAACCTTTACCGGTCTTGCCATGGCTCATACTCCTTGAATGGGTTTCCGATATATGTCGATTATAGCACAGATGTCAAGCGGCGGCTGTGGCTACCAATCAGGCCACCATTCTCGGGATTTTGGTAGCCAATCAGGTAGAAAAAGAGCAGAGTCTACCGATCAGGCTACCGAATCGGCAAATCCGGTAGCCAAAATGGTGGCCTATATGCCGCGAAGTGTGATATCACCCGGTAATATCCCCGTACACCTTGCACTTATAATCCACGAACCCGGTGTCCTGGCATTTGACGAACAGCATGATGCCGAACCTCGTCGGATCGTAGCCCGCCAGGGATATGTCATCCGCCGTAAAGCACATGCGCCCCTCGGCATCCTCGCCCTTGGTAAGGACGATCATGTTATTCTCTGCGGGCTTATCGCCTGACCAGATATAGATATAGACATAGGGGTTGTGCGAAGAGAGCAGCTCGATATCAGCGGACCCCACATACACAGAGAGCGCATTAGAACCCGGATCGTATGAATAAGTAAACTCCACAGTCTCGTCCGTAAGGAAATACGGCGAGCCGATATCGTAGACATCATACGCCCTGCAGTCGACCACGGTGCCGGTCAGGTTGTCGTACACAACGAAATTGAACCCGCGGGTGTTGGGCGCATATTCCACATTATCTATCTCGATCGAGCAGACCTTGCCGTTATAGGCACCCGCGCTGGTAATCTCATAGGGGGTGCCGTCGCACAGAACGCCGGAAGTCTGAAGCATCTCGTTGGAGACCTCCGCCGCGGCAAGTCCGCCGCCCGCGACCGCATAGTAAGAGTAGCCGAACGCGTTCATAAGGTCGCAGGGTACGCCCAACGCCTCGAATGCCTGAACATCTGCAGCAGTAAGGTTCGTAGAAGCTTCATCCTTGACCGCCACGAGCACGGTCATATCGTCCATCCCGGCAAGCATCTCGAGATACGACGACAGATCCTCGCATGAGAGCACCGAGATGTTGTCGTCATTGACAAACGCGGTGTGCTCGACGCCTTCCGCATCGGTCACGTAGATCTTCATGGTGCCGCAGAACACATCGCGGAACGAGAGCTGACTGAGGTCGAACGAGCCGGTATAGGTCTTATCCTCCCCAAGCGTAAAGTCGCACGAAGCAGCGAGGATATCACCCGAATAGAACTCGCCTCTGGCGGATGCTATCTCAACCTTGCCGTTCTCGATGCCCCAGAAGGACACGTCAAGCATGCCGCCGGAAGACAACGACGTTCGGATATCAAGGTATCTCAGGTGTTTCATTATATCCGAAGTAATATAGTCGAACTGGCCTATCGAATCGTAGAAATCAGTCTTCATGCCGAGCTCGGAGTCAAGGTATTCCGCCCCGTACTCCTCTATCAGAGTCGGCCTGGACGAGAACAGGTTCGTGCCGAGTCCCAGCCTGTCCCCTTCTATCTCGCAGCCCAGTGCCGCCAGCGTCGTCGGGAACATATCGAGCGTGGTGTACTCGCGGCGGTCCGAAGTCTCGCACGAGCACGCGGGGTTGATCACGCAGACATAGGTCTTACGCACATAATCCTCAGGCACGTTCTCGCAGTAATCGCTGTCCATCGTGGTGTGGTCACCGCAAATGATTATCGTCGTGTTCTCGTAGAAATCCTGCTGCTTCGCCCACTCGACGAACTCATAGACCTGCTCGGACGAACACTTCATAACGTTGGAATACTGATCGCCGAACTCGTTGCCGCACTTATCGCACAGATACCCGTCCTCAAAATGTGTATCCGCCGTCAGCATCGTAAAGTTGAACGGGGCATCCTGCGAGGCCAGCTCCAGGATCTCGGACTTGGCGAACTCGAACATCTTGGAGTCCTCGTAGCCCCACCAGACCTTGTAGCCTCTTGGGATATAGTCGTTGGCCGAAGCATACTTGTAGTCGAATATCTTATATCCTCCGTGGCCTTCGAAGTACAGCTCCCTGCCTCCGAAATACGCGACCGACCCGCACATGAATTCCTGGTTGTACCCGGCATCCGCGAGGATGTCTCCCAGGACGGTCGCGCCGGGATAGAACGAATCGGCATAGGACGAAGCCGCGTTGCCGATGCTGCCGTCCGAATTAATGGGGATGCCCGCCGTCTGTGCGAGTAGCGCCGACATGGTATAGGTCGTGCCGGTAGTGACGTATCCTCCGTCAAGGAAGCCCGAATCGCCTGCAAAGCACTCGTTCTCCATCGCAAGCTCGGTCAGCTCGGGGATGACATTCTGCTCAGAAGCACCTCCCGACGCGGTATCCGCGTAGGTCATCTCCATCGATTCGCAGTAGATATAGATTAGGTTTCTCTTCTGCTCGGGGAAAGTGATATTCACGGTCTGCGGGTCGACATAGTTGCTCGAGATAAAGTCTGAAGACATGAACCTGGACCTGATGTATCTCACGACGCCGTACTGGTTGCAGAAGAGCACGAGGGTAATGACGAAAGCAAGCCCCGCTGCCACCCAGGCACCGATCTTAAAGACCTTGGAGGGCTTCCCCGCCTTACGAAGCAGCACAAGCCCGACCGCGAAAACAACCCCCGCTATCACCGCCGGGAGCAGAGCCTTCAGGTAGAAGGCGGTCATGACATTCTCCGCCGTACCTTCGATCGGGGCGTGATATCGTGCCAGTAGCCCATGCACCAGACCATTGTGGTGACAAGGAGCGCGAGGACGAAGAAAAGAACGGCCGCGATAACGATGCGGATGATGCCGGATGCCTTGGACTTCTCTTTTGCTTTATTCATAGGAATAAATAATATCACAACCGAAGGTACCCGTTTTATGTTATTCTACTGACATGGACAGGATTGCAGTACTTATTCCCTGCTTTAACGAGGGACAGACAATAAGGAAAGTCGTAACGGACTTCCGTGCAGCTTTGCCGGATGATGCGGTGATCTATGTCTATGACAACAATTCTACTGACAATACAAAAAGCGAGGCAAAGGAAGCCGGAGCTATCGTAAGAGACGAGCACATGCAAGGCAAAGGCAATGTCATACGGCGTATGTTCCGTGAGATAGATGCCGAGTGTTACATAATGACAGACGGCGATTGCACATATCCTGCTGAGTCCGCTCCCGAGATGGCAAGGATGATCCTCGAAGACGGAGTCGACATGGTCATCGGAGACAGGCTCTCGAGCACATACTTCACGGAGAACAAGAGACCCTTCCACAATACGGGCAACTCGCTTGTAAGATCTTCCATCAATACGATCTTCAAGTCTGATATCAAGGACATAATGACCGGATTCAGGGCTTTCTCTTTCAACTTCGTTAAGACATTCCCGGTTCTTTCAAAGGGATTCGAGATAGAGACTGAGATGACGATTCACGCCATTCACAGAAACATGAGCGTAAAGAACCTTGTAATCGAATATAGGGATAGACCTGAAGGAAGCGAATCTAAGCTCAACACATATTCCGACGGGTTTAAGGTCATTGCTACAATAATCAGATTATTCCGAGACTATAAACCAAGAGGATTCTTCGGACTGATTTCAGGAGTTTTGGCTCTTCTCAGCCTAGGTTTTATGATTCCCTTGTTCATCGAATTCATACAGACCGGCCTCGTACCGAGATTTCCGACATTGATTGTCTGTGGATTCATTATGCTGTGTGCAGTCTTACTGTTCATTGCAGGTCTTATCCTGCAGAATCTGCTTATGCAAGATAAGCGCAGCTTCGAGTTCAAACTCGTGTCCGCAGAGCAGTGGAAAAAGAACAGGTAATCAGAGAATAATTTACTTCGAACCCTTACGGCTCAGGACTGTAAAGAATGTCTTGGCAATGATCTTGATGTCCAGCGGCAGTGAGAAGTTACGGATATATTCATTATCGAGCTTTACGACTTCCTCGAAGTCAGTTATCTTCGACCTTCCGGAGATCTGCCACATACCGGTAAGACCGGGCTTCATGGCAAGACGGCTCATGTGGTGGGTCTTATAGAGCTCGAACTCGTCTAACGTCGGAGGACGCGTTCCTACCAGGGACATGTCTCCCATGAGGATATTGATGAACTGCGGAAGCTCGTCTATCGAAGCCAGACGCATGAACTTACCAAACGGGAAGCATCTCGGGTCATCGTCGACCTTGAACAAAGTGCCGCTTTATGGTAGTCGGCATCGACATGCATCGAACGGAACTTGATCATGTTGAAGACGCGTCCGTTCTTACCTACTCTCTTCTGAACGAAGAATACAGGTCCGGGAGACTGTATCTTGATGATCGGCGCTACAAAGATAAATGTGATTGCGGTAACTATCAGACCGATAATACCTACAAAGATATCGAATGCACGCTTAACGAAGAGTTCTCCGACTGTAGCACGGGAGATTGTCGAGGTAACGATGGTATAGTTCGCGAGCTGATCGATAGTGACATTGGACAGGTTACGGAGTTCGAGATCAAGACCTACATGAACCGTGAGGCCCATGATCATGAACTTGCTCATGAGCTTGCCTGACTCACCGTGTCTTAAGAAGATGAAGACTTCGTTGATGGCATTCTCCTTGATATAGTCGAGGATGCCTTCCATCTTAAGAACAGGGATTGATATCGTGCCAGTAGCCCATGCACCAGACCATTGTGGTGACAAGGAGCGCGAGGACGAAGAAAAGAACGGCCGCGATAACGATGCGGATGATGCCGGGCTTTTTGATTTGTTTTTTGCTGCTTTCAATCGGAGTAATGATAGCATATTGTGGAAAATACAGATTAATATTCCTATGTTATAATACAAAGATATTTTAGGAGGCATTATGGAACAAGCTGTTGAAGGAAAACCGATACTTTGGATCATTATACCCTGTTATAACGAACAGGAAGTTCTGCCGGAGACAGCCCCAATGTTCCTCGGAAAGATTACAGCCCTTACAGAGAGCGGGAAGATAAGCAGCAAGAGCAGGATCCTGTTTGTTAATGACGGTTCAAAAGATAAGACCTGGGATATAATCTGCGATCTCGCTTCACAGGACGAGCATTATCTGGGGATTACCCAGAGCAGGAACCGCGGCCATCAGAGCACAGTCCTTGCAGGTCTCATGGAAGCCAAGAAGCATTGTGATATCACTATTTCCATTGACTGCGACGGTCAAGATGACATAAACGCGATGGACGAGATGGTAGACAAATACCTTGCAGGAGCTGAGGTTGTCTACGGTGTAAGGAACAACCGGGATTCTGATACCTGGTTTAAACGCACAACAGCTCAGGGATATTATAAGGTTCTTAATGCCCTTGGTGCTGATATAGTTTATAACCACGCAGATTACAGACTCATGAGCAGCAGAGTCCTCGACGAATTCGAAGATTACGGTGAAGTCAACCTCTTCCTTCGCGGAATGGTTCCTCTTGTTGGTTTCAAGACAGATAGTGTTTACTATGAAAGACACGAGAGAATTGCCGGCAAGAGTCACTATCCGCTGAGCAAGATGCTCCACCTCGCGTTTGATGGTATTACGAGTCTTTCCATCAAGCCCATATCGATCATTACATTCATAGGATGCTTCGTAAGCTTTTTGGGTTTTCTTGGTATTATATGGGTAATTGTCGGAGCTTTGTTAGGTAATACAACTGACGGATGGGCATCCACCATTGTTATTATCAGTTTTCTTGGAGGCATACAGTTGCTTTCATTGGGCGTAATAGGCACCTATATCGGCAAGATATACCTTGAGACCAAGAGAAGGCCCAGATTTGTAATAAGCGACAGGACCTGGGAACCTTATACCAGAGAATATAAAGGATGACTATGGACACCAAGCTCTCGCTGAAGGAATTTGATTCGCAGAAATTGTTTTTCCTGCTCTTTTTTTCAGCACTGGCAAATACAGTGCTCTTTGCATTGGCTTCTTCTTCAGAATCACTTCTCGGACTCTTCTATACAGACAGACAGGACAGCTTTATGGATCTGTTCAATCCGATCGAATTTGCACGTGGCGCTGATCCTTATGAGAATGTCGAGATGGGCGCCATATATCCCGCTTTATGTTATGTGATCTATAGGGCCCTGTCACTTTGCTTTCCCCCGGAGATAGCCGCAAACGGAGCAAAGGCAATGAGAGCTACTCCTCAGGGCACCGTGATGACAGTAGTCTTCTCACAGTTGTTTATTATTGCGCTTATACTGTTCTGCCTATACATGTTAAGGGCTAAGAGCAAATTCTATATCCTTGCGGTAACTATATCTATCCTTTTTGCCGCACCTATTATCTTCCAATGGGAACGTGCAAATATCCTGGGACTGTCTTTGGTGCTCCTGATAGCATTCGTCTTAGGAATGCATTCTGAGAATAAGATTATACGAGAGATCTCATACATCTGTCTGGCTCTGTCAGCTTCTCTTAAGATCTATCCGGCCATTTTTGGAGTGATCCTCCTCCTCGAGAAGAGATGGAAAGATACCATCAGGACCGCAATATATGGGATTGTTGCTTTTTTCCTGCCCTTCTGGTTTTTTGATGGCATCGAATCTCTGCGCAGTTTCATATCAAATCTGACAAGCGGGACCGATACTACTAATTACGATAAGACGGGAATCGGTGCAAGGATCGATCTCAGCACCAATATATCAGTGTTGAAGTGGCTGTTCGGTAAAGACGGAAGCATGGTCTCTCCCAAGCAGACTGCACTTCTCATAGTCATTTGCATTGTTATGATTGCAGGATGCATATTGCTCAAGGAGAGATGGAAGAAGCTGCTTTGCCTGACCGTGATACTGATAGCTGTTCCCTCGTTCTCTTTTGAGTACTGCGCATGCTTCTACATAATCCCGTTCGTATTCTTCATGCAAGAGAGCCGCAAGGGTATCGTTGACTATCTCTATGCATTTGCTTTCTTTATGATGTTCGCGCCGGTAACATTTATGAACGGATATCTGACAGATGTATGGGTCATCCCGCCGTATATAGGATTTACGCTGTCTGTGGTATTTATCAATCTCGGGCATGTTTTGATAATGCTTCTTACTGCGTTATCGCTCATCATTGAGATAATCTCCCGCTTCAGGAATAGCACGGCCAAAAAAGCTTCAATCCCGACGTAAGGTTATTCAAATACCTTCGTCCTGTATCTTCCTACCACGGCATCATTCTTAATATAGATCGAACAATACAATGTATCAGGATCAAATCCGCTGATATCAACAGAAGCGCTGCACACTCTGCTCTCATCCGTAACTTTATCTGACAGATCTATCTTCAATGGAGAAGAGAGGCTATCCTTATCCCATATGAACAGTATCGAATTACTGTAATTCGGCTTGCTGTCTATTGTCACACTGACGTCCAATGTCACAGCATCCTCATCGTATTCAAAATCGACATCTCCATACTCAGCAAAATCAGTATGATCGATAAGACAATCAGAGGCGAAAGTATCAAATACACAGGCATCGATTACCTCTCCGGTCCTGTTGTCATATACAACGATATTGAGTCCGCGGGTATTCGGAGCATATTGAACTCCGTCTATCTCGATCAAGCATGCACAACCATAATCAAAGCTGGCACTCATCAGGTTGTATCCGGTTCCGCTCGAAAGCACTCCCGACATGCTTACAGCAGAATCCGGTGAGGTCTGTTCATATATGACATTACCGTTATCGATCACAGCGCAGTAACTGCAACGCATATACAGATCAGCTTCCAACCCCATATTACTTCTGAGTATCTCAATGGTCGAATCTGACATCTGCCAGGCAGCTTCATCCTGTACTGCCATCAATACAGATACATCTTCAAGTCCCGAGATCCAATTCAGGTACATATCAATATCCCGATGCATGGTAGACAGGTCTGATTCCCAAGCAATATCTCTCGAGACGACCGTGTGATACTGCCCATCAGCATCTTCGACTTCGATCTTCAAAAGCACCGGTACATCAATCTCAAATAAGTCAGCATCAAACACAGTGCCAAACCACAGGTCATACCTTCTGATCATACGATTCCTTGCCAGCTCACTGCCGTCAGAACCTGTCAAGGTAGCATATATCTTCTTATCCGTGTCACCGAACAGTTCCAGACCCGTTATCATAACAAGATAACCGGCTTCATCCCCGCTTATCTGTCTTGTCTCAACATTCAACTCGCAGTTGTAATCCAATGCCTTAAGGTTGTACTTATCCCAAGTGGCAATATTCGTTTCAACAAACGGGGAGTCCTTTGCAAGTTCTCGGTTTACATAGGTTATGTCGTTTTCTTCGATCAGTGTCGGCATCTCAGAGTATAGATCAGTTCCCAAGGCAAGCCTGTTACTCCCAAGTTCACACCCCAAAGCCGTGAGCGTGGTCGGAAACAGATCCAGAGTTGAGTAGATCCTCTCCTCTTCAGTATCCCGGTCGACAGCAGAATTGATTATCGCAACATAAGTCTTGCGTTCATAATCGTCAGACACAGAATTACTGAAATCCGAATCCATAGTCAGGTGATCACCGGAAATGATAATCGTTGTGTTATCATAAAAATCTTGCTCTTTGATCCATTCGATGAAATCGTACACCTGCTTACTCGAACAAGCTATAACATTCTCGTATTGAGAGCTGTACTCACTTCCACATTTATCGCAAACAAGGCCATTGGGAAAATGTGTATCTGCAGTCAGCATAGTAAAATTGAATGGCTCGCCGCTTGCAGCAAGCGCCGTCACTTCTGCCTTTGCATATTCAAAGAGCTTTGCATCCTCAAAACCCCACCAGACATAATAATCTTCAGGAATATATCCTCTGTCTCTGGCAGTTGACAGATCAAAGATCTCATAACCTCCATGCTGTTCAAAAAACTTGGCCCTCCCGCCAAATTCAGCATCGGAACCAACCATAAGTTCCTGCACATATCCGTTATCCGCAAGGATATCTCCAAGAGTAGTAGCTCCGGGATAGAAGTCATCCTGAAACTCCGCTGAATTACCCAGATTGCCAAACATCGGAAGGCCTGCATTTTGGGCAAGCATTCCGCCCATGGTGTATTGCGTCCCAAAAAGCGGTCTGGCACCGTTCAATCCGCCTTGTGGAGCTGCAAAGCACTCTCCTTCATAGGCCAGTTCTGTTAGCTCGGGAATGCAATTATCGTTCAAATAACCGCCGTTATCCTTGTCTGAATATGAGATCTCCATTGACTCAAGATAAATGTATATCAGATTACGTTTCTGCTTCGGGAACACTATATCCACAGTTGCAGGATCAACATAGTTGAGCTCGATGAATTCGGATTCTGTATTGATATTCTGATAATAATCAAGCGCTCCGAATTGCCTGTCAAAAAAGATAATGGAAACAACCAGCGTAACCAAAGCCAGATAAATAGACATCAAGTGCAATAACATTACACGGAACTTTCGGATCTTTATAATTATCCCGACAACTGTCAGTGTAATTGCTATCAGTACTGCAGGAAGCAGACATCTCAAATAGAACATATTTATGATATCCGAGCTGGTTCCTTCTATAGGAGATGACAGCTGAAGCACTATCTCCCCGAAAGATATCGACTTCCAGGTATCGATCACCCAAAAGACAGTAAGTGACAGAAGTGATAAGACAAGCATTCCCAATCCGAAGAACACTTCGGAAATAATCTTTCCGGCCTTTATTTCTTTGGACTTACTCATCTGAATTATGATAGCACAAGGCAAAAGTGCTGTCTTATGCTGATTGAGATGATTACTTCGAACCTTTGCGGCTCAGGACCGTAAAGAATGTCTTGGCGATTATCTTGATGTCCAGCGGAAGCGAGAAATTCCTGATATAGTCATTATCGAGCTTAACGACTTCCTCGAAGTCAGTTATCTTCGATCTTCCTGAGATCTGCCACATGCCTGTGAGACCGGGCTTCATGGCAAGACGGCTCATGTGGTGGGTCTTATAGAGCTCGAACTCGTCTAGCGTCGGAGGACGCGTTCCTACCAGGGACATGTCTCCCATGAGGATGTTGAAGAACTGCGGAAGCTCGTCGATAGAAGCAAGACGCATGAACTTACCGAACGGGAAGCATCTGGGGTCATCATCGACCAAGTGCCGCTTTATGGTAGTCGGCATCGACATGCATCGAACGGAACTTGATCATGTTGAAGACGCGTCCGTTCTTACCTACTCTCTTCTGAACGAAGAAGACCGGTCCGGGCGACTGTATCTTGATGATCGGGGCTACAAAGATAAATGTGATCGCGGTAACGATAAGACCGATTATGCCCACGAAGATATCGAATGCACGCTTAACGAAGAGCTCTCCGACGGTAGCACGGGAGATCGTCGAGGTGACTATTGTATAGTTCGCGAGTTGATCGATAGTGACATTGGACAGGTTACGAAGTTCGAGGTCGAGTCCGACATGAACGGTAAGACCCATTATCATGAACTTGCTCATGAGCTTGCCTGACTCACCGTGTCTTAAGAAGATGAAGACTTCGTTGATGGCATTTTCCTTGATATAGTCGAGGATACCTTCCATCTTAAGGACAGGGATCCTGCAGATCTCACTCTCGGTGCTCTCACCTTCAATGATGATGCCTTTGAATTCGTAGTAACCGGTATTCTGGCTCCTGAGTGCTTCGATAATCTTATCGGCGGTCTTCTCGTAAGTTACGACAAGGACCTTGGAAGTTCCTACGCCATTCCTGTACTGGGACAGGATAAAGAGTTTCCTCAGTGTCCTGAACATAAACATAAGGCCGCAGTCCAAGGCAATGAATACCGCAAACAGGATACGCGAGTAGACGACTGTCGACTTGCTGGCAAACAATATGGCGAACACTACGGAGATGATCTCGGCATTCAGTATTCCTATCTCCCAGGCTTCTCTTAATGCCGTTCGTTTCAGGATATTACTGTGTGTGCTGCTGAAGGCAACTATGACCAAATAAATGACAAGGATAAGTATGCCCATGTCCCGGTACATCTCAAAATACTCGGCATCATCAGCTCTGTCGATTCTAATAAAATAAGCAGCTACGAACGATATAATGAGTGCCAGTATATCGAACAATACAAAATCTATATGCTTCGCCGCTGAATGTACTTTCCTAGCCATAATCCGTAGTCTACATTAACGCCCCATATTTTCATACAATACAAATCACAGATTAAGCGGGGCCTCTGCCCCAATTTATTTATTATAATACACAATGCTTTTATGCTATACTTCTTTAAGAAAATTTCCTTATTAAACGGAGGATATAGGATGACAACGCCCAGGCTTGCAGACCCGTGTTCAAGAACACGCCTTGAGATATTTGCTGCTGTCTTCTTTCTATTCAATCTGGTATTCCTTCTTTTCCGCTTCTATCACATATATCTGTTCGGCGAAGCGTGGCCTATCGCGAACCCTCTCTTTGATTCCAGTGTCAGATTCCTCGACTTTTATGAGATAAACAGAGCAATATACGGTTTTAATCCATATATCTCCGGGTTAACCAATTACCCTCCGCTTATTTTGATCCTGGCGCTCCCTTTTGCATTTGTGACTGACTACAGCAGATTTGACTCTTATGGGGCAATGCTCGGAGCGGACGATCCTGCAATGAAGGAATCCGTAATGGCCTTTGTTGTCACCTCTTATATCTGTATCCTTGCAGCAATAATTATCGGATTACTGATAAAAAAGCGCAAAAAGAGCTTGAGCGACTTCATGTCAGGATTCATTCTATATGCGCTTTTCGCTGTAAGCACGCCCGTTCTTTTTGCAATAGATCGAGGCAATTACCTGCTGTTCACGACTGTTTTTCTTGTTCTCTGGGCAGTCTTTGAAGAAGAACGCCCTGATTCGATCTGGGGAGCCATATTCCTTGGCCTTGCAGCCGCTACCAAGATATATCCGGTCTATATGCTGATGATCTACCTCTTTGCACGCCAGTGGAAAAAACTGGCAGCATCTGTTATCACAGGTCTGGTTACAACTATTGTCCCGATCTTCTTCTTCGAAGGATCATTCTACGATAACTGCAGATTCTTCTATCACGCAGTTCTGGACTTCGGAGGAGGTGACAAGGGTTACCGGCCCTATTACAACGTCGGCATTACCGGCCTTGTATGTTATCTATACAGGATGAATGGCATTGACCCGGATAACGCAGTCGTAAAGATCTCCTGGTTCGCAGCCGGGGTCGTCCTGACATTACTGGTAGCTTTTATATTCGTATTCGAGAAGATAGCTTGGAAAAAAGTGCTTGCTGTCACTGCCCTTATGGTTTTTCTGACACCTAATTCTTCGCTTTATAATTCATGCTATCTGATAGCTCCGATAGTCATCATGATATTCGGAGATAACGAATTCAAGTTATCTGATATGCCTTATCTCATCGTTACTGCACTTCTTATGGTGCCTTTTGCCTACACATATCTCCCGAATGTGGAATATAACGGGTTCTATTGGAATATGAACACTGCCATCCTTGTGGACGGACTGCTCTATCTGGCCATGATCCTGTATTACATCGTTACCGGAATGATCACCGTGATCAGGAGATTATCTTCAAATGCGATCAAAAAGCCTGCTTAAGAGCAGCATTTCCTATAAACTGGTTTGGGTTCTGTTTACAGTATCCTGCGTGATCATGGTGCTTCTTATCTGTTGGTTCAACCGGAATACAGTCCTGGGGTGTCATGATTCACTCATCGAATTCACTTATGCCAGACAGTGGGATCTTGCATTTGCTTACAAATATGCGCGCAAGTTCTGTCTTCAGAGAGGCAGGGCAGGTTACCTTTTTCCGTTGGTTGTTACTTTCAGGTATTTCGTACACAAATACGGTAATTATCAGGCAGTATGGCTTCTTCAACAGATCCCGGTCTGGTTCAATGTCTTCCTTATCTCTTTCATAATATCCAAGAAGACCAGATCTCTTTACGGGATATATTTTGCCGGTTTCTTTGCAGCATTCGTTCAGATTGACATCGACCACAATCTGATGACCTGTTATCCTTTGGACTTCATGTATGGGCTGGCACTCATGATATCCGGTCTCTGCCTCTATGACAGTTGGCTCGGACACAGAAGCGAAGGCAAAAAGTCCAACTGGATAAGGCTCATCATCAGCTGCCTTTGCTACTACGAATCAATGCAGGTATATGAGGCATTTCTCATGGCATGCTTCTGCTATGCCTGGATATCCCTGGTATATGTATACAATAACCGCAAGAAATACGCGAAAAAGTGTCTCCTCAAGTTCTTACTCCAACTCATACCACACGCCGTCACAGGATCTCTTTTTACAGGAATACTGTTTTGGCTCAGGACTCATCCGGTCGTCGACGGGACACTCTCATCCGGCGAACTGGGTGCGCTCGGGTTCTTCCCCAAGACCTGGTTCACATTTTCAACGGCACTTGTGCCTCTCAGCCATGTCTCCGAGATAAACAGTTTTGACATCACAGATCCTTACACGATCATTTGCGCAATCTCGGCATCAGTTGCGACTGTCACCTTCCTTATCATCATCGCCAAGACTTTCCCCTCGTATTCTGTTGAAAGACAGAAGAACATCAACCTGACACTAACGGCTATCGGCCTGACAGGCGCTGCTCATGCACTGACCTTCTCAGTTCCTCTCGGAATGGATTCCAAATATCAGTTTTGGGTAAACGGGTTAGGGGCCAAAGGTTATATTCCGGGGATCATCTGTTACTTCGGCTGGAGCCTGTTCATTGTCTGTACGATCTCGGTGCTGGCAAATTACCTGTCGACCAAAAAGGCGCTCGTCTATATTCCCGCCTTCACAATGTTTGCCGTAGCGGTCTTCTCAGGCGCTGCTGTGACCGCAGGTATTAATGAATTCTATTATAATGTCGAGGCATCTACGGGAGCCTGTGTATCGAACAAAGGACAAGCTTTCTATGCCTTTGTTACCAGCGATGAGATCGAACAGCTCAATGCAGACTATATCTATATCGGACAGGATTACAGCGGGTTGGGCGGTGTGCTCCAGAACAACAATGATTACGCAAACTATGAGCTGGGACGACCGGTCACGCTGACCAATAACGCAGAAGAATACAAGGTCAACTCGGCACTCTTCCCTATTTCTTCAGAATTCAGATATGATAGAGATACTGTCGCAGGATACTATATCATTCTTGACAATCCGGGCGACTCAGAAGATAAGTGGGTGACAACCGGTGATATAATTATCGTCACGACCAGGCCTGATCCGGTTACTGTATCTTACTTTGACGAGACATCAGGTGAGAACATAACGGTTAACTTAAGCGGAGGTCGAATGAAGTCATTTGTTATAGAGAATAAAGATACAGTCTTCGCATCTTCGATCAATATAAGTGCAGGAGAATGATCGATGGATCTGATAAAGAAGAACTACGGAAAGATATGTAATGTACTTCTTGCAATGACGGCGCTCGTCATGGTATCCATGGTCTGTTTTTTCTTAAGGGATACAGTCCTGGCATGCCATGATTCCATGCTGGATTTTACCGACGCCCGGCTCCATGACTTCAAATACTTTTATGAACATGCTATGGAATTCTGTCTTGCAAGAGGCAGGGCCGGTTTTGTTTTCCCTCTCGTTGTATCCATAAGACAGCTGATCAACGGAACAGGTAATTACCTTGCAATCTGGCTGCTCCAGCAGGTGCCTGTCTGGTTCGACGTCGGGCTCATAGCTTGGATCATCGCCAGGAAGACCAGGCCGTACTATGGTCTCTACTTCATATGTTTCTATGCGGCATATGTCCAGATAGACTTCAATCACAGCCTTATGGTATGCTACCCGCTGGACTTCACGTATGGCCTGGCACTTATGATAATCGGACTGTATCTCTACGATGGCTGGCTTAAGAATCTCAGTTCCGGCAATAAGGCCAATACTGTTAGGCTCATCATAAGCCTTATCTGCTTCTATGAATCAATGGAGGCATATGAGCCCTTCATCACGGCTGCCATAATCTACATTCTTCTCAGTGCCATCCACACTTATAAGCACAGGAAGGAATACGGCAGTAAGCGTATTCTCAAGTTCATCCTTCATCTGCTGCCTCACGGGATAGTCGGACTCATCTATGTCGGAATAATGGTATATCTTAAGATCAATCCCGTAAGTGATATACCTGTCACCCAACCATACAGCATGGGCAATATCGGTGCATTCCTGACAACCTGGAAGACATTTACCTTATCGCTCCTGCCCCTTACACATTATCAGAATGCGGGGGTCACTCCGGCAACTATCTTCACAGGATTCTTTACGATAGTATTCGCTGCCGTTATGGCATTTGCTACAGTATTGCTCTGTCTCTGCGTTATTGCAGATTACAGCAAAAAAGACAAAGCCGACCGCAGGAAGATCGATAGGTCTCTCTTCTTGCTCGGTGTCATCGGTCTCGTTGTTGCCTGCACATACTCCATACCTCATGCTATGACATCAAACTATCAATATTGGGTCCTTGAGTTGGGCGCCACCGGCTACGTACCTTCGTCCATCTGCTACTACGGATGGGCTCTCTCACTCACATGCGCAGGCTCCCTCATGGTCAACCTCTTATCGACAAAGAGACGTTGGCTGTATATACCGGCATATGCGATCGCTGCCGCGTTCCTGGGAACTGCAGCTGCTTTGACTTCTGATATTAATCACTCCTACAAGGGACTTCCCGGAGCAACCGGTGAGCAGATCTCTTTCAGGGCACAAGCTTTCTTCTCTTGCTTCAGCAGTGATGATGTGGAAGACTATTCTGCTGATATGATATATGTTCCCGAATATTGGGGGATCCATGGCAATATCGGAACAAACGATAACTATGCAGACTATGAACTCGGTAAGGATACTACTCTTGTCAACACCTATGAGATATTTACGAAAGTATATTCCAATTACAGCACTATTGCAGAATTCAGATACTCTGAGGATGCTGATGCCGGCTTCTACGCAATGATCGATAATCCTGATGCAGAAGAGAGCCAGTGGATGACCACCGGTAATATCATATTCGTCTCATCCTATCCTGCTGAATACGAGATCAACTATTATGACGTTGAGATGCAGGAAGAAATATCAACTGTAATCCAAGCCGACAGAACATCAACATATGTTATAGAGAACAGCAACAAGGTCGATCTCGGGTCAATAGTGATCAGTCAGTTGCCTTAACTGCATCAGTTATAGACGTATACCTTCGTTCCGTAAGGCATCTCATCATAGATATACTTCGCATCTTCGAGATTGAGCCTTACACATCCGTGTGATACCCACTCACCCATCGTACCGTCAGTTACATTAACCGGCTGCGGATTCTTATCGTAGATTACAGAGTGGAAGTAATAGTTACCCTTGAAAATGGAGTAGTACCAGCATCTTCCGCCAGTCCTGGGGTCAAAATACAGTCCCTTACCGCTTATCTGGAACGAACCGGTTATAGTCGGGGTAGACTTCTTACCGACACTGCATGGGAAATACTTTACCGGACTCCAGTTACCCTGTGAACCCTGATAGATATAGACCATGCATGCAGCCCTATCTACAAGTATGAGGTAGTTCGTCTTACTTGAGAAGCCCTGAGCGAAAGCAGTCACATCCGGATACGGCCATGGTTCCGGAGGTGCTGCGAGCACTTCGGGGCCGTTATTGATCTCACAGGCTTCCGATCTTACGCTGGTAATACCGCAAATATCACCGGGAGCGCCGCTGTCTTTGCCCACCAGAACGATCTGGATGGACTCGACCTTCAGAGACTCTCTGGATGTTCCTGCCATCTCGCCGTTCTTTGCCCAGCCCATCCAGCCGATATTCTGGACATGCACTCTGTAATAAACATCGTAATAGTTCGCTACATCACCTTCGAGCTTGATCTCGATTGCCTCAAGTCTCTGACTCTTACCGAGCGAACCGCTCATCTCACCATCAGAAGCCCAGTCACCTTCCCATCCGACATTCTGAACGTGTGAATGGTACAGGATGGAACCTTCGTACTGCCCTCCCGTGAGAAATATCTCTATAGCTTCAACTCTCTTGCACTGACCGGTAGTTCCGGAAGGCGCACCATCAGTTTTCCAGTCAGTCTCCCAACCGATATTCTGGATGTGTGTGTGGTATTTGACGCTCATGGAGGTTCCTGCATTCTTTGGAACGATCCTTATCTGTAATTCTTCGACTCTTCTTGACTGACCTTCGGTGCCTGCCATAAGGCCGTCAGATACAAATCCCTGTGAATCGCCGTAATCCTGAATGTGTGCCTGATATTCAACGGAATAGACCGCAGCCAAATCTCCTGTCAGCCTGATCTCGATACCTTCGATCCTGAGGCCCTGGCCTGCCGTTCCTGCCATCGTGCCTGCAGATACATAATCCTGCCAGCCGGTATTCTCTATATGAGTCCTGTATTCGAGAGAACCGTCAACTCCGGTAGTGTTCTCCATGTTGATCGTTACGGCTTCAAGTCTTCTGGACTGACCTCTTGTACCAAGAGTAAGCGTTCCTGTAGACGCATCCCAAGTTCCTTCGCAGTCACCTACATCCTGCAAATGGCAGGAGCCTGACAGCGTGATGCCTTCTACTGCCGCATTGACTGAATATGAGAAAGGCAGCAATCCGATAACAACGGATGCTGCCGCCATAAATGCTATGCCTTTGATAATTCCCTTAATACTCATAACGATTCACCTCAGGAATCATTATAAACCAATACTGCGAAATGTTATCAAAGAAAAATTACTGTTGTCTGTGAAAAATCACTTTTTGAATCTGATGAATAACAGCCTTGCGTACATCCTCATCCGGGCCATTAACTTAAAATACACTTCCTGAAAGAGCGCGAGCTTGAGCTGATCTTTATAATTGTCAAACATCTTATATGAATCGACGAGCATCTCATGATTCTTCTTGCGGTACAATGTACTGGTCTCTGATCCGGAAGAGATCCTGAAATAGAAGATAGGCGATGCGCTATAGCAGACCTTTCCTTGAAGAGACAGCTTTATCGCATACTCCCAGTCCGGAACGTAGATATACTGTTTGTCATAGATACCGGCTTTTTGAGCTGCTTCAGCAGTATACATTGCATTTGCCGGTTCACAATAGATGTTCCTGTTCCAGAGAGACTTTCTCGCAAACTTGACTCCGTCCATTACGAAGTCTTTGTTTGAGAGCTTGCGCGTCATCAGATGTTTGCTATTCTCCGAGATAACATCACAGGTTCCTATCGATATTGAAGCTCCTGGGTTGCTCTTCAATGCTTCTACCTGAATCCTTACCGAATCCGGAGCGAGAACATCGTCCTGTCCCATTAGCTTGATATATTTACCGGAAGCCTTCGCAACTGCTGCATTCCAATTGCCTACAAGCCCCTGCCTTGTCTCATTACGGTAGATCGTAACGAAATCATATTCGCCACATATATCAAGAGTATCATCAGATGAGCAGTCATCAGTAACGACCACTTCGATATTCTTATAGCTCTGAGATTTGATCGACTCCAAGGCTTCCCTTATGAACTTGCCGCCGTTGTATGTCGCTATGCAGATACTTACAAGTTCTTCTTTATACTCACTCATTATTAATCCTTCAGATACCTGCTTCCGTCTCAATATCCGGCAACATTATATCAGATTAATGACCGGAGATAGCAGCGCTCCCCCACTCTTGCTTAGATTTCACAAAAACATACACATACCACGCATAGATAAACACATTCAAGAAAGACATGCTCAGTATCGGGTATTCCAATTCAAACATACAATATCCGTAAGTCATGCAGGATAAAAGGATGACACCGATCCCCGGGAAGAAGAACTTCTTATCCTTAAACATAAGAATAATGGCAGTTATCTCGTAGATATAACTGTATCTTTCATGCATCGTAGGCAGGAACAGGATACAAGTATAGACGATCAGATGCAAGAAAAAGATAATGTTAGTATTATCTATAGTGATATTGTGTTTTATAACCCACAATACGATCATTCCAAGTATCCAAGCCGTAAAGCATACTGCAATGATCTTAAACTCCTTGTAGTCATTATTGGCTCCGGGCCATGCATTGATAAGACAATTCCAAAAACTGTTATAATTCATCGATACATCACTGTATGTCTCAGTCTGATTAAAATAGATCGTAAACGGATCTAATATGTTCCTGCCATTGAGTATGCCGGGCAACGCTGATACTACGAGCATCAACGGTATATACAAAAACTTAAGTATCGAATGCTTTCTCTCTGCCACATACAATAGAATAAAAAAAGGAAGAGCAAAGATCGATTGGAACTTAAAAGCGAACGCAATTCCATATAAGATGAATGTTAGATGTGTTCTCTTTTTCATGTAAGCATACAGTGCCGCAAAGACAAAGAAAGAATAGATTGAATCACATTGTGCCCAGCATGCCGAATTAAGAAAAACCAACGGACTAAGAATAACTGCAGAATAAAAACCGACAAACTTCACCGAGTTCAATCTGTTGGTCAATCCGGAAGCAGTACCTTCATCAGCAATAAGAGCAACTATGATAGCCAGTGCATAATCAAAAATGATAGACAAACACTTGTAAGCATACAGTGGCTTGACCGGGAGAAGAGTAAATAAGTAAATTATCGTTTGATACAGGATGTTATAATCCCCGACCTGTTGCGAGAGACATCCGCTCCCTAATGCTTTGATCTCATCGTACCACGGCAGAAGATAAAGAATTGCATCCCCGGATACAAAGCCCCTGCAAAAAAACCTGACAATAACGCTAAGCGCCGTAACAGCCCAAAAGTAAACTACGACAGCGCGTTTGCTCAAATAGTCGACTGCTTTATTCTCAATAGAGTTCATCTTCAATCACTTGTGGTCAATGATGATAATCTCGGCTGAACAACATCCTTAGCACTCATATTAAGCAGCGTGCCGTCACTCATCTTATATCCTTCAGGCGACGCACTTCCGCTGTATTCTCCGAAAACATCCGGCCACTTGATGCCGATATCAGGATCGTTCCAGGCAAGTCCGCCCTCGTCATTCGGATGGTAGAAGTCATCGACCTTATAGCAGAACTCAGCCATATCAGACAGTACGAGGAAGCCGTGCGCAAATCCCTGAGGGATTAGGAACTGCTTCTTATTCTCCTCGGTCAGCTCTACCCCATAATGCTTGCCATAAGTAGCTGAACCGGGACGCAGATCCACCGCTACATCAAACACGGAACCCTTGATCACGCGTACTAGCTTCGTCTGCGGGTAATTTATCTGGAAATGCAATCCGCGCAACACACCCTTGCTGGACGACGACTGGTTATCCTGCACGAAAGTGATATCCAGACCATTCTCAGCCATATCCCTCTGGCTGTATGTCTCCATGAAGTAACCGCGGGCATCTCCGTGAACGGCAGGTGTAATAACGCAAAGGCCTTCTATACCGCCTACATTCTTCTCTACAGTAATCTGTCCCATCAGATCTGTGCCTCCTTAAGATATCTGCTGACAGCATCCTGCCAGGTCGGAAGAGGTGTAAAACCCGCCTCGACTAATTTACTCTTATCAAGTCTAGAATTGAACGGTCTTGCCGCCTTCGACAAACCATATTCTGCAGTCGTAACCGGGGTAACCTTTGTCTCAAGTCCGTACTGCTTATAGAACTCCACGCAGAAGTCATACCAGGAGATATAACCTCCTTCATTCGTAGCGTGGTAATAACCGTACTTATCCGTCTCAGCCATATCAACGAGCAGGCGTGACAGATCGTATGTATAAGTGGGCGTACCGATCTGATCGTTAACGACCCTGACTTCATCGTGAGTCTTACCGACATTGATCATGGTCTTGATGAAGTTCTTACCGTTAAGGCCAAATACCCACGCGATCCTGACGATAAAGTACTTCTCAAGGATCGAAGATACGGCCTGTTCACCACGGAGCTTGCTCTCACCATACACATTCAAAGGTGCATAGTTCTTGTCATCGGGCTCCCAGGGGCGCTCACCCTGACCATCAAAGACATAATCAGTGCTGATGTATATCATCTTACAATCGAGCTCTTTGCAGCCCCTTGCAATGTTCTCCGTACCTTTGGCGTTGATCGCGAATACCTTCTCCCTGTTCTCCTCATCTTCAGCCGCGTCAACAGCCGTCCAGGCAGCGCAGTGGACCACTACATCGGGCTTAACCTCAGCAAGGACAGACGCTACGGCCTCACCATCAGTAATATCCATCTGAACATAGGGCATGGATGTCACGGAAGATCCGTCAGCAATACCGCTATAAACAGGAGCGATATCAGAGCCTACGCCTTCCAATCCTCTTGATGCGAGTTCATTCATTATGTCGTGGCCGAGCTGGCCACCAACTCCGGTTACAAAAAACTTCACTTACCTGTCTCCGTACATCTTCTCGTAGTAGTTCTGGTATTCACCGGAGATGATGTCTTCCCACCACTCCTTATGTGTCAGATACCATTCGATGGTCTTATCGATACCATCGGCAAACTTTGTTTCAGGGAGCCATCCGAGCTCGTTATGGATCTTGGTAGGATCGATGGCATATCTCATGTCGTGACCCTTACGGTCAGTTACATAAGTAATGAGCGACTCGGGCTTGCCGAGCTTCTGGCAGATGAGCTTAACGATATCGATGTTCCTCATCTCATTATGACCGCCGACGTTGTAGACTTCACCAATCTTACCCTTGTGGATGATGAGATCGATCGCCTTGCAGTGATCTTCAACATAGAGCCAGTCACGAACATTAACTCCTTCACCGTATACCGGGAGCGGCTTATCGTTCAGCGCATTGGCGATCATGAGCGGAATCAGCTTCTCAGGGAAGTGATAAGGGCCGTAGTTATTGGAACAACGGGAGATAGTTACGGGAAGTCCGTATGTTCTGTAATAAGCGAGGACCAGAAGGTCTGCTCCTGCCTTGGATGACGAATAAGGTGAAGATGTGTGGATTGGAGTCTCCTCAGTAAAGAACAGATCAGGGCGATCAAGAGGAAGATCTCCGTAAACCTCATCAGTAGATACCTGGTGATATCTGATGTTGCCGTACTTACGGCAGGCATCCATCATAACCTGTGTTCCGAGGATGTTTGTCTTAAGGAAGATCTCAGGATTCTCGATGGAACGGTCAACGTGAGACTCAGCTGCGAAGTTGACCACAACATCCGGCTTCTCGTCTTCGAAGATCTTATAGATGGCTTCTCTGTCTGTGATGTCCGTCTTATAGAACTTGAAGTTTGGGTTCTTCATGGCATCTGCCAAAGTTGACATGTTGCCCGCATATGTAAGGCAGTCGATGCAGATGATCTTGTAGTCAGGATACTTACCAAGCATATGGTAAACAAAATTACCTCCGATAAAACCCGCTCCGCCCGTAACGATTACATTCATTAGTCTTTATCCTTCTTTCAGATTATTTGATCTTGTTGATATACTTTCCGTCAAGAACAGCCTGGAGATACTGGCCGTACTGACTCTTGCCCATCTTCTTGATGGCAGCTTCTACTCCGGTTCTGTCGATCCAGCCATTGTTATACGCGATATCTTCAAGGCATCCGATCTTACGATGCTGATGCTGCTCTAATGTCTTTACGAAGTTGCCTGCATCAAAGAGGCTCTCGTGCGTTCCCGTATCAAGCCATGTAAATCCCTGACCCATGATCTCGACATTAAGTCTGCCCTGCTCAAGATAGATCCTGTTAAGATCAGTGATCTCAAGTTCACCTCTTGCGGAAGGCTTGAGGTTCTTGGCATACTCGACGACCTTGTTGTCGTAGAAATACAGTCCCGTTACGCAGTAATTGCTCTTTGGCTGCGCCGGCTTCTCTTCGATAGAGATGGCAGTGCCGTTCTTATCGAACTCTACGATACCGAACCTCTCAGGGTCTTCAACGTAGTAACCGAAAACGGTAGCGCCCTTGCCGGACTCTGCATTCTCAACGGCATTCCTCAGTCTGTCACGCAGTCCGTGGCCGGAGAAGATGTTGTCGCCAAGTATCATGGCAGCGTTGTCGTCACCTATGAATTCCTCTCCGAGAATAAATGCCTGGGCAAGTCCGTCAGGCGAAGGCTGGACCTTATATGAGAGATTGATTCCGAACTGCGATCCGTCCTTAAGGAGTTCCTCAAACCTCGGTGTATCTGCAGGAGTAGAGATAATGAGGATATCCCTGATCCCTGCAGACATAAGGACCGACAAAGGATAGTAGATCATCGGCTTGTCATAGACAGGCAGAAGCTGTTTTGAAGTTACCATTGTAAGAGGATAAAGCCTCGTGCCGGATCCGCCGGCCAGAACTATTCCTTTCATGTAGGAAGCCTCCGTTCAAATATCCCAATAATTATATATTAAATAACAAACAAAAACCACTTAAGTATCCCCGGACGTGTGGTAGAATCCTTCATATGTATAATGCAATAAAGAAATTGATACTCATCTCCTGCAGCGTGGGATTCATCCTCACCTTGGTTATCTTAGTCATATTCCGCGGGAATATGAATGTGTACAAGGCTAATGTGTTCAGCATATCTAACGCTTTGCTATTGGTATTTGGTCTGATCATTCTCGCCCTGACTCTGTTTATTAATCTCAAATTCGGCAACAAGATCGAATCATTGCTACGCAAAAATACAGTTCTTCTTCTCTCTATCTCGTTGTTTCTCCTGCTTGCTGTCAGGCTTTGTATATGTTATTTCGGTTATTTTACTCCCGGTTGGGATGCCGGAACTATCCTTAAAACTACAGAAAGCCTAGTTAGAGGAACAGATGTTGCTGATCCCGATTATTATTCCATGTTTCCAAACAATCTGTTGATCGTGTGGATATATACCATAATAGGTAAGATCGCTGTTCTTTTGGGTGTAGGCAATATAGGGTTAGCTCTTCTAGCTTTCCAAAGCGTGATCTGTACCGTCGGCGTGTTAATGGTATTTCTGATAACCAAAGATATGACCGGAAGTCTCAAGACTGCATGGTTCGCGTATCTGACGGCATTCATTCTCATAGGTCTGTCTCCTTGGTTCTTGGTAGCTTATTCTGACGCAACAGGAATAGTATTACCTCTCGTGGTCGTACGGCTATATCAGATCTCAGGTAAATGCCGGATGCCTATCTGTAATTACTTTTTAAGAGTCCTCATCGGTATGATATCGGTGGCAGCTTTTTATATAAAGCCCCAACTTCTTATTGCCTTTATAGCAGTCATTCTTATCGATATAGCAGGTCTGTTCAGAACTAAAACAGGCATCCGAAAACTCAAAAGCACTATAGGTAATATAGTGTCAGTCGTGATAGGTATCTCTCTATTCTTGACTATATACAGACTGCTCATCACTCCATCGCTTAATATAGAGATCGATCCTGAGAAGAGCGTCAGCGTAAAACACTACATTATGATAGGATTGAATGATTCTACTGACGGAATCTATTCTGACCCGGATTATCAATATGCCCGTTCATTCGATACCAGAGAGGAACGGGATGAAGCAGAGATGGACAGGGCCATGCAGCGTCTTGAAGCGTACGATACCGCTGGCTTATTAAGCCATCTGGCTGACAAGCATGTAGAGAACTACGGAGACGGTACTTTTGCCTGGGGAGTAGAAGGTGAATTCTTCGAGGAATGGGGTGTCCGGACAGAATCCGGGATTGGAAAGATCATAAGATTTACCATCAGCGGTGACGGACTCAAATACAAGATATTTACAAACACCTTCCAGATGATATGGCTGACTGTCATGTTCCTGGTAGTCTTTGTGGCCTGCTCTGGATTCTCCGACAAAAAGAGACCGGCATCAGATGCTTCGCTCGATATTGATGTCCTCTTGATAATGGTCCTTTCCATTATTGGCCTTACGCTCTTTGAATTACTTTTTGAAGCCCGAGCACGATATCTGTTCTGTTACGCTCCTGTATATGTAATCCTGGCAGCGGTCGGCTACCGCAATATATCCCATATGCTTTTCCTGAAACATAAAGGTTCTTCAGTAATTACTTACCCTCAGACTATCTCCTGAGAATTAGGACATACCCTTCTTCGTCTCAAAATAACCCGTGTCTTTGTGCGAATACTCAGAAATGCCTGCTGACTCAAAGTGCTTGAACTTCTTATATATCCGCTCTAACACCTTAATCTCATCTGCCCCATGCAGACAGCCGGCTCGCAAAAGCAAACCGGCTGTCTTTCTTTACTCAACTTCTGCAAATATCAGAACCCTTCAACAAAAGCTACTTCAGTAACAGATGTAATGCCGCCGAAGCTAGCATCAGGCGCAGCACCGCCCTTCGGTACGAGAACTATCTGAATACCTTCAAGTCTTGCCGACCTTGCCGCTGTGCCCGCATACGCTCCATTGCAAGCCCATCCAAGCCAGCCGATATCCTGTGTATGAACTCTGTAGTAGATATCGTAGTATTCAGCCACCTCGCCATAGAGTTCAATAGCTATACCCTCGAGTCTCTTAGACTGTCCCTGGGTACCGCTCATTTCACCGTCCTGCGACCATGAGCCTTCCCATCCAATATCCTGAACATGAGTCTTATACTTAACTCCGCCTGAGTACTGGCATCCTTCAAGGAAGATTTCTATGCCTTCAAGCCTCTTGGATTGCCCGGAAGTACCGCTCATCTGCCCGTTAGCCGCATATGCACCTTCCCAGCCGTAATCCTGTACATGGACTCTGTACTTAACAGACATTGTGCTGGCTGAACCGATTGGAACAATCTGAATCTTAAGTTCTTCGATCCTCTTTGATTCACCTGTTGTTCCGGCTAGCGCACCATCCTTGACCCAACCCTGCATGTCGCCGTAATCCTGGATGTGCACACAATACTCAACAGAGTAATAGTTAGCCAGATCACCTGTCAGACGGATCTCGATTGCCTCGATCCTCTTGGACATGCCCTCAGTTCCGCATTTGGTGCCTGCAGGTACCCAATCCATCCATCCGATATCCTGAACATGGACCCTGTACTCAAGCGAACCCTCATATGGCGTCGTGTTCACGAAATTGATCGTTATCTCCTCAAGGCGCTTACCCATGCCTCTGGTACCGATCGTAAGGACTCCAGACTCCATATCGACAGAATATGCAACATCACCAATATCCTGGACATGTGCCACGCCGCTTGGTAGCATCTCAGCTGAATCGATCGGATATGTGCCTGTCAGGGTGTCATTATAGACAATTACATAGTCAGAGAACTTGTCTGATTCAACTGTGAGCGTATAATCCTCATTTAATGTACAGTCCAAAACCGTGTACTGTCCGTCATGGACCCTTACAACAGAGTATTCTCTGGTGTAACCGGGCTCAACAGCCGGCAAACCGGCAGGAATGTCAATATCAAACTGGATCTCATTATCGAATTCCGTAATATTACCGATAGATGTCTCTTTACCGGCATTGTTTTCACTGTACAGCTCAAGCGATACATCAACGGCACCGCCATATTCAGGATCAAAATCAGGATTTCCACTGTACAACGACTCTATGTTGTTCCATCCCGCCGAAGAATAATCCTGTCCACATGCTTCCTGCTCGATATCAATATGGAACTCGTCTTCGTTATCCATACCAGCTTCGATAAGCGCTGCAGCATTTGTAACATTTGTTATGTCAGTACAGGTTGCATCACCTTCAACGATGTTGTTAATTATTGAATTCGTATAATTAAGAACATCGTCTTCGGATTCTTCATTTACATTGGTCTCCAACTTATAAACTGTAACTGTTGCTGTATCTGAAGCAGCATCTACTTTTGCCGTAACTTTAGCGGTTCCTTCAGAAACGCCTGTAAGTGTTCCCAAAGAATCAACAGTAACAATAGATTGGTTGTTGCTGGACCAATTGATCGAGTTGTAATACGCGTCTATAGGTTCAATAGTTTTACCGAGCGAATACGAATAACCAATAGGCACATATGGATTATTGGGCGATATGGTAATGGATTCTACATTTTTACCTATCTGGAACTTATAATTAACAGTACCTGAAGACTGAGACCAATCACTGTTCGTATAGGTCGATGTGTCTTCTCCCGTTGCCATTGCCTGAACTTTACAATATACTTTCAGG
>CACZMA010000005.1 GCA_902782125.1 Oscillospiraceae bacterium | reverse complement strand
AAGATTTGATTCATCAACATCATCCGAATACTTGAAGGTTATGGTGGCAGAACTGAAAGCAGCATTAGACTCTATTTCCACCGGTACGCCAATCAGAGCATTGATGGACGAAGACTGCTCGTCAATACCGTATATGTCTGTGATAGTTGTGTTATCGAGAATGCACCCGTCCATATAACATTTGACACTGACGGATTCGACTTCGGATGGATGCTCTTCGTTGTCAATGTTTACCGTTAATGTCTGGGTGCGCTTGACATTACTGTCAAACACAAGCGGATCGGAACCAATTTGGATTTCTTTAAAATCACTAATACTGTCCCCGTCGGTATCATATTTATTAGGCGAAGTAAAATATGTATAAATCTCTTCGTAATCCGTTAATCCGTCAAGGTCGGAATCTCCTAACATAGGATTTGTACCATAGATAGACTCTTCTGCGTCAGTTAATCCATCCTGGTCATAATCTTCTTCGCCGTCAAAGATCTGAAATCTCAAACGGAACAGATGAGTCATGAGCTCCACCATTAAAACCGATCTGGCATGAACTATATGCAGCAACATTCTGCATGTTACCATCATTCGAGATAGTGTATGTACCATCATCATTGATTGTAAGAACAGAACCAAAAGACTCAGTGATAGGTCTGTTAGCTGAGAATGTAATGCTCCAATCTCTTAACGCACTATCGCTATTGTTCTTCAGAAGAACCTCACCACTGAATCCATCGGTCCAATCAGAGTATTCGGTATATTCAAGTGATATTGACTCTGCGGGGGATTCATCTGTCTTGGTGTTTAACAGATAGAAGGACGGCATTGCTTCTATCTGACTGCAGTCAGTACTTGCTGCGGTAAAGCCGATCGTTACTGACTCTCCCGGTTTTATATCCTGATTCCAGTCATTGTTGCCGACTGTATACAAGTTACCTTCATGTTCAACTATATAGCAGTTATAGGGATTCTCGATCTCATAATCAAAATCAAAAGTGTAATACCAATCGTCAATAGTCTCACTACCATTGTTAGTGAATACGATTTCGATATTAGCATGACCATCCCATGAGGCAATTATGTTCTCTTGAACTGAATAATCAGCACTCTCGATGCTTCTGCATCGTATCTGATCGGAAATCTCATCTGCCAGCACTTGAAGCGGCATAATAGAGAAAACAATTGACAATGATATTCCGACACCTAGCAGCTTTTTAATCCTCATACAAACACCTTCTCAATCTTTCGTTTAACCTGCATGCGTTAGTCATGTAAGCTCAATATGATTGATAATAGTTTTGTGTTTGTAAGAGGGTCAACGATTCTTAACTTGTATAGGGACAAGGTAAAAAGTTGAGTGATATTTCATGTGATAATCGTCAATCAAAACATCAGGTTTTACCTATTCTTAACCATAGTGGAAGTGACCAAAATAGATTCAAATGCATTATCATACTTCCCATCACACATTAGGAGATCATAACAATGAACAGTTCAATTTCAAAACACATCACTAATTACCTCGTATTCTGTCAATCTAATAAGCGCCTAGATCCAAAGACCATCAAAGCATATAAGATTGACCTAAAACAGTTCTATGCTGATCTAATAACAGACAACATTGAGGATATTACTCCGGATACTCTAAAAAAGCATATCGCCAACTTGCATCATATGTATAAGCCTAAAACTGTAAAGCGCAAAAAAGCATCTCTTAAGGCTTTTATGACATATTTAGACGAAATAGATATCATTACTAATAATCCTTTTACTAAGATTCACACGAGGTTTAGAGAACCTATCCAATTACCCAAAACCATACCCCTTTCAACAATAGAAAAACTGCTATCTTCACTCTATAAGTATTATCATTCGTCAAAAACAGAGTATTCGCGCCGTTCTTCATTGCAGGCAATAGCGATTATCGAATTGCTATTTGCCACAGGAATCCGCATCTCAGAACTATGTTCTATACACATCGAAGACATAGATTTTGTCAACAGCAGGCTTTTAATTCACGGAAAAGGCAAAAAAGAACGTATCATATCTATTGTAAACTCGTATTGCTTAGACATACTATCAGAATACCAGTGTGTATTCATGAGCCAAATCGAATCATCTTCTTGCATCTTGTACACAATTTATCCTCTTATTTCAAAAATGTGCTTCACATTGTTCAATCAAATACTGAAGATGGTTTATACCATCCTCATCCCAGATTTCATATCGTTTCTTGTATTCAAGACACGCCATAAAATGATCATAAGCAGCTCTGTAGTTCTCCATATCAAACTGAACCTGCCCACCAGTATAAATATTGTCATAATCTTTTGAACAATAAACTGTCATATTATCCGCCTTATTTCTACATACAAATGCGCTATATGCACCATTCTATGATCTCTGTCCATCTATCAACCGCTTCACTTCTTCAGCATCTCTACTAAGATTTTTCTCTTTTTCTATATTCTTCATATAGAAATCTGCTATGTCCGGATCTTTAAGTATCCACTTGATTTGAGTATTGACCAACGCAATATGATATAGTTCTTTGCGTTCATTAGAGTTCCAAGCGATCTGCTTGAGCTTTTTAACTACTGTATGTGTATTTGTAAAGCTACTGCTGTTATCTAGTTCAATCAAAAGATCTTTTCTCTTCTGCTCTTCGAGAGTCTTGCCGTCGTATGCATCTGTGGTTTCTTTAATACATTTTGCTTTAATCTTATCAATTGCCTCGTTTGAAGATGTTTGATCAATAATAGCCTTTACGATACGCTCAAGTGCCTTTCCTTTGCGATAATCAGCTTCGGCATAATAGCTGATCCGATTATCGTGGATCATTTTCTGTACCTTTGTCTTGTCCTTACTATCACAGTCATATACACCAATTGCGTGCCCGCCATTAGATGTTACAAGTTTCATGCATGGAATATCTGTATCACTGTCACCAATATAAATAATGTTTCTGAATGGTATCCTAATTTCTTCTGGATCAAAATGGTTGTTGACCGCAGGATCATTGACGTTTAAAACACCTTTAGAGATTCTGAAAAGGTATTGAGTTTTACCCGTGAAATTAATTGTCTGCGCAGGCCAGATAGCTACACCTCTGTCATCGTAAAAGAATTCACTTGCATAAACCTTCTTGAAAACACCTTTCTTTGCAATCGAAGTGCCATCTATCATCTCTTTTAGTCCGGATGAAATAATATAATGTTCAACAATGATGCCTTTATTCTTAGCATATTCATTGACTCTTTCAAACCAAGTGTCAACACCGGGAAATAGTTTTACTCCAGCACCATATTTTTCAAGCGTTTCTCTTTTGGGGATAATATTACCTGCAGCTTCCTGCACCATCTTGTACATCCAAGCAAGGTTTTGATCCATGCCGCTATTATTGGCAAGATCATTAGATTCTCGCCAGAACGATTCAACATCATAATTTACGGATTGAATGTAACCCTGCGCCTGCATATCTGTAGGAGAAAGCGTTTTATCAAAATCATAACAGATCGCTATTATCGGTTTATTTCCTCTGGGCTCGATTGAAAACAACTTCATTTAATTGTTCCTTCCTCATCAAGTACTATTGTCTGTCTTGATAATAATACCTCGTGCGCAGTATAGCATTATGATTTACTACAAGCAGGGATAAGGTACAAAAACCAGTGAAAAATCAAAGCATTGTACATGCGTGGGAAATACTCTATCTACACTAGACCTAAACTCTAGGTTCTACTTTGGGTTCACAATGGTCTATTAATCGCCAGCAAATGCCATATTCTATTAGGCGTAGCAAAATTACGAACTTATATTATTATAGAGGTATTATGGAACCCTTATATATTATTCTTATTATAGTTGCTTCGGTCATAGTCCTCATCGGAATATGGGCCCTGACCGAACCTCACATACTGGATATGACTGATATATCCCTGCCTGATAAGGATGCTGCCGGAGAAGGCGGCGGACTCAGGCTGTTCTTCTTCTCCGATCTTCACGGCGAATTCTGCTTCATATCGCCTGCCAGGCTCTGCGCGCAGATAGATAAGGCCAACGAGGAAGGCAGGCTCGATGCGGTCGTTTTCGGCGGCGATATAGCGACGAGGAAGATGTTCGGAAGTGCCGGCGCCAGATATCTCAAGAAGATAACGCAGCACTGCAAGGAGATCGGCATTCCCTTCTACGGAGTGCTCGGCAATCACGATACGCTCCTGCCGCGCGTTCAGATCAACGAGTGCGGGTTCACCGATATCGGCGGCACGTATCTCGAGATGGAAGCCGCAAACGGCAGGAAGTATGTGCTCGCAGGAGTGACCGATTCCGGAAGGAAGCACCGCGTTTGGCATCAGATGCCCGAGGTGCCTGAAGGACTTCCAGTTGTTTGTCTCGTGCACGACCCTGATGCTTTACTGCATTTCGGGAAGAAGCCCGATTATGCTCTGTGCGGGCATCTGCACGGCGGTCAGGTCAAGATGCCTTTCCACCTTGAGTTCGTGCTCCTAAGGCACGACGAGCTGCCCAAGAGAGGCGTCATAGAAGGCGTGCATGTGATAGAGGGAGTGCCCACGTTCATCTCGCGCGGCATAGGCTGCGGTGCGCTCCCGATAAGGCTGCTGTCCCTGCCTGAAGCGTCAGTCGTTACCATCAACATCGAGTGAGTGCCCGCACTCGCTTAGGTCCTCCGCGCTTCGCTTGTGCGCAAATCGCTCGCACGGTCACTCACTCTCAGAAGTAATTCATAAATGCAGACAAACAAAGACCCCGGACCATAAGATCCGGGGTCTGTTAGTTGCTTTAAACTCTCGCTTAAGAATTAACCAAGCTCTGCGAAGTACTTGATTGTTCTTACCATCTGAGATGTGTAAGAGTTCTCGTTGTCATACCAGGATACAACCTGAACGAGTGAGTTGCCGTCGTCCATCTTGGAAACCATTGTCTGGTTTGCATCGAAGAGTGAACCATATCTCATACCGATGATGTCGGAAGAAACGAGCTTCTCCTCTGTGTAACCGAAAGACTCGTTAGCAGCAGCCTTCATTGCAGCGTTGATGCCCTCAACTGTAGCTTCACCCTTAACAACAGCGTGAAGGATTGTTGTGGAACCTGTAGGTGTAGGTACACGCTGAGCAGCGCCGATGAGCTTGCCGTTGAGCTCGAGTTAGGTACGATGTTAGCAGCACCAGCTCTTGCTCTCTGGAGGTCACCCTTTCTCTGAGGACCGTCGAGGATCATCTGGTCGCCTGTGTAAGCGTGAACTGTTGTCATGATACCGCTCTGGATTGCAGCGTAATCATTGAGAGCCTTTGTCATAGGTGCAAGGCAGTTTGTTGTGCAGGAAGCAGCAGAGATGATCTTGTCATCAGCTGTGAGTGTCTCGTGGTTAACGTTGTAAACGATTGTAGGAAGATCGTTGCCTGCAGGAGCAGAGATAACTACCTTCTTAGCGCCGGCATTGATGTGAGCCTGGCTCTTCTCCTTGGATGTATAGAAACCTGTGCACTCGAGAACAACGTCTACACCGAGCTCACCCCAAGGGCAATTGTTAGCGTCAGATTCCTTGTAGATCTTAAGTGTCTTACCGTCTACTGTGATTGTGTTAGCCTCGTCGTCAGCGGAAACTGTGTGCTTGTTCTCGCCGATTACGCCAGCGTAACCACCCTGTGCTGTGTCATACTTGAGAAGGTGAGCGAGCATGGAAGGCTTTGTAAGATCGTTGATAGCAACAACCTCATAACCCTCAGCACCGAACATCTGTCTGAAAGCAAGACGACCGATACGACCGAAACCGTTAATCGCAACTTTAACTGCCATATTATTTTCCTCCTAAATTCCCGTGAACCGGGTTTGATTTACTGTATGTGCCTTCAAGCACGTGCAAATTTTACTCCATTTACAGGGGCATTTCCATACGAATTTAATCAATAAATATTTAAATAAAGGCGAATATGAGCGAATTGCCACGATTTTCCTTCAAACGATTTTTGTTTTGAAGAATGCTACCTGATTTTGCCGCCTCCGATGACGCGGAAGGCCTCATCGTAGAACACCGCAGACTGTCCCGGAGACACTCCCCTGACCGCCTGATCGAGCATTACCTTCACCGTTCCGTCTGGCATTGCCTCGAGCGTTGCAGGCCTTGCAGGCTGGTGGTAGCGCGCTTTCGCAAGGCACCTTGTCTTCTCGCCGGACCCGAGCGGCTCGATGCTCTGGTAGTTCATGTCCCTGCAGAAGAAGGTATCGCACAGGAGTGAGTCTTCCGTTCCGAGCACGACCGTGTTGTCTTCCGGGCAGATCCTCTTGACGAACGCGGGATAGCCGAGCGCGATGCCGAGGCCCTTGCGCTGCCCTACCGTGTACTGATAGATGCCCTTATGTCTGCCGAGGACATTACCTTCCTCGTCGACAAAGTTGCCTTCTCCCGGGAGCGGCTTATCACTGTAAGAACCGATGAAGTCCGTGTACCTGCCTTCCGCGACAAAGCATATCTCCTGCGAGTCCTCTTTGTCCGCACAGGGAAGGCCCGCGTCTCTCGCGATCTGCCTGACCTCGTCCTTGGTGTATCCTCCGAGGGGCATCAGCGTTCTGGCGAGCTGCTCCTGCGTCAGCTTGTAGAGCATGTATGTCTGGTCCTTGGCAGTGTGATCTGCCATGCGGACGGTATATCTTCCGTTCTCCAGATGATCGACAAAAGCATAGTGTCCGGTCGCGACATAATCCGCACCGAAAACATCCGCCAGCTCCATCAGCTTGGCCCACTTGACGTACCTGTTGCACTCGATGCACGGGTTGGGCGTAAGGCCCTGAAGATAGTCGTCTACAAAAGGTCTTACAACGTTCTCGTCAAAGAGCATCGTACAGTTGTGGGGGTGGTATCTTATGTCCAGTATCCCGCAGGTGCGCCTGGCTTCATCTATCTCGCAGCATCTGCTGTCTTCGTCATCGCTGCCCCATACGCGGAGCGTCACGCCCAGGACTTCATATCCCTGCTGCTTGAGCAGATACGCCGCCACGGCGCTGTCTACTCCTCCGGACATTCCGACGATGACTTTTGTCATTGCATTACCGCTACGACTCTCTTGATGGGGATACCCTGATCTGCGAACTTCTGCTCGAACTCGGTCCTTATGTTGTCCTTCTCGTACTCGCTGTTATGGAGGTCTCTCGTGACCTCTGTCAGGGCAAAGCCGCACTCTTCGAACTCACCAAGGGAGAAGTCGAAGAGCTCGTCGTTATCCGTCTTGAAGCAGACGGAAGAACCCTTCTTCATCATGACCTTGTACTTATCGAGGAACGCCCTGTAAGTAAGCCTTCTCTTGGGCTTGTTCTGCCTCGTCCAGGGATCCGAGAAATTCAGGTATATCCTGTCTATCTCATCCTCATCGAAATAATTCTCTATCAGCCCCGCGTCTCCTCTGATGAAGAACAGGTTGGGGAGCTCCATCTCGTGCGCCTTCTCCACTGCCGCGAGAGTAACGGACGCATCGCGCTCCATGGCGATGTACAGCACCTCGGGGTGAGCCGCTGCCATCTCCGTGCAGAACTTACCCTTGCCGCATCCTATCTCGAGCCACACGGGAACATCTTCTGCAAAGCCGCAGGCCTGTCTCCAGTGACCCTTGTTGAGCATCGGTTCGTCGAACCAACGCTCCTTGCATCTCTCCATACGCGCAGGGATATTGCGCTTCGCCCTCATCCTTGTCATGAGATTAGATGAGCTTCTCCGTAAGCTCTACGCCGCCGATGACATGGAAGTGAACGTGCATGACTGTCTGGCCTGCACCTTCACCGCAGTTATTGATGGTCCTGTAAGCGCCTTCTATGCCCTTGATCTTTGCCACTTCGGCTACTGCCTTGGTGATCTCTGCGGAATAGAGCGCGCCCTCGGGATCAGCTGCCAGTTCGTTCATGTTCGCGAAGTGCTTCTTGGGAACGACGAGCACATGAACTGGTGCTACCGGATTGATGTCGTTGAAGCAGAGAACGTAGTCGTTCTCGTATACTTTCGTTGAAGGGATCTTGCCCTCTACTATGTCACAGAATAAGCACATGCCCGTATCTCCTTTATGCGTTGATTATGCTTTGACCTGAGAGGAAAGCACTTCCTCTGCCTTTGCAAGAGCGTCATCTAACTTGCTTACGTCCTTACCGCCGGCCTGAGCCATGTCGGGACGTCCGCCGCCACCGCCGCCGGCAACCTTTGCAGCTTCCTTGATGATGTTGCCGCAGTGAGCACCCTTATCTACGGCAGACTTTGTAGCCATTGCCGTGAACAGGAGCTTGTCCTCACCCTTTGCAGCGAGGAAGACAACACCGCATTCGAGCTTGTCGCGGATCTTGTCGGCCGTATCTCTGAGAGCTGCGGCATCAGCGGCATCGCAGGAAGCGATGACAGCCTTAACGCCGCCCAGATTCTTCGCGGTCTTTACGGCATCGTCGGCAAAAGAACCTGCCTTTGCCTTGTTGATGTCTGCGATCTCCTTCTCGAGAGTCTTGACTTCAGCGTGGAGCGCATCGATCCTCTCGCAGATCTTATCCTTGGGTGTCTTAAGTGCGGAAGCAGCTTCGTCGAGGAGCGCTCTGTCCGCTTTGTTCATCTCATAACATCTCGCACCTGTTACGGCCTCGATCCTTCTGATGCCGGCTGCGATGCCTGCCTCGGATACGATCCTGAACTGGCCGATCTGCGCACTGTTCGTAAGGTGCGTACCGCCGCAGAACTCGAGATCGAACGGATCGCTGAAGTCGCCTACCGATACGACTCTTACGACCTCGCCGTACTTCTCGCCGAATATGGCAGTAGCGCCGAGCTTCTTTGCTTCTTCGATGGCGAGGACCTTGGTCTCTACGGGGAGCGCCTGAAGGACTACGTCATTTACCATCTCCTCGACCTTCGCGATCTCTTCGGCTGTCATTGCCTGGGGATGGTTGAAGTCGAATCTCAGACGGTCTGAACCGACGTAAGAACCTGCCTGCTCGACATAGTCTCCGAGCACCTTCTGAAGCGATGCCAGAAGGATGTGCGTTGCAGTGTGGTTCCTTGCGATCGCAAGTCTTGTCTTCTTATCTACTTCGATGCTTACAGTCTCGCCTGTTTTGACTGTACCCTTTACGACCTTGAGCGTGTGGAGGTACTTGCCTGCAGCATCCTTGTCTACCGAGATGACATCCGCTTCAAAGCCGGATGTGAAGATCTTACCTTCGTCGTGGATCTGACCGCCCATCGTAGCATAGAGAACAGTCTTGTTGCATACTGCGATGATGTCGTCGCCTTCCGAAGCGCTGTCTGCGACCTGAAGGCTGCCGTCTTCTCCTGCCTTGAGGATGTAGATGACTTTCGCGTCGCACTTAAGGTTATCGTAGCCGTCGTACTCGGTGCCTGTGGTGTCTTTCGCGACCTCCTCTGGAATCTCGTTTACGCCGAGAGCAAGATCGCCCTTTGCCTTTGTTGCAGCCCTCGCGGTCTCCTTCTGCTTCTCCATTGCAGCCTTGAAGCCTTCCTCGTCTACCTTGAGGCCTTCTTCTTCTGCCATCTCGACGGTAAGCTCTATCGGGAAGCCGAAAGTATCGTAAAGATAGAATGCCGAATCGCCGTCGATCTCGCCTGCACCGGACTGCTTCTTGTCATCCAGGATCTTCTTGAACTCCTTGATGCCGTTCTCGAGCGTGCTCTCGAATCTTGCGATCTCCTTGTCGAGCTCGTTCAGGATGAAGTCACGGTTCTTGGCAAGGAGCGGATAGCTGTCGTCATATACGCTGTCGATGTAGATCTTGGCAAGACCTAAGATCTGCTCCGTCGACATGCCGAGTGTCCTTGCGTGTCTTACCGCACGTCTGATGAGACGTCTTAATACATAGCCTGCGCCAGCGTTGGAAGGAACGAGCTTGGCAGCGTCGCCTATCAGCATGACGCTCGTACGGATGTGGTCTGCAAGGATCCTCATGGACTTGGTGAGCTTCTCGTCCTGGTCATACTTAGTGCCGGAAGCGTTCTCGATATAAGCGATCGCCTCTGTGAATAGGTCTGTCTTGTATACATCCTTTGTGCCATTCAGGAAAGCGAGGATCCTCTCGAGACCCCAGCCTGTATCAACGTTCTTCTGCTTGAGCGGTGTGAGGTGTCCGTCCTGATGCTTCTCATACTGCATGAAGACGTCGTTGCCGATCTCTGTGTACTTGCCGCAGGAGCATCCGGGACCGCAGTTCGGGCCGCAGTCGGGAACGTCTGCGATATAGAACATCTCGCTGTCGGGACCGCAGGGACCGTACTCTAATCCCCACCAGTTATCGTCTGCTCCGAGGTAGTAGATGTTCTCGGGCTTGAAGCCGGACGCGATCCTGTACTGTGCGCCTTCCTCATCTCTGGGAGCATTCTCATCGCCCGCGAAAACAGTTGCTGCAAGGTGGTCTTTATCAAAACCGAACACATCCGTGAGCAGCTCGTAGCTCCACTGGCATCTCTCCTTCTTGAAGTAGTCACCGAGGCTCCAGGATCCCATCATCTCGAAGAAAGTAACGTGGCTCCTGTCTCCTACTGAATCGATATCGTTTGTACGGACACAGCCCTGAACGTTGCAGAGCCTTGTTCCCATGGGGTGCTTCTCTCCGAGAAGGTAAGGCATCAGCGGCTGCATTCCCGCGACGTTGAACAATACTCCTGTTGAACCGTCGGATACCAGTGATACGGCACCTACATCAACATGGCCTCTCTGGATGTAAAACTCCTTCCAGGTCTTTCTGAGTTCTTTGGAAGTAAACTGTCTCATTCGGTGATACTCCTTAAATATAAATCAAACTAAAGGATTATAAATCTTAGAAATGGCTTTTGCAATCAACTGCACTGTTTGGCGAGTTTGTCGATATAATCGCGGAACTTCTCCTTGACGTCTGTGTTGTCGATCCTTAAGCTGACGCCTTCGAACGTGACGATCTCGAACAGGGCCGTATAGAGCGTCGGGACATTGGCGACATCGAACTCGAGGCCGAGCTTGCCCGATGACAGCTGGCTGTCGTTGATCCGCAGTGCCGGGCCGATCTTGTCGACGATGGCATTGTATGCCTGGAGCACTTTCTTGAGGCTCTCGCCCGTAAGCATGATCCTGAGCCTGATCTTCGTATCCGAGGAGTACGCAGAGAGCGAGTTGCCGAGGAACTCGTCGACCATCTTCTTCTGGGCGCCTGCTGACGAGAACGCCTTGTACTTCTCCTTATCGTCGGTATAGACGCAGTTGGATACCTTGTCCAGACGGTATCTTCTCATGGCTTTCCTGAGCGCTTCGTTGGTATTGTCTTTTACCTCATTGTGATCGATCGCTATCAGGTAGTAGTTGTTGTTTGCCCAGTCGAGAACGAGCGGCGAGACGATCTTGTCGCTCTTCTCCACGACGTCCCTGCCGAGCTTATATCCGTAGGTCACCTTGAGCGCATGTCTCTCATCGATCGCGCTCCTTATCGTGTTCAGCCATCCGATGCTCTTCTGTGCGATCTTGCCGTTACGGCTGTAGAGTTCGCGGCTTCTCGATACCGTGCCGAAATACGCCGGATAGGTCTCCCTTATCTTGTCGCAGATGGACGTATCGGTGAAGCTCGTCGTGTTGATCGCGTCGACGATGAGCCTTGCCTCGTCGAGCGTTATCTCATCTTCCAGCTGGCTCTTCTTGTACTTCTTGCCGTCAAGGTAGATCCACGCATCGCCGCCTTTGATCTTGTGGCGCTTGCCGACATATTCATTGATCTTGCTGATATCCGAATAGATGGACTTGCGCTCGAAGGTATAGTTCAGTTCGTTCTCCAGATAGCCCGTGAGCTCAGCGATCGTCACCCCGGAGTTATCGTCAAAAGCATTGATCTCCTTAAGGAAATACTCGTAGATGTATAAGATCTTAAGCTTGGATAATTCACTGTTTGCCATGGTGTCACCTCCTGCCGGATACCGGCTGTATTTGCATGGTAAGATTGTACCATTAAACGTACAGTCATCGGAAGAAGGTCCGTCACGTCAGATGTACAGTAATGCGGCGGAGACTTCGGGCACTATCACGAAGTCTGCCGGCGCGCAGCAAAGTAAAAACGGGGCCGTCCGCCAAGCAGACAGCCCCGCGCAGCCCTGTCAGGCACTAACAGCGGAAGGTTCGGCTTCCCCGGATGCATCAGAATCCTCGAACTCATCGAGAACATCGCCCGAGCCGTCTTCGTCAGCAGCCTTGTCATCACTGCCGGCATCACCGTCGGTGCGGTGCGGCTCCGTGTACTCATGCTTCTCCTGCTTCTCGTAGCTTTTGACCACGGGGCTGTCGGAAGCCTTGGACGAGCCGCCGGACTTCTCGCGGTTCATCATGGTGACGACGGAAGACCTCAGCATCCTCTTCATCGTCTCGATGTCATCGATCAGATCGTCGTGGCCGTCGCACTTGATATCGACTGCCGCGATGAGTCTCATGCACTCGAGTGCTTTCGCCGAAGCGTAGAAGGCATTCTTCAGGTGGTCGATGAACTCGGGCGTGGAGAAGGCACCCTTGATGAAGTTGGCCTCGTAATCGAGCTCCAGCGCCTGCGTGACAAGGCGCTCGGCGAGGGTGTGATGTCCCTTCGCGCGGAGCTGGCAGGCATAGATGTAGCAGTTCGCCATGAAATCGTACGCCATCTTGGTCATCTCGGGCTTTGACTGTCCCTTCTGCTGTTCATTTGTAGTAGTGCTCATAAAAATTCCTCCTTCAGGAACGATTTTTCAGAGCTGCAGCCTCCTTACCGTAAATGCTATCAGGAAAAAGGCCCGAAAAACCCGACAAAAACCGACAAAAACCGACAAAACCTCCCCATGCCGTGATAGAATATAAAACGCTTTTTTGAAATGACGGAGGGAATGATATGAAGATATATGACGGTATAGGATGCGCAGCTCCCGATATGCTTTTCCCCAAGGACGGCACAGACCTTTCCAAGTGGTCGGTAATAGCCTGCGACCAGTACACATCGGAACCCGAATACTGGAAGGCAGCAGAGGAGTTCGCAGGTGATGCACCGTCTGCACTTAAGCTCGTTCTGCCCGAGGTCTACTTGGGCTCCGACAGCGAAGAGTCAAGACTGGCAGGCATCGCTTCCAATATCGGAAAATATCTCGAGGACGGAACGCTCAGACAGCTTCCCGAGGGCTTCATGCTCGTAGACAGGAAGACTCCCGTTCACGAATCGCGCAAGGGCCTTGTTATGGCCATCGATCTCGAGCAGTATGAATATGCTCCCGGCAACAAGGCCATGTGCCGCGCTACGGAGGGCACCGTTCTGTCCAGGATCCCGCCCAGGATCAAGATCCGCGCGAATGCCGCGATCGAGCTTCCGCACATAATGATACTTATCGATGACCCCGAAGACACGGTCATCGGCGCTGCTTTCGACAAAGCTGCAAAGGCAGGCATCGCACCGCTTTATGATACTCCCCTTATGATGGATTCAGGTTCCATCAGGGGCACTCTCATCGAGTCATCGAGCGATATCGCAGACGGCATCGTCTCTGCTCTCGAAGCACTTAAGGCAAAGTCATCCGACGGCCTTCTCTATCTCGTCGGCGACGGCAACCATTCTCTTGCTTCCGCGAAAGCGCACTGGGAGAACGTCAGGAAGGACCTCACAGGCGACGACCTCAAGACACATCCCGCGAGATACGCACTTGCGGAGATCGTCAACATCCACGACGCAGGTCTCGAGTTCGAGCCTATCCACAGGGTCGTTTTCGGGATCAGCGCGGAAGAGTTCATCGAGGGTGCGAAGTTCTTCTTCGAAGAGAACGGCGTGACCGTATCTGACAGCCCCGTCGAAGGTCAGCAGAGTTTCGCGGTAACGACAGCAGATAAGAATACATATATAAGTCTTGCCGAGCCCCCTCACTCGCTCGCGGTCGGATCGGTACAGCTCTTCATCGACAGCCTCGTGGAAGACAACGAGGGCATATCCGTCGACTATATCCACGGCGAGGATTCCGTAAGGACTCTCGCAGGCACCGAGAACACGGGCATACTCCTCCCTGCCATCTCGAGATCATCCTTCTTCGATGAGGTCAGGACGGCGGGCGTATATCCGCGCAAGACATTCTCCATGGGAGAGGCATTTGAGAAGCGTTTCTATATGGAGGCAAGGAAGATCACCAGATGACGGAAGGTCTGAATAAGGATTTCGATAAGACGGTATGTATCGTGGGAAGCGGCCTGTCGGGCCTGACCTGCGGCATGCGTCTTGCCAAGGCGGGCTTCCACGTATCGATCGTGGAAGAGCTTGCGTCTCCCGGCGGACTCCTGGCTTACACCAGAATCGGCAGAGAGTACCTGGAGCTCCTCCCCCATCACCTCAGGAAATCCGACAAGGCGCTGTTGTCCCTGGCAAGGGAGATGGGCGTCGAAGACAAGATCCACTGGTACGATTCGACCTGGGCAGGAAGGGCATCACACCGCAAGGTAGGTTACTTTGACGGCGGTTTCTCATGCCTCGTATCGAGCCTTATCCAGGACATCACGGACTGCGGAAGTCACGTCCTCTTTTCTACGACAGTCGCCGAGATATCAGAGCTCGGCACCGATGACGGCAGCAAGGGCTACCGCACATCCTGCATCCTTACCAACTCCACGAGATACGTCATCGACAGCAGGTATCTGATATTCACGGGTTCATGCAGGACCTTCGTCAACGTCTCGCATGGTCTTCCCATCCCGATCGACCTGAGGGACATCATGATGAACGTTACCTACAAGGCAGGACTGTCGGTCATGCTGGTATCGAAGAAGCCTATCTCCGAGATGTTCTTCCAGCACGCACCGGACTTCATGCCTTTCGACAACATAATCAACCACACGGCAGGATTCGGAGAGCGCGGTTACGGCGGCAACGTCATCTACCTCACCGGAAGATGCTCTACCACGGACAACCTCTGGATAGAATCCGACGCTTCCATCATGACCAGGTATTTTACCGCGCTCAGGAAGCTCTACCCGTCCCTTCGTAAGTCCGATATAAAGTCGTGGCGCGTTACCAAGACGCGTTATGCGATATCGGAGAGATACCCCGACATCGATCTTACAAACCCCTGCGAGAACCTCTATATCTGCACATCCGGCCTGACAAGATTCCAGACCAAAGACTTGCCGGTCAACCACATGGACCCCGTCGTGCAGCTCGCCGGCAGCATCTGCTCACAGATAATCGCCAAGGCAAAGGAGACCGAGGAAAAACACGCGACAGAAGACAACCAGACAGAGATCACCGATCTGGCAGGCCTGGTATAAAGGAAAGATATAAATGGCCAAGACAGTAAGCAGTCTCAAAAACACATCCGCTAAGTCATCATCCCTGATCGAAGCGCCCGCCAAGGTGCTGTTCCTTCTCATTCCCTTTGCGCTCCTGTTTACGATCGGCGCGCTTACCATGGGAATGACCGACACCCTCTATGTCTTAAGATGGGCGGCGTTCCTCTTCGCGGCAACACTTATTACCCTTCCCATTGCAACCAAGCTTTTCGGCTCGTTCGGAAGCGGCGGCTTCATGATGTCTCAGACCATGTCGATAATCTTCGTCAGCCTGTTCGTATGGACACTGACTTATATGAAGATATATGCGTTCAACTTCGTCCTCGTACTGGTCGCGGCAGCGGTCATCGCAGGCATCTCATACGGCGTTCCCGCTCTTCGCAAGTCCTTTATGGACAAGCTCTCCGAGCCCGGGTTCATCGAGCGCATCGTGGTCGAAGAGTGCGCATTCTTCCTCATACTCGTACTCATGTGCTACTTCAAGGGCTTCAATCCCATCATCAACGGACAGGAGAAGTACATGGACTACGGCTTCATCATGTCGATGCTGAGGAATCCTGCGCTTCCCGCCAACGATATGTGGCTGTCTGGCAAGCCCATCAACTATTACTATTTTGGTCAGTTCATGTATGCCCTTCTGCTGAAGGTATCATGCATACCTCCGCAGGTCGGATACAACATCGCGATGTGCACCGCGACCGCCATTCCCTTCGGAATGAGCTTCTCGCTCGGCATCATGCTGAATGAGGCCGCAGTAAAGTTCGGCCTTCACGAGAATGTCTTCTGCAAGTATCTCGCCGGCATCCTCACAGGATGCGCAGTCTCGCTCTGGGGTAATTCGCACTCCTTCTTCTACGACGAGAACAGCATCGGAAACGGGCTTCTGTCATTCTTCAAAGGTCTGGGATTCGAAGTCGGAGAGACCGACGGCTTCTACTATCCGAACAGCACCAGATATATCGGCTGGAACCCCGAGATAACCATAAACGGCGGTGACCATACCATAGAGGAATTCCCGTTCTACTCCTACCTCGTAGGCGACCTTCACGCACATGTCATATCGATGATGGTATCGCTTCTCATCGCATCGCTCATGCTCGCCCTGATCTGCAAGACGGACTTCCCTTCCAAGATCGAGAAGACGGCAAAGAGGACCAAGTTCAACTTCTCGTCTCCGGGCGGAAGGATCGCGGTCGAATACAAGGAGACATTCTATACCGAGCTCATCCTCGCATCAGTCCTCCTGGGTGTTGCACAGATGACGAGCTACTGGGACTTCCTCATCTACTTCATCGTCTGCTCGATGGCACTTCTTATCGTCAACACCAAGAGATCGCTCAAGTTTGCTGACCTCGTAGGAGTATCGTTCTTCATGTTCAACGTACTGGCGATCCTTATCCTGTACCTGATGTTCAGCAGCGAACCTCTGGCGCTGGTCATTTTCGAGGCGGCGCTGGCGTGCGTGGCATATCTGTTCACGCTCTACGATCCCTGCGCGCTGGACAGAACGTCCTTCCAGATGAGCGTCCTCTTTACTCTGGCGCACCTTACGGCGCTCCCGTTCAATCTCAACTTCGACATGATCTCCAACTCGCTCGGAAGAGTAAAGAACACCTCCGATCCGTTCCAGCTCTACATCCTGTGGGGCACGCACGTATTGATCGGTCTTGTCTTCGTCATCGTGATCGCTGCCACCAAGAACTACAGGCTCGCTGCGCCGCACACCAAGAAGGGCACATCTTCGAAGATCGTTCCGATCGGCCCGGATAAGTCTGAATATACCAATCCGGTGCAGGCTTTCGTCGGAGAGCGCAACATAATCGACGTCTTCGTCTGCGGCATCGTCGTCATCGGCATCATGCTCCTGATCGCGCCCGAGATATTCTACGTAAGAGACATCTATACCAGCGGCTATCTCAGGTCCAACACGATGTTCAAGTTCACTTTCGCGGCATTCATACTGCTCTCGATCGCGATGGCATATTCCATCGTCAGGCTTTTCTGGATAGTCAGCAGGAAAGGCATCTTCAGTTCCGGAGCTCTTGCCCTGGCACTCGTCGAACTGGCGCTCTGCCTTGTCCCCGCACACTATACCTACATCGCCCTGAAGCAGAGATGCTATGACGACCTCAGCAAGTCGAACTATAAAGGACTCGACGGCACGGTCTATCTCAAGACCTACAGCTGCAACTTCGATTATACCGAGGGCGCAGTCAGCTTAGGCGACTATTATGCCGGCATCGAATGGTTCAATGCCAACGTCACCGGCAGCCCTGTCATCTGCGAGGCTTACGGCAGCAGCTATACAGACAAGTGTGTCGTATCCTCTTACACGGGACTTCCCACGGTGTTCGGCTGGACCACTCACGAATGGCTCTGGAGATTCCACGGCATCGTCGACAAGGAGACCGACACACTGAAATCAGACCCTCAGAACGACGTATTCAACAACTACATCACGCCGAGACATAACGACATCGACATCATCTACCTGTCGGGCAACGCGCAGCAGGTACAGTCGATAGTAAACAAGTACGGTATCGAATACATCATCATCGGCAATCTCGAGAAATACTCCTACTACGCCGACAACAACAACACCTTCGCACAGATCGGCGAACTGGTATTCTCTTCGGGAGATCTCAACATCTACAAGGTTACGCCGCACACGGTCTCAGCCGCTGCATCTGCCGTAACTTAAAGGTTTACTTACTTCGCGAAAAGATTCCACGGAAAATCGTCTTCCGGCTCTATCCTTACCGTCTTCGTCTCACCGGAAGCTAAAGTCTTATAGGTGATTCCCGCGCACATAAGGGCAACAGGACATTTGATGCGGCTGCCGTATTTGCCGTCGCCTGCGAGCGGGTGCTTCCTCGACGCGAACTGCGTCCTTATCTGGTGAGTCCTGCCGGTACCCAGTACGCAGGATGCCAACGACAGGTCATTTGCTTCATCGTATCCCAGTATCTTCGCGCTGAGCTTTGCTTCTTTTACGCCTTTCCTCATGCGCTTGACCGGGAATGTACGGTTCGTCCTGGAATCGTGGAAGAGAAGATCCGTCATCTCGATCTCGTCTTCTTCGAACTTGCCCGAGCAGACAAGAAGATATTCCTTGCCGGTGATTTCGATGGTGCTTCCCTTGGATGTCAGCACCAGGATGCCCCTTACCGGGACATCGAGCCTGTAGAGCGCGTTATAACCTTCAGCGCCCATCTTCTCGCTGTTCTCGCCGGCTTCCTTAATGACTATGAGATAGTCTCTGCCCTGTTCCAATATCTTCATATCGAACCCTCAGCAGATGATGAGTGAGATATTCTCGGTGCCGCCGTCAAGGAAGAGCTCGACGGTCTCAGTGTCTTCTATCACGCCTATGTCAGGTTCAGCCCTGTACTGCTTGGTGAATAGGGTCCTGCCTTCTATCGAGATCCTTAATGTTCCCTTGTCGAAATCGACGAACCTGCTCTCCGTCTTAAGTGCGGGCATGAGATCTCTCACCGGCATAAGTGCAGGTCTGCCGTTAAAGTCCAGGAACATCTCTCTCGGGACAGTCAGCATTCCCCTGCCGAGCTTCGTGCTGAACAGCCAGGCGATCAAGACCACGTTGCCGTCCTCGTCTTCGGCAGGAACGGGATTATAGAACTCGGTCCCCGTCTCCACAGGCTTGAAAGGATCAGCAGGCTCGTCATAAATGAACTTCTCTCCGTCGAATTCCCCGCAGGCAATGAGCACTCTCGAAGGAACGTGCCTCTGGCCCTGGATCATGAACACCCAGGTATCTTCGAGCCTGAAGACGGAAGGTGATTCTATCGCCGAACCGAACCTCGTATCCGACAGGAGCTCAGACTTGTAATCCCAGCTTGTGAGATCTTCCGACTCATATAACAGGACCTTGGCAACGCCGTCAGAACCGGCACCCACGGTCATGTAATACCTGCCTTCGTTTTCGAATACAAAGGGATCCCTGAAGGTCTGATAATCTTTACCTGCAGGCGGGAGTGCCACAGGGGCTTCGCTCTGCGCGAAAACATATCCGTCGTCGGAGACCGCTTCGAAGATCCCTGCAGAATCTTCCCTGGTATAGAAGAGCCTTAACATGTCTCCTGATACAAGAGCAGATCCTGCGTGAACGCCGGGACCTGCAACTATGCCCTGCTCTTCCCAGTCGATCATGTCGCCCGATACGGCGTGCCCCGTGCAGATATTGCCATAGCGGTCCGCATCGGGGTTCGTGGAATAGAACAGGTGATATCTGTCTCTGAAGAAAACAAGACCGCACGGCGAGCCTTGCCATCCGGTCTTGCATCTGAAATGATACTTCATATTACTTGTGCCCTTAACGGGGCCCGTTCAGGATCACTGAAGCTCGAGAAGCGAGACGCGGAGAACGCCTTCGGCACTCGCAAGCTCATTGATTATCTCCTCGGAGATCGGCTGCTCAACAGCAACGAAAGCCTGAGCATGCGGGTTGTCGGAACCGTCCTGGTTCTTCCTTCCCCAGTGCATGGAAGCGATGTTGATATCGTGCTTGCCGAGGATCGTGGCGATCCTTCCGATAACGCCCGGAACATCATTGTTCTTGATGGCGAGGACTGTAGAAGACAGCGGGCAGTTCATCTCGTAACCGAAGAAGGATACGATGACCTCCGTGTCAGGTCCGAATACTGTACCGTTGATCTTGAGCTCACGGCCGTCCTCTGTGCAGAACTTAACGTTGATGAGGTTGTTGTATTTCTGGATTGACTCTGTCTTTGTCTCTACGACCTGGATACCGCACTCGTCGATGCACTCCTGTGCATTAACGTAAGATACGTGATCGTTGCCCATACCCTTGAGAAGTCCCATCATGAGCGAGAGTGTGATGATGCCCGTGCCGGAATTCTCTGCAAGCTCGCCTCTGTAACGGACTTCGACCTTCTTGATCGGAGTTGCTTCAGCCTGGAAGTACATAAGACCGATCTTCTCTGCGAGTGAGCAGTAAGGCTTGATCTCTTCTACGCTGCCGGAGAACTGAGGCATGTTGATCGCTGCAACGAGTTCGCCCTTAAGTGCGCCGTCGATGAGCTCTACGATGCCCTGGCCTACCTTGGCTGTAGCCTCAACAGTGGAAGCACCGAGGTGGGGAGTGATGATGCAGTGAGGAGCGTGGAGAAGAACGTTATCGAAGTTCTGCTCGCCCGGCTGCTTGTTGTAGGAAGGCTCCTTATCGAATACGTCGATGGCTGCTGCTGCGACCTGGCCTTCAGCGAGAGCATCTGCAAGATCCTGCTCGTTAACGAGTCCGCCTCTGGCGCAGTTGACGATCCTGACGCCTCTCTTGCACTTATAGAGCTGCTCCTTGGAGAGCATGTTGTATGTTTCCTTTGTCTTAGGTGTGTGCAGTGTGATGAGATCTGCTTCAGCGAGGAGCTCATCCAGTGTCTGGCAGCGCTTTACGCCGAGCTTATCGAACTTCTCGGTAGCTACATAAGGATCGTATGCGATAACAGTCATGCCTACGCCCTTGAGCTTCCTGGATACGATGGAACCGATCCTTCCGAGACCGATGACACCGGCTGTCTTGCCTTCGAGCTCAACGCCTACCCAGTTGCCTCTTCTGAAGTCGTCGTTGTGAACGCCTTCGTTGGCCTGGATGGTGTTCCTGAAGATGGCGAATGCCTGAGCCACTGCGAGCTCACCTGCTGCCATGTTGTTTGCCGTGGGTGTGTTAAGAGCGATGACGCCGTGCTCGGTGCAGGCCTTGACATCGATGTTGTCGATACCTGTTCCGGCTCTTCCTACTGCCTTGAGGCAGGTAGCGTTATTAAGGAGAGTCTCGTTGATCTTGGTTGCAGATCTTACGATGATCGCATCGAAGCCTGCAATGTGCTGCTCGATCTCTTCCTGGGAATGACCGAGGTACTCCTCGACTTCATATCCTCTGTCTCTTAAGTACTGAACTGAATCTTCCGCAATGCTCTCGGTAATAAGAATCTTCATGTGTCTGTGCCCCTTTGCTATATTCGGTATGTTTATGCTTTTGCCTTAAGTTCTGCAATGACCTCGTCAAGGTCCTTCAGCATCTGATTGATCTCATCGACTGTGGTGTCAGCCATGTGAGCGATCCTGAATGTCTTGTCCTTGAGCGGGCCGTAGCCGTTGCTCATGAGGTAACCCCTCTCGCCCATTGCCTTGTTGATGTCGGAGAAGGCGAGGCCTGTCGTATTCGTGATGCAGGTAACCGTAACTGAGAGGTTATCCGGATCGGAGTAGAGCTCACAGTTCTTCCTTGCCCAGTCTCTTACGATCTCAGCCATCTCGCAGTGTCTCTTGTAGCGGTTCTCGATGCCCTCTTCGAGGATCCTGTCGAGCTGGTAGTCGAGCGCGAACATGTGTGACTCGGAAGGTGTCGAAGGATACTGATAAGGCTTCTCCTTAACGAACTTTACGAGTTCGAGATAGTCGAAGTAGAGTCCTCTGTTCTCGACTGTCTCCGCCTTGGCGATAGCCTTGTCGGATACGGAAGCGATAGCCAGTCCCGGAGGAAGTCCGAGGCACTTCTGTGAGGAAGTGATGCAGACGTCGATGCCGAGCTCGTCTACGGGGATGAGATCGCCGCCCATTGAGGATACGGCGTCAACGCAGACGATAACGTCGGGATACTTCTTGTATACTTCAGCGAGCCTTGCCATGGGATTGTGGATACCTGTGGAAGTCTCGTTCTGTGTGATCGTGATAAGGTCATACTTGCCTGTGGAGAGTGCCTGCTCGAGCATCTCGGGTGTTGTGATCTGACCGAGCTCTGACTCGAAGAGGTCTGCCTCGATTCCGTTGGATGTGCACATCTTGTACCATCTCTTGCCGAAAGCACCGATGGAGAAAACAGCAGCGCGCGTCTTGGTAAAGCTCCTTACCGCGCCCTCCATAAGACCTGAGCCTGATGATGTTGACAGAACGATGGTGTTCTTTGTCTGCATTACCTTCTGGAGCTTCTCGGAGATGCCCTGCTGAAGTGCGGATGCGTCCTTTGTCCTGTGTCCGATCATGGGAGTAGCCATCTTCTCGAGAACGTCGGGCCTTACCTCGACCGGTCCCGGAATGTAGAGTCTCTTATGCATTATGAAACCTCTTTTCGCGCGTATTTGACTTAAGCACCGCTATTATATACTTGCGCAAGGTCTTTTTGTAGTTTGCCTTAATGGTACGAATATACAAAAAAGAATCCCCCTGAACCGTTTTTATTGGATTCAGGGGGAATTGTTGCAGAATTGATTTTTATCTGCGGCGCTATCAGTTTACCGTGATCTCGCCTTCGACTGCGTCTGCAGCGGTCGTCTCGCCGGTATCAGCGCCTGCGGCTGCGTCAGCAGCGGTTGCATCAGGTGCTGCGGTCTCAGTGGTGATCTCACCAGAGAAGATGCCTGCAGGAGGCAGGACGATCTTGTCGCCGCTGTTAGGCTTATATGTAGCCGGATCGAGGTTGTTGTACTGATATGTCAGGATCATCGCGATCCTTGCATCAGTGCTGTCCTCGATATCGATGCCGTATACATAGTGGAATACATCCCACCATGTTCTGTAGCCGATGTAATCGGAGAATACGAAGTATCCGATAGGTGCATCTGCCGCAGGAGTCGTAGGTGCTGCGGTAGGAAGCGTTACCTCGACCTCGGAAGCCAGCGGGCTCGTTACGGAAGGCTCTGTCTCCTCGACGTTAGCCTTGCTGCAGCCCTTGGCGATAAGGACGATCATTATGATAACGCATACGAGGAACACGCCGCAGAAACCGAAGAAGATGTATCCGTTGCGGGTCATCTTGAACTTCCTTCCGCCGCCGTTGCCGCCTCTGCCTGCGCCCGAAGCAGTCTTCGGTGCACCGGGTCTTCCCGCATTGCTCGGGCCTTCGCCTGAAGGTCTGTAAGAAGACTGTCCGGGATTTGTATACTGTGCCTGCTGCTGAGCGCTCGGGATGCCGTCCGCACCGCCCTCGGATGCAGCGTAGCCGTATGCATCTGCTGCGCCTTCCTGGCCGGTGTAAGGAGCCGAATCGTCAACTCCCAGGATATTGTTGAACCATTCCTCATCAAGTCCGGATGACGAAGAAGCGGATGCCTGTTCAGGTTCGGGTGTGTATGCCTGCTCCTGATAGCTCGTGAACTCTGCAGCGCCTTCTTCAGGCTGAAGTGGTGTGTACGAAGACTCGGGGTCTACGAACTGATTCTGACCGTTGTCTCCGTTGCCGAAATCGACGAAACCGTTATTCTCATCCATTGATGCGCCTCCCTGTGTGTTATATGCCCCATATATCTGCTGATCCTGCTGAGGGAACGCCTCCGTGCCGTAAGGCTGGTAAGGAGGTGTCTGTTCCTGTTCGCTGATCGTCTGGTTGTTGTAGTCACCGTAAGCATACGCATCCGGAGCCTGAGTGCCCGCAAGCTCTTCGGAATTGATCGCATTCTCCGGTGTATCGAAGTTGCCGCCGTCGTAGACAGGCATGTCCGGGATATCGTCTGACGCCGGAACATCATTGATCGTCTCAACTGCATTACCGAAGGGCAGAACGAACGGCTGCTCGGCTTCACTTACAGGCTGCGCTTCAGCGGGCGCTTCTTCTGCAGGTGCTGCCGCGGGCTCAGATTCCTTCGGGAAGTCGACGTTAAGCTTGTCCTCTTCCTTGATCTCGGGCTTCTCCTCTTCGAGCTTGAAGTCCGGGAGCGGGATGTCGGATACTTCCTCGGAAGGTGCCTGCTCGGGCTTGGGTGCATTAGCATCGTCACCGAAAACGAGCGGCGGGGTATCGAGGAGTTCTTCCGAACTTGCCTTGCCGTAAGGATCGAAGGGCTCGGTCATGGCGGGAGCTGCGGCCTCTGCCTCAGGCTCGCCTGCAATGGTACCGGGCGCGAAAACGATCTCTTCTGCCTTATTAACGACTTCAGGTGCCTTAAGAGGCTCAGCCGTTACAACCGGCTCCTGAGGTTCTTCCTTGAGTTCTTCGGGCTTTGTCTCTGTGGCATCGAACTTATCCTGCTGATCCTGAAGAGCCTTGGCGAGTATGCTGTCGGATCCCTTAGCGAAGAAGAGCGAATTGAGATCTTCGACAGGCTTCGTGGGAGAGTTCTCATCCTCATCGGGTACGAATGCCGTCTGGGATACCGTCTCCATCTTGACAGGCTCTTCCGCTGCCGGAGCAGGTGCTGCCACAGGAGCTTCAGGTTCAACGCTCGCCACGAACGGAGAAGACTCAGCTGAGATCACTGCTTCGGGGGCTGGCTGTGATGCGAGATCAGCTGCCGCCTTCGCGGTCTCTGCATCCTGTGCGGAAGATGCCTTCATCTCTCCGAAGATGTTCTTCATGACTTCCTCGGCTGATATCTCCTCTGCAGTCTCCTGCGTCTCGGGGAAATCGACCTTGGGTGCTTCGGGGGCCGTTGCAGCTGCCGAAGCTGCTGCCGCTGCAGCATCACCGAACATAACGCCGCCTGCGCCCTGCGCTGCCGCAGCACCTGCTGCTCCTGCCGCGCCTGCCGCTGCTGCCGTTCCTGCTGCCGCTGCCGCAGTATCTGTTGCAAAATTCACGAATCCCGCCGATGCCGATGCTTCAGCTGCCTTGCCTACGAGGCCGCCGTCAACGGTCGACTGGATCATCTCTTCTTCCTCAGGATCTTTGTCCTTCTTCTTGAAGCCGAACAGACCTCTCTTCTCCTGCTTGGTAACGCCTTCAACGAAGGAGATGGAGAACTGCATGGGTGTGTTGGGCATCCTGGCGGAAGCCTGAGTTATGATCGTACCTGCCGCATCGCACTGGTCTTCGGCATCCGTGAGGATCCTTAAGAGCTCTCTCTGTCCGAGAGAATCGTAGACCGCCTTGTTGCAGAGGATGATGCAGTCATCGGGTGTGAGCGTGAAGAAATTGGACCAGAGTGCATTGGCTGTCTTGGACGAGCAGTAATACTGGAAGTCGCCTACCCTGTTGCCGTATGCATCAATGGGTTCCATAGGGATGCCCGCATCAGTGAGCGGGAACAGAGTGTCATCCCTGTAAAGAAAAGCGAGGCCGCTGCCGATAGTAACGGCAAAAGCCTCAGCGTCTTTGACTATAACACCTGAGAAATAGGGATTCCTTGTCTCAGTATCGGAGAGCTTCATATTGCCTGCAACGCCTACTGCAGTTGACAGGAACTTCTCAATGAGTGAATCGATGTCCTTGTTGCCGACCTTAACGTCGTTGCAAAGAGCACGGAGCTGAGGTTCGAACGGGGGCATGTCGCCCGGCTCGAAGCCCTGGATCGCGGGATGTGTGAAGATAGAGAAGAAAAATCCCTTTGCATCCTTATCCATCGTTATGTCGGCAGAACGGGTCTCGCGCTTGCCGCACAATCTGCCGTCCATATAGAAAGCATCAGTCAGCGTCTGCGACGGGAAATATCTTGCCGTCAGCGTACTGGCCAGCCGTGTTAACGTTGCCATCCGGATAGTTCCTCCAAATAATTATTCAGAATGATTATAACATAACCATAAGATTCACAAAGTCTTTTATTATTTTTTAATCGGACTGTCACATTAACGGAAAAGAGGCCGTCCCGAACGGGACAGCCCCTTGTGTGTGATCGTTTTCGCGGTGGCGGATATCAGTTGCCCTGAGGCGGTTCCATCTCGCCGCTGAGCATAGCTGTGAGGTTCTCTTCGAGCTCCTCATAGTTTGTCGTAAGGCAGTTCAGATATGCCGTGTGGATCTCGAGGTCCGTAGCATTCGGGAAGTTCTCGTGAGCTCTCTCCATGATCTGCTTTGTATGGATGAAGCCCATGCCGTACTTAACTGAATAGCAGGGTGTCGTTACGAGCAGCGTGTAGTAATCGCTGAGCGAATCTGCCGTTACTCCGTAGAGGTCGCCCATCGATGTGTTGAAGTAGTCAACGCAGTCATCGATGGTCCAGCCTTCAACGTGAATGCCGTAATCAAGAGCAGCGGTTACCATAACGTTGGAAACATCTTCGATGTAGATGAACTTTACGCCGTCAGAATCAGGATCTTCAGCGAAGTAGTTCAGCATCGCATATGTCTCGGAATATACTGCCCATCCTTCCGCATAACCTACGGAATCAGCGAGGTACATGTAAGGATGTGATGTGGCAGATCTTGTGTACAGGGACTGGAACATGTGTCCCGGATAACCCTCGTGAGCGAATGTGATACCAACGTCGGTGCTCGTGCTGCCGTTGTTGATGATGAGCATGTTGGAGTCGTAGTTATCGAGGTGATAGCCGAGGTAAGCCGCAGGGCTGAAGTCATCTTCGAATACTTCAGGAACTTCCATCAGATAGTACTCATGAGCAGGGATCGCAGGATAGTCATCTGCAACACAGTCATACAGATAGTCGAGGTTATCGAAGACATCGCCCTTGGAGTAATCGTGATCAACGTACTCGGAGTACCAGTCATAGCTTCCGGAACCTACTACGGCAAGAAGATCAGCGGTCATCGCATCCACTTCTTCCTGGCAGAGTGCCATTGATTCTTCTACAGACATGCTGCTGTTGGACTGTACCATGCAGAGCCATGAATAGTAAGCATCTCCGCCTCTGTACATGCAGAGTCCTGCATCCTGTCCGTTCAGTTCCTCAAGAGCTCTCAGACGGTCTGCGCAGTCCTGCATCTTGGGGAAAACTACGTTCTTCATTGCATCTTCGTTCTCCTGGATGAGTCTCTCGCGGTCAGCATCGGACAGGCCGTCGATGTTATCGAGTCTCTCCTCGAATGTGTCATAGAGGAAGCAGTCATCTGTCTGCTTTACGAGGTTGTCGAAGCTCTCTGCAGCGGTCTCATAGCTTGTGGGTGATGAGATGAAGCCGTATGAAGCACGCTCTTCCTCATAGCTGATCATCTGCTCGTAGTATCTGTCGATATCCTCGAGGAGCTTGATGTAGTTCTCTGCATCTTCGACAGTCTCAAAGGAGAATACGTCGAGCACGAAGAACAGGTCAGCCTGAGGTCCTACGAGAGGATTGAAGCACATCGTGTAATACTCAAATGAAGTATAGCTGTATGCGTAAGAATAGTTCTCGTAGTCATATACGATCTTGTCGTAGAAGAGCCTGTCGTCAGTACCAAGAGACTCGTAGTCAATGGAATAGAGCTTCTCGAGCTGCTCGTCATAATAAGCCTTCTCAGTAGGATAATCATCGATATCAGTAATGGCATCGCCCCAGGTTACTTCGTCGAATACGAGGCCGTAGTTCTCAGGATTCTCGAATACGATGACCGCATCCGCATAGCATGTGATGCTGTGCTTGATGGCATCTGCTTCGATCTCGTTAAGGAGATCAACGGCGTCCTGACCGGTTACGTTTCCGGGAGCCTTAGCAGGGTGAAGCTCATCGTATGTTGCAACAGTGTCAGCATAAGTCAGCTCATCGGAAGTCTCGATGTATTCACCGGGAACATACACGACAGGGTCTGTCTGTACAGGGTCGGTAACATCGGGATCCGATGCTGCAGGCTCGCTTGCTTCTGTCTTGAACCAGCTGCCGCCTTCGTCATCGTCATCCTTGTCCTTATCTTTCTTCGAACCCGAACCGAGGAGCGAAGCAAGATTACAACCGGCGAATGACGCACAGACCGATAAGACGAGCACTGCGGCCGTCAAACGTTTTGTAAAGTCTTTCATTTATAAATCCCCCTTATAAATTAAACGCTTTCTGAACGGTCATCCATAAGAATGACCATAGCATTATAGCATTTCCCAAGTGCACTCTCATCTGCGTACACTTAGTCTTATGGTGATACTTACTGTTGTATGATAGTACACTATTGCTACTATGTCAACACATGGGGATGAATTATTCTATATCCGCCTCGATGTCCGCCTCGTCAATGTCTTCCATCTGCGCATGGATCTCAGTCACGCGCTTGCCCAGTTCCGCATAGTCGAACCTGCCGTTCGAAGACTTGGGAATGGCTGCAAAGAAGCAGATATCAGCAGGGCGCATGGGCTCGGCGAGCATGGAGCTGCACTCGTCGTTGATCCTCTCTTCGAGCTTCTGCATGGCATCGTTGTCGTAGAAATAATCCTCTTCCGGCACGACAGCAGCCGTGAGCACCGGACCTTCGACGGTATCCGTAACAACACACGCGACAGCCTTTACGCCGGCAACGAGTTCTATCACCTTCTCGACCTTGGACGGATAGACCGTGGCGCTCTTGATCTTGAAGCCGCCGCGGACGCTGCCGTAGCGGAAGAACACGCCGCCTTCGTTCTCGATGCCGATGTCTTCCGTGAGAAGCCAGGATCTTCCGTCGGACAGCTTACGGAAAGGGCTGTAGTGCGTACCGTCGCGCATCAGGAACGATGTGCACATTGCAGGTGAGTGAACCGCGAACTCCCCTTCCCTGCCGGCAGGCATATCGAGGAACGCCGCCCTGTCGACGATCTTGACCAGAACATCGGGCAAGGGTATTCCGACCGCACTCTCACCGTCCAACTCAGGCATACAGTACAGGAATTCGAAAAGCTCCGAGTTGCCGTAGAACGAATGTATCTCAGGCTTGACCCCGAGATAAGCCATACGGTCCACGATGCCCGCCTTCTGGGCCAGTGTGAGCGGAACCCCGGCACTGAAGAGGAATCTGGCATTCTTCAGAGCCTGAACAGAGCCGGAAGAAGCATTGAGCCTCGCCAGTGTTCCCGAGAAAGCGACCAGTGTGTCCGGTTTGTACAGACGGATCGGCGGCATTATGTTATTGCTCTCGAACCAGGTATAGATAAGCAGAGTCTGTCCCGACAGAAGGACATTATGTATCCCCATCAGGAAGCCGTAAACATAACAGTATTCGTTGAGGCACAGCACCCTGAGAGGCGCGCCTTTCTTCTTCTCGCAGCGGCTGAAGATGATCGAAGAGATATCCGAGGCGGTATTGATCGCCCTGTCATCTGATTCTATCGCCACGACATCACGGTCACGCAGGGTCGAGACGAATCTGACCGATATCTGACCATCCGCTTCCTGAGAAGACTTGTCTCCTGTTCCATCAACAGGCATCGATTCGCCGGCCGCTTCGAACTCCGTCTTCCACAGCACGGAAGGAGCATCGGCATTGAGCTCGCAAACGCGGTCATACTCAGCTATCCCGCTCATGCGGTATTTGAAAGAGATCCCCGCAGGAAGGAAGTCGCGGTACCTGCCGATCAGGACCTTACAGATACCCGTATCCTTGATCACTCCCGACCAGTTGCGGTACTGGTTGAAGGACATCAGCGCATATTTGGCGCCGACGCCCGTGCAGAATTCCGCGAATTCCTCGTCCGTAAAATCCGGGACCAGGAGCGACACTACCGCCCCCAGTTTATCTAAAGCATATATCGAGACAACAAGATCGGGGCAGCCGCCCATGCAGAGGCAGACGCCGTCGCCCGGTCTGACACCCAGCTTCTGCCACATAACTGCAGCGGTATCTACCTGACTGAGCATATCGGAATATGTAACCTTCAGGGAATAGTACTCGTATGCGGTGCGGTAAGGCTGCTCCTTACAAACGGCCGCAAGGCGCGAATACATCGTGCCGGCAGGCTTTGCATAAGCATCTCCTGTCCATTCGGGATAGTACTTGTTCCATCTGGTTTCCATGCAAAGAGGATAACGCAAAGACAGCTAAAATAAAACCGTAACTCTATAATATAGAGATTGCCTTAACACCAAAAGTTGCTATAATATTACCGCTATGGAGACGTATCGAAGTGGTCATAACGGGGCGCACTCGAAATGCGTTTGCCGGGTTACCGGCACGTGGGTTCGAATCCCACCGTCTCCGCCAAATTTTTAACGGGCGTCGTGAAAAGTCAGTATTTACAGGGGTTTCGTGGTTTCCGATTTCCCGCCCAACGGGTTAGTACTACACTAGTACGACAAAATTAGCAATCAGATACGCCCACTTATGAACGGTTAGGTTAACACCTAACCGTTTTTTGTTTGGATTTAGCCAGCTAAAAAGAGAAGGGACGATGCCCTTCTCTCGATGAAATCTAATATACCACTAATAATACATTACAATCGTCAGCTCTATCAGGGAGATTCTCCGGTCTGTACCAGGAGTATACGGAAGATGTCGGTCTGTTCATATCTATGTCTATGAGGATGTCATCTTCGTCGCCCGTGAGCCAGAAGTATGTCGTATAATCCAGATCCTCATCATCGGGATCAAAGTAGCAGGGGATGACCTGAACTGTTTTCTCATAAGCGAAACACAGATCTCTTATCTCATGCAAAAAATCATTTATCTTATCGAGTTCAGTTTGCTGAGCATCTCTTGAGATATAGATCAGGAGCACCAGGTCATTACCGGCTTCATCACTTACGTAATCGAAGTTGATATCAGCGATATTGAATTGATGCCTGTCGAGGCACGATTGTACTTCGTCTTCCCACTCACCGGTATAATTCTCAACAACCTGTGCTCGCTCTATCTGATTAATCTCATTCTGAACTTTTCTCACATAAGAAGAAAGAATTACGGCCAGTACTATCGTTATAATTATAGGTATAGCAGAGAGTATAATGCACACAGTCGCATATATGCTCTTGGTGTTGATGCTTTTCGCGATGATGGCAAGGATAAGGCTTATAAAAAACCCGAAGCCACCGGCTAAGATGGAGGACGTAAAGGAATCTGTCAGGGCTATGTTGCCACCGAACCATGACAGAACCCACATTACGATAAAGAACGGTGTTGCGATAACGCTTAATACCAACACGACAGTTGATATTATGCAAAGAGTTTTGGATGCAGTGTTATTCTTGTCGTTCATAGAATTATTAGTTCACTAATATCTCGATGTACAGTATATACCATTCTATTATTCAATAATGCCGCAAGCGTTAGGTTGGGTTCTCATTGCCTGTAGCCGTAGCGACCAGAAAACATATGGTGCGGTGTTCCTACCGCAGCTTCTTCCTCTCTGGGTGCACAATACAGAGCATAGCTTACAGAAGTACAATTAGGATCCTTTGTGAAGTGATCACGGGTGTCAAATCTGTCGAGAGCGTTATAGACAAACTCTATTACTTCGCTGCCCTCTGCATCAGTCAGAGACCTGTCTGTCCACATCGAGATACCATTAAAATATATGTTGTAGATATCTTTATTTTTTGTCTCGATCAGCTCATCCTGCTCGATCGTTATATCATATTTGTCAGTCACCGGTGACAGGTCAGTTCTGTTGAGGAATTCTTTAAGGTAGTAATAATCAAAATCTCTGCAATAGTAAGATGCAACCGGCTTACTCTTATTCGAATACTCATGATACCTCTCTTCAACAGTATATGTGAATCCAAATTCGGTATCAGTAAATTTGTGTATGAGGACTTCTTCATCACCCGCAGTGACGGTATAAGATTCAATCTCTTCACAAGGGCCGCACCAATACTCGGCGAACTCCTTTGCGTTGGCAAATGAAGAATCATAAGGATGTTCTTTGCTCGTTGATGCGCACCCGGAGAATATGAATAGCACAGATGCCAATAACAAAGAGATAATCTTAGATTTGATAATCATTATTCTCATAGTTTCATTACCATTCTGACTATTGTAACCGGTGTGCCAAGAGTCCATTTCTTTTTGCATCCGTCAAATTCAAAACCGTATTTGTGATAAAAGTTTATAGCTCTCTCATTCTTTTCGAACACCCACACAAAAAAAGTATTATATTCGCCAAGCCTGGAAATTGCTTCATTCATCAATCTGTATCCTACTTTCCGGCCGTAATACTCCGAAAGGACATAGATCGCGTCAACTTCTCCTGCGTCCGGCAGGTCTTCATCTCTCGAAGGACTATATACTGCAAATCCTACAACTCTATCTTTATCCTTAGCTACAATAGTATTTTCCGGGAAATTCCTGGCACGTGCCGTTGTAGCCTCTACGGTCATCGTATCAAGGTATCTGTCACTTACGATACCTCTGTATGCTTCCTGCCAAGAAGCGCAATGCACGTATCCCCTTCCGCACAATTCCTCATCAGTTTCAGCCGTTTTGATGCAAATTGAATCACTAAAATCATTCATAATGTTACCTGCTGTCTCAGCTTGTCTCAAAAACTCGAAACGGTCTTCCTCATGATCCCTCCCGGCAGATTCATTATATCATTCACGTTGTATCCCTATTACGTTTGAACAGCCATCTGCTTAACAAAAAAGCGCCTACAGACATCAGGCTCATCAGCGGACCTATTATAATCAGCGAATACTCTTCTGTAAGGATCTTTACGGCATTCCTATGTATTATACGGTTTTCTAATTCTATAAGACCAAAGCATAACTGGCAAACCGTATCCTTAATCTCACTCAATATGCCAGGCTCACTGCGAAGCGAATGTAATAATTGCGTTAAAATTTTGCAAAGAGTATCAAGTTCGTTTGTTTCACAATGTAAAATATAAGTGTTCGTTATATATGTAAGTCCGCCCGTGTTCCTAAGGAGTATCGTTGCAGAGTATGAGAAAGTTCTTAATCGTTATAGTCAATGTTGTCATAATAGCAGCAATATTGAGCTTCGTAGTACTCTACTCCGGATACGAGAGCGAGGATTATTACCGCAGGCAGATAGAATACTTCGAGAACACTACGGTCACAATGGAGAACGTGACCGAGAATTATCTGGAAGGCGAACAGCGGGTCTGTGACGTTTGGGCGCAGTACATCAACAGCAGCAACATGACCATGGAAGAGGCGGTCGAATACATCCGTTCGTCCCATGTACTCGAGAATACTTCCGCGCATCTGGTCCTGCTCGATACTCTCACAGGTCTGTCAACGCGTCCGAAGGTCGGCACGGCCGATGAGTATGATATCTCCTATCAGAGCATGGATCTTCTGAAGAACACCGACTGGATCGATGAGATCGGGAAGTCTATCAACATTACACGCGCCTATACCAACCCGATGAACGGTGAGCAGTCGCTTGCTTTCTGCAACCTCGTAGATCTGTATGATCCTGACAGTGATTCATACAAGGCAGCGGTCCTGTTGCGTGTGGTCCCCATCTCCGCCCTTGAACAGAAGTGGGTCTTCCCTCAGACAGAGCTTGTGAATGCCGAACTGTCCATGATAGATTCCAACGGCGATTACATCCTCAAAGGATATAACTATAAGAATTCGAGCTTTTTTGAATTCTACAAATCTTATAATCAGACGGATCCCGAATCATCCAAGGCTCTGTTCGACACGATCACTTCGACTACAGGTTCCATTCAGATGTTCAACTCTCACGGACAGGAATGCGTTCTTGCCTATACCCCCATGTCGTCCACGACAGGCTGGACATTGCTGGGACTCGTGCCTGCGGAGGACCTCAAAGTCGAGAGCGGCAACTGGGTATTGTTCGGCGTAGTCTCAGCAGGTCTGCTCATCCTGTTCCTCAGTGACATGTTCTATGTGCTTTTCCTTAACAAGCACCTTCAGATCACTGCAAGGAAGGCTGAATCTGCGAATAAGGCAAAGACGGACTTCCTCTCCACAATGTCGCACGACATCCGCACTCCCATGAATGCGATCGTCGGTCTGACGGCTCTGGCCGAGAAGAATCCCGGTGATGTGGAGTCGACCAAGGAGAGCCTCAGGAAGATCAGCCTGGCGAGCAATCATCTGCTCACGCTCATCAACGATATCCTGGATATATCCAAAGTCGAGAGCGGCAATCTGAAGCTGAGCCCGCTGACTTTCTCCATCGTGGAGACGGTCGAGAATCTCGTCAATATCTCGCAGCCGATGATCAAGGAGAAGAACATCGAATTCAGTTTCCACATCAATCAGATCGAGAAGGAATATCTGTATGCAGATCAGCTGAGGCTTAATCAGATCTACATCAACATCCTCTCCAACGCCATCAAATATACCGAACCCGGCGGTCGTGTCAGTGTTGAACTGAGAGAAGAGCCAAGTGCACAGTCCGGCTGCGTAAAGCTGACCTATGTCGTGTCCGATACGGGCATCGGAATGAGTCCTGAATTCATGGCCAGCATGTACAAGCCGTTCTCCCGTCAGGTGGACAGCCGCGTTAACAGCATTCAGGGAACCGGTCTCGGTCTGGCCATAACCAAGCAGATGGTCGATCTGATCGGCGGAACGATAGATTGTCAGAGCGAACAGGGCAAGGGAACGACCTTCACCGTCACTCTTGATATCCCCGTTGCTGACAGGCAGCGTGACGACATGAAGCTCGAACCCATTGATGTCCTGATCGTTGATGACGATGAGATCATGCTTCAGACTGCAGTTGATACCCTTACTTCTCTCGGCGCTTCTGTGGAGCAGGCAAGCAGCGGACTGGAAGCCCTCGGAATGATCGAGCACAGACACCTTGCCGGCAGGGATTACAACGTGATCATCATTGATTGGAAGATGCCGGAGATAGACGGTCTTGAGACCATCACCCGCATCCGTTCCGAGATAGATGCCCGTGTACCGATCCTGTTGATCTCCGCATATGACTGGTCAGACATTGAGGATAAAGCAAAGGCAGCGGGCGCGAACGGATTTGTCAGCAAACCGCTGTTCCGTTCGACACTCTACGACAAGATCAACGATCTGATCGGCAAAGAGTCTGCTTCGATCGAGCCTGAAGATGATTATTCCGATCTTCAGGGAATGCGTATACTTGTGGCAGAGGATAATGACATCAACTGGGAGATCATATCCGCCATGCTCTCCATGTTCGGCATAGTTACTGAACGCGCCGAGAACGGACGTGTCTGTGTCGATATGATCAGCACGGCTGAAGAAGGCAGTTATGAACTGATCTTCATGGATATACAGATGCCTGAGATGAACGGTCTTGACGCGACTAGAGCGATCAGGGGATCGGACATACCCTGGGTATCCTCCATCCCTATCGTTGCAATGACGGCCGATGCATTCTCCGAGAACATCATGGAATGCATGAATGCCGGAATGAACGGACATATTGCAAAACCGGTAGATATCAAACTTGTTATTAAAGAGATCCGCAGGATCAAGGAAGGGAGAGAATGATCATGAGAAAAGCGATAAGTACTCTTTTGACATTGACGATGGGCCTTGGCATAGTGTCATGCGCTGCTAAGGCACCTGCAGCCGAAGAAGGCTTCCGTCCGGCGCTGGACACGTCTACCAGCTGCCAGATCAACATTGCCGGAGGCTACGATAATTTCGAAGCGCTGGAGTCGGAGTTCGACCGGTTCAATACTTATTATCCCAATGTTGAACTTAAATACACCAAGATCGACGACTATAACAACATGATCGGAACGGTCCTCAGCGGCAACGATGCGCCTGACATCTATGTTAACTACTCATGGATGTACGGCAGAGACCAGTATAAGGCTTCCATCGATTATGCCGAGAATCTGGCCGACCCCGCACTCGGTCTTGATCTGGGCTGCATCAGGAGCAACATCATACTGAACACCGAAGACGGGACTCTCCCGATGGTGCCTGTCTTCTCAAACACATACGGCATGCTCGTGAACAAGAGTCTCTTCGAGAAGGAAGGTCTGAGCATTCCCACGACATACTCTGAATTGGTGGAGGTCTGCAATGCATTCCGCGATAAGGGCTACGACAATCCGATGATGGGCTTCTCCAATGAAGAGACTACATCATTATTCACTTTGTCCATCTATCCGTTCTTCTGCGGTTCCGTGGCAAATGACCCCGAGGCCGTCAGCAAGCTGAACTCCCTTGATCCTTCTGCAGGCGAATACATGAGGCCTTCTCTCGAGAAGATAACGCAGTTCATGAACGACGGCTGTGTTGATCTCGATGCCTGCAATGAGATAGAGAACAATTACGATGCCGTCATCCTCCGTTTCTTCGAAGGCGATGTTCCCATGATGACATGCTCCGGTGATACCGTATCAGGCACGAAGAAGCGCGAGAGCCGTTCCGAAGCGTTCATTGCAAGCCCGTTTGAATATGCATTTGTTCCGATCCCGATATCGGACGAAGGCGCTTACTTCATCGATATGCCGAACCTTCAGTTCTCAGTCAACAAGAACAGTTCGAATATTGATATGGCAAATGAATTCATGCGTTTCCTTATCTCCACGGGCGAGCTGAACGAGATGGCACAGAACAAGGGCCTCATGACACCTACGACAGACCTGTCCTTCAACAGCATGTATGCTGCATTCGGCAATGTTCCGGAATCAAGGATACTGTCTCCCGAACTTATCGGATTATCTGATGATGCACTCATTCAGGTAAGGCAGGCGGTCTACAGTGTAGGAAAGGGCGATATGACCATAGACGAGGCCGTTGCCTCCTATGGATCATTTACATCATGATCGTCCACCCCATCCCTCCTGTTTTTGACAGACAGTCCGAAATATTGATCCTCGGCAGTTTTCCGTCGGTCAAGTCCATAGAGGCAGGGTTCTTCTACGGCCATCCGCAGAACCGTTTCTGGCGCGTGACTGCTGAAGTCATGGGCGAGGATACGCCGCAGTCCATCGATGAGAAGAAGGCCTTCCTCCTCCGCAATCACATTGCACTCTGGGATGTTATCGGTTCATGCGAGATAGACGGGTCGTCCGATGCCAGCATCCGCGACGTTAAAGTCAACGATCTTAATGTCATATTGAAGAAGACTGATATCCGGAAGGTCTATGTGAACGGCAGGAAAGCATATCAGCTCTATTGCAGATACACTCAGCCGGCTACCGGGCGCGGAGCAATATGCCTGCCGTCGACCAGTCCCGCCAATGCAGCATGGAGCATCGACAGGTTAGTCGATGCATGGAGCGTTATCAAAACTTAAGGGTAATCACTCAGCGAGCTTTCTCTTCTCGCACTCAGGGCAGAATGTCGTGGGTGCTATGGACAGATAGGATTCCTTGCGGTAACCGCACTTGGAGCAGATGTAGACATACTTGGTGAGAACGCTTCCCATTGTGGTGCTGACGAGCCATGTTCCGGCTGCATCTTCCTTCTCGGCAGGCTGCTCTGCAGCAGGCGTTTCAGCGGCAAGCGCGGGTACTGCGGGCGCAGCAGGTGCTTCCTGAACCTTCTTGGATTCTTCTTCAAACCATGTCCTGGGCTTCGGCTCTTCGAAAACGCACTTCGCATCATAGAACGGACAGCCGGTGCAATCATCTTTGCCTGCACACAGTCTGTAGATGCCTTTTAATAACTGTTCTGTCTGTTGCTCTCTGTTTTCCATACTGATCAGTCACCGGTCCTGAAATGTAGTATTGTCGGGCATTCCAACAGTTTTTTGATACCAAGATTATATCACGGTGCGATAGCAGGTATCAACGCAAAAGAACTTCTCTGCATTTCCCTGTTGACAACTATATCGTGAGACGATATACTCGGGTTACGATATATCGGTAGCCGATATAATGAAAGGGGAAAAGGAAATGCCGCAGTTAGCATTAACGGAAGCCGTCTTCTACATCCTGCTGTCGCTGCAGAAGCCGCTCCACGGATACGGGATAATCCAGAATGTGGAAGAACTTTCGAAGGGCCGCGTAAAGCTCGCGGCAGGCACACTTTACGGTGCCCTCAATTCTCTCGTCGACAAGGGATGGATCGATGCCCTCCCCGAGAATCCCGAGAGCCGCAAGAAGGAATACGTCATAACGGGCAGTGGTCTCAACGTACTCAAAGAGGAACTTGCAAGACTTACCGAATTGGTCGATAACGGCAACCGCCTGCTGGGAGGTAACTGATATGCGCAGAGTCTTCCACAAACTGTATTTCGTCTGGGAGCTCGAGAAGGAGCAGGCCTGGATCAACGAGATGGCAGCACACGGTTATTCCCTTGAGCATGCGGGACGGTTAACGTTTACTTTCGATGAGACAGAACCCGGGAAGTACACATACAAGACGCTCATCATCAAAGGACACAGCGGCAGTGCCGAGAACGTGAAGTACTTCAGGTTCTTGGAGGAGATGGGTATCAAGGTCGTATGCTGCATCAATTATCCCGGTGTGTGCTGGGTATATACGAGGGCTCTGGCGGAAGAATACCCTGAAGGGATCGAAGTCTACTCGGATATCGATTCGACGATTGACAGCATGAAGATATCCGGCGGATACCTGATCTTCGCAGCGGTGCTGACATTATTAACATCCGTCTTAAATCTCTGGATAGCATTTGGCGGCACGGGAGCGTTCGCCCCGGTCAACTTAATATGCGGCGTGTTCCTGCTCATTCTGTGCATCGGAGCTACGATCTCAGCGGTCAAGACATTTATTAAGATAAGCAAGCTCAAGAAGGAACGAGCAATACACGAATAAAGGAGTAATAGGTATGGAAAAATTAACTAATCAAGAGAAACTTCGTCCCTGGCAGGGATTTGTGCTGTTCGCGGCAGTGATGGTGTTCTTCATCTTCGCCTGCGCGCCCATGCAGCTTGCCTGGGGTATACCGGGACTCATTGCAACAGAATTATCGTTTCTTGTTATAGCAATAGTCTATGGACTCGTAAGGAAGATCCCTCTTAAGGAGATGTTCCCCATCAGGATGCCGAAGTTCAGGGATATCGCCGGTTCCCTGATCCTTGTTCTCGGAGGTTCGATGATCGGGATCACGAGCGTAGGTCTTATTGGCACTCTCTTCCCTCAGACAATGAACGAGGCCGCTGAGATGAGCGACATGCTGTACGGCACCATGAGCCTTCCCGTCATGATACTGGTGGTAGCGCTGATGCCTGCCGTCTGCGAAGAAGCGATCCACAGAGGTGCGATCCTCGCCCACTTCAGATCCATCAAAAAGGAATGGGTCATCGTGCTCATCATGGCGATCTTCTTCGGCATCAACCATGTGTCATTCCTCAGGTTCTTCAATACGGCACTCCTCGGTGCATGCCTCACATATGTACTGGTAAAGAAGAATAACTTTATCCTTAACATGCTGATGCATTTCTCCGTAAACTGCTGCGCAACCCTTATAACCTATATGGGTTCACAGGCAGGTGCAAATCCGTCAAACGCTGCGAACGTCGATATGCTCCCCGCTCTCGGGCTGTATCTGATCCTCGGATTCCTTGCGCCTGTATTCATCGTTATCGGAACAATGCTGATAGATCCGAAGTCACACAAGAAGATCAGATTCCTCTTCGCAGGCATCCTGTCAGTCATCATGCTCGTATCGGGAATCGCCGTCACCTCTTATGCAGGCTCAAAGAATGCAGTCCTCAACTCCACCATCAGCTACGAAGTAACTGCTGATTCCATGGAGAATTCCATGCTCGACTTCGAGATCGAGGAAGACCGTTCGGCTACGATAGCAGTAGTGCTCGTAAATGCCGAGGGTGACTACACGATCAGGATAGACGGCGACAGCGGAAGCAACATCATCAATGCCGAGATACCGTCAGGTGCGATCAGAACACTCTCATATAACGTCGATCTCAAGGCAGACCATTACACGATAACCATAGTGCCGGGTGATAACGCCATAGGCGAACAGCCGCAGATACAGATAATGATCCAGTAAGACAGATCAACTGACAAAATGGGAATAGGACAGGCAGCTCTTCGGGGCTGCTTGTCTGCCTTCAGAATTCACTTCAGGAGTTCTATGTTCTTCCTAGCCCCGGGAAGGCCTGCAGTTATACAGACGACGCCTACTGTCGCGAGCAGAACCGTAACCGATGCGATCGTTACCACGCTGCTTCCCGAAAGCATAAGTACGCCGTAAGACAACGCACCTGCAAGCAGAGCCGCTACCATCTCTGCCGCGAGATTGAAGAAGCAGTTCAGGTTGCCTCTGAGCGCGCTCAGCTCATCTGACCATATCGTATAAGGTGAGATGGAATCCATTACGACTCCGATCACCGTCGCGATGATCACGCACACTAACGATACGAGGACATACAGAGGCATCATCGCAAACTGTCCCAGACTGACAGACACCATGACGACCGCCACAGCTTCGGGGATGAACGTAAACAATACCGCTATCAGCACTTTCGCGCGGATCTGATCCTCGAGAGGTGCCGGAAGATACTTGAGCATGTCGAGATGTACGCCCTCGCGCGTGAAAGACGTGGACGCGATGGAATTGAGGCCTGATGCTATGAACGCCGCGGCGATGAAGACCGCGAAGAGTATGACGGAGCTGAGCGTATCCCCTACCCTGAGGCTGTCTGCGTAGTCCTTGAGGAAAGCATTGCGAGGCGTCTCGACCATGACGAAAAGGGCGAGTATCGGCCAGAGGAGATTCGCATAGACGCAGTTCATGCGGTAGGTCATGGTCCGCATCAGGACCTTGGCTTCCTTTATCACAAGTGCGGTAAAGATCTTCCTGGGTCCGCCGTACACCGCCTGCCTGCGCGCCATCTTCCTGTTGCTGATGACCGCCGCCGCGAAAAGCCCCTCCCTATATGTCAGATGGGCAACTAGGACGGACAGGAAAAACATTCCCGCGATGAATGCCCACGCTCCAAGCAGAGGCAGTATGCTGTATGTCCTGATCGCAAGCGTCGTCAGATAGTTCGAAGGGAACAAGACATTGCAGACAGATGTAAAAGTGTTGTTGCCGGATACGAGTGTGTCTATGTAATTTACCGTGCTGACACTGCCGTAGGACCTGAACGACAGCAGGAACAGTGCTGCGAAGATAACGAACAACACCATCGAGGAATGATAATAGATGTCCGCCCTGCGGAAGCGCTTAAGCGCGAGCATCATGAGAAGACCTATGATCGAGCAGTATATCAGAGGCACCAGGAGCGAGCCGAAGAAACCCGTCACAGCAGCGATGAGCGCGATCGGATTAAGTGCCGCCGCTATCCCGGAGTTCTTTGCGACCGCGATGAAGTATCCGATATAGATAGCAAACAGAACATTCGACGTCATTACATTCTCTGCCCTGAACGTATGCCAGAACCTCGCCACATAAAGAGACGTCGGCGATACGGGAAGAGCCGTGAGGAATCTGAGGTCTGACGAGAAGAACAGCACGCTGAACATGAGCAGCATGCCGAAGATCATGGCAAAAGCCGAGATGATATCAAGCTCAGAGAGCAATCCGTAAGTGTTGTCCTCGAACATGCTGAGAAGGTCAGTAAGCGCATAAGTCACATAGCCGACGATGACCGATACCGGGACCATTATCCCGATAAATGCGATCATGCCGAACCGGTTATAGATCTTGACCTTCTTCTCACCGTTCGGCTTCGGCATCTCAAGATTGGACTTGAATGCCCTGTACAGTGCACCGGTCTTATTCATCTGTATTCTCCGGAGTTCCCGTAAGCTTAACGAAGATCTCTTCGAGAGTCTGCCCGGGGTGATCGTTCTTAAGGGACTCCAATGTACCTTCGCTGATTATCCTGCCTTTGTTGATTATCAGTATCCTGTCGCACAGCTGCTCTGCGACTTCCAGGACATGCGTCGAGAACAGCACGGCATTACCTGCGGCAGCATGCTCTCTCATCATCTGCTTGAGTTCGAACGCAGCAGAAGGATCAAGTCCGGTCATGGGCTCATCGAGGATCCATGCCGGCGGGTTATGTATAAGCGCTGATATAACCATGAGTTTCTGTCTCATGCCGTGTGAATACTCGCGCATCTGAGTGTTCAGGACTTCGGTCATGCCGAATCTGGAAGACAGTGTGTCTATCTTCTCTTTCCTGACTTCTTCCGGCACCTCATACATATCGGCAATGAAGTTAAGGTATTCAAGTCCCGTAAGCTGGATAAGGATATCCGGATTATCGGCAATGTATGCAAAGGACATCTTGGCTTCGATGGGTTCCTTGCTTATATCGTGACCGTTGATGACTGCCGTTCCCGACGAAGGCTTAAGTATCCCGGTAAGCATCTTGATGACGGTGGTCTTGCCCGCACCGTTGGGTCCGGCAAATCCGACTATCTCGCCCGGTCTGATCTCAAAGGAGATGTCATCGGTCGCCTTGTGACCGTTTCCGTAGATCATGGTAAGGTTCTTTGCTTCGATCATAAGGCAGATATACCCCGCTTCGGTTGATTTTCCATATTCTATACATGCAGGAACTTCTTTTTCTATTCTATTATTGTTTGTTAATCAATAATTCATTCAACTTCAAACTTCATAAATCTTTGTTTTCATTTAGTTAATACGAATTAATAATCGAGGAATTATAATCAAGTTGGCTACAAAACAAGGGTGGATCATGTCTGTCGATCCGTAAACAACATATGATTTTGGAGGAACGCTCAAATGGGCAACAGGAATCTGGATGATTACAAGATCAACGAGATATCACAGCTGTTCTATGACAATGTCGGCGCGATAATCCTTATCGATCCGGCAGTCGATGCATACAAGACAATAGTACGCCGCGGGATGTTCGAACGTCTCCTCCAGCCTGACGGCATCTACCATGACCTGATACTGGACCTGTGGTTCCATTTCGAGGGATCGAGCGAGAAGGTCTCCGGCGATTACCAGATCTTCGCGGACAATACGGGAGAGTTCAAGTCCAAGTACAGCCGCCGTCTTAAGATCGCGCTGGAAGGTGAAGAGAAGCCACATCTCGTGCAGCTGACGGTATATCCCGTTGAGAATGCCACCAAGTATATCTTCATCCTCGATGAGTTCGACGATGACGAATCCCTCCAGGAATCCCTCACGGCAAAGAAGATCAATACCATCCAGGGTTCTTACCTCTTCTCCATGTATATCGACCTCGCTGCAGACACAACGAGCAGCATCAACGTAACCGAGATCTCCGACGACGTCGTTAACTACAACCTGAAGTACTCCGAATGGAGGATGATGATCGTCAACATGATCTGGCCTGAGGATCAGGAAGAGTTCCTGCGCCGCACCGACCCTGAGTTCCTTAAGAAGAATTTCACTCCCGGAAGAACATCATCATATGATTGTATGATGCGTAACCTCGAAGGCAAGTTCATCTGGGTCAAGCTCATCTTCAGCCGTGCGCAGACCTATAACGATGACGACTACAGATTTGTCTTCATGGTACAGGACAACAACGAGACTTCGATGGAGATGATCTCCACCCTTCAGCAGTATGAAGAGAAGGCTACAAGAGATCCGCTCACAGGAGTATTCAACCACGGCGAGATCGAGTCACAGCTGAACAATGCCATCGCGAACTGCCAGCAGACAAACGAGCCCGTATCGATCATGATGCTCGACCTCGACCACTTCAAGTCGGTCAACGATAACTACGGCCATGCCGACGGCGATACGACGCTGAAGTGCTTTGCAGGCATCTTAAGAGATACGGCAGCGGAGAAGAAAGTCCTGGCAGGACGCTGGGGCGGCGAGGAATTCGTTGTGGTATGCCGCGGCATGAACGGCAGCGAAGGTCTGGCTATCGCAGAAGAGATCAGAAAGAAGATAGAGATCTACGAGTTCCCGAACATCATGCACATCACCTGCTCTGTCGGCGTTACCGAGATCAAGCCCGGCGATGACTTCCAGAAGGCTTTCGACAGGATGGACAAGGCCCTGTACGAAGCCAAGGAAGGCGGCAGGAACAAGTCAACATTGCTGTAAACGTCAGTCATAATAAAACCCCAAAAAGCGAAGGCCGGATCCATGAGATCCGGTCTTTACTTTTAAACGATATTCTTAATGCCCTCGCATATCCTCCGGGCCACCATCGGGTTGTTCATGGTGTAAAGATGTATCCCGCTGATGTCGCTCACGAGAAGGTCGATTATCTGGCTTAAACAGTAGGACATTCCCGCATCGAAGAGAGCATCCCTGTTGTCCTCATATCTCGAGATTATCTTCTGAAACCTTCTCGGGAAGGATGCGTTGCACATCGAGACCATGCGCTTGATCTGCGCGGCGTTGATGACCGGCATGACGCCCGGTATCACAGGCACGTCGATATCTGCGATCCTGCATTCGTCGTGGAACCTGTAGAATATCTCGTTATCGAAGAACAGCTGTGACAGGAGCACTTCGGCTCCGGCATCGACTTTCTTCTTAAGGCTCTTTATCTCGGATACGACGCCGGCCGATTCCGGATGGCACTCCGGATAGCAGGCACCCAGGAAGCAGAAGTCGTTGCCGTTCTTAAGATAAGAGATAAGATCGGACGAGTGCTTAAAGTCATTCTTCGTCGGCACATTCGGGTTCGCATCTCCCCTGAGCGCCAGGATGTTCTCGATTCCCTCGTCCTTCAGGATTTTGGCAAACTCATCTATCTCATTCCTGTCGTAGTGCAGACAGGTAAGATGCACCACAGGCTCGATCTTATACTCGTACTTGATCTTCTTTGCAAGCTCGATCGTACGGTTGCAGTTGGACGATCCCCCTGCGCCGAAAGTAACGCTTATGAAGTCGGGCTCCAGTTCGGATAAGACCTCGAGCGTCGCATCGATATTCGACAGTTCGGTGTCCTTCTTCGGCGGGAATATCTCGAACGAGAGACTTCTCTTCTTACCGTATACCTGTGATACCTTCATGCCTTAACCCCTGATCTGCTTAGCGGCTGCAACAAGGTTTGTGAGGCTCTTCACGGTCTCCTCATTGCCTCTTGTCTTAAGTCCGCAGTCCGGGTTGACCCAGAGCTTGCTGTCATCGATCTTTGCCCTCATCTTTGTAAGGGCGGATACTATCTCCTCCACGGAAGGAACGCGGGGACTGTGGATGTCATATACACCGGGGCCGACCTCGGTCTCAAAGTTGTTCTCCTTAAGAGAATCCAGGATCTGAAGATCGGAACGCGAAGCCTCGAATGTGATGACGTCCGCATCCATCGCATCAATGGCGGGGATGATATCCGTGAACTCGCTGTAGCACATGTGCGTGTGGATCTGAGTCTCGGGCTTGACCTTGCTGTGCACGAGTCTGAACGCGGGAATGGTGAAGTCAAGATACTCTGAATACCAGTCACTCTTCCTTAAGGGGAGCTTCTCGCGCAGTGCAGCCTCGTCGATCTGGATGATGCCTATGCCGTTCGCCTCGAGATCAAGGACCTCGTCTCTGATCGCGAGCGCTATCTGCAGGATGCTCTCCTTAATGGAGATGTCTTCTCTCGGGAAGGACCAGTTGAGGATCGTAACGGGACCCGTGAGCATGCCCTTGACCGGCTTATCCGTGCAGCTCTGGGCAAACTTCGACCACTCCACCGTGATGGGGGCCTTACGCGATACATCACCCCATATGATCGGCGGCTTTACGTTACGTGTGCCGTAAGACTGTACCCACGCTTTCTCTGTGAAGATATATCCGTTCAGGTTCTCACCGAAATACTCGACCATGTCGTTCCTCTCGAACTCTCCGTGCACGAGGACATCAAGGCCGATCTGCTCCTGGAGTCTGATGCACTCTGCGATCTTCTGTTTGTTGAACTCCACATACTCTTCCCTTGTCTTGAGCCCCTTCTTGAACTCCTGTCTGTTCTTCCTTACATCAGGTGTCTGAGGGAAGGATCCGATCGTCGTTGTCGGGAACTTAGGCAGGGCAAGCTTATCCTTCTGGATCTTCTCTCGCTCGGATCTTACGGGAAGCCTTACATAGTCTGCTTCTGTTATGGCAGCAACAGCAGCCTGTACCTCTTTGTCCTCACTGTTCACTCTTCCCGAGAACAGTTCCTGATTCTTCCTGAACGCCTCTTCGCTCTCATAGTCAGTTCCGGCAAGTGCAGCAATATCCTTAAGTTCAGCCAGCTTCTCTTCCGCAAATGCGAGGTGCTTCGTATACTCGTCTCCGAGCTTCGTCTCGCCTGCAAGCGTGTACGGAACATGCAGCAGTGAGCAGGAAGTGCTGACGACAACATCGGATACACCAATGTCCTTCAGGATATCAAGAGACTTTTTGTAATCGTTCCTCCAAATATTCTTGCCGTTTACTATGCCTGCGAAGAGAGTCTTATCTGCAGGGAAGCCGCTGCCGCTTACGAGTTCAAGTGTCTTCTTGCCTTCGATAAAGTCCAGACCGATAGCATCAAAGTCAAGTGAAGTTACATCCTTATAGATATCCCTGATATCGCCGAAGTATGTCTGAAGGAGAACCTTAACGCCGTTCTTGTTTGCGAGGATCTCACTATAGATATTCCTGAACAGTTCGATGTCTTCGCCGTTAAGATCTCTTACGAGATAAGGCTCGTCAAACTCGATAAGCTCAAGACCCTTGCCTGCAAGAGCGGATACGAGCTTAACATATTCAGAAGTAAGTATGCCGGATACGTCTGCGATCTTCTTTGTGCCGGTGAACCTGGCAAGCTTAAGGAAAGTAAAAGGTCCTACAATAGCCGTCTTTGTCGTGACGCCTGATTCCTTTGCTTCAACGAATTCATCAACGGGCTTGCTTCCTGTCAGTGAGATGACGGTATCGTCGTCGATCTCGGGAACAAGGTAGTGGTAGTTTGTGTTGAACCACTTCTTCATCGCGAGAGCCTTAACGTTGCCCTTATCTCCCTGATATCCTCTTGCCATGGCAAAGTATGTTCCGAGGTCAGTAAGGCCCAGATCCTTATATCTCTGAGGCACGATTCCGAACAGGAAAGCCGTATCGAGAACGTTGTCATAGAATGAGAAGTCATTAGAAGAGATATAGGTGATGCCTGCTTCCTTCTGCTTAAGAAGATCTTCTCTTCTGATGCTCTTTGCAACGTCCCGGAGCTCCGCTTCACTTATCTCGCCCCTGAAGAACTTCTCAGATGCGAACTTAAGCTCTCTGTCCTTACCGATCCTGGGGTATCCGATAACTGATGTGTTCATATGTAATTCCTCCGTGTAAACCTTTGTTTTAATGGTTCGGAGTATAAACCCACTGATTAGATGGGTAAAATACATATAACCGCCTGTTTACCATAGATACATTCTATTGCAAGTGATATAATCAGTTCAAAATCTATGTTAAGGAGCGTGATACCATGACACTCAAGCAGCTTCAATATGTAGTGACCGTAGCAGAAGAAGGCAACATCACCGGTGCTGCCAAGAGGCTATATATCGCTCAGCCGAGCCTTACCGCCGCCATCCATGAACTCGAGAACGAGTTCGGCATCACGATCTTCATAAGGTCGAACAAAGGCATAAAACTCACCTCCGAAGGCGAAGAGTTCCTCGGATATGCGAGGCAGGTCCTCGATCAGACTGAACTTATAGAGGAACGTTATGCCGGCAAGGAATCGGGTAAGCTGAAGTTCTATGTGTCTGCCCAGCACTACTCGTTTGCGGTGGAAGCTTTCGTGGAGCTTCTCAAAAGGAGCGGTGCGGACAAGTATGAGTTCCATATGAGAGAGACGCAGACGTTCAATATCATCGACGATGTCGCTCACTTAAGGAGCGAGATAGGCATACTCTATCTTAATAAGTTCAATGAGGAAGTAATCAGGAAGACGCTGAAGGACAACGGCCTGTCATTCACTCCGCTGTTCAGGGCCAAGCCGCATGTATTCATCGGCAAGAACTCACCTCTTGCAAAGAAGAAGTATCTCACATTAGATGACTTGAAGCCTTATCCCCGTCTGTCATACGAACAGGGAAGCCATAACTCGTTCTACTTCTCGGAAGAGATACTGAGCACCGTAGACAGCGACAAAGAGCTCGTCGTGCTGGACAGAGCCACGCTGTTCAACATGCTGATAGGTCTTAACGGGTACACTATATGCAGCGGCATCATCAACGAAGAACTGAACGGACCAAACATCATCGCCAAGAAGCTCAAGGTCGATGACTATATGGAGATAGGTTATATCCTTCCGGGATCGATCCGCCCGTCACATCTGACATCAGAATACATAGATATCCTGAAGTCTCTGACTGCTTAGATTACGTAGAACCAGGCGTCGCCCTGAGGGATCTCCTCTTTGACGGCATCCTTGCCCTTGGTCTTGTACTCCATCTCGGGGTTCTTGATGCTGACTCTGGTGTCCGCAGGAACAGGACCCGTAATGAAGGTGTTGCCTCCGATGACGGTGTTCTTACCGATGACAGTGTCACCGCCGAGGATGGATGCACCCGCATAGATGACTACTCCGTCTTCTATGGTCGGATGACGCTTCTTGCCTGACAGCTTCTGGCCGCCTCTCGTGGAGAGAGCGCCTATCGTTACGCCCTGATAGATCTTAACATTCTCACCGATGATCGAGGTCTCACCTACAACGATACCTGTACCGTGATCGATGAAGAAGCTCTTGCCGATGGTGGCACCAGGATGGATATCGATTCCTGTCTTGGAGTGAGCAAACTCGGTCATGAGTCTCGGGATGACGGGTACATTGAGCAGATACAGTTCGTGAGCAAGTCTGTATACCGTGATCGCGATGAGGCCCGGGTATGCAAGGATTATCTCTTCGAAGCTGCCTGCGGCAGGATCTCCGTCATATGTCGCAAGAAGATCGGTCTCGAGATACTCTCTTATCTTCGGGAGTCTGTTGAAGAACTCATAGGTAATGCGGTAGCTCTCCTTCTCCCTGTCATCTTCTGTCATTGTGCCTCTCATCTTGCAGAAATCCAATGCGAGGCAGATCTGCTTGTTCAGACGGTAGAAGATATCTTCTATGAGCACCGCTATGCCGTTCTCGCGGTTATAGCTCTTATAGGTGCGGTCCCTGAAGTATCCGGGATACACCACGATGAACAGATTGTTGATGATGTCGATGACTTCATTGCGGTCGGGCTTGCCCAGGATGTCCGCAGCATCGATATTCTTCCCGCCCTTATAATCGTCCAGGACTCTGTCAACAAGATTGCCTATCTCTTCTTTTATACTGTTATCCATTATCTGCTTACCGCCTTCAAGATAATTATGCATCAATTGTCGCAGAATTTTCCCGCTCTAACAACCTGTGACTTTCCATATTCCGGAAATACCAAAAGGAAGGGCACGAATGCCCTTCCCTCCGGCTGAAGGAATAGGTTTTATTACTTGATTGCTTCTCTCCAGGTAGCTGGCTTGAATTCGTCGATCAGGGGAAGCAGACGCTTGTCCACATCGATCTTGAATACGGCGTTGAAGTTATTTGTAGCGATCATCTGTCCTGCGAAGCCTACGATGACTACGAGTTCCTGATCGTTGAAGAACTTCTTGAGGTTATCGATGAGTTCATCCGATACTGCCGTAGGATCCTTTACGATCTGCTCTGCGAGCTGGGCAAGGAGTGTCTCCTTCTCATCATATACGAGGTTTGCGGGATCGAGGCCGAGGCCCTTAACATCACTGATGAAGAACAGTGAGCAGAGCTGGCATGAATTTGTTGTAGATATCTTGTGTGCATAGAGGATGGCATCCTTCTCGCCGATGACTTCTACAAGACGGTTCCAGGATGTGTACCATGCCATGTATGCGTCATAAGTAGCAGCGTCATTAAGAAGGCCCTTCTTCATGTTTGTTACTGCGTTGCGGCCGGCGAGCTCATCGTAGCGCTCCTTCTCGGCACCTGTTGCTTCGTTCTGTTCGACTAACTTGATCCTAGCCATTGTTGTGATCTCCTTTGCGATTTTCTCGGTATTTATCTGCTTAAAGCGCGAGCTTTAAGATCTCTTTGAATCTGGCTGCGTCCAGCGGGACATAGTGTCCGACCGTACCGCCTGCCGTCGCGCGCTCTGCCATGACCTCGAAGTCCCTGTCATCTATGCCCAGTTCGGACAGATGCGTCTTAAGGCCGAGCTTCCGGAAGAACTTCTCGAGTTCTTCGGATAAGAGAAGTGCGCGCTCCTTCTCTGAATAGTCATACGGATCCTTGCCGTATACCCTGCTCGCGAGAAGCGCGAGTCTCCAGGGCTTAACTTCTGCCATGTACTTCGTCCATGCCGTGAAGACAATAGCCATACCTTCACCATGTGTGATGTTGTACTGTGCGGACAGCTCATGTTCGATGCGGTGTGATCCCCAGTCTGCGGACCTTCCGGCGTCGAGGAAGTTGTTGTGCGCGACAGATGCGAGCCACTGGATCTCTGCTCTTGCGTTGATGTTCTTCTGATCTTCTATAAGCCTGTCTGCATTAACGAGCAGTGCCCTTATCGCACCTTCGATGAGGTAGTCTGTCGTGTCGGAGTTCTTCTCGTCGGAGAAATACCTTTCGAGAAGGTGTGAATAGACATCTGCGATACCTACGAAGGTCTGGTATGCCGGAAGGTTCACGGTATACTTCGGGTTCATGATGGCGAACTTCGGTATGATGCGGTCATCCTCGAAGCCCTTCTTCCACTCGCCGTACGAGAGAATCGCCGCGTTGGAAGTCTCGGAACCGCTCGATGCCGTTGTCGCTATGACTCCGATATTGAGGACTTCATCGGGGGTTGCGCCCTTATCGAAGAAATCCCAGACATCACCATCGAACGGTATACCGAGTGCTATCGCCTTGGCGGTGTCGATGGAGCTGCCTCCACCGACCGCCAGAACGAAGTCAACTTTATCTTCCTTGCCCTGTGCGACAAGCTTTCTTACGAGTTCGATCGAGGGATTCGGTACCACTTCTCCGCTCTCAGAGAACCTGATGCCAAGCTCAGATACCGCTTCCGTGATCACATCGTAGATGCCCAAGGTCTTGATGAAGTCACCGCTGTACACCAGCAGGAGCGATGTGACATTGTACTGCTTCAGCAGCGACTTCAGACTCTTCTCAGAATCCTCCCCGAAAACGATCTTCGCGGGGTTGTAATACTCGAATCCGATCATCTTACTCGCCTCCGGTAATCTTTCTTATTACTCACCATAGAGAGGTACGACTGCACCGTCATATGAATCGTTGATGAACTGTGCTACCTCAGGTCCCTGGAGTACTTCAACGAGTGCCAGGATAGCGGGATCGTTTGCCTTGTCAGGTGATGTAGCGATGATGTTGCCGTATGTCTGAGCTGCAAGACCGTCATTTGCCTCTACTGCGAGTGCATCCTTTACTGAAAGGCCGCCTTCGATGGCATAGTTGCCGTTGATGACTGCAACGTCTACGTCAGGAAGTGCTGCTACGAGCTGCTCGGGTGCGAGCTCTTCGAACTGGATGTTAAGAGGGTTCTCTACGATATCTTCTACTGTAGCGTTGATGCCTGCATCTTCGCTAAGAGTGATGATGCCTTCCTGATCGAGGAGCAGGAGCGCTCTAGCTTCGTTGGTTACGTTGTTGGGTACTGCTACGACTGCGCCTTCAGGGAGTGCATCGAGGCTTGTTGTCTGGCCTGCATAGATGCCGAACGGTTCATAATGGATCTTGCCTACTGATACGATGTCAGTGCCGTTCTCGAGGTTGTACTGATCGAGGTAAGGATCGTGCTGGAAGTAATTGGCATCGAGTGAACCTTCTGTAACGCCTGTGTTAGGTGTGATGGAATCTTCGAGCTGAACGATCTCAAGTGTGATACCCTGCTCTTCGAGAAGTGGCTTGGCGAACTCGAGGATCTCTGCGTGAGGTGTGATGTTGGCGCCTACTACGAGAGTAACGTTCTCTGCGGGCTGTTCCTGATCCTGCGCTGCTGCCTCAGATTCAGCAGGTGCTGAAGGTGCTGCTGTTCCTGCTTCTACGGGAGCCTGGCTGCTGGCGCATGCTGCAAAGCTTGATGTAAGTGCGAGTAAAAGTCCTGTGGCGATTGCCTTTCTGAATGTGTTTTTCATTTTAAGTATTCTCCTTTGATTTTGTTTTGTGTTTTGCTTTAAGAATGATTTCTGTCATGGGCATAAAAAATGCCCGGTGAGTGTTTTACTCCCGGGCGCATGGCACATGTTTATCTGCAAAGTTATTGCTTTAACATCGATCGTTCTCAAGGCGTGAGGAATGTCTTCCAGAGCCCTGGGCCATATAGCGCACCCGGGAGCACAACATTCGACAACACATCATGGTAACTGCCGTCTCGTATGTTCTATACATTTCTCACTCCTCCTTTCGTTGTGATGACGATACTTTACTACTACTAACCTACTATGTCAATAGGTAAATGCAAAAATTAAAGACTTTCCGTCTGTTCCTTATTCTGTGCGGCTTTGCGCTGTGACAGCTGGTACTTATCGAGCAGTCTGACATACATTACGGGCACTGCCACGACGATGGCTGCACTTGCCTGGATGCCGTTGGGGATAACTGATCCCAGAGCAGCGGCGACCCCGTACATGAAGGGCAGCGATTCAAATGCAAAATAACCTGCGATCATGATGGCTTCTGTTACGAGGGATACGGATATCTTGCGTACAAGAGATGTCTTGCCTTCCTTATTCCTCTTGAGGAGCACGCCTGCAACAAGGCCCATTATTCCCTTGATGAGGAATGTTGCCACCGCATACTGCGGATAACCTGCGAGAAGGTCTGCAAGTGTGGATCCTATAGCTGCGGGTACCAGTGCGAAGGGGCCGAGGATGTATGCGCTTATCAGAATGGCGGCATCACCTAAGTTGATGTGGCCGATCGCGGTCGGGATGTGGAGTTCGGTGCCTACGAAGATAAGTGCCGTAAGCACGCCTGCGTATGCTATTTTCTTAAGATATTCCTTGTTCTTGTTGTTGCTCATAGTTTTGTTCTCCTTAGTAATTGTTTTTGTTTATGATCAGAGCATGGAGTGGTCCAGATAGAGGAACCGCATCTTCTCTTCATCGTGTATGTAAGTGTTTCCGTGAGGCTCTGCTTCGTAGACGATGTCTCCGTTCCTGTAGACGATGAGCTGATTGTCCGGGAATTCCTCCCACTTCTCATCGTCCAGCGGATGCGTCGAGAACACTGCGATACCCGGCCTTACGAGCCTGTACAATGTGCCCGGTTCGTTCTTGTGTATATAGAAGTAATCTCCGTCATACAGAAGGAAATTAACCTTATTGCCGGGAGTGATCTCCCTGACTATATCGCTTATCAGTTCGAACTTCGCCTTGTCGTCCCCGCCGCTCGCGATCAGGTCGTTAACACGGTCCACGATGTAATACAGGATCCTCTCGCTGTCTGTCGTGCCCTGCTGGACATACAGGTATTTGTTCAGTTCATCTGATTCGAAGATCGTTCCGTTGTGGACCAGCACCCATTTTCTTCCGGAGTTATCGTTCAGCACGAACGGATGGGTATTGTTGAAGCTGACGTCGCCTATGGTCGCCTTGCGGATATGCGCCATACATCGCGCCGTCACCACTTTACCCGTCAGTCTGTTCTTGAGATACTGGCTGTCGACAGCACGGACGGGTTCTTTCTCGATCGAGACGAGTCCGTCATCGAGCAGGGCCAGGCCCCACCCGTTATGGTGTTCGACGCTGTGCCTGAAGAACGTATTCAGGTAATCGTTTACCGGGATCGTCCAATCAGCTGATACCCCAAAAAGCTCGCACATTCTCCAAATACTCCTTATCAGTATCAGGAAGCTTATCTAACGCCAGCTCGTAGAGGTGAGCTGCCCATTCGGTAGCCTTCCTGCCATAGACCACAGCATTGTACCCGTCCCGCTCGATATCTTCAACTGCCTGCTGGATCTTCTCTGCAGTATCAACATCAGCCAGTTCATTCTCGAGCGCCGACAGATTGTCGTCCGAATACACGATACCCTTGAGGATCGCGACATATCCGAGTGCTCTGTCCAGGGGCACGCTGTCTGCCACGCGGATCTCGATGTACTTCTTCACTCTGTAGTGGAAGAATCCCATCGATATGAAGTGCTCTATGAGGCTTCTCTCACGGGTAATGTCCAGCGTCTCTTCCCTTATCAGGCCGCGCGCAAAAAGATCCTCTGCCGTCTCCGACCCAACATCCGTCGTAACACCGTCATCCGTCAGAAGGATAAGCGGAGTATTAAGGATGGTATCGGCAACGGAGTCATAGCCGAAGCCTTCTTCAAGCGAATGTGGGTAGAATCCCGTCCTTGAAGGATCGAGATCGTCCCACTCCTGAATCCTGAACAGATGAGGCTTATCCGGATGATCCTTCAGAGTCGAATCGGGATCGGTCTTGTTCTCCATCGCGATCATGAGGACCGGAGATATCTTCTGAAGGATAGTAAGCTTCCTCACCATGTCTTCTTCAGATCTGAAGTCAACGGACACCTGTGTAGATGCCGAAGCTCTCATCATGTACTTGCCGTACTTGCCTGAATGCCTGAAGTAAGAGTCCATGTACTTGTATCTCTTCTTGGGAGACAGCGCGATATCGTCCGGATCGATCACGCCCTGTTCGACCAGAGGAAGATTTCCCTTTGTCTCTAAGTGATAGCCTCTCGCCTTAAGGACCGGTGTCCAGAGTGTGACAAAATCCTCATAGATGCTCTTGATCGTCTCGATATCCGAATACGGATTGATGCTGATCTCGAACTGGCACGCGGGTTCTAATGTTATCGAATAATCATCTGTAACATATCCTACCGGGTAGCCGTCCATGCATATGATCTTCGCGTTCACTATGCCTGCCATCTTCTCGAGGATGGAGGATACTTCATGGAATTCGATCTGAACTCCGGCGTCGTTTATAACAAAATGCTCGATCTCCAGACCGAGTCCCTGCGACAGGGATTCGCCGTCACGGATATATCTCTTTACACTTTCCTTTATGCTCATTTGTCTGTCCTCGCTTTCGTGGGGATTAATTTATGTCTTGCGGTTCTTCTTGGACATCTGAATGCCTAATTCCTGTATAAGCATTACCATCAGGATCAGCAGTGCGACCGTAGTCCAGAGCACCTCCTTCTGGTATCGGTAATAACCGTACTGCAGTGCTATCGCGCCGAGTCCGCCGCCTCCTATGACGCCTGCCATCGCGGAATATCCGAGGACGGTAGCCACATTGATCGCGCCGCCCTGCAGGAGCGAAGGAGTTGCCTCGGGGATTATGAAATGCACTATCGTATAGAAAGGTGATGCGCCCATGGAAGTCGCCGCCTCGATGATGCCGGGCTGCACTTCGTTAAGGGATGCCTCGACCATTCTCGCGACGATCGGGATCGCGCCTATGGTAAGCGGTACGATCGCTGCCTCCGTTCCTATGGACTTGCCTACGATCATCCTCGTGAACGGGATCAGGAGCACGAGAAGGATGAGGAACGGCAGGGACCTCGTGATGTTCACGATGAGTCCGATGATGAAGTTGACCGGACGGTTCTCGAGGAGCCTGCCTCTCGAAGTCGCGTAGAGAAGTATGCCGAGAGGCATTCCTACCGCATATGAGAAGAGCGATGCGAAGAACGTCATCTGGAACGTCTCCCATACTCCCGTTACTATTGCATTGATTATGTAATCACTCATGTCAGTTCACCTCCGATACGGAAAGACCGTTCTTCCTGAAGAAGTCAACAGCAGTCTGCCTGTCCTTCCTGTCGGAAGGAAGTTCGAGGATCATCTGACCGTAACCGATGCCGCCGACACTCCTGGTATTGGCACTCAGGATATTCACCTTGAGTCCCGTCTGCTCCACGAGGTTGGCGATGAAAGGCACGTTCGACTGCGTCCCGTCGAATACTATCCTTATCAGCTGTCCGTCCTCATCAGACGGATCGAAAGGATTGCTCGGGAACACGAGCTTCTTTGCCGCTCTCGACTTCGGGTTGGAGAATACTTCCTTAACGTCTCCCACCTCGGCAAGTTCACCGTCATCGATGATCGCCACCTTGTCGCAGATCTTCTCCACGACGCTCATCTCATGAGTGATGATGACTATCGTAAGAGACCTCTCTTCGTTGATCTTCTTCAGCAGATCCAGTATCTCGCCCGTGATCTTCGGGTCCAATGCACTGGTGGCTTCATCGCAGAGCAGGACCTTCGGGTCTACGGCAAGCGCTCTTGCTATAGCGACTCTCTGCTTCTGGCCGCCGGAAAGTCTTGCCGGGAATTCATTTGCCTTATCTGCAAGACCTACGATCTCCAGCATCTCCAGAGCCTTCTTTCTTCGCTCTGCGCGGCCGATGCCCAATATCCTCATCGACAGCTCGACATTCTGTATTACCGTTCTCTGGTTAAGCAGGTTGAACCCCTGGAATATCATCGAGATTGAGTGACGCACTTTACGGAGTTCAGCGGGCTTAAGCTCGGCGAGGTTTTTGCCGTAGAATGTGACCCTGCCTCCGGATACGTCCTCGAGACGGTTCAGCGTCCTTACCAGCGTTGATTTGCCCGCGCCGCTCATGCCTATGATGCCGAAGATCTCGCCCTCCCCGACTTCAAGACTTACGTTCTTAAGCGCTTCGAATTCCTTGCCGTCATTCCTGTAAGTCTTGTATACATTCTGTAGTTCAAATACGTTTGCCATTATCCGAATAATCCTTTGCTCAGATATCTGTCTCCTCTGTCCGGGAAGACAGTCACGATGTTGCCTTTATCGATCCTTGCTGCGAGCCTTAACGCTGCCGCGAGAGCTGCTCCCGATGATGATCCTGCGAGTATGCCCTCATGCTTTGCGAGCTTCCTTGATGTCTCGAAAGCCTCATCGTCTGTTACCTTGATGACTTCATCGACCAGAGTGATGTCCATCGTATCTGCGATAAAGTCATTGCCTATTCCTTCTATGTCGTAATCGTGATGCTCGCCGCCTCCGATGGTCGAGCCTTCCGGATCTGCGAGCACTCCCCTGATGCCGGGGTTTTGTTCCTTCAGGTACTTCACGACTCCCGAGAACGTTCCGCCGGATCCTGCGCCTGCGACAAAGTAATCTATGTTGCCTTCAAGCTGAGAGTAAACTTCCGGACCTGTCGTCTCGTAATGCGCGAGCGGGTTCGCGGGATTCCTGAACTGCCTCAGGGATACCGAACCCGGGATCTGCTTAAGTAATTCCTCTGCTTTCTGCTCTGCTCCGAGCATTCCGCCTTCTCTTGATGTGTGTATTATCTCGGCCCCGAGGGCCATCATGACCTTCTGCTTCTCTATGGAGAACTTCTCGGGCACCGTGAAGATGACCTTGTAGCCCTGGTTAAGTGCAGCTACCGCGATGCCTATGCCCGTATTGCCTGCCGTGGCATCAACGATCGTTCCGCCTTCCCTGAGCACTCCCCTTCTGACAGCGTCGTCGATCATATAGACACCTACTCTGTCCTTGACGCTTCCTTCGGGATTCATTAATTCAAGCTTTGCATATACATTTACTCCGGGCTTGACGCCCATATTGTTTATCTTCAGGACCGGAGTGTTGCCGATCATCTCTCTTACGCTCTGATATACGTTATTCATCTTCATTCACCTCACACCTTTGCCGATGCCTTGATAGCCTGCTCGAGATCTGCGATGAGATCATCCGCATCTTCGATTCCTACCGAGAGTCTGATGAGCTCGTCCACGATACCTACTTCCTTACGGATGTCTGCCGGTATCGCAGCATGCGTCATCGTTGCCGGGTGGCATACGAGGGACTCGACTCCGCCGAGGCTCTCTGCGAGGGTGATAAGGTTAAGCTTCTCGAAGAAGACCTTGTAGTCATACTTCTCATCCAGCACGAAAGAGATCATCGCACCGGCACCGTCTGCCTGCTTCCTGTTAGTCTCATATCCGGGATCTGTCTTAAGACCGGGGTAATAGACCTTGCTCACATAACCGCTTCCTGCAAGCCATTCTGAGATCCTGCCCGCATTAGCAACGTGTCTGTCCATACGGACGCCGAGCGTCTTGATGCCCCTGATGAGAAGGAAGCTGTCCCAGGGAGCGAGCACGCCGCCAATGGCATTCTGCAGATAGTAGAGTCTGTCAGCGGTCTCCTTGTCATTTACTACGACAAAGCCCGAGATAGTGTCGGAATGTCCGCCAAGATACTTGGTGCCGCTGTGGATCACGATATCTGCTCCGAGTGTCAGAGGTCTCTGCAGATAAGGTGTAAGGAAAGTGTTGTCCACGATGATCTTCTTGCCGTACTTATGTCCTATCTCTGATACAGCCCTGATGTCGGTGATCGTGAGGAGCGGATTAGCCGGTGTCTCGATATAGATCGCCTTTACGTCATCGTCGATCGCTGCCTCTACTGCAGCCAGATCAGATGTGTCGACGATCTTGTAAGTGATGTTGAAGTTATTGAAGACATTATCGAGGATACGGAACGTTCCGCCGTAGATGTTGTCGGATACGATAAGCTTGTCTCCTGACTTGAACAGCGAGAGCACAGTGTTGATCGCAGCAAGGCCGGATGCGAAGGCAAGTCCGTACTGTCCCTGCTCAAGATCTGCGATCAGTTTCTCTAATGCCGCTCTCGTCGGATTGCCTGTCCTTGAATATTCCCAGCCTCTGTTCTTGCCGAGGCCGTCCTGCTTATAGGTCGAAGTCTGGTATACCGGCACGTTGACCGCACCTGTAGTCTCATCGCCGTCAATGCCGCCGTGTATCAGTAATGAATTAAGTTTAAGTTCTTTTGTATTGCTCATTTTGTTTTCCTCTTTGTGTTTATTAATAAAAGTGCCCGAAGCGCGCAGCAGCTCCGGGCAAGATACATTTGCAGTCTGAATGTTCTATCAACATCGAGTGATGGAAAGACAGCATCGGTCCTTTGCCCGCGAAGATAACATTCGACAACACATTGTCTTCATGATCACTGTCTCTCCTTTCCTGGTGATTTGAAATTTGGTGTGATTATAATTCCAATAACCTACTATGTCAATAGGTTGGTATTGATTTGCCTATTCGCCTACTGATATAATGGGCGTAATTCAGTTAAATGGGGTGATGAATATGATATCTACAAAAGGAAGATACGCACTGCGCGTAATGATAGATCTTGCACAGAACGATCACGGGGGATACATTCCTCTCAAGGACATAGCCGAGCGCCAGGAGATCTCCAAGAAGTATCTCGAGATCATTGTCAAGAAGATGGTCGAAGGCGGCCTGATCGAAGGATCGAGCGGCAAGGGCGGCGGCTACAAGCTCTTAAGGAAGCCCAACAGATACACTGTCGGAGAGATACTTACGCTCATGGAGGGCACGATATCTTCGGTTGCCTGCCTTGCAGACAAGAAGTATGACTGCCACAGAAGGAAGAAGTGCGAGACTCTTCCGATGTGGAAGGAATTCGACAGCATCGTTCACAACTATCTCTACGGCAAGAAGCTGAGCGACCTTATCTGACCTGACATTCAGACACCCGGCCGAATCTGTCTATTGTTACCCTTTCCGCGCAGACCTAAGATGAGTCTGATAAACGGAAAGGATGTGATATTCATGATCAAAAAGGAATGGCAAAGGTTACTTCATAACCCGCTGCTCATCGTGGTGCTGGCGGCCATCATACTGATCCCTTCCATATACGCGGGATTCTTCCTCGCTTCCATGTGGGATCCGTACGGTGAGCTCGACAAGCTCCCTGTGGCAGTGGTCAATAAGGACGTTGCCGTAATGTATGACGGCGAGGAGATCGCGATAGGCGATGAACTCGTCAAGAATCTTAAGGAAGATGCTTCCCTGAATTACAGTTTCGTCGACGATGAGACTGCGCAGCAGGGCCTCAGGAACGGTGATTACTACATGGTCATCACCATCCCGGAGGATTTCTCGCACAACGCTACGACGGTCCTGGATGACAACCCTGAGAAGATGCAGCTCCAATATGAGACGGACCCTGCCACCAACTATGTGGCAATGAAGCTCTCCGAGTCCGCCATGACCAAGATAGAACTGAGCCTCGAGCGTAAGGTCACTGAGACCTATGCTGAGACTCTGTTCGAGAAGCTCGGAACTCTGGGCGACTCCCTGGACGATGCTTCCTCCGGAACATCGCAGATATTGGACGGTGAGATCGCCATGCAGGATGGTGTGTCCGCACTGACTGACGGTACGGATGAATTAGCTGACGGAGCTTCTGACCTGAATACAGGTCTGGTCACATACATGGACGGAACGACCGCCATAGATGACGGTGCTTCCGCTCTCGCTTCAGGCGCAGGTTCACTCTCTGACGGTGCAAAGAAAGTCAACTCGGGCGCGGTATCGCTCTATGACGGTACATCCAAGCTCGCGACAGCCGCTGCAACCATAACAGGCGGTGCGCAGACACTGGAATCAGGTTCTGCCCAGCTCGCTTCCGGTGTGGATTCGCTTGCGGCAGGCAGTGCTTCCGTGGCAGAAGGTGCATCTTCTGTGGCAGACGGAGCATCTGCACTTAATGACGGTCTTGCAACGCTGGATTCTTCCATGCCAGTTATGGCCGGTGCCATAGGTCAGCTGGATGACGGAGCATCTGCCCTGAATACCGGCATCTCAACTTATACTTCCTCAGTGGATCTTGCAGCAGCTTCTTCGGGAGATCTTGCTTCCGGTCTCGGTACACTCGATTTAGCAGTTAACGGTACCGGCCGCCTGAAGGATTCTTCAGCGCTTTACAAGAGCAATATGAAAGATCTGGCAGATATGGCTTCTGACCTTGCTGCAAAGGGCGACATCCCGCAGGAACTCGCAGACAAAATCCAGGCCATGGATACTGCGTATGCTTCCATGGATTCAGCCATCGCAGGTCTGGGCGATTCCGTTACTGCCCTTTCTTCCGGAGCTTCTCAGCTCAACACAGGCCTTAACACCATAGTAGGCACCGATAACGCTAATTCCAAGGCACTGTGCGACGGAGCAGCAGCTCTGTCAGACGGTGCTTCACAGCTGGATTCTTCTGCTGCTACACTTGCTTCAGGTGTATCTCAGCTCGCTTCCGGTGCATCGGAACTCAAAGACGGTTCTGCTGCCCTTGCTGCCGGTGCTTCGCAGGTATCTGACGGTGCAGCTGCGGCTGCAGCAGGCGCCGAGAGCGTTACTGCAGGAGCCTCGGCTCTGAATTCCGGACTCGGTCAGTTCTCAAACGGTGTATCCGATCTTAATGCAGGTGCATCAACACTTGCTTCCGGTACTGCCGCACTGTCACAGGGTGCTTCTGATCTGGCTGAAGGTGCCGGTGAACTCAAAGACGGAACGGCCGAGCTCGTCAGCAACAACGATGCCATCCTCACGGGTTCATCTGAGCTCGCTTCCGGCGCCGGTGAACTCGATGAAGGAATGAACACTCTGTCTGATTCGATCCCTGAACTCGTCGACGGAACTTCGACTCTGTACGACGGTCTGTCCGACGGAGCTGCAAAGCTCGATGACACAAACAAGAATGATGTCAATGCACAGATGTTTGCAAGCCCGCTCGCTACGACCGAGACAAAGCTTACCGAAGTAAGCGACAACGGTCATGCAATGGCTGCTTACATGATGTCCGTCGGTCTCTGGGTAGCATGCCTCGCATTCTGCCTGATGTATCCTCTGACAAAGCACGACGGTCTCGAATCCGGATTCAAGTGGTGGCTCTCGAAAGCCAGCGTCCTCTACCCCATGGCGGTCGTCCAGGCTGTAGTGCTCGTTCTGGTACTGCATTTCGCACTCGGTTTCGAGCCGGCAAGACTCGGTCAGACCATCCTCGTGGCTTGTCTGACGTCAGTGGCGTTCATGTCGATCATGTACTTCTTCAATGTACTGCTCGGCAAGATAGGAAGCTTCCTGATGCTCATCTTCATGGTGCTGCAGCTCGCAGGCTCAGCCGGCACATATCCTCTTGAAGTCTCCGGTCCTCTGGCAGCGGCTTTGAACAAGTACATGCCGTTCACATACACGGTAGCCGCTTTCAGGAGTTCGATCGGCGGCGGCGAACCCTTCCCCTCTGCGGTGAAGATCCTGCTCGCGATATTCATATGTTCTTCTGTTCTTACCGTTATCCTTTTCGTTATCCGTGGTAAGAAGGAGTTGGCGGGTAAGACTAATCTGTACGATGTGATGGAAGCTCACGGGTTCGCATAATGTCAAGGGAGGTCGCTTACGGGCGGCCTCCTTTTATGTTGAGAGAATGTCCTTTTGGCAGAACCCGGGGTAAAGGTCTATAATCTTGGTTATGGATACGAAGATCAAGATCAAGAAAACTTTCCTGGAGCTTCTCGAAGACAGGCCTCTCGCTCAGATAACGGTCAAGGACATCGTCAGCAGCTGCGGTATCAACCGCAATTCGTTCTACTACCACTATGCTGACCTGCCGTCGCTGGTCGAGGACGTCATAACCGAGCAGGCTAATAAGATAATGGACAAGTACGACTCCTTCGAGTCTATCGAGAAGTGTCTGGACGCAGTCATCGAGTTCTCTCTCGATCACAGGAAGGCGGCGCTGCATCTGTTCAATTCGAGCAGCCAGGATGTATTCGTGCACTACTTCATGCAGATCAGTGATGAAGTGATACGTCGTTACTTCGAAGAGCTGTGCAGAGACAGGCATATCGCGGAAGAGGACAAGGAGATCGTCATACACTTCTACAAGTGTCTGGTGTTCGGTCAGGCGATCGACTGGATGAGAAGCGGCATGACGAGCGACCTGCAGTATCAGTTCCGAAGGTTCTGCGAGTTCAACAGGGGATCCATTGCAGCGATGGTGGACCGCCTTAGTACGGACTGAATCATCTCATATATGATTACAATAATCAGCCCCGCCATGATGACGGGGCTGATCAGCGCTTAAGGAATCGTATATGGTCACGCGTCAGGCGAGGGATGCGCCGGCTGCCTTACATCTGTCTTCCCATCCCATAGTTTTACTGTTTAGATGTTAGTCCTAACTAACTCGAAGGTAAATTTGATGAATTCTACAATGATTTACTGTCCCGGAACGGTTTTCATAGGCATTTGGTTAGCGTTAACTAACTTGACTCAAAAAGTCATTCTTATGACATGTCATTTATTTATATAATTTGCATGCGCGCGTATGTTATTATCAAGTAACATGTGTGCTTTCACATTTTTAAGGGGTGAACTATATGGCGAAGTGGATCATTGTCGTAGACGACGATACTGCCAACCTGAAGATGGCAGGTCATATCCTGAGTAAGAACAACATGCGCGTAACTGCCCTTAAGTCAGGCAGCGCTTTCCTTGAATATGTTACCGATAACGGGCTGCCGGATCTCGTATTGCTGGACATCAAGATGCCCGTCATGGACGGATTCGAGACATTAGGAAGGTTAAGACAGCTCGAAGAGCAGCAGGGGCTTATGAAGACACCCGTCATCTTCCTCACTGCAGACGAAGACGTAGATACAGAGACCAGAGGATTCGAAGTAGGCGTTTCCGACTTTATCAGGAAACCGTTCAATCCCGATGTTCTTCTCAGAAGGATCGACAACATCATGTCGAACTCACAGGAGATGCATGACCTGAAGAGCGAAGCAACGACCGACAAGCTGACAGGGATGCTCAATAAGGGCGCGACTGGAGTCGAACTGTCCAGGATGTGTTCCGATACCACGGGCTGTCTCATGATGATCGATCTCGATTCGTTCAAGCTCGTAAACGATATATACGGTCATGAGATGGGCGATAAAGTCCTTATCTCATGCGCTGACATAATCAAGCGCAATGTTCCCGAAGGAAGCAAATGCGGAAGGATCGGCGGAGACGAGTTCACGACCTTCGCCGCTGGTATCACCACGGAATCCGCAGTCGCCGATATCGCCCGGAAGATCAACGAAGAGATCACCGCGAGTGCGAAGGAGCTCATGGGAGACGATATGAGTATCCCGCTGGGCGCTTCCATAGGCGGAATATTCGTGCCGAGATACGGCAACGACTACACGTCACTTCTCAAACTGGCCGATAAGACTCTCTATGCTGTCAAGAAGAACGGCAAGCACGGCTACGGACTCTATGACGACGAAGCAGACGACGAGGAAGGAACAGGTACACTGGACATCAGCGCCATATCCGAGATCCTCGGCGAGAGATCCATCCAGGATGTGGCTCTGCAGCTCGACAAGGAATCGTTCTCCCCTGTCTACCGCTATATCATGAGATACATAATCAGGCATCACATCAACGCATGCAAGGTGCTGTTCACCCTTGCGCCCTCGAGTGGCAAGAGCGACACCGAGTTCTACGATAATGTCGATGAATTCGGAAACCACATAAGAAGTTCCCTGCGTAAGTCAGACATATTCATGAGAAACCACAAGAACCAGTACTTCGTATTCCTCACCGACATCAGATCGGATTCCATCGAGAAGGTCGTATCCAACCTGATCAATAACTGGCACAACAAGAGTTCCGAAGAACTCATTATCACGCATGAGACTGAGTTCATAGGAAGCAAACAGGAAGTCGCGCACAACGGCGAGCCGAAGCGTGTAATAGTGGTCGATGACGATGTCATCAATCTCCAGGTCGCAGGCAAGATATTAAGCTCCGGCGGCATCCATGTCACTGCGCTCAAGTCAGGCACGGCTCTCCTTGATTATCTTGAGAAAGAGAAGAACCTGCCGAACCTCATCATGCTCGACGTTAAGATGCCGGGCCTGAGCGGATATGAGACTATCAAGAAGCTCCACTCCCTGGATTCGGTAGCAGCCAATATCCCCGTCGTCTTCCTCACGGCAGACGAGAGCGAAGGAGCTGAGAAAGAGGGACTCTCCCTCGGTGCAATGGACTTCATAAGAAAGCCCTTCGTACCTGAAGTACTGCTTATGCGCATTAACAATCTGATAGAGCTCGTCACACTGCAGAAGAGCCTCTACGATGAGATCGAAGAGAAGAAAAGAGAATTACAGATGAGAGGGTGACCTGTATGAGTACCAACGACAAGGACCTGTTCCAGACTTCGCACCTTACGATCCTGATAAGCTATTCCATATTTGCGGCGATACTTATCGCAGAGTCGCTGCTCCTCGGTTGGGAGAGATGGCCGCTCCTTATCATCGCCTTCGGAATAATATCCGCATGGATACTTCACATCAGGCACAACACTCCTTCAGAGGTCCGTCTGTGGCTCTATGCCATCCTCATGATGGGTTGTTTCTTCTTCTACGGGATTCATCAGACAAGCACATTCGATCTGGCACTGGTAATGGCTGCCATCATAATGATCCACACTCTGACAGGACGTAAGTCACTCATCACGCTCTGCCAGTTCACTTTCTATATGACAATGGCTTACGAGCTGATCAACATGGTCCTCGCAGGAACCGTGTTCGATGCTCTCCTTATCTCGAGGACCATCCTTCACCTCGTCATGATCTTCTTCATCGGAAAGTTCTCCAAGATCATCATCGACAAGTGGATGCAGGTACTGGGCAAGTCCAAGTATGAGGTCGAGCAGCTTACCGAAGCTACCGAACATCTGAATGACTTTCTCGCCAACGTATCTCACGAGCTGCGTACTCCGGTCAATGCGATCATCGGACTTACGAGCCTTTGCATCGAGAAATCCAAGAACCGCGAGGTCGAGAATGACCTTATCGCGGTAAGAGATTCCGGACGCAAGGTCGCAGAACAGATCAGCGATATCCTGGACTACTCCGAGATCGACCGTAAGAAGGCGGTATGCAATACCGAAGACTACATGCTCTCATCGGTGCTCCACGATCTCGTCACCGACCTGAAGCACTACAAATCCAAGAACGTCGAGCTCATCATCGACGTTGACCCTTCCATCCCCGCAGTCATGAATTCTGATGTCGCCAAGATCAAGAAGATCCTGAGGGCTCTCATTACGAACGGCCTTAAGTACACTTCCGAAGGCGGTGTCTATGTTAGGATCACGACCGAGCCGCACGATTACGGCGTCAACCTCTGCATCGAGGTAACGGATACCGGCAAGGGCATGACCGATTACGAGCTCGAGAAAGTCTATGACAGTTTCTACCAGGCAGATTCCGGCAGAGCGCGTCAGGGCGGCGGACTCGGTCTGGGCCTCGCGATCACATCCGGTTTTGTCTCGCTGCTCGGAGGCTTCATGACGATCGAAAGCAAGCCTGACGTTGGTACCACCGTGCATGTCAGCATCCCGCAGAAGGTAATAGATCCCGTCAGCTGCATGTCCGTGGCGGCTCCCGATAAGCTGTGCCTCGGAGCGTTCCTGCATTTCGAGAAGTACGATAATCCGGCGGTAAGAGATTACTACAACTCCATGGTGCTTAATATCGTCAAGGGACTCGGTATCCAGATGCACCGCGTAAACAACGCAGAGAACCTGAAGCTCCTGCACAACTCAGTTCATCTGACGCACCTGTTCATCGCAGAAGAAGAATATAACGACAATGTCGACCTTATAGAAGATCTTGCAAAGGAGATGGTCGTTGCCGTAGTCGCGAACGAAGGCATGGTCCTGCCGAAGAATACTCATGTTAAGATCCTCGCCAAACCGTTCTACTGCTTCCCCGTCGTCTCCATCCTGAATTCGGCGACTGACAGCAAGGAAGAGACAGTTAAGCGTCTGCGCTGCGACGGCGTGAGAGCGCTCGTTGTAGATGACGAGTCGATGAACCTCATCGTGGCAAGGAGCATCTTCGGAAGATACGGAATGAAGGTGTTCACCGCAATGTCCGGACAGGAATCCATCGATATCTGCCGGGAGAGAGTCTTCGACATCATCTTCATGGACCACATGATGAGCGGCATGGACGGTGTCGAGGCGATGAAGAGGATAAGAACAGATGTAGCAGGCCTTAACGGCACCGCACCTATTGTCGCCCTCACAGCCAATGCGATGAGTTCTGCCAAGCAGATGTTCCTGTCCGAAGGCTTTGACGGCTTCGTAAGCAAGCCTGTCGAGACGGACGAGCTCGAGCGCGTATTGAAGCAGGTACTTCCCAAGTCTGCAATATCCTTTGTGAACGAAGACGGCAGTGAGATCGAGGTGCACGAAGAGTTCGAAGAGCCGGCACCTGTGCCTGCTGAGGCAAGCGACTTCATAACTGATCTTCGCAAGTGCGGAATAGATACCGATGCATGTCTTAAGTACTGCGTAGGAGACAAGGATTTTTATAAGTCGCTGCTCATCCAGTTCGCTTCGGAAGCAGCAGATAAGATCGCTTCCATGAAGAAGTATCACTCGCTTAAGGACTGGCACAATTACGAGATACTCGTACATGCACTTAAGAGCACATCGAAGATGATCGGCATATACGATCTGTCGGAGAAAGCCAAGTCTCTCGAGACGGCAGCGAAGAACAACGACGAGACATACATACTCGGCAATCACGAAGCCATGATAAGAGATTACGATGACATCACGGCTGTTATCAGGGAGCAGCTCATAACCGGCGCTCCTGACGATGACGGAGACGTGCTCGAATTCGCGCCCGAAGAGAACGGAGGTGACAAGGTATGAAAGACATGCTGAGAGTTATCTTCAAGCCTTCCACGCTTGACCGCGATGCAGTAAGGTCCGCCTACTACGAATCGGTCAGGCCGACATTCGTCACGATGATCATCACGCTAATCGCGGCGATCACGTTCCTCGTCCTGACATTTGCATACCCGCCCTACTTCGGCGGCACGACGGTGCTGTATCACCAGATCTGCTATGTCTGGGTAATACTCATTGCATTCATATGGATCATCGGCGCACACCATGCGCTGAAGGACTATGCTGCCAGATACCGCATTGTATACGGGCTCAATCACTTCATGGGCGTGTCGCTCTATGTCTGGGTCATCTGTCTGATGATAGTCAACTACATGGCAAGAGGAGCCGTCGACACCACTCTGTTCATGACGGTCGCGCTGGTAGTCCCTCTGTGCGTATACCTTAATCCGCTGGCTTACATATCTGTTGCAATACTGTCCAACATCGCCGTAATCTCTTTCCTCTACTATGCGCTCTCACAGGGATCGATCGAATCGAACGAGCTTGCCAACTTCATCATCTTCGCAGTATTCGAGATAGTCATGGGCATCATCATGACCTACACGAAGTTCAGGCTCAACGAGCAGCTCGTTACCGCGGAAAGGCAGCGTAAAGAGATCTACATGCTGAACAAGTCGCAGACAACATTCTTCTCCAACATGAGCCACGAGATCAGGACTCCGATCAACACCATCATCGGACTCAACGAGATGATCTTAAGAGAAGACGTCAGCGACGAGGTCATCGAAGATGCCGTCAACATCAAGGCTGCCGGCAACCTCCTCCTCAACCTCATCAACGATATCCTCGACATGAGCAAGTTCCAGTCCGGAAACATGCAGCTCCTTATCGAGCCGTACCGCACCGGAGACATGCTCTCAGACATCGTCGGCATGCTCTGGATCAGAGCGAAAGACAAGAAGCTCGACTTCAACGTCGACGTATCCCCCGACATACCTGCCGAACTCGTCGGTGACGAAGTAAGGATCAAGCAGGTCCTGATCAACGTTATCAACAATGCCATCAAGTACACCAAGGAAGGTTCTGTCTCACTCAACGTATCCTGCGAGAAGCACGAGGATAAGACGTGCACCATGATATACACGGTCTCAGATACGGGCATCGGCATCAAGTCCGAAGATATCCCCTACCTGTTCTCCGCATTCAAGAGAGTTGACGAGACGAGCACGAAGCACATCGAAGGAACGGGCCTCGGTCTGTCTATCGTAAAGCAGCTCGTGGATCTCATGGGCGGCAAGATCACGGTAAACAGCATCTACAAGAAGGGTTCGACATTCATCATCGAGATCCCTCAGAGGATCGAGCGCGACGGAACCGTCGGTGCCTATGACTTCAACAAGTCAGGAAGCGCCGACAAGCAGAAGAAGTATGCTCCGAGATTCGAAGCGCCTGAGGCACGCATCCTCGTCGTTGACGATAACGAGGCAAACCTCATGGTCGTAAGGAAGCTCCTGCGCGATACCAAAGTAAGAGTCGACACGGCAGCCAACGGCGCAGAAGCACTCCGCAAGACTCTCAACATCAAGTACAACGTCATCTTCATGGATCACCTGATGCCGGAGATGGACGGTATCGAATGCAGAAGGAAGATCAAGGAACAGACGGGCGGCAGATGCCGTGAGACTGCGATAGTAATACTCACCGCCAATGCCGATGAAGAGAACAGGACCCTCTATCAGAGAGAGAATTTCGACGGATATCTGGCTAAGCCTGTCAGCGGCGAAGCACTCGAGAACGAGCTGTTCAGCCACCTGCCGAAGGAGATCGTGAAGATCACCGGCGACAGGAGCGAGATCGCACAGGAATCCGTCTCATGGATGTCAGGCGCCAAGAAGCGTAAGAGTATCGTCATCACGACGGAGAGCGTCGCCGATCTTACACCCGAGCTCGTAGAGAAATACGGAATAGCGGTCATACCGCACAAGGTCCGCACGGACGAAGGTCTGTTCAAGGACGGCAAGGAGATAGAGACTCTGGGCATTCTCAAATACATGGAAGATCCCAAGCATACTGTCCTGCCCCAGAGCCCTGACGTAAGAGAGGTCGAAGAGTTCTTCGCCAAGCAGCTCGCATACGCTAACAACATCATCCACATCTCGATCTCGAGCAAGATCGAGCACAGCGGATACGGACCGTCGCTCGAGGCATCCAGGTCCTTCGACAACGTGTTCATAATCGACTCCGGACATGTATCCAGCGGTCAGGGCATCATGGCCATAATCGCTGCCAAGATGGCTGAAGAAGGTATGTCAGCAGAGCAGATAGTAAACGAGCTCGAAGCTTACAAGAAGAAGATCCACACGAGCTTCATCGTAGATAATCTCGACTTCCTTGCAAGAGCCGGTCAGGTCAGGAGCGGTACTGCGAACATCGTAAAATCGCTCATGGTCCGCCCTGTGCTCAAGCTGCGCAAAGGCGTAATGGGTGTCGGAATGATCTATTTCGGTGCGAGAGAAGCCGCATGGAAGGCGTATATCAATTCCGTCCTGTCTAATGCTGCGAAGATCGACACGAGCATACTGTTCGTGACATCCGTAGGCCTTACCAAGCGTGAGACGGACTGGATAAGAGAGCAGATCGAGAAGGTAATGGATTTCGATGAGATATACTTCAAGCAGGCCTCCCCTGCCGTATCGGTCAACTGCGGTCCCGGCACGTTCGGACTTTTGTATGTAGAGAAGAAGTAGTATCATCAGTCGGGGTTATGGAGAACAGTGCCGTCTTACAAAACGATAATGCTTCGATAAAGTTCCGCAGGAATTCACGCACGCTGGTGGATCTCGGAACCGGCATCATCATCTTCGGATTCTGGTCCATAGTTAAGCTCGCGACCTACACCCTGCTCGAGATCCCGATCTACGATCTGTCCGAATACGACGATCTTGATCAGACGGATCTTCCGATCATCATGGCTGTACTGTATGTCATGCTGGCCGCAGACGTAATAGTCAGGCTCATTGTTGGACTCAATGCGCGTGCCGAAGGGCGTGGAAGGAGCAGATCCGCTTTCTATCTTGTCTTCAATCTGTGGATGATCTTCTTCGGGATATTCAATGTGGGCTCCATCGTCTGGCAATGCTTCGAGGTCGGATATACCGAGGCACTCTTCGATTATCTGCTCATGCTGTTCATGGAAGTCTCTTCACTTGCAATCACGATAGAAGTCTATGCAGCTGCCCTAAGTGTGCGGCGTTACAAACTCAGAGAACTCCGGAGGAGATATAAACTTCGTGCAGTCTGACTTTCACTACTATGCCACATATTGTGCGGCCTTCCTCGCAGGATACTCTCATGAGGAAGCTCTGACCATCTGCTACAGCGACCAGTTCGTCGACTGCTGTACAAAGACTTTCCTGAAGTCAGTAAAGGCATCCGTTCATGCTGCGACCAGTCAGACACAGGCCGAGCTCCTCGACATGAACACCGACCTGATCGGCCTTCAGGACATAACGAGGATATGGGCGTCGTTCCATTTTCTTCCCCGTGATCTTAATGCTGCGACTCCGCGAGCGAGCAGGGACTACAGGAATAAATACCGCCTTATATGCGGCCCTAACGGTGCTCTGTTAAAAGATACCGTCGGTCTCGCTTCGGGCAGGAGCCTTCAGCACATCGGGATCGCGATGCATGTTCTGGCTGACACATGGGCACATCAGAACTTCGCGGGGACGCCGTCGCTCGCGATCAACAGCACGGATAATCACTTCAGCGAGCTAATGCCCGACGGAACGATGCGTCCAATCTTCTTCAAGCACGCGCCCGGTGCTTCCGATGATCTCGAGAAGAGCCGTTATAACAGCACGGTCTTCAACACGAGCGAGAACAGTATCCTTAACCTGGGACACGGTCACGCAGGGCATCTCCCCGATTACAGCTTCATCAGATATAAGTACATGCCGGCGTGGGATAATTACCGCGAGTGTCTCAAGGATAATCCCGCAGATTATTACAAGGCTTTCTGCCAGATGATCTATGCGATGAGATGTCTTAGGAGCTCTCAGGACTTCGAGCTTAACACCTATGACGAGGAGACTGTAAGGCCTTATCTGTATTCCATAAGGACGATAATAACCAAGCGCCAGCCTGATGCTTCATCAGACTGGAAGGATCTGGCATATGAGCTGACAGGTCAGCTCGTGCCTGATTTTGACGTGGAAAGGTATGCAGAAGAATACCGCTCTGCCGCTTCCGAGGCCAAAGACGATACGTTCCTCGGCAGGTTCATCCTTGCATCCCTTGCACAGAAGAGCATGATCACGAATAAGATATTCAAGTCAGGCAATCTCCTGGCCGGATTCTCGGTCGATTACGATAAACACGGCGCTGCCGGGATCAGGGATTATCTTAAGCTCGTTTCTTCTAACCGGAGGGCCGGCACATGAGCAAGAAGAAACGCGTTTGGAACATAATAGTTGCCATATTCATGATACAGAGCGCCCTGTTCCTCATGATCATTCCCGAGATCGCCTTCATGATCATCGCGATGTTTGTCGGTATGATGCTCACATTCAGAGGCATAAAGTTCCTGTTCTATTATTCCTCGCACGCCTGCCACATGATCGGAGGCAAGAAGATCCTTCTGGTCGGTCTTCTTATGTTCGATGTGGGAATATTCTCCATCTCGCTCATAGATCAGGCACAGATGATAATGATCTTCTATGTTGTTGCGATCCATCTCGTGGCGGCGGTGCTGAATTTCGCGCGCGCCGTAAGCAACAGAGGTGACGGGAATCCCGGATGGAAGATCGATCTGGCGCAGGGCATCGGCAATGTTGCCCAGGTAGTGCTGTGCCTTATCTTTGCAGGTTTCGTCGAGATCCCGGTATTCATATACTGTGCCGGTGTCATCTACTCGGCGATACTGAAGATCATCTCTTCGTGCAAGAAGACTGCCATCGTCTACGTTCAGTAAAGTATATTCCCGCAAAATAAACGCGACGCGTTGACCGCGCCGCGAGTGGAGAGGGGTATGAAGTTATCGTCTCAGATTCAGATCGAGATAAGAGCCTTGTGCCTTCTTTGCTCTTTTCCCCAGGAACTAAGCTCGTTAATAATGGGAATCAGCCTTCTTCCTGTATATGTAAGACGATACTTAACCTTGTAATCTCCGCCTTCTTCTGCGAGGACACGCTTGATGATGCAGTCCTCTTCGAGCTGGCGAAGGATCTTGATGAGTACAAACTGATTCATTCCGTTGAATTTGCCAAGGATCTCAGTAAACTCAGCACTCATCACTTCGTTGAGGAGCAGGATGACAGATGTCTTCTTGTGATTGCCGATAAGATTAAGAGTATAGAATACCGGGAAAGGTCCGGTAATAGATTCGTCAGCGTAAGAGGTAACTGAAGTTCTATCGTATGTACTCTGAACAGTAGTAAGCATATCTCTCTCCTCCTCATTGATTTATATCCTGATGAGCTAATAATACTCAATTGTGAAGAAATTGTCAACAAGATGTAAACGAAATATTTATTAAATGTCGGAATTATTAACAAAAATGGGAGCGGTTGCGCACAAAGCCCTGTAATCAGGCGTTTGCGGCACCCTTGATTTTATTGGGATACAGAAAATCCGACGCCATTTTCAGTCAGATCCGCGATAATCCCGCAGATCATTCCGCTACCAAAACGGAAATTTCGTTCATAAAATGGTCATAAATTCATTTTTGCTTCCGGATATGCCTCTTCCCGGCCTCTGTCTTCCCCGCAGCACCATAGCGGAAAGGCCCGGAGCGGTATATAATCTGTATTCTTATAATAAATATGGTGTATAATACATAGGCTTTAGGCGGTCATGCCCGTAAAAGGAGGTTCGATTATGAACGATTACATCAAGCAGATCTCAGACAGGATCAGAGAACTCAGGGACATCCTTGATATCGATGTCGAAGATATCTCACGTCAGATCGGCGTTACTCCTGACGAGTATCTCGCCTTTGAGACAGGTGCCAAGGAGATCCCCATCAGCCTTCTCTACAAGGTCGCAGAGGTGTTCAAGGTCGACCCTACCGTCCTTATGACCGGCGATGTGCCCCGTATGGACGATTACACGGTCGTAAGAGGCGGCAACGGCGTCAAGGTCGAGAGGTATCCCGGCTATTCGTTCAGCGCCCTCGCATTCAACTACAAGCACCGCCAGATGGATCCCATGATGGTTACCCTGTCCAAGTCCGATAAGGCTGAGCTCGTACGCCACGGCGGCCAGGAGTTCAACTATGTCATCGAGGGTGCGATCAAGGTCATCGTCGGCGACAAGGAATTTACTCTCGAGGCAGGCGATTCCATCTATTTCAATCCCGAGAAGCCTCACGGACAGAGAGCTGTTACCGAGACGGCTAAGTTCATTACCATCATCAACGGTTAATCACTTCAAGGAGTTAAAGGTCATATATGAGTTTATTGGAAAGATTTGTTGAGAGAGTTGACTTCGACAGTTACGAGGATTTTGTTCAGAACTTCAAGATCAAGGTCCCCGAGAACTTTAACTTCGGATTCGACGTCGTCGACGAATATGCAAAGAACGAGCCCGAGAGGGAAGCACTTATCTGGTGTGATGACTACGGCAACGAGAAGCATTTCACTTTCAAGGACATAAGCGAGAAGAGCAACCGCGTCGCAAACATGTTCAAGGGCCTCGGCATCAGGAAGGGCGACAGAGTCCTCATGATCTTACGTCAGCGTCCCGAGGTATGGTTTACGATGGTCGGCCTTCACAAGCTCGGCGCAGTCGTAATCCCCGCTACTTTCCAGCTCGAATATCATGACATCGTTTACCGCTGCAACGCAGCCAACGTTAAGATGATCGTCTGTGCAGACGACCAGTGGATCGTAGATAACGTCAACAGCGCACGTCCCGACTGCAAGACAGTCGAGATCTGCAGCGTCATCGGAGAAGCACCCGAGGGATGGAGATCCCTGACGGATGATATCGATGCCGCGTCCCCTGTTTTCGAGAGGCCTACGGGAGACGAGGCAACTCACAACGAAGATCCCATGATCATCTACTTCTCATCCGGCACGACCGGCGAGCCCAAGATGATCCTCCACGACTATCTCCTGCCCCTCGGCCACATCGTTACGGCTAAGTACTGGCAGCAGGTATATGACGGCTGCAGACACCTTACACAGGCTGATTCAGGCTGGGCTAAGTTCGCATGGGGCAAGATCTACGGACAGTGGATCGCAGGCGCCATCAACGTTACCTTTGATACGCAGGGCAAGTTCAACGCCCAGAAGATGCTCGAGATAATCGAGAGACTCAAGCTGAATTCATTCTGCGGACCTTCCACCATCTACAGATATCTCATCCAGGAAGATCTGTCCAAGTATGACTTCTCTTCCATCAAGCACTGCTCCATGGCAGGCGAGCCTCTTAACCCTGAGGTCTTCTACAAGTGGAAGGATGCTACCGGTCTTGAGATAAGAGAAGGCTTCGGCCAGACAGAGGGAAGCGTCCTCTTTGCAAACTTCCCTTGGATAGACGTTAAGCCCGGTTCTACCGGCAAGCCCACACCGCTGTATGACATTCAGCTCCTGGATGACGACGGCAATCCCGTCGAAGACGGTATCGTAGGCAACGTTATCATCAAGAATGCGTCCTCACATCCGACGGGACTGTTCAAGGAGTATTACCAGAACCCTGAGGCCATGGCTGACCAGTGGCCGGGTGCAGACTACAACACAGGTGATACTGCATGGAGAGATCCGGACGGCTATATCTGGTTCGTAGGAAGGAACGACGACGTCATCAAGTGCTCCGGCTACCGTATCGGACCTTTCGAGGTCGAGAGCGCCCTCATGACGCATCCCGCGGTACTCGAGTGTGCGGTTACTTCCGTACCCGACCCGATGAGAGGACAGGCTGTTAAGGCTACGATCGTGCTTACAAAGCAGTACAAGGGCCAGGAATCACCCGAGCTCATCAAGGAACTGCAGAATCACGTTAAGCATGCGACTGCACCTTACAAGTATCCCCGAGTAATCGAGTTCGTAGACGATCTTCCCAAGACATCGAGCGGAAAGATAATGCGTAAGGTCATCAAGAAGGCCGACGAGGAGAAATACCGCCAGGCTCAGAACAATACGTAATCGATCACCGAGAACGCAGTAACAAAGACTATTGCAGCGGAGAAGACGGCAGACGGCCACTTCTTCGCTGTTTTATCTGCGAAATAACCTGCCGCGATGAACAGCATGAACAGCGGAGCAGCGATATATCTGGCGCTGACAGAACAGAGCATGGGATACTTATACGCAAAGACATATATCGAAGCGATAGGCAAAGCTGCAGCCAGACTGAGCAGGAGCTTGACATGCAGAGCTATCTTCCTATCGATAACGAACCTGATAAACAGATACAATACAAACAGATACAGGAGCCAATATCCCCAGAGGAGGAGAAGCGGTGTTACGGGATCAGGATCAAGAAGGAGACCCTCGTCAAATGTTTGCGACTGGATTATCTGACCTAAGATACTAGGCTGATCTTCGGGATGGAACAGATCAAGATACCAGAGCGTGAGCTGTCTCAAAGACGGAGGACCGAGCCTGACCAGATACGGTATATCTCCTGTATACTGCGGCTGGCCGTCTGCGAGGGCAGGCACATAGCTGAATGGGACTTTGTACATGACAAGGTTCCTGATAACCCACGAAAGACCGAGCGGAACAGATGCAGCAAGAAATGCTGTGTATTGCACCGCGAGCTTCTTCCTCCCAGCATTATCAGTCTTCTTTTCAAAGAAGGCACAAGCGAAGACTGCACCAAGAGCAGGACTGATCAGAACACCCGATGTCTTCGAGAGCATGCTCAAGACCAGGAACAGACCTGTAAGGAGTATATTCTTCATTGTTCTCTTCTTATACCAGATTATTACCCTGTAGATGGCCAGAAGCCCGAACAACGCCATTAGGCAGTCATTGTTGACTTCTATACCGAGCGTCAGGAATACCGGACTGAACGCAGCAAGAGTTGTCAGGAACATGGTCATCTTCGCAGAGATCTTAAGCTCGACCAGTATCTTATAGATCACAAATACACAGAGGAATGCAAAAACCATATTGAACTGCTGGATTATCTCGTAGCAGATGATCTCAGGCGCACCCAACTTCTCTGCAATACCTTTGACAAGCGCACCGAAAAGATAGAATACCGGCGGGTGATAAAACTGTTGCGGGTAATCAAAAGGATCCATATTGACCGGAGGCAGTGACAGGTGCTCTATGATGTAGTTGATATAACCAAGATGTCCGGTCGGTCCGATTACAAACGGATCAACTTCAAAGACCTGCAGGTCATGATCAGTAACGCAGAATATCTTCTTGATCGCATAAAACATCTTCACGATGAACGAGATCATGAGGATCATTTCCGTATAGTGCTTGTAATCGTGCTTGTCTTTCACTGGTCATTACCCTCTCTGCTGCCCGCTATGGCTTCTATCATCTTCATATACCGGCCCTTCATATCGATGCCCGAAGATCTGAACTGCGGGACATAGCCGTCGTAATAGAGCATCGGCTCGAGGTCTATGCAGGATGTGTTCCCTATCCGGGTCAGCAGATCCAGTTCCCTTCTGACTGCCAGTTCGAGGAGCTGTGGGATCTTCTCGGCACCGTTCTTCTTAAGATCGAGATATACATTCTCTGTCTCTTCCAGACTGTCCCAGAGAGCTCCGGAGAAATCCGCATCAGAACGCATGGTATACAGAGTCCTTATGAACTCCGAATATGCTTCTATCACATCGGTCTGGGCGGCACCTACCGTATCAGACAGTCGGAGGAAAGCACACAGGCTGTTAAGCGGCTCTCTCTGCCTTATGCCTCCGAAGACGGCGAGCGAATTGATCTGTTTGAGAAGCTCGGACATATTTCTTATCTATCCTCAGTCGTCTTCATTTGTTCCTGCGCTGTTAATATAGTCATTGCCTTCTTCTATCAAGGTGCTTATGTCCTTATTCTCGAAGTATCCGTATAGTGCAGCGCTATCATTATCAAGATCCCGGCCGTGACAGATAAACAGATCTCTGACAGGATCATAGGCATCAAGAAGATATACGATGCCCCTGTTCTTGAATGTGTCAAGCGAGAAGATGCATGAATAATAATCTGCAGTGACTATCAATTCCTCATCACCCACTTCAAATTTAATATCGTGAGTTTCAGACAACGGTCCGATATCAAGATCTTCTTCATTGATCACATTACCTTCGGAATCGTATCTTACCAGCGTGCCAATCGAATAGATGACTATAAGATCATCTCCGTAATACATAAGGCCCCTGGGATTCCTTCCTTCTGTATCGATCGTCAACAGCTCATCACCGTCAGTATCAAACACTTCAATGATTCCGACCTTTCCGCACGCATATTGAGAAGAATCTTCATTCCAAGCGTAAATCAAAGTTCCGTATACATCTTTGTCGAGGATCTCATAATCATCTTCTTTGATATCTAATATAAATGACCCGGAATCAACCTGATCCTCAAAGCAGACTATCACATACTTTCCGTCAGGTGATATATATGAATGCGCACTCCCGGTTATTTCGTTCTCGGAAATATCTATCTGATAAAGTGTCAGATCTTCCTTCTCGGTATCATAGAAGAACAGGCAGGACGCCTCGGTATACGCGTAAGAGATCATACTGATATATCTGCCGTTTATTGATGAGAAAATATTATGTCTGCCGTTAAGAGTCTCAAGGAGTTCCATATCTCCTGTTGCTGCATCAACAGCATAGAGCTTTGCTCCCTTGTCAGTATCATCATAAGTATTCGTATCATCTAACAGATAGAGTGTCTCACCGTCTTGAGAAGCTCCAATAAAGTCAACATAGTATGGCGATTCAGTTTCAAAATCGGCAGTCCACTCAGTATCGCCGGATTCGATATCGATTCCTGTCAGAATGCCGTCTGAATTATAGACAATAAAGTAATCACCTACCAAACATGATTCCAGTTCAGATAATGCGTCAGATGCCCAATCAAACGCAACAAAGGTCTGATCATAATTATAGAAACCATATTCAACAAGATAATTGGACTTCTCGGGCAGTGCCACAAAGCCGAAACCGTCTTCCGTGACATTGATCAAGTCGACACTGCTAAGATCTTCAGCAAAATAAGACGAAGCTACATACGAATCGTGGCCTTCTTCAAGTTTCACTGTAAAATATACACCATTTTTAAGCACCAGAAGCAGGGTATTCTCGCCTGAAGAGAAACAAGAGATAAATTCAGCAGGAAGTTCGATATCGGCGATCTTCTCTCCTGTAACATCATTTACTATAGTGCAGCGGTCACTGTAAAGCGCTATAAGAACATCCGTCATCGAGCCGTCGCTCTCTTTATATTTAAGCATTATGACCCTCGAGTTTATAGAAGAGGACATATAATCCGTCTCGTTAGTCCAGAGCAATTCTCCTGTATCCTTATCGTATTTTGAGAAATACGCCGTGCTCTCGTACATTATCTGTGTTCCTCCCAAGATGGAAGAATAATTGTCCTGTTGACCAAGTGAGAGAACAACATAATCGCCGTCCTTATTGAATCTGCTCGCCAGGATCAGGGGGAATTCGTCCTGGATCTTTGTGAATGAGTCAGCATCTATATTATATAAATATACGGATGATCCTATGTAATAATCATCAGAATCAGCATTACACTTAAGCGCAACCATTGAGCCATCAGCAGAAATCTTTGCCTCAATGATCACCTCCGCATCAAAATCGTCCGTTGTGATCTGCTTAATGATCGTTCCATCGTTTGAATCAGCAATAATGATGCCTTCATCAGTCTTAGCCGCAAAGGTATACGAATCCACAGCGGAAGATATGCAGTTCTCAATTCCGCCATAATCAGCATTGACATCAACGCTCCATGCTTCCTCCATATTTGAAGTGTCAAATCCGACCATTCTCTTGGATGTAAGGACCACAAGCCTGCCCTCTCCTGCAAACCCGAATCCTTTGATCGGCTCACCGAGATACGAGATATCCGCAAGAACCTCATGCGTTTCCGCATCCCACACTCTGATATTGTTTGCTGTATCTGCAGCTGCAATGATTGAATTGTTAGTGTCTGTATAGAACTCTTCGATCACGGACTCCATCTCATATTTCCAGTCCGGTTCGCAAGAATTCAGACCCGGCGCTATGTAAGTTCCGAGTGACTCCGATAATGCCTTCCAGGCTTCATCCGTGACCGGCATATCAGGATTATCTTCTGAAGGAAGACCCTGAAGTGCCAGTTCGATCGCCTTGACCTTATCGCCTTCATCAAGGGCCTTTTCAGACTGTACGGCCAACGTCTGTGACTGAGCCACAAGCGCCTTATGGTAGTTCTCATTGATCTTCGCGAGACTCCATAACAGATATCCCATAATGGCAATGACCAATGCTCCAACGATCGAAGTAGCAATAATCGCACGTCTGATCTTGTACTGTCTGCGGCGTCTCATGAGTTCGTCGTAAGAGCACCCTATGATCGTCGCCGCTATCCTCGGGAGTTCTTCCTTACGTGCCTGTTTGATAGGCAGTCTGTAATCACACGAGAGAGGTTCTATTACTTCCTCATTTGTTATCTCCGAACCGTCCTTAAGCGTCCTTGTGACTGTATCGTGTGTCAGTATCTCGGGGATTACGTCTTCGGGCTCACCATCGACAAGTACTGTAAGGATCTCCTTCTTGGTATGGTTGATAAGGAAAGTCTCGATCTCCTTCTGGACCCAGATCGACTCGCTCGTGTGCGTCGAGCACAGGACGATCAGATAATCCGAATGTCCGAGGGCATAGTCGATGTCCTCGTTGAGATCGCTCGTGATAGGGAGCTCTTCCTTATCACGGAAGATGCGTTCGATACGCTTCTTGCCTGTCAGCTTCCTTATCTTATGAGGAATGTGGAAATGCTCTAACTGAGTCTGCACTTCCTTTGCGATCTTATTATCTTCCAGTGAATGCCTGTACGATATAAACGCATTATACTTCTCGATCATTTATCTCTCCCAACCCAGGGTGTCAGACCCGGTAATCCCTTCTTACTTATTGTTAAGATTCTTCGATTATATCATGAGAGATTTCCCAAATAAGTATTTGGCGCTTATAATAATAATATTATTACATGACAGGCGGTACACATATGCAGGCAATCATCCTGGCGGCAGGAATGGGCAAGCGCTTAAAGCACCTTACAAAGGACAAGACCAAGTGCATGGTCGAAGTAAACGGCAGAACCCTTATCTCAAGGACTCTGGAAATCCTGGAAGCACAGGGTCTCAGCAGGATAATCATAGTCACCGGCTATATGGGAGACACTCTTCGAAGTTATGTGGAATCACTTAACATCAAGACACCTGTCGAATTCATCGACAACCCGATCTATGACAAGACCAATAACATCTACTCCCTGGCACTTGCCAAGGACAAGATGACCGAAGACGATACGCTTCTGTTCGAGTCTGACCTTATCTTTGAGAAGAGCGTCGTGGACAGGCTCGTGGCAGACCCGAGGCCCACGCTCGCTACCGTGGCGCATTTCGAGAGCTGGATGAGCGGTACGTGCCTCAAGATAGACAAGGAAGATAAGATATCGGACTTCATCCCCGGCAAGTACCTGGATTTCAGCGAGAAACACAAGTACTACAAGACAGTCAACATCTACAAGTTCTCGAAGGAATTCTCCTCCAAGACCTATATGCCTTTCCTTACGGCATATGAACAGGCTGTCGGCGAGAACGAGTACTATGAGTCCGTCATCAAGCTGATCGCCATGCTCGAGAATACCGAGATACGCGTCATGAAGCTTGAGGGCGAGCGCTGGTATGAGATCGACGATGCACTTGACCTCGACATAGCAAGTTATATCTTTACCGAAGATCCGGTAGAGAAGTACAGACTCCTCGCCAGGCGCTACGGCGGTCACTGGCGTTTCCCGAAGCTGCTCGATTACTGCTATCTCGTAAACCCCTACTTTCCCACGGCGAGAATGGAGAACGAGATGGTGTCCAACTACAGCACTCTCATGCGTCAGTACCCTTCCGGCATGGAGGTCAATTCTCTCCTGGCATCCGAGGTGTTCGGCGTAAGCCAGCAGAACATCCTGGTAGGCAACGGTGCTGCCGAGCTGATCAAGTCCCTGGCAGAGGACCATCTTACAGGCAGGACCGGAGTCATCAGACCTACCTTTGATGAGTACCCGAACAGAATGGTAAAGGACAATGTCGTTGCCTTCACGCCTTCTGACGAAGAGTTCAGATACGGCGCAGATGAGCTCATGGAGTTCTTCGCGGACAAGGATATCAACAATCTGGTCCTGGTAAACCCCGACAATCCGAGCGGCAACTACATCCCCGTATCGGATCTTCTGCGCATTGCTGACTGGTGCGAGGGCAGGGGCATCACTTTCGTTGTGGACGAGAGCTTCGGAGATTTTGCAGTAGGCTTCGGCACGGCAGATGAGATCACACTCCTTCACGACGAGATCCTCGATAAGTATAAGAATCTGATAGTCGTAAAGAGCATCTCCAAGTCCTTCGGCGTACCCGGATTCAGGCTCGGAGTATTGGCTTCAGGCAATAAGGAACTCATAAGCGCTCTTAAGAAGGAAGTCGCCATCTGGAACATCAATTCGTTCGGCGAGTTCTATATGCAGATATACGAGAAGTACAAGAAGAACTATATCTCTTCTCTCGAGAAGCACGGCAAGGCAAGAGCAGAGCTCGTAGAAGGCCTCAAGTCCATCCCTTATCTCAGAGTGTTCCCGTCGCAGGCTAACTTCATCATGTGCGAGGTGACCGGCGGCAGAACGAGCCTCGATCTCTGCGCGCAGATCCTTGTCAATGAAGACATCCTGATCAAGGATCTGTCTTCCAAGGCAGGTAACGGCAGACAGTACATCCGCATCGCCGTAAGAGACGAAGCTGATAATGCCCGCCTGATAGAAGCTCTTAAGAGAGCCTGATCAGTCTTCGTGATTTGACCAGATGTTGACGCTGCCCCTGTCCAGGGCAACGATGCCCGTACGGCACATCTCGATGATCCCGTAGCCCCTGACATTCTGTATGAAGCCGTCGATCTTCTGCGAATCGCCGGTAACTTCTATACTGATCGCTTCCTCTCCCAGGTCGATGATCTTCGCGCGGAAGATGCCTGCCGTCTCCAATATTATGGGACGGTTCTCCTCCGAGTTCTTTACCTTGATGAGGAGGAGTTCGCGCTTGATGCAGTCTTCGCCCGAGAGGACGACTACCTTCTTGACGTTATAGAGCTTACGAAGCTGCGATACCACCTGGTCCTTGTCTGTCTTGGCAGCGGACAGGGTTATCGTGATACGCGAGTATTCAGGAGATTCCGTCTCTCCGACCGTGAGCGAATCGATGTTGAAGCCTCTTCTGGTGAACATGGCGGTGACGCGGGAGAGAACACCGAACTTGTTGTCGACATAGATCGCGATGATTATCTTATCCTTAGTCATTTCCTTCTTCCGCCTCCTTCCAGGTTACGAGATTCTCGAATGATCCGCCGGGCCTGAGCATCGGGAGTACCATGGCATCCGGGTCGATCGCAAGATCTATTACCGCAGGACCGGCTTCGGCATAAGCCTTTGCGAGTACTTCTTTGAACTCATCTATGTTACCGGCAGAATAGCCCTTGGCTCCAAAGGCTTCCGCGAGCTTGACGAAGTCCGTCTTACGGGTCAGGGTCGTGCTCGAATACTGCTTGTCGTAGAACAGTGTCTGCCACTGTCTTACCATGCCGAGAACCTTATTGTTGAAGATAACTATCGTAACGGGGACATTGTATGTAACTGCCGTCGCGAGTTCGTTCAGGTTCATTCCGAAGCTGCCGTCGCCGGTTATGAGGACGGACCTCTCGCCCGTGGCAAGGCTCGCGCCTATCGCAGCGCCGAGACCGAATCCCATCGTGCCGAGACCGCCTGAGCTTACCCAGGTATGCTTCTGTCTGAACTTATAGAACTGTGCTGTCCACATCTGGTGCTGGCCTACGTCAGTAACGATGCGTGTGGCAGGAGATGCGATCTCGCCAACGGCTTCTATAGCTTCTCTGGGAAGGAATGCATCTTCCGCATATGCGTGCATCTCACGCTTCCTGAGCGAGTCCACCTTATCCTTCCATTCAGGGAGTTCCTTCTTCTCAACTGCCGCCGTCAGCCTTATAAGAAAGTCTTTGATATCGCAGCAGATGCCCAAGTCTACTGATACGTTCTTGCCTATCTCGGAGCAGTCGCAGTCGAGCTGGATCTTCTTGGAATTAAGCGCATACCTGTCAGTCTTGCCCGTGGCCCTGTCGGAGAACCTTACGCCGACGCCTATCATGAGGTCTGCTTTCGCGAGCGCCACGGACGACGCGAAATGCCCGTGCATACCCTGCATGCCGAGGAACCTGGGGCAGTCCGTCGGGATCTCGGACAGACCCATCATGGAGCATCCGATATAAGCATCGATCTTATCTGCGAGGGCAAGGATCTCCTCTCCGCAAGCGGCCCTTACCGCACCGCCTCCGAAATATATATACGGCCTTCTGCAGTCTGCTATCATCTCGGCAGCGCGCGCCACCAGTTCGTCCGATGCCTTCTCGGGCTTTGACAGCGGCATTATGGGTGCCGGTTCGAAATTGCATGTATCACTCTGGATATCGTTCGGAATATCAACGAGGACAGGTCCCGGTCTTCCGGAGCCTGCGATCCTGAAGGCCTCGCGGATCGTCCCTGCAAGGTCTGCTACGTCTCTTACGAAGAAATTATGCTTGGTGACAGGCATGGTCACACCGGTAGTGTCGACCTCCTGAAAAGCATCACGGCCGATCATGTTGGTCGCGACGTTACCCGTGATCGCTACCATCGGAACCGAATCGAGGAAAGCTGTCGCCAAGCCCGTTACAAGGTTTGTCGCACCGGGGCCGGAAGTGGCGATGACTACGCCCGGCTTACCCGTTGCCCTTGCGTATCCGTCGGCAGCATGCGTTGCTCCCTGCTCATGTGCGGCAAGGATGTGTGTGATCCGGTCTTTGTGCATCTCGAGCTTGTCATAGATATCGATAACGGTCGCACCGGGGTAACCGAAAACAGTATCCGTACCCTGCTCTAACAAGGTCTCGATAATGATCTCTGCTCCTGTCATCTTCATCAGGCGTCACACTCCTTTACGATCTTCGGGGCAAAAAAAATCTCTTCTGCCCCATTCATCTTAGGCAAAAGAGACGAAATATAATTCCGCGGTACCACTCTTATTGGTCTTCGATCAAAGACCCGCTCTGTGCATGTCTATCAACACGCTTTACTGTAACGGGTAAGCCCGGCCTGACCTAATGACTCATATAAGCTTTCCGTCAGGCAGCTCCGGGAGGACTCATCATTGCAACTGCTGTACCGGCTTCCCACCGCCGCCGGCTCTCTGTGACAACATGCGCTGCATCTTTTTTCCCTTCAACGCTGTTAAAGTTCATTAAAGCACGGTCAAAGCCCGGTTGTCAACCTTTTGGCTTATCAGAATGTCGCTGCGATGGCATCTGCGAGCTTGATAACGGAGTCGTATGTATCCTTGCCGGGAGCGGACTTTATGGTCACTCCGTCTTCCAGGACGGTCATTCCCGGAAGCTTACCGAGCAGTTCTCTGATTATCTTGCCGGACTGCGGTGCCCACGATCCGTTCTCGATGACGGCACATGTGCGGTTCCTGATCCCGTGCGCTGCAAGCTCTGTAAGAACGTGCTCTACGGGCGAATAGATATTCATGTTGTATGTAGGCGCGGCAACGACGATGTGGCTGTACTTGAATGCCGCTGCGATGAATTCGGAAGCAGTCTTTACCGATGCATCGTATATGACAGATTTGATCCCGCGGGAATCAAGCTCTGTAGCCAGCACCTCGCAAACGCCGGCAGTGTTGCCGTAGATGGAGCCTTCGATGATGAGGACGCCGTTCTTCTCGGGAGTATAAGAACCCCACGCCTGATAGCAGGAGATTATCTTATCGAAGTCCTTCCTCCATACATATGAGTGCAGGGGGCAGATCATCCTGATATCAAGGTCTGCTGCCTTCTTAAGAGCTGCGATCGTCTGCATTCCGTACTTGCCGACGATGTTTGTATAGTAACGGCGCGCCTCGTTCTTGAGATCGCTCTCGAAGTCGTGCATGTCCGCGAAGATCGATCCGTCTATCGCACCGTATGAACCGAAAGCATCTGCAGAGAACAGCGTGCCGGATGTCGTGTCAAAGCTGAACATTACCTCGGGCCAGTGGACCATGGGCGCGAACAGGAATCTGAATTCGTGCGTGCCTATCTCCAATGTATCCCTGTCCTTTACGAGTGTCGTTCTTGCTGACAGATCCAGTTCCGGGAAGAACTGGGAGATTATCTGCGCAGTCTTGGCATTGCAGACTACCTGAGTCTCCGTGTGGTGATGGAGGAGGTCTATGAGAGTAGCCGAGTGGTCGGGCTCCATGTGATGGACGATGACATAGTCCAGGGGCCTTCCTGCGAGGCAGTATTCAAGGTTGGAGAAGAACTGCTTTGCCACAGCCTTGTCGGCCGTATCCATCAGTACCGTCTTGCCGAAGTCTCCGAAGTAAGAGTTGTAGCTCATTCCCGAGCCTAATCCGTAGACACCTTCGAACTTCTCGATCCTACGGTCATTGGCTCCGACCCAGACGAGATCTTCCGTAAGTTTTCTTATGTTATGCATGTTATCTGTCCTCTCTGTAATAGTTGCGCCCGATCGCGGCCGGTTCTCCGCTTGAACTGTTCTTCCTCATGGAACTCAGTATGAGCACTATGAGCGTGATGATGAACGGCAGCGCCGAGAAGAAATGCGCAGGGATCTTGTTGAGCCATCCGAGCGCTCCGGGGAATGTCGTTGCAAACGCAACATTATATACTCTGAGTGAATTGAACAGTCCGAATACGACTGTTCCGACGATGGCTCTCGCCGGACTCCAATTTGCAAAGATAACGAGTGCGATGGCGATCCAGCCGTAGCCGTTGATCCAGCAGTTGGATCCTTCGAACGTACCGCCCATGTTGAGTCCCATGTACAGTCCGCCGATGCCCATGATGCCTGATCCGAGCATGATGTGGATGTACTTGTAGAGCGTTACGTTGATGCCGAGAGAATCTGCCGCACCCGGGTTCTCTCCAATGGAACGAAGCTTGAGGCCGGGGACTGTTTTCGCGAAGTAGAGCCACATCAGGACTGCGATGACGACCGCCAGGTAGACCAGGATGTTATGCGAGAAGAGAACCTTGCCGATAACGGGGATCTTAGACAGCAACGGGATCTCTATTCCGGCAAACTGCGCTGCAAGCGTCGTGTCACCTAACATGGGCCAGCCGCCCGCGCTGTTCGACAGACCGTTGCCGAGGAAGAAATAGAATGCCACGCCGAAGGTGGTTATCGTAAGTCCTGTTACGTTCTGGTTCGCCTGCAACGTTACCGTGAAGAACGCGAAAGCCGCGCCGACGACGGCAGCCGCCAGGAATGCGACAAGCACGCCGACAAACAGGCTGTTCGTCCTGCAGGCCACGACATAACCCGTGACCGCGCCGATAGCCATGGTGCCTTCCACGCCCAGGTTAAGGCTTCCGGACTTCTCTATCATTATCTCGCCCGCAGTGCCGTAGAGCAGCGGGATGCTGTACACGATAACGCTGAAGAGGAACAAGGTGATAACTTCTAACTCAGCCATTGGATGCCTCCTCCCTCTTTGCGATCCTGAACGTCGCGGCAAAGTCTGTCACAAGTACCGAGAACAGGATTATTCCCTGAAGTATGTCCGCGAAATTCTGGTCTATCGCAGGATACTGCGTCGCCGCAGCACGGCAGCCGTACTGGAGGACTGATATCAGGATGGATGTGACGAATATCGCAGGTATCGACAGCTTGGACAGCCATGCCACGATGATGCCCGTCCAGCCGACGTTGTTGGTGATGGAATCGGATACTGTACCTGCCGTAGAGGTTGCAAGACCTGCGGCAAGACCTATAAGGGAAGCGGATATGAACATGGTGCGCAGGACGATCCAGCTGACGTTCATGCCGGCATATTTGGCGGTGGCAGCGCTGTCGCCCACGACGGATATCTCATATCCCTGCTTGGTCTTCTTGATGTAGAAGTAGATCAGTACCGTTAAGATGACCGCGACGATGAGAGAATACTGCAGAGTGAAGAATCCTATAGTGATGCCGCCCATCTCGGCATTCTCCGGGAACTCGCCGAAGATGGGTCTGTCAGAGTCTTCCCTTAAGAAGAAGTTCCAGTCAGCCTTGGTGTCTCCCAGATACTTGATGACATAGAGCATGATGTAGTTGAGCATCAGTGTCATGAGCGTCTCGTTGGTGTTGAACTTGACCTTCAGTGCGGCAACTGCAAGTCCGATGAGACCTGCAGACAGCATTGCAGCGATGCACATGAGGAGCACGGTCAGGAACGGATTCATGCCCTTGCTGTTGAAGGCAACGACAGAAGCGCAGATGGCGCCCGCCAGGAATTCGCCTTCGCCTCCGATGTTCCAGAATCTCATCTTGAACGCGAGACCGAGAGCAAGTGAGGTGATGAGCAGCGGAACGAATATCTTGATGAGGCTCTCGACGTTCTTATAAGCAAACTTGTTGCCGATAAGACCCATAGACAGCATTCTCGAATAGTATTCGATCGGATTGATGTTAAGGCTCATGAGCAGGATCGCGCCGATACTAAGCGAGATCAGGATCCCTATAAGATAGTAGATGATGACCCTTTTGATGGAATAGTCTGCTCGCCTTACAAGATGGAAATTACCCATTGGCATCCTCCTTCTTATCTTCAAAGGCGGAATCTGCCGCAATACCGTCGGTCTTGCCTTCCTTATTTACGATGTTGAGGGCACCGGTCATCATGAGGCCGATGTCTTCTTTTGTGGTATTGGTGCTGTTAACGACGCCCTGGAGCCTGCCGTGGCACATTACCATTATCTTGTCGCACAGTGCGAGCATTACATCCAGGTCCTCGCCGACAAAGAGAATGCCTACGCCCTTCTGCTTCTGCTGATTCAGGATGTCGTAGATCATGTACGATGAATTGATGTCGAGTCCCCTTACTGGATAAGCGGTGACAAGGACATTCGGGCCGGACTTGATCTCACGGCCGAGAAGGACCTTCTGGACGTTGCCGCCCGATAGCTTCCTTACGGGAGTCTCTGTGGAAGGCGTAACTATCTCTAACTTGTCTATCGCTTCCTTTGCCTCTTCTCTGGCAGCTTTCCTGTCAACGAAGATGCCCTTGGCCTCATTGTAGTTCTTGAGGATCATGTTGTCCGTGATGGACAGCGAAGGCGCCAGGCCCATGCCGAGTCTGTCTTCGGGGATAAAGCTCATCGATATTCCGTGATCCAGTATCTTCTTCGGAGACATGCCGACGATACTCTCACCTTCGTGGAGCATCTGGCCCCTCTCGATCGGTCTTAATCCTGCTATTGCCTCACAAAGCTCCTTCTGTCCGGAACCTGCGATGCCCGCGACGCCCAGCATCTCTCCGCCTCTTATGTAGAAGTTCATTCCGTCGACGGCTATGGCGCCTTCGTCATTCCTGACGGTAAGGTCTCTTATCTCGAGCAGCGGATGCGTCTTCTCCATTACGGGGCGCTCGATGTTGAGGCTGATCCTTCTGCCTACCATGAGTTCGGTCAGTTCCTTCTCATTGGTCCCGCTCGTCTTAACGCTTCCGATGTATTCGCCGTGACGCAGTACCGCGACGCGGTCGGAGATCTCCATGACCTCGTTCAGCTTGTGCGTGATGATTATTATCGAATGTCCGTCCTGCTTCATCTTCCTCATGACATCGAAGAGCTTGTCTATCTCCTGTACAGTAAGTACCGCCGTAGGTTCATCGAGGATGATGATGTTCGCGCCGTAGCAGATGACCTTCAATATCTCGAGGGTCTGCTTCTCGGACACCGACATGTTGCATACGAGCTTGTCCGAATCTATCTCGAAGCCGAACTTTGCCGCCGTGTCTTCTATATACTTGCGGGTATCCTTGCCAAGAAGGAACTTACCGCCTGTTTTCAAACCTAATCTGATATTCTCAAGCGCAGTAAAACGCTCGACCAGCTTGAAGTGCTGGTGTACCATCCCTATTCCCAGTTTTGCCGACTGTTCGGGTGAATTGATGCTTACCTTCTTACCGTCGACAAAAATAGAACCGCTGTCGGGCATATAAATGCCCGACAGCATGTTCATAAGTGTTGTCTTGCCGGAACCGTTCTCTCCGAGAAGAGCCAATATCTCACCCTTCTCAACGGTCAGGTTGATATTCTTGTTCGCCGCTACGGAACCAAAGCTTTTGGATATGCCTCTCAGTTCTATCGCATTGCCCATAATATCCCCCTGATTATTCAGCGCTGTTGACCTGTGTTACGCCTTCGACGTAGTAGTTCATGGAACCCTGGATAACGCCGTCGTCAACGGAAGCTCCGCCTGCAGCAACGATGACTGCACCGGTGTTGTCAACGAGATCAGCATCAGCCTGAGCCATTGTAACGGCACCCTTCTCACCTGAGAAAGAGAGCTTAACGCCGGAGAATACATCCCAGTTGCCTGACTTCATGAGGTCAGTAGCGAGATCGATCGCTTCCTGTGCTTCAGGCTCGTTGTTTGCCGAGAGCTCGGATACGCCTACGAGACCTGCATTGAGACCTTCATAGTAGTTGCCAACCTTTGTCATGAATGTTGTGTGGTCTTCCATTGCTGCCTTGATGGCTGTTGCATAGTAAACATCCCAGTTCCATACGGGAGCGCAGAGATGAGATTCAGGTGCTTCCTTTGTCATGTCGGAGTTGTATCCGCATCCGAATACGCCCTTCTCGTTTGCTACGATCTGAGGCTGAGCGCTGTCGCAGTGCTGAGCGATAACGCAGCATCCGTATGTGTCGATGAGGATCTCAGCTGCCTGTCTCTCCTTCTCCTGGTCGCCCCATGTGTAGATCTCATATACGTTTACATGAGCATCAGGGTTAACGGACTGTGCACCGAGTGCGAAAGCATTGATGCCTGAGCATGTCTCGGCATACTCTGTACCCCAAGCGGATACATAGCCGATCTCGTTGTTGCCGAGAGCAAGGGACTTATATCCTGCTGCGATACCTGCGAGGTAACGAGCCTGATAGATCCTGCCGAAATAGTTGTTGAAGTTGCTGTCGTTGGACAGATAGCCTGTAGCATGTGAGAACACGATGTCAGCATACTCGGGCTTCTTTGCAGCCTCATCAAATGCGTTGAGGTAGCCGAAGCTGATGCCGAAGATGATGTTGCATCCGTCACCTGCGAGCTGGTCGATTGCCTGGGATACCTTCTCGTCATCCTCAGGAACGTTGTCTACGATGTAGAGATCCTTCTCGGGATCAAGACCGCACTGCTTCATAGCCTCGGTGATACCCTTGTGGTGAGCATAGGTATAACCTGCAGTGTCGTTCTTACTGTTGATGTAGATCGCACCGACCTTGAAAGACGAAGCAGCCTCTCCGCCTGCATTTCCGCTGCATCCGGTGAATGCGAGAACGGAAGCAACTGCCATCACTGCCGTGAGAACAATTGAAATTAGCTTTCTCATAACTTGCCTCCAAAAAGTTTTTATATGAATGCCTTGCGGCAATACATATCGTAATCAGGACCTGAACGTAAGCGAGTCGTCGCTCATCGATTCGATTATCGCGAGAGACTCGACCCTGATGCCCTGTCTGCGGAGCTCGTCTCCGCCGCCCTGGAACCCCTTCTCAATGGCGATTGCCGCACCTGCGAGCTTCGCACCGGCCTTGTCTGTTATCTCGATAAGGCCCTTGAGCGCATTGCCTTTGGCAAGGAAATCGTCAACGATGAGCACGGTATCATCCTTCGATACATAATCACTGCTCACCACGATGTCATATGTCTTCTGATGTGTGTAGGAATAGACCCTGGATGTAAGCACGTCATCCGACAGGTTGATCGACGCATGCTTCTTCGCGAAAACAACAGGCACGTTCATCTTGCAGCCTGCAGCAAAGGCCACGGCTATGCCCGATGATTCTATCGTAAGTATCTTGGTAACTCCGGCATCCTTGTAAAGAGATGCTATCTCTTCGCCCATCTCCATGAGCAGTTCAGGATCGATCTGCTGGTTAAGGAAATCTCCGACCTTCAGGATCTCTCCGGGCAGGACTTTGCCCTCCGCAAGAATTCTATCTTCCAAAGCGCGAATAAAAACCACCCCCCGAAGCCGATAAGAAATACCTTTAGATATTATAATTATTACAAACGTGTGTCAAACAAATCCGCCCCACAGATTAAACAAAAAAAAACAGGGACTGCATGAGGCAGTCCCTGTCCGTCATAGTTTTACTTCAGATCTCACTCTTCGGAAGTATTGCCTTCCTCAGACTCGGCAGGAGCGGGTGTCTCGGTCTCAGCCGGAACTGCAGCGGGTGCTGCAGCGGCAAAAGCGAGGTCCAGGTTGCCGTTCGCCATGTAGATCTTCTCAAAGTCAGGACCGTCAACGGTAAGCTTCTCGATAAGTCTTGAAGCAAGACCTTCAACGACCGCCTTCTTCTCGAGAAGGATCTTCTTTGTCTCCTCGTAGCATTCATCGATTATGTTCTTGATCTCTTCGTCGATCTCGGCAGCTGTCTGGTCAGAATAGCTCTGTACCTGGCCCATGGAATAACCGAGGAACACCTCGTCGTTATCCTCACCGAAGACCATGTTCTTGAACTTCTTGGAAAGTCCGAAGCGCTTGATCATGTTCTTGGCGATACGGTTGCACTGCTGAAGATCGGAAGCCGCGCCCGTCGAGATCTCGCCTAAGAAGATCTCTTCAGCGGCTCTTCCGCCGAGGCTCATCTTGATGGTATCAAGGAGCATCTTCTCAGTATAGAAGTCAGTATCTTCGATCGGCTTATAAGCGGTGAATCCGCCTGCACGTCCAACCGGGATGATCGTAACTCTGTCGACCTTCTCGAACTCCGATGTCGCACGGAGTACGACTGCGTGTCCTGCTTCGTGATAAGCCGTAAGCTTCTTGACCTTATCGGACAGCTTCTTTGAATTCTTCTGGGGACCCATCTGGACTCTGAACGTAGCGTCCGTGATCTCTTCCATGGTTATCTTCTTCTTGTTGTGACGGGCAGTCATGAGAGCTGCCTCGTTAAGAAGGTTCTCGAGGTCTGCACCGGTGAATCCGACCGTGGAGAGAGCAACCTCTCTGAGATCGACATCATCAGCGAGCGGCTTGCCCTTCGCGTGGATCTTAAGGATGGCTTCACGCTCGTCGGCATCAGGCTCGTTGACCATGATGCGGCGGTCGAATCTTCCGGGTCTCAGGAGAGCCGGGTCGAGGACATCGACTCTGTTGGTAGCTGCCATGACGATAACGTTCGTATTGTTCTCGAATCCGTCCATCTCAACGAGGATCTGGTTAAGTGTCTGCTCACGCTCATCCTGTCCGCCGCCGAGACCTGCGCCTCTCTTACGGCCTACCGCATCGATCTCGTCGATGAAGACTACGGAAGGAGCTTCTCTCTTGGCATCGGCAAAGAGCGATCTTACACGTGAAGCACCGACACCGACGAGCATCTCGACGAAGTCGGAACCTGAGATATAGAAGAACTTAACGCCTGCTTCGCCTGCAACTGCACGGGCAAGGAGTGTCTTACCTGTACCCGGAGCTCCGTAGAGCAGAACTCCCTTCGGGATCTTGGCGCCAAGCTGCTGATACTTCTTGGGGTCCTTGAGGAAGTCTACGATCTCGGAGAGCTCTTCCTTCTCCTCTACGGAACCTGCAACATCAGCAAAAGTGACCTTGTCCTTCTTGTTCGGATCCATGACCCGGGCACGGTTGTTACCGAAGCTGAAGAGCCCGTTGGAATCCTTGCCCTGTCTCGACATGGACAGGAAGATGAATACTACGAGGACCACGGAACCGAGCATTACGATCACTTGGATGAGCGTACCCCAGTCGAAGGGTTCCACATATGTGTAGTCTTTGATCTGTCCTGCAGCCTTTGCCTTCTCGAGTTTCGCGATGAGGTCATCTACATATTCGTAAGGGACCTGCTGTGTCATCTCGGACTCGTACTGCGCTCCGGATGCCTTGTACTTGACCGTTACGGTAGTACCGTTGACCTCAACCATAGAGACATCGTTGTCCTCACTGTCGATGGTCTGCAGCACATCGGAAAGCGTGTTCTGTTCACGCGCTCCGTAATTGCTTCCCCAGAATACACTGGCAAGCACTACGAGCACCACGAGCATAAGACCGTAAAACAACAGTCCGCTGCTCGGACGTCTCGTCTCATTCTTATTAGCCATCAGCTATTCTTCCTCTCTTTCCTTATTCCTGTTTTACGACGCGGATATCGTCGTAATTTCTATATTCCCCGTCGAGGTCCAGGCCGTAACCGACGATGAACTTATCAGGGATGGTAATGCCGTTATAATCGGGAACCAGCTCGGTAACGCGTCTGTCGGGCTTGTCAAAAGCCGTACAGATCTTGAGCGAAGCCGGGCCGCGCTTCAAGAGCTGCTCCTTGAGCAGAGCGAGCGTCCTGCCCGTATCGATGATGTCTTCAACGATGAGGACATCCTTGCCAGCGATATCGTAGCTCATATCCTTCTTAATCTTGAGGTTGCCCGTGGATATCTCGCCCACATAACTCGATACCTGCATAAAATCAACGATCACAGGCATCTCGAGCCTTCTGACGAGATCGGAGCAGAAGATGAACGCGCCCGTAAGTATACCTACGACCACAAGCGGTCTGCCCGCATAATCACGATTGAGTTCGGCAGCTAACCTGTCCAACATTTCCTGTATCTGCTCATGAGTAATAAGCACTTCAGATGTGTCGATCATTGTGATGCCTGCCTTTCCAATGTTATCTTCAGAAGCCTGCCGGCGGATCTTCCGCTGCCTTCGAACTTCTCTTTGCTCTGCTTGCCGGTAAACCCCTCAGCATGACCTGCGCCCGGGATCCAGAGCACTCTGTCCCCCTGTCTTACGAAGATCACCGAGTCCCTGGCATCAGCCGGAACCTTCAGATCCGTAAAGAATCTTCTGAGTTCCTTGCCTGATCCGGAACCGGCTCTGGTGAACTTGAACTTAAGTCCGCCGGCTCTTCCGCAAGTCAACGTGACCCTGCCTTCCGTAAGGATTTCTTCGGGGCAAAACCACGAATAGTTATTATACTCTAACTCGTTATTATTCTCAATTATCAGAGCCTTAAGGGAAATGTCAGAATCAGGTAAATTCAAGGCAATCCCCGGCATTATCTCCACATCCAAAGTTCCTGCGCAGGTAAGAAGTCCCATCTTCTCCGCGATAAGGCAGAATAATCTCTCCGAATCGTCCCCGCTGCCCAAGAAGCACAGATAATCCTCATATCTCACCGCCTTCCTCGCGAAAGGCATGTCCAGAACGGTCGCACCGCCCTGGGCATCAGCACCTGCAAGATCGATGCATGCTTCCAGATTGACCTGCTCAAAATCCGTCAGGTTCCCGAAAGTCTCCAGCCACAGCCTTCTTATAAGCCTCGAGCAGATCGCGGGATGCAGTGCGTTCAGGGCACTGACAGACAATGCCTTATACTGCCCGACAGTGACTGTGCTCACGGCATAGGCCTCTTCTGCGGCCCTGTTGATATAATCCAGGTCTTCCGCGAGCAGGCCGTATGTGCGGTTAAGCGCTTCGACGGGGTTCCTGCCGGTCTCCGTCTCTATATCCGGGAAGATGACATTACGCCATTCGTTCCTCGTGCAGCAGGCCTCGCTGTTGGTGTAATCAGTTGCATATGGGATGCCCTTGCCGTCAAGGTATGAGATGAGCTCGGACTTCCTGCAGGACAGCAGCGGCCTTACGACCCGTCCAGAGCGCGGTGCGGGGCTGACAAGGCCTTCAAGCCCGCTCCCCCTGAACATGTTCATCATCATTGTCTCCGCCACATCATCCTTATGGTGGGCAACGGCGATCCTGACGTCAGCAAGACCTTCTTCGGATGCGATCCTGTCCGCGGTCTCCTCGAAAGCCTTATACCGGAGCTTCCTTCCCTCGGTCTCCTCCGATATTCCGTCTCTTGCCGCAAGCGATGCCACGTCGAAGCTGTATGACACAAACGGGATATCCCTGTCTCTGCAGTAATCACTTACAAGAGCCTCATCCCTGTCACAGTCGCCGGGCCTCAGGTTATGGTTGATGTGAACACAGTAAAGCCTGATCCCCGCCTCATGGAGAATATCAAGGAGTGCCATGGAATCAGGTCCGCCGGAGCATCCGGCGATAACAGCATCGCAACCGAGCAGATCGTATCTGCCGGCAAATTCCAAAACTCTGTCACTTAATTCCATCTCAGGTCAGAATGTATCGGGGAAGTCGCTGTTGACGTCATCAAACATCCTGTCTTCATCAGGGTTGTAATCTGACATCTCGTTATCCTGGGGTTCTTCAGGTTCTGTCCCGCTCCTGTCGAACTCATAATTCTGCGCAGAAGCATCCTTATCCCTGGTCTTTGTGAAAGGAGAGGCCTGACTCTCTTCTGCGACATAGTCATCGGGTTCATAGAAGAGCGTTCTCTTGGCGATCCAGCAGACCTTGACCCTCTTGGTCGCACCGTGTCTGTTCTTCTCGAGATAGATGTATGCATCCTCTACGATGTCAGAATTCCTGTCGGGTGCTTCCGAGCCCTCTTCCTTCTTCTTGTAGTAATCGGGACGGTCTATGAACATAACGGTATCGGCATCCTGCTCGATGGAGCCGGATTCACGGAGATCCGACAGCTGAGGTGTGTGATCGTCTCTCTGCGCCGCGCCTCTCGACAGCTGCGACAGGGCAAGTATCGGCACGCCGAAATCCTTAGCCAGGATCTTCAGATCTCTGGATATCGCCGATACTTCTTCGTTCCTCGACTTTTTGTTGTATCCGGGCAGAGTAATGAGCTGGAGATAGTCGATCACTATGAGTCCGGGCTTTGTCTCGGGATCAGCGCAAAGCTCGGTGAGCTTCGTCTTCATGGTCACCGGGTTGGTGTTCGAATTGTCATCTACGACGATGGGGAAGTCCGACAGCTTAAGCAGGGCCGCATCGATCTGGTTCTTATCCCTCTCGCTTATCTTCTTGGCGAAGAGTATCTGGTTGACGGGCTTGTCCATGCAGGAAGAGAGCAGTCTGTTGCCGAGCTCTTCCTTCGACATCTCGAGCGAGAATATCGCTACCGGAATTCCGTTCGCAGCCACATTGGATGCGATGTTTACGGCAAGCGCAGTCTTACCCATGCCGGGTCTTGCCGCAAGTATGTTAAGCGTACCGGGCCTTAAGCCGCCAAGCATGTTGTCGAGCTTCTTGAAGCCCGTCTTCACCTTGCCGCCGTCACCTGCCGCCTCGATCTCTGTGTTGATGTTGATGACCGATCTCTTAAGAATAGTCTTAAGAGACTCGAATCCCTTAAGATTCTCGCTGCGCTTGAGCTTTGCCATCTCTTCAATGGCGTAGTCCACGGCTTTGCCGGTCTCGAGCTTGCCGCTAAGCAGCCTGTTCCTGACATCGTCGACCGTATTGAGGAGCTTACGCCTCTCACTTCTCTCCCTTATCGAAGAGATGTATGTATCACGGTTGGATGATACGGCAACTTCGTCGGCAACGCTGTAGAGATACATCAGTCCGCCGGCCTTATCGAGCACTCCGGTCTTCTCGAGGAAATCGGATACGGAGAATCTGTCGACCTTGCGGTTCTCATAGAACAGCGCGATTATCGCGTTATAGATATATGCATTACGGGGATCGGAGAAATCCGAGCTGTCGAGTCCGTTGCCTGCGATCTCGAGGACTGACTGTTCATTCCTCATACAGAGCGCAAGAAGTGCCTTCTCGACACCGACGTCACGGGTGACATCGTTCTCCTGATCTATAAGATTATCCCTGTAATCGTAATTATCGGACATATTACTGCTCCGAAGATACTTCAATGTTGATGTCGCAGGATACCTTGGGGTGGAGCTTAACTCTTACCTTGAATACTCCTACATTCTTGATGGGGCTGTCGATAACGACCTTCTTCTTGTCGATCTTATAGCCGGCCTTGGCAAGGCACTCTGCGATATCGGCAGTCGTAACTGCACCGTAGAGCTTGCCGTCTCTGCCGCCCTTGGCTACTACATTGAATGTCTGGCCGCCGAGCTTGCCCGAAGTCTCCTGAGCTTCGATAAGTGCACGGCGTTCATGTTCAGCCTTGGCTCCAGCCTGAAGCTTTGCATCGTTGAGACTGACGGAATTGGCTTCCTTCGCAAGCCCCTTCTTCATAAGGAAATTCCTTGCGTAACCGTCGCTGACATCAACGACTTCACCTTTCTTTCCGACTTTCTTTACATCTTCAAGCAATACTACCTTCATTTGCTGCCTCCGCTGAAAAAATAAAAACCGGGCATGTGCGCTGAACATATTATATGCCAGCACATGCCCGGTATTAAGCACATCTGTTCAGATTTGCCTTATCCTATCCTCACATTACTGAACTGTGTAAGGGAGAAGGGCGATCTGGCGAGCGCGCTTGATCGCTGTGGTGAGCTCGCGCTGGTGAATGGCACATGTACCTGTCATTCTCTTGGGAAGGATCTTTCCGTTCTCGGAAATGAACTTCTTCAGAAGCGCATCATCCATAAAATCAATGCTCTCTACCTTGTTAGCGCAGAAATAGCATACCTTCCTGCGGCTGTGTCTCTGTCTCATGTTACCGGAAAATTTCCCTTCACCGGTCTTGGGGGCTCTATTCTCAGCCATTTCTTTGTTCTCCTTAATAATTAAAGTTCGAACGGAAGACTAACTGAATCACCGGGGCCGAACGCACTGTCGCCGGCATCATCGTCTATCTTGGTCATTGGTGCCGTAGGAGCAGCAGCTGCTGCGGTACCCTGTGCGGGAGGAGCAAAAGAATCCGAGGGCTTCGAAGCGGGCTTTGAATAATTCGCACTGCTTCCGCCTTCTGAACTGCCCTTGCTGTCAACGAATTCAGCTTCGTCTACAACAACTTCGGTCACAAAGACCTTCTGGCCGTTCTGATTATCGTAGCTCCTGGTCTGGATGCTTCCGCAGACTCCGATCTTGCTGCCCTTGTGGAAATACTTGCCGATAAAGTTAGCGGTCTGTCTCCATGCAACGCAGTTGATAAAGTCTGCCTGCCTCTCGCCGTTCTGATCCTTGAACTTACGGTCAACGGCAACTGTAAAGTTGCAGTAAGCCGTCTGACTTGTGGTCATCTTGACCTCGGGATCCTTAGTGATTCTTCCTACCAATTCTACTCTGTTCATTGTCTACCTTCCTTGAACATGCAAGTGAGATTACTCACCGACACGGACAACGATAAAGCGGATAACGCCGTCGGTAATCTTGAGAACACGCTCAAGTTCCTTAGGGAAATCACTATCGGCAGTAAAATTAGCCTGTACGTAGTAACCGTTCTTCTGACCTTCAATCTCATAAGCGAGTTCCTTGATACCGAGAGTATCAAGAGAATTCAGAGTAGCTCCGGATTCAACCTTTGCCTTGATTGTGTCAGTAAGAGAAGCTGCACCCTCATCACCTAATGCGGCGCTGAGTACTACGACCAAACGATAAGTGTTTGCCATATCATTCACCTCCTTCTGGACTATTCGGTCCGGCACGTCTGTGCCGAACAAGGATGCCGCCGTCTGATTAAAAGCGGCAACGAGAAGAATAACACAGCAGACCCCTTAAAGTCAAGTAATTTGAGCCTTTTATACTGCTTTTATCGTCCGTGTCCAAAACCAAATTTCTTACGTGTTCATTCTATTACAGGCAGGACCAAAAGTCCATCACGATTCAAACATTCGTTTGGTTTTCCTGAAGATTGAGACTTTTGGGTCAAAGACGTTTGATCAGCACCTCTCGATGCCGAGCCACTTGAGTATGTAAGGGAACAAAAGTCTCAGATATGCCTGGAGTGCCTTTGCCGTGTGATCGTATGTCGCATCGTTCTCGCCTGCGGGATCAGGGATCGAGAACGAGATAACCTTGCCGTCATCGTTCTTGAACACGAGGCCGTTGGCTGCCGCGAATGTCGACAGGGAATATACCTTGTCCTTGATCTCGGGGAATGCGCTCACTATCTCAAAAGCCTGTTCATCCCTGACCGTGAGGATCAGATCGTTCGAATCATATACCGAAGGCTCGGTGCGTACAGCCTTGTAAGAGGACATTGTCCTTCCGCAGAGCGTTTTTATCCTGTCCGCCATCTTTATGTCGGAGTTCTGGCCGGGAGTGGCAAAGAGTCCCGCAGACTCGCAGTAGATCTCACAGCCGATGTCCTTTCTGCCTTCCACCATGTACGGAGCCTGTTCTTCCAGCATGGCCCTCATCAGGGCTTCGCACGCCGGCGACATGCACCTGTTGTCGTCACAGACAAAGAGGACCGAAGCGGTATAGGTATCCTTAAAATGATCCAAGGGAAGCTGCCGTCTCGCAGGTCTTGCGGGGCCGGGCATTCCCGGAGCCAGTTCCCCGGTCCCTCCCGCAGCCTTTGACAGGCGGTTCATGTATGCTTTCGACAGGCCCGTGCCTCCGAAGCCCTGGCAGAAGATAACGTCGACTTCCTGCATGTCCAGGTGTCTCAGACCTCCGAACAGGTGGTGTGATGCCGCCCTGACGTCAGTGCTCCTTCCGTATACATAGAAGTTGACGTGCTTGAGGAGCATCTCGTCGCCGAGCTTCGCGAAGAGCTGCCTTACCTCCGCTCCGCAGTAGAGGCCTGCGCGGGCAAAGGGATTGTCCTTGATCAGTTCCTGCACGCTGAAGATAAACGGTGCGGCAATATCCACCAGTGCCTGCTTGGCATCGTCGTCCATCTGCTTAAAATCGATCTCTTCGGTTATCTCTTCCGGCTTTGAAGTTATGTCGCCGTCGTAATCGTCGTTTACTATCACGGCTGCATCGGGCATCTGCATTATCTCCACCTTTGCAACAGGAGCGTAGTGACGGTATTTCATGCCGGGTGCCTTGGGGGTGGCGCCGGCTTCGAGGCTTTCGGCTTCCGCAGGAGCGGAAGATGCAGCCATCTCTATCGCAGCTTCGGTGACCGCGCCGGGTCTTAATATGACCGGAGTCTCGCCGGTAGCGTCGACCACCGTGGATTCGAGGCCGAAGACAGAATCGCCGCCGTCAAGCACAGCGTAGATGTAGCCGTCCATATCCTCCATGACCGACTGCGCATCCGTGGGTGAAGGAGAGCCGGACAGGTTCGCAGAAGGTGCGGCAACGGGTACGCCGCATGCCTTAAGGAAAGCGTTTGCCGTCGGATCCGAGGGCATCCTGACGCCGACCGTATCAAGTCCTGCCGTAACATTGGCGGGGATCTTGTCTGACTTATGCATAATTATCGTAATCGGGCCGGGCATGAATGCATCGATGAGTTTTCCTGCCAGAGGCGTGACCTCCGATACGATGTCTTCTATCTGGGACTTGTCTGCGATATGGCAGATGAGCGGGTTGTCTCCCGGACGCCCCTTCGCCCTGAATATCTTCTCTACAGCTTCGCTGTCATAAGCATTGGCACCGAGACCGTACACCGTCTCAGTGGGGAAAGCCACGACCTCGCCGGACTTCAGATGTTCTGCCAGGTCCCTGATGCCGTCCTCATCTCCTGAAGATATGAGCAAAGTCTCGTCGTATTCTTTAATCCGTTCCATTCTTTTCCTCTTCTGCCGCCTTGGCCAAAGTTAGTGCGTCCACTATCTCATCGAGATCACCTGCGAGGATCTCCTCGAGCCTGTAGAGCGTAAGCCCTATCCTGTGATCGGTTACCCTTCCCTGATGGTAATTGTATGTCCTGATCCTCTCGGATCTGTCACCCGTTCCGACCTGAGAACGTCTCTCGGAATTCTCGGCATCGAGATCACCCTGATTTGCGATCGCCCAAAGACGGCTCTGCAGCACTGCCATCGCCTTCTCTTTATTCTGGTGCTGCGATCTCTCATCCTGACAGGTTACGACAAGTCCTGACGGGATGTGCGTGATCCTTATCGCGGATGAGGTCTTGTTGATATGCTGTCCGCCCGCACCTGAAGACCTGAATATGTCTATCCTCAGATCTTTGGGATCGATGCGGACCTCTGTCGCATCGGCTTCGGGAAGCACCGCGACAGTCGCAGTGGATGTATGCACCCTTCCGCCCGATTCCGTCACGGGAACTCTCTGAACGCGGTGGACGCCGCTCTCGAACTTGAGCCTGCTGTATGCGTTCGCGCCGTCGACTTCCACGACGACTTTCTGATATCCGCCGAGCTCTGTGGGATTTGATTCGATGTCAGTCACCGTCCATCCGTATCTTGCGGCATAACTCTTGTACATCTTGAGAAGGTCCCCGGCAAAGAGAGCCGACTCTTCGCCGCCCGCTCCTGCTCTTATCTCGAGCACGACGGATCTGGAATCCCTGGGATCCTTCGGTGCGAGATAGATCATCAACTCCTTCTCGAGGATCTCGAGATTTGATTTGGCATCGGCAAGGTCTCTAACCGCCATCTCCTTCATCTCGGGGTCGTGCTGGACGTCCGGAGAATCCAGGAGTTCGAGGAGATCGTCTATCTCCCCTGCGCAGGCTTCGTATCTCTCTATCGCCTCTACCTGGGGCGTGAGCTGTGCGAGTTCCTTGGAATACTTTGCATATGTGGAAGGATCCGATGCGACCGCCGGGTCGGCAAGCGTACCCGTCAGTTCCTCGTATCTCTCTTTGATCCTGTTTGTCTTACTCTTATCTATTGCCATGATCCGTATAACCTATCACATCTCAGGTTCTGATTCCAATTCAGGAGTAACTGCCGGCAAGCCTTCGGTCTCCTCAGTCTCATCAAAAATGAAGATATCCTGCGTGGTCTCCGTAAGCGAAGTCTCGGCAACAGATGTCTCAGTCTCCTCCGTGTTTTCGTAGAACAGCGAATACAGGTATTCATAAAGCTCTAACGCATACTCGTCTCCGCCTGCGGTTATCGCCGCATTATCAAGGACATGATCCTTATATCCTACGCCGAGCTTATAGTAGAAAGAATCATCCTGCTCAAAGACGCCGTCCGTATACATAAGGGTCCGTCTTATAAGCGTGATAGAACTCCTGCCTATCGCGAGCACCGGCACATTATTCTGCGCGATGCAGTTAAGGATTATATCCTTCTCCGGATCGGTCAGCATGCCGACATCGCTGATGATTATTATCATATTGTCTTTGTAATCCCGGGGGATCACCTCTTTTATGATATTCCCGTCAGCATCATATTCAGTAGACTTGAACGTGGAATACTTGATCGGCATGTTCTCTTCGGTGATCTCACCGGGCATGATCACGGTAACCACGTCTGATATTCCAGCCAGTTCCGGAGGAAATGCTCCTATCCAGTAGATCATCAGGTCTTCTCTTGATGTGAGCTTTTCCGCAGCATATGCTGCCTGATTGGCAAGGCTGATCGTCTGTTTTTTACGAGAGGAGGCATTGTACAGCAGTCCGGTGATGAGCAGCATCAGTGCTGCCGCCGCGACTATTACTACCAGATAACCTCTCTTACGATCCATCAGTTGCTGCCTTCACCCGCAAAAGGCTTTACGCCCTTTATTACCTGCTGTGAGAAGTCTTCTTTGGAAGACACGACGAGCGCATCCATGCCGTCGAGGTACGGCTTTACAAAGTTCCTCAGCGTCTCCGTCTGATACTTAAGCTCATCTCCTTCAAGCTCAGTATCGATGATGATCATCCATCGGAGGACCTCTGTATGATTCTCCTTGAGTAATCTTACCCAGATTCTCTTTACCGAAGGAGCATCGAGAAGGTATTCTTCAAGCTTGTCCTTAAGCTGCTCGGGATAGTGGTCAGGTTCTCCAACCTTGGCCGTATCGTCGCCTCCGATGTCCATCTGCTGCGCGATCATCTTCAGCATGTCCTTGCCGAATAATATGTTCTCGACTCCGGGGTTGATGACGAATCCGTCGAGTCCCATGTTGGGAGCCATGACAACATCCAGTATGTCTGCAAATCCCGCGGTAACGCCCTTCTGCTTGTATGGCTTGCCTTCGAAAGCAACCTCGTAGCTGTCAGAGTCGGAATACACGACCATGTACTTCTTGCCTTCAGCTCCTGCGACGGCATGGAAGCTGTAGCTGCCTTCGTCGCCGTCAACGGGAACGAGAAGCGTCGCACCGGCCACCTGTCTGAGGAGCTCTATCATGTTCTCCTCGGTACCGGACTGTCTGACCCTGCCCATCACTTCAACAAGTTCGGTGTTCTCTATTCTGTCTATCTCCATCTATGTCACCTCAAAAATATAACTTGGTAAGTCCTGTCCACAGCAGCAGCGTCGCCATCATGAACACCATGGAAAGAGCGACGGTCCTCGCGCAGAATTCAGGCGATGTATTATACTTCTCCGAATACATTACGTTCATGCTTCCGCACGGAAGCGCACACATCAGTACGGTAACGCACTTGACCTCATGCGAGAGCGGGATGGCGTTCGATACCGCCCACACCGCCAGCATGACAAGCCCCGGCAAGAGCAGGAGCCTCACAAAAGATACCGCATACTGCTTGGGATCTGCGAAGAGTTTCTTCGGGTTGATCGCAGCGAGCATCGAGCCCATTACCATCATCGCCAGAGGCACTGTCATATCTCCTACCAGGCTTATCGTATCAAGTATGAACGCAGGCATCCTCCACGGCACCGCGAAAAGGATCAGCGCGAGTATCGACGCGATGGACACCGTGCTCGTGAACATCTCCGACACCTTGAAGTGCGGCTGGTTCGACAGCAGGTGCGCACCATATGTATAGAAGAACATGTTGTATACGAGGTTGAATATCGCTGCGAGAAGAAGTCCGTAATCTCCGTAGAGCGATTCCATCAGAGGGAATCCGATGAATCCGGTATTGGCAAATATCATGCATGTGGTCATTATGCGGCTGTCCGCCTCGGGGATCTTTGTCCTCGATAAGATCAGCCTGATGACAATAATCGACAGCGCATAGTAAGCCATGCCCATCAGACCCACGGCTATGATCCCCGCCTGGGCTTCGACCGAATAAGTGAACTGGCTTGACGCTACGATCGAGAACGGCAGTACGGCCTTCAGGAGGATCTCCGTAAGAGTCTTCTCGGCGCGCATGTCTATTACCCTGGTCTTATTGAGAATAAAACCAAGCAGCATGAAAATGAATATCTTAAAAAAAACGATATATACCTGTACCATCTATGCTCCCTAGTCGTTGCCCGATACAAGCGTGGCACGGACGGCATTCCTGTAGCCTTCCATCAGGGATGCCACTTCAAAAGCAGACATTGAAGGATCATAAGTCCTGCCTGCTTCGTAGAACCTTCCGGTATCCTCTATGGATTCGAAGATGCCGCTCGTGATCCCTGCGGCAAGACCTGCTCCCTTCGCCGTCATCTCGTCGCTCAATGCGCGGGTTATGGTGACGCCGAGAAGATCCGACTGGAGCTGCATGAGGAACGAGCTCGCGCAGACGCCGCCGTCGACCTTCATCTGCTTTGCCTTGATGCCTGTATCGTCAGTCATGAGATTAACAAGTTCGGTAACCTGATATGCGATGGACTCGACTCCTGCGCGGATTATCTGCGCTTTGCCGGTACCTCTCGTAAGGCCTGTGAGAACGCCTCTGGCATCAGGCTTCCAGTAAGGAGCGCCGAGGCCGGTAAACGCCGGAACGAGATATACTCCTCCGGTATCTTCTATGGACTCGCAGAATCTATCGCAGTCAGAAGGTGACTCTATCATCTGCATCTCGTCCTTGAGCCAGCTGATGACGGAGCCTGCCTGGAAGATGCTTCCTTCCAGGGCATATGTGGTAACTCCCTTATACGACCATGCGCAGGAAGTTAGAAGTCCGTTCTTTGAGAACACCGGAGCCGTGCCCAGGTTCATGAGAGTAAAGCTTCCCGTGCCGTAAGTTGTTTTCGACTCGCCTTCGTGAATAGCGTTCTGTCCCAGGAGCGCTGCCGGCTGGTCGCCGATAACGCCCGTGATATGTACGCCGTTCAGGCTCAGGAGGTTTGCACTGTCTTCTTCGCCGAGTCCCGCCTCTTCAAGGTCTGCTTCGCTGATGGCGATGGCGCCGTAATCAGAGCATGACTCCTGAGGCTTCGCCAGTGCGATCCTCGGTATGCCGAAGAGCTCCAGCAGGTGCTCGTCGTAGTCTTTCTTTGCTATGTCGAAGAGCATCGTCCTCGAGCAGTTTGAATAGTCTGACGCAAATGATGCGCCTGCCGTCAGCCTGCATACGAGGAAGCCGTCGATGGTGGACAGATATACCTCGCCTGCTTCGGCGCGCGACTTGAGGCCTTCGTTGTTCTCGAAGAGCCAGAGCATTTTCGTCGCGGAGAAGTAAGGATCCACCTTGAGGCCCGTGACCTCGCTGATGTATCTGTCTTCGCCTCTTATCTCAGGTCTTCTGCAGATATCCGAAGTCCTTCTACACTGCCAGACGATCGCCTCCGTGACGGGCCTGCCGTCCTTTGTGAAGGCAAGCGTAGTCTCTCTTTGGTTGGTAAGGCCCATGGCCCTGATGTGGCCTTTTGCTTCCGGGTGCTCTCTTAATACTCCTGCTACGGCACAGAGAACGGAAGAATAGATCTCCTCTGCATCGTGGGACACCCATCCCGGCTGGGGATAGTGCTGCGCGAACTCCTTGTGGAATCCATTGGTAAGGACACCTTCCTGATCAAGCAGGAAAGCTTTGGTCGACGTTGTACCCTGATCGATGCAAAGAATGTAATCCATGGCCATCACCTGTAATAGAGTCTGTTAAGATTCCTGTACCATTCGTTATCTATTGAATCAAGATCTTCCTTCGTGAACCTAACCGCCCAATTGCCGGTAGGCGTGCCGGGAGTATTCATCCTGGTATCTCCGCCGTAGCCCAGCATATCCTGGATGGGGATGATCGCGACTGCGGCATGGCTCATCCAGAGCGTCTTGATTATCGCACGGCATGAAGCGCTCCTCGTACCGCCGTCGCCCCAGTTGTCGCCGGTGAATCCGCAGTACTCCAGACAGAAGTTACGGACATTCTCCGGGCTGTCCCAGAGCCAGCCTAAGAGCGTATTATTATCGTGCGTGCCGGTGTAGGCAACGCAGTCCCTGTTGAAATTATGAGGCATGAACGAACTGTCATCGCCGGGATAGAAAGCGAACTCCATGACGCGCATGCCCGGGATGTTCACCTTGCTCATGAATTCTGCCAGATCGGGCGTGACTTCACCCAGGTCCTCAGCGATGAGCCTCGACCTGTCGATGCCTTTCTTTTCCATCACATCAAAGAATTCCAGACCCGGACCCTTGCACCACTCGCCGAACTTTGCAGTCTCGGCATCGGCATCGACTTCCCAGTAGGAAGAGAATGCCCTGAAGTGATCGATCCTCAGATAGTCGTAGAGCATGAAGTTCATCTCGATGCGCTTCATCCACCACTCATAACCGTCTGCCTTCATCTTCTTCCAGTCGTAGATGGGGTTGCCCCAGAGCTGTCCGTCTGCCGTGAAATAATCCGGCGGAACGCCTGCGACCTTATCGAAAACAAGTGCCTCCGGCTTCGGCTTGGAAGGTTCCTTGGGCAGATCTTCGGTCTTGCCTTCAGCCTTCTTGATCTCCTTCTGGTACTTCGCCATTGCCTTCTCATAGTCGGACAGGAGCTTGTTGACCTTAGCTGCGGAAGCCATCTTGAACATGTCTCTCGACGCCCAGACATCTGCCGAGTCACCGGAGACATAGATTGGCATGTCGCCTATGATGGCTATGCCGAGATCGTTGATCTCCTTTTTTACCTCCGCCCACTCAGTGACGAACAGGTACTGGACGAAGGCATGATACTTATAGTTCACGCTGCCCGTGAGCTCGGACACTGCCTTGGGATCGTAATTCTTGAGACGGTCATCTGACCATTCCCACCAGGGCTTGCCGAAATTATCGTCCTTGACCGTCTGATATGCTGCGACATCCGCTGCCCAGGCATTTTCTTCAAGGAACTTATCTACTTCCTTGAGTGTCTTGGCATCGCATCTGTCAAAAGCCTTCCTGAGCATCTCGTCTCTCGAGGTCCTCAGGTAATCGTAATCTATCCTCCATTTGTTCTGCGAATACTCCGCATCAACAACTTCGTTCGGCGTGAGCAGCCCCCTCTTCATAAGCCTTCTCGGGTCTATGAACAGCCAGTTCCCGGCAAACGCCGAGAAGCTCTGATAAGGAGAATTACCCATTCCCGGAAACGAGAAAGGAAGCACCTGCCAGTATTTCATTCCCTGTCCGGCAAGCTGCTTCGCGAATGCTATTGCCTCCTCGCCAAATACTCCGATCCCGAACGGACCGGGAAGCGAACTGATATGCATAAGCACTCCACCACCGCGTCTCATTTGTATTCCCTCTCATTCTTATATATAATTATTTGGCTTTTCCAAGTCAGATAACATTATACATTATCGAGGTTAGAAATGAACGACCAGAGCGAGATCAAAAGACGCCGTACATTCGCCATAATATCGCACCCTGACGCCGGTAAAACGACGATCACGGAGAAGCTCCTCCTCTACGGCGGAGCCATCCATCAGGCAGGCTCCGTAAAGGCAAGGAAGGCCGCACGTCATGCGACCTCCGACTGGATGGAGATCGAGAAGAAGCGTGGTATCTCAGTTACGTCTTCAGTAATGCAGTTCGAATTCGAGGGTTGCCACATCAATATCCTCGATACTCCCGGACACCAGGACTTCTCCGAGGATACATACCGTACCCTCTGCGCAGCCGATGCCGCAGTCATGGTACTGGACGGCGCGAAAGGTGTCGAGGCACAGACGATCAAGCTCTTCCAGGTCTGCCGCAGACGCGGTATCCCGATATTCACATTCATAAACAAGATGGACCGTGCCACCAAGAATCCGTTCGACCTCATGGACGAACTCGAGAAGGTGCTCGGCATCAGGTCCGTCCCCATCAACTGGCCTATCGGAACGGACGGTGATTTCGAGGGCGTGTACGAGAGGGAGACGAGGAGCGTAATGCTTTTCGACAAGGAGAACAACGACCACGGTGCGTCCATGGTAACCGAGACAGTATCGGGCATCGACGATCCCGCGCTGGACAGCATGCTCATGCCGGGCCATCTGGAGACCTTAAGATCCGATATCGAGCTTCTCGATATGGCAGGCGACGAGCTCGACATGGACAAGGTCCTTCAGGGCCAGCTCACACCCGTTTTCTTCGGTTCTGCCATAACGAACTTCGGCGTGGAGCCGTTCCTGAGGCACTTCCTCAAGATGGCGCCTTCGCCCTGTCCGCATCACACGACGGACGGCATTATCGAGCCCGACGACGAGATGTTCTCAGGCTTCGTGTTCAAGATCCAGGCCAACATGGACCCTTCGCACAGAGACAGGATGGCTTTCATAAGGATCTGCTCGGGACACTATGAGAAGAACATGTCGGTCAACCTCATGCGTACCGGCAAGAAGATAACGCTGGCTCAGCCCCAGCAGTTCATGGCTCAGGACAGGGCTATCGCTGAGGATGCTTACGCCGGAGACATCATCGGTATCTTCGATCCGGGCAACTTCCGTATCGGTGACACCCTTATCTCCACCAACCGCAAGTTCGAGTTCGACCCCATTCCGGTGTTCGCACCTGAGAATTTCGCACGCGTGGAGCCCAAGGATTCAATGAAGAGGAAGCAGTTCCTCAAGGGCATAGAGCAGCTCTCGCAGGAGGGTGCGGTCCAGCTCTACAAGCAGCCCGGCATCGGTACCGAGACATACGTCATGGGCGTTGTCGGCATCCTGCAGTTCGACGTTCTCGAGTACAGACTGAAGTCCGAATACAACGTCGATATCGTCAGGACCGCTCTTCCCTACCGCCTCGCGCGCTGGGTGAAGTCCGATGTGGCCGGATTCGATGCCAAGGACATGACGCTGACTTCAACTTCGCTCCTTGTCCTCGACAGAGACGACGAGCCTGTAGTGCTCTTTGAATCGGAATGGGCCGTCGACTGGGCAGTGGATCACAACAAGGATTACGAACTGAGGTTCGACAACATCCACGACAAGAACAACTGAGATTACTGTCTTAGTACTCGCGTTCCATTTACAGACACAAAATTACGAAATCCACAACTAAAAACTCTACTATCAGAGCGATAGTAGAGTTTTTAGTATTGATTCAATTGCAAATGATACTGCTTTGGGAACGCAGTTAAGTCTTAACCCGGATCAGATCGTAAGTACTGCGGACTTCTTGCCAGTGAGCGCCTCTGTCCTGGCATCCGGCTGGCCGAAGCCTACGTAGAGTTTGATCTCGCCTTCGGGGAGAACACGGCTGCCGTCCTGCCTTACCACTCTGAGGTTCTCGGAAGGAATGTCGATGACGATATCAACGCTCTTGCCGGCTTCGCATGTGACCCTTGCAAATCCTGCGAGCTTGCCGTTCCTTGCCTCGTCGATGTCATCTGACTTTGCATAGACCTGAACGACTTCTGCAGCGGTCATGCTGCTGTCGTTCCTGACGGTTACGCTGATCTTCGCACCTGATGTGCGGTCGCCTTCGATCCTTGCCTCGTCGATGGAAACATCGCTGTATGTAAGGCCGTATCCGAACGGATACAGAGGCTCCGTCTCGATGAACCTGTATGTCCTGCCCTTCATCGAGTAATCCTCGAAGTCCGGGAGGTCATCCGTGTTCCTGTAGAATGTCACGGGGAGCTTGCCTGAAGGATTGACCTTGCCGAAGATGATATCACCTATCGAACGGCCTCCTCTTGCACCCGGATACCATGCCTGCATGATCGCGGAAGAATGCTCGGACAGGAGCGTAAGATCCATGGCAGAACCCGTCATGACGACAGTGATGAAAGACTTGCCTGACTTGATGACTGTATCGATGAGCTTCTGCTGCGGCTTCGGGAATGCGAGGTCCGGCTTGTCTCCAGAAGCATAGTGGTTGCCCTCGTCTCCCTCTTCGCCTTCGAGCGTCTCGTTGAGGCCTATTACGAGTATGACCAGATCGGATCTGTCCATGACGGCTTCTGCCTCTGCGATGCAGTTATACTCCCTTGAGAGCGGATCGGGCTTCTTCCTGCTCAAGTCGCAGCCCTCGGAATAGAGGATCCTCGTATTCTCGCCGGCTGCCTCCCTGATACCTTCGATTGCCGTTATGTATTCTGAAGATGTGCCGTAATAATTGCCGATGAGAGGACGTCTGCTGTCAGCGTTGGGTCCTATGACCGCGATAACCTGGTTCTTGTCCTTATCGAGCGGCAGGATGCCGTCGTTCTTAAGGAGAACGATACTCTCGTCGGAAGCCCTCTTGGCAACTGCGATATGCTCCTTGGTCTCGACGTCGAGATAGTTAAGTCCGTCGTATTCCGTCTCATCGAACATGCCGAGGAGGAACCTGGTGGTAAACAACCGGATCGCAGCCTGCCTGATCGTCTCTTCGGTAACAAGGCCCTTGTTGTAGGCCTTCATGAGATGTACATATGTGCATCCGCAGTTGAGATCGCACCCCTTGTTAAGAGCGAGCGCAGCACTCTCCTCGTTGCTCTTCGTTACCTTATGCTTCTCGTGGAAATCCCTTATCGCCCAGCAGTCGGATACAAAATGACCCTTGAATCCCCACTTGTCCTTGATTATCGACTGGATATAGGAGTGACCGCAGCAGACCTCGCCGTTGGTCCTGTTGTATGCACCCATGACGGCCTCTACTCCGGCTTCCGTAACGCACGCTTCGAAAGCAGGCAGGTATGTCTCCCACAGATCCTTCTCACTCGCAGTGGCATTGAACTCATGCCTTAACGCTTCGGGGCCTGAATGCACCACGAAATGCTTTGCGCACGCTGCGCCCTTCATGTACTCTCCGTCACCCTGGATACCCTTGATGAAGGGAACTGCAAGCCTTGAGATGAGGTAAGGATCCTCGCCGTAAGTCTCTTGGCCTCTGCCCCACCTCGGGTCTCTGAAGAGGTTTACGTTAGGTGACCAGAAAGTAAGTCCCTTGTAGATGTCGCGGTCGCCGTGGCTTGAGTATTCGTTGTATTTCGCGCGGCCCTCGGTAGCGATGACCTCGCCGATCTCCCCCATGAGCTCCGTATCGAAAGCGGCACCCAGACCTATGGCCTGAGGGAAACTCGTAGCGGTTCCTGCCCTTGCCACGCCGTGCAGGGCTTCACACCACCAGTTGTATTCGGGGATATTAAGTCTCGGGATAGCCGGAGCGTCGTAGCGGAGTTGTGAACAAGCCTCCTCGACAGTCATCTGATTAACCAGTTCTTCGGCTCTCTCTCTTGCCTTCTCTCTATTCATAGCGCACCTCTCGAGGTTGTGATTAGTAATTTCTATCTTAACTTATTCTGTACTAATATTGCTATTAAATAGTGCGGATTATTTCTCGCTTTTTGCTACATTTTACGGACTGTTAACTTGTATTTGTCGAATCTTGCTTTAAAATCTTTCTTGATAATAGCAATATAGGAGGGTTGATCTGCAATGCATCTCAACGATAACACGGTTCCGGGCAATTACCAGCAGCCTATCAAGAATTTTACCGGGCGAATCGTCAGCAATAATGTTGAAGAGATCGATTTTGCCCCCAATTCCAATGTCAGGATCTGGTATAACAACAGAGCTGAGGACTATCCCCTGCATAAGCACTCGATACTTGAGATAGCCATCCCCACTGAAGGAAGCTACTCTTATGTGTTCGACGACCGTACCATCGTGCTGAACGAGAAGGATATCCTCATCGTTCCGCCGGATACGCTCCACAAGATATCCGGCACGAGGGCAGGCATAAGGATCATCTTCCTGTTCAATATAGATTTTATGAAGGGCTTCTTTGACTATGCAGAGCTTAAGGCACTTCTGTCTGAGCCTATCGTCATCAACGAGACCACTTATCCCGATCTCTATAACCCCATCTATTCCAAGCTAATCGCGATCAGTGACCTGTATTTCTTCTATACGTCATCGATCAAGGAAATCCCCATCTTCTCCAATCTTCTCGCAGTATTCGGAATGCTGCTGAAGACTGAGTATGAGCAGGATATCCTGGTATCCCAGAACGACAAGCAGAGAGACATCTATATCAAGTTCAAGGGACTCACAGAGAGATTGTCCCTGCACTATGCCGATAACATCTCCATGGAGGAGGCTGCAAACTACGTCGGCTACTCTAAGTTCCATTTCGCGAGACTGTTCAAAGAGTATTCCGGCATGACTTATTACGATTACCAGACTTCTCTTAAGATCAAGGCTGTCGTCGAGATGCTTTCTGAGACTGATCTGCAGATAAGCGAGATCGCCTTAAGGTGCGGCTTCAACAACCTTACTTCCCTCAGCCGTAACTTCAAGAAGCAGTATGGCTGCTCGCCTTCCACTTACAGGCACAAGCTCAAACGGAAAAAGGATCTCTGATCAGGGATCATAAATATTAAAGAAGCCGGAGATGATCTCCGGCTTCTCTTGTTTGAATACAAACTTGTTTGAGTTGGTATCAGCCCTTAGTACCGCCGAGTGCGACACCCTCAACGATGTACTTCGAAAGGAAGATATATACAACGATGAGCGGGAGAACCGTGATAGACAATCCGAGATAAACCGAACCGTACTCTGTCTTGTAGATATCACCCTTAAGGAGAGATACAACGATAGGCAGTGTGTACTTAGACTTATCGGTGAGGAGGATCAACGGCATGAAGAGGTTGTTCCAGCTCGAAACGTAAGTAAAGATTGCCTGTGTAGCGATAGCCGGCTTCATGAGAGGGAGAACGATCTGGTTGAATGTTCTGAACTCGCTTGCGCCGTCGATTCTTGCGGACTCGACGATCGAGAGCGAGAGTGAACCCTCAAGGTACTGCTTCATGAAGTAAACCATCATAGGTGATGCGATCGCAGGGATAATAAGCATCTCAAGCCTATTTGTCATGTGGATCTTATATACCATCTGATAGAAACCGATCATGGTTACTGTACCGGGGATCATCATGATACCCATGATGAGACCATTAAGTATCTTCTTACCCTTCCACTCATAAGCCTGGATTGAATAAGCAGTGAGTGAAGAGAAGTAGAGAGCAAGGATCGTAACACTTGTTGAGATGATGAATGAGTTAACAAAACCAGTCTCGGGGTGGAAGTCCTTACCATTGAATACTGCCCAGTTCTTAGCGAGGTTCTGGAACGGATGAGGTGAGAACAATGAGATAGCATGCTGCTGGATCTCATATGTTCCTCTCGTAGCGTTTACGAACATGATGTAGAACGGTGCAAGTGAAAGAATAGCGAAGATTACACAAATCACGTACTCGAAGATCTTGAAACCAACGGATTCTTTATGCAGTTTATTTTCATTAGCCATTTAAAAATCCCTCCTCTCAAGTTCTTGCTGCAGCAGCCTTACGCTCCTGCCTTCTAATCTTCGCGAGCTTAGCTTCGTCTCTGTCTCTCATGAAATAGAGAAGAATCAAGCAAAGGATCAAAATGATTATGAACATGATCACGCTTGCCGCAGCAGCTCTAGCATAGAGGTAGCTGCCGAGGAAGGCCTGATTACGGATGTACATATTTGTTGTCAAACCTGCGTTGTTGCAGTTCTTACCGATGAACATTTCAGGAATATCGAACATGTTGAGACCACCGATGAGTGATGTAACAAGTACATAAACAAGGATGGATCTGATACAAGGAATAGTAACCAGGAAGAACGTCTGAGCCTTGCTGGCACCATCGAGCTCCGCAGCTTCGAAGATCTCGGGGTTAATACCGATAACGCCTGCAATGAGGTTAACCATCGTGTAGCCGTACCACATCCAGAACTGGATGAAAGCGATGATTCCTCTAACTGTTGAAGCACTTGCTGTGAAGTTGACAGCCTTCTTAGAGATACCGAGAGCCATAATGATATCGTTCATAGGTCCCTTAGGATATCCGAACAGTGCAAGGAAGAGAATAGCTACTGTAGCAGAAGTGATGATATTCGGTAAGTAGAAAAGGATCTTGAATATGCCCTGACCCTTAAGCTTTGTACGTCTGTCTGTGAACCAAGCGGTGAACAGGAGAGCAAAAGCCATCTGAGGGATAAAGTTAACGATCCAGATCCTTACGGTGTTCGTGAAAGCCTTCTGGAACGAACCGGATGTAATAACATCAGTAAAGTTCTGGAAGAGCGGCTTTCCGACCGAAGGGAGGAATCTTAACTCTGTCTGACCGGCTCCGTGGAGATCGGTAAAACCAATTGTAAAGGTGTAGACAATCGGGTAAAGGGTGAAAATTAAAAATGTTAAAACGAACGGTATAGCGAAGATATAGCCATACTTGGAATAACTAACAAGCTTCTTATTGTTCATTACTCCCTAACCTCCTATGGAATTTTTGAAAAAACGGCAGGGTAAACCTGGAATTTACCCTGCCGTCGTAAGGCAACTTAAAATCCTAAGTTACATTAGAAAACGAGGTTATCGTTAACGTTTTCAGCGAACTGTGCAATAGCTGCATCCTTGTCGCCGTAGAACTCACCCTCAGGGAGAGCATACTGTCTGACTGCATCACGGAAGAAGCTGTTGATTGTCTCGTCGTACTGAGTCATGTTAGCGCCTGTAGCGTTAGCGTTACCAGCGATGAATGCAGGGAACATATCCTGACCACCGAGGAAGTCGAGAGTACCATCAGAAATAGCCATAACTGTTCCTGAAGCTACGCAGTCCTTTGTGCCGCCTTCGCCGTTGAATGTGCCGTTAGCCCAGAGATACTGGAGACCTGTCTCAGAACAATCAAGAGTTACCCACTCGATGAACTCAGCAACGCCTTCCTTCTGCTCTGTGTCCTTGTTAGCGAGGAGCCATGTGCCGCCCCAGAAGAAGCCTACCGGCGGAGTGCAAACTCTCCAGTCACCAAATGTGTTGCCCTGTGTGAAGTCGCCGTCTGCAGGTGCAGCGTCGCCACCAACGTTACCAGCCATGACATAGTTGATGAGCCAAGCAGGTCCGAAGAAGCAGAATACAGGCTTCTCACCGATACCCTGCATGTCTGCGTACCAACCCTCTGTCCAGTCAGATGTGTTGTTTGACCAACCATTCTCTGTGAGGTCATAGGAGATATCGAAGAGATCGAATCTGCCTGTGTCCATGTTCAGAGCGCCGTCCTTGATCCATGCATCGTTAGCATTCTCAACAGAGTGCCATACGTCACCGTCACCGGAAACGATTGCGTAACCCTTAGCGGAGAGGTCCTCAGCTGCATCCCAGAACTTATCCCAGTTACCGGAACCAGCACCAACGATTTTCTCGATCTCAGCCGGGTCATCTGTGCCCCAAGTATCAAGAGCGATGGAGCTTCTGTAGATCATAGCACCACCAGTAGCCTGATAACCAAGAGCAACTACTTCGCCGTCACGTGAACCGATGTCAATTGTGTACGGAGCGATGTCAGCTGCTTCGATCTCTGCGTCTACATCGATACCAAGATCCTTGTAAGTAGCTGCATAGCTTGACATGTCACCCTGAGTATACTTCAGGATGAATGCTGCCTCTGCTGTGTAGATATCAGGAGCATCCTCACCGCCGTTAACAAGAGCAGCGTCGAGTGCAGGCTGATAAGCACCATCAGTTGTAGCAATGATTGTTACCTTAACAGTGTAGGTCTCACCGAACTCAGGGTGGAGCTCGATGTACTTACCGATCATGTTAGGAACTTCGTTAGTGAATGACCAAAGGTTGATTACTTCAGAACCAGTACCGAAAGACATTGTCTCAGCGGTTGTTTCATCGCCCTCACCTTCACCTTCACCTTCGCCTTCGCCAGCGTCGCTAGCTTCAGCATCATCACCAGCGTCAGCTGCACTAGCATCAGGTGTAGCTGCATCATCGCCGCTTGTAGCGGGCTCTGTCTGAGCACAACCAGCTGCCATTGCTGCAACCATTGCTACAGAGAGCAGGCTAGCAATAACTTTTTTCATAAAATTTCCTCCTTCGTGTTTTAAATGATGAACCGAGTCTCGGTTCTCACGTATTGATATTTTAACCAAAAGCCCCCGAGTATTCTTTGCTCATATTGCTACAATTTGTGCTGTTTTTGCTCCTTTTATACACATATTGCTATTTTCGGACCTCTATTGTCATTAGTTTGCACAGATTGCTATAATTATGCCTGTAATTCTATACATATTATAAAAACCGGAGTCAAAAATGGCATCATTCTTCAGTCAAAAACACCCTGCAACCATATTCCTTACGGCGGTCTGCAACCTTATATTCGTTAATTTCTGCTTTGTCATAACCTGTATTCCCATCATAACCATAGGGGCTTCACTCACTGCCATGAACAGGATCACCATCAAGATCCTTCTGGGAGAGAATCCCCCGGTCTTCAGCGAATACTTCAGATCATTCAAGAACAACTTCAAGCAGTCAACGGTCATCTGGCTTATTCTGGCCGCCATTACCGGCTTCTTTGTATGGGAGATATACCTTATCAATACGGCTCTTCCGCCGGAGTACACATGGACGCAGTATCCTATCTACTTCCTGCTCCTTGCCGTATTCTCCTGTATGGCATATGCTTTCCCGATAATCGCATGGTTCGACGAGAATAATAAGCAGGTCATCAAGAATTCCCTGCTGCTGTCGCTCGCAAATATACCTTCAACCATATTCTTTGCGATCATCACACTCGCGCTCGGTCTTGTTACTTACGTCTATCCTGTACTTGTCCTGAGCCTTATGTGCTTCATGGGCTTTGCTCTCGTTGCCTTTATGGAGTCGATCTTCCTGAAGAGGATTTTCGAGAAGGCCGGAGCCAAGCTGACCTCGGATGATGACGAGGAGGGCGACGCGCTCGACGAAGAGTATCAGCTTGATGAGGCTGAGGAGACGACCAAAGAGGGCGAAGACGCCGAAGATGATGGTGCTTCCGGTGAAGAGATGTCAGAAGAAACTGAATAATAGTTATAGTAATTAATTTTAAAATAAGAAGCCCGGCGCGATCGCACCGGGCTTCATTATTGTTTCCAACTATCAGGATATCAGTTGAAAGGATTCTCCTTCGGATATCTGTCGCCTGCAGGCTTGTTGTAGCCGATGTCGCAAGGGCAGATGCCGAGGTATGTGAAGAGGTTGTAGAGAGCCTTTCCGTAGTGACCGAATGCAACAGCACCGTGGTGAGGGAAGTTCTTCTCGATAAGGAAGTATCTGTAGAATCTGCCCATCTCCTTGATGGCGAATACACCGATGGAACCGAAGGATCTTGTGGCAACAGGGAGAACCTCACCCTGAGCAACATAAGCTCTGATCTGGCCGTCGGATGTGGACTGCAGTCTGTAGAATGTGATGTCGCCCGGAGCGATATCGCCCTCGAGAGTACCGTTTGTAACCTCTACAGGGAGAGCTCTTGCCATGATCATCTGGTTCTTCATCTCGCAGAAAGCAAGCTTCTTGGAGCATGTGTTGCCGCAGTGGAAGCCCATGAATGTATCAGTGAACTTGTAGTCGAACTTGCCTGCGATGGACTCGTCGTACATATCGTGAGGTACGGAGTTGTTAATGTCGAGGAGTGTAACTGCATCTTCGGAGATTACATATCCGAGGTACTCAGACAGAGCGCCGTAGATATCAACTTCGCAGGATACGGGGATGCCCATGCCTGTGAGACGGCTGTTTACATAGCAGGGAACGAACTTGAACTGTGTCTGGAATGCGGGCCAGCACTTGCCTGCGATGGCAACATACTTCTTGGAACCCTTGTGTCCCTCTACCCAGTCAAGGAGAGTGAGCTCATACTGAGCGAGCTTGTCTAAGATCTCAGGCTTCTTGTTGCCTGCGCCGAGCTCTGCTTCCATCTCTGCAACCTTAGCAGGGATCCTCTCGTCACCCTCGTGGTTCTTGAAGGACTCGAACAGGTCGAGCTCAGAGTTCTCTTCGATCTCTACGCCCATTCTGTACAGAGGCTCGATGGGAGCGTTGCATGCGAAGAAGTTCTGCGGACGGGGTCCGAAGGAGATGATCTTGAGGTTCTTCATAGCGTCGAGAGCTCTTGCTACGGGAACGAAATCATTGATCATATCAGCGCACTCTTCTGCGTTTCCTACAGGATACTCAGGGATGTAAGCGTTTACGCCGCGGATCTTGAGGTTATAGGATGCATTGAGCATACCGCAGTAAGCATCGCCTCTGCCGCCGACAAGGTTGTCCTGTGTCTCTTCTGCTGCTGCGCAGAACATAACGGGACCGCCCCACTGCTGAGCGAGCATTGTCTCGGAGATCTCAGGTCCGAAATTGCCGAGGTAAACACAAAGAGCGTTACAACCTGCTGCCTTGATGTCTGCCAAAGCCTGCTGCATGTGGATCTCAGACTCAACGATGCAGATCGGGCACTCATAGATATCTGATGCATCATACTTAGCGCCGTATGCTGCGACAAGAGCCTTCCTTCTGTTTACGGAGAGTTCTTCCGGGAAACAGTCACGGGAGACTGCTACGATACCGATCTTGACATCGGGCGCATTAAATAATTTCTTAGCCATAATTACAATTCCTCCAGCTGATTTTTCTTAATATCTACTTTGATATTAGAACCTACTAAACCGGGGAAGTGTCCTTCTTCGCCCTTGGCGCCCGGATGGCAGATAAGCCACTTGTTCTTTGCGGTAAGGAGCTTGTCTTCATCGTCTGAATCTGCCAGACAGTCGATGTGCTCTTCTTCGAGGTCGAAGTTCGTTCCGTAAGGAAGTACTACGCCTACCATGAATCCGCTTCCTTCGATTCCGCAAGGTGCGTAATGAAGTGTTGTTGCGAAGAGCTCTACCGCAGTACCCTTGCGGATGCGGAAAGCCTCTATCTTGGATGTGTCATATTCAAAATCGTCCGTGACGTCTGCTCTCTGACCGAGGAGCAGGATGCAGTCTGTAGCTGCGATGTTGATCTCTGAAGATCTGTGATACTCAACGGCATTGAGATACTGGTTGTGACCTGCGCAGTAACCTGTCTCGAGCTTGAGCTCGCCGCCGAAGATCCTGGTCAGATCAACACTCGCGGAAGCCTTCTCAAGAGAATCTACCGTAGGCTTGTACTCGACACCGTTCTCAGGGATCGGGATATTGTTCAGTGCATCGATGACCGGCGCTACATCAATGTTCTTGATAACTCGGCCGTACTTGCGGAAACGCTCGGAATACTGTTCGTAAATTACCATAATCCAGCCTCCTTAAATGTCGGATAAATCTTAGAGAATTCCTTGTATCTCTCTTCATAGCGTGCCGTGATCTCAGGATCCGGTACTTCGGATACATGCTTGATAACGATGGAGTTGCAGGCTTCCTCAACGCTCTTATACTCACCGCATGCTACTGCGGCAAGGATAGCGGCACCCATTGCAGGGCCTTCGTCGTTGACTGTCTGTGTGAGCTCGATGCCTAATACGTTGGCAACGATCTGACGCCAGAGCTTGGACTTCGCGCCACCGCCGCAGATGGAAGAGCTTGTGATCTCGAGTCCCATCTTCTTAGCGCATTCGAAAGAATCACGGAGCGCAAATGCAACGCCTTCGAGGACAGCCTGTGTCATGTCAAGACGAGTAGTATCCATGGACATTCCAACGAACATCGCACGGCAGTTGGGGTTGTTGAGAGGTGATCTCTCGCCCATGAGGTAAGGCAGGAAGAAGATCTTGTTCTCGCCCAGGACCTCGATGCCTCTCTGCTCCTTGTCGTAGTCTTCGGTATCGAGGATGTCTGATACCCACCACTTGTTGCAGGAAGCAGCACTCAGCATGCATCCCATGAGATGGAATCCGCCGTCAGCATGGTCAAATGCGTGAAGCGAGTTCTGCGAATCGTTCTTGAACTTGTCAGATGAGATGAAGATGGTACCGCTCGTACCCAGCGAGATGTTGCATCCGCCGTTGCCTATAATACCCATACCTACGGCCGCTGCAGCGTTGTCACCGGCACCTGCTGCGATGATGCAGTCCTTGTTGATGCCGAGCTCGTCTGCAACTTCGGGAAGGATCTTGCCGATCACTTCATAGCTCTCATAGACCTCAGGCAGCCACTCCTTCTTCATGCTGAGAACTTCGATCATGGCATCAGACCACTTCCTGTTCTCGCAATCGAAATACAGCGTGCCGGAAGCATCAGATACGTCCGTAGCGAAAACGCCGCTCAGACGATATGCAAGATAATCCTTCGGGAGAAGGATCTTGGCGATCTTTGCAAAATTCTCGGGCTCGTTCTTCTTTACCCAGAGAACCTTAGGTGCCGTAAAGCCGGCAAATGAGATATTGCCTGTATGCTTGGAGAGGAACTCCTTGCCGACCTCGTTGTTCAGATAGTCGGACTCGACCTGTGATCTGCCGTCATTCCAAAGGATCGCCGGACGGATAACATCGCCGTTAGCATCCAGAAGAGTAAGACCGTGCATCTGTCCGCCGAAGCTGATTCCGCCGACTTCGCTGCCGTCGAATCCTTCAAGGATCCTCTTAATACCTTTGACTGTTCCGTTGAACCAGTCAACAGGATTCTGTTCTGACCAACCCGTCTGCGGGAAATGCACCGGATAACTCTCAGATACAGTCTTCAGAACTCTGCCGCCGTCCTTCATGAGAAGTATCTTTACGGCAGAAGTACCCAGATCGATACCAATGTAAAGCATGAATACCTCCGATAATAAAACGTTACTACTAATACTAATGGAGATTAGAGCAAAAATGTATCTTCTAAAATGAAGAGATTAGTGCCTGTCATTTGTGCGATACGGAAAAAATCAACGAATATTGCTAATTCGCGAATGCACTTGTATCGGGGTGTGCAAGCGGTTGCTGTAACCCTTGTTATTGCTCGATTTTTCCAAAAAGAACGCGCCGGAAATCCAAATCTCCGGCGCGAACGCTATTCATATATTGCTATTTTTTGATGTCAGCTACCGCAAATATGCCTCACTTGATCTCGGCATGGAAATCCTGGAGAGCCTTAACCTCAAAGGAATGCTCCCTGGCTGCCTTGATGCCTTCTGCAGAAGCCTTTGCCGCAGCCATGGTCGTGATGTACGGAACATGCTGCTTGATGGCATCCTTACGGATGTAAGAGTCATCGTGCGCAGAAGTCTTGCCTGCAGGAGTATTGATGACGAGATCTATTTCTCCGTTAGTGATCATGTCGCCGATGTTGGGTCTGCCCTCATAGAGCTTCTTGACCTTCTCGGCCTTGATGCCTGCCTCGGAGATCATCTGATATGTTCCGCCCGTAGCGAGGATCTTGAAGCCGAGATCGCTGAATGCCTTTGCAACATCGATGAGGTCGACCTTGTCGAGGTCAGATACGGACAGGAGAACGGTGCCCTCGAGCGGGAGCTCTGTTTTCGTTGCTTCCTGAGCCTTGAAGTATGCCTCGCCGAAGTGGCTCGCAAGACCGAGGACCTCTCCCGTGGAACGCATCTCGGGTCCTAAGACGGGGTCTACTTCCTGGAACATGTTGAACGGGAAGACTGCTTCCTTGACGCCGTAGTGCGGGATGTTCTTGTCGTGAAGCTCCGTAACGGGCGACGGACGGCCTGTAAGACCCATTGTCATGATATCCGTAGCTATCCTTACCATGTTGGTTCCGGTTACCTTGGATACGAGCGGTACCGTACGGGATGCTCTCGGATTGGCCTCGATGACATATACGATGCCGTCCTCGATCGCGTACTGCATATTCATGAGACCGACAACGTTCATCTCGACTGCGATCTTCCTTGTGTATTCCTTGATGGTGGCAACCTGCTCGTCAGTAAGGTTCAGAGAAGGCAGGATGCACGCAGAGTCACCGGAGTGGATACCTGCAAGCTCGATGTGCTCCATGACAGCGGGAACATAGCAGTTGGTGCCGTCAGAGATCGCATCTGCCTCACACTCAGTAGCGTGGTGCAGGAAACGGTCGATGAGGATCGGTCTGTCGGGTGTAACGCCGACTGCCGCATTCATATAGACTCTGAGCATCGCGTCGTCGTGAACGACTTCCATTCCTCTTCCGCCGAGGACGAAGGACGGACGTACCATGACGGGGTAGCCGATCTTGCTTGCGATGGCGATGGCCTCGTCTGCATTGACTGCCATACCTGCCTCAGGCATGGGGATGCCCAGACGCTTCATCATTGCCCTGAAGTGGTCACGGTCCTCAGCGAGGTCGATGGTCTCCGGAGTAGTACCGAGGATGTTGACGCCGTTAGCCTTGAGGGAAGCTGCGAGGTTCAGAGGTGTCTGTCCGCCGAACTGCGCGATAACGCCGATAGGCTTCTCCTTCTCATAGATGGCAAGAACGTCCTCGAGTGTGAGAGGCTCGAAGTAGAGCTTGTCCGAAGTATCGTAGTCTGTAGATACCGTCTCAGGGTTGCAGTTTACTATGATGGACTCGAAGCCGAGCTTCTTGAGTGCGAGCGCAGCATGTACGCAGCAGTAGTCGAACTCGATTCCCTGTCCGATCCTGTTAGGGCCGCCGCCCAGGATCATGATCTTCTTGTTCTCGGAAGAAGGCGACTTATCCTCAGCGATGTGGTAGGAAGAATAGTAATAAGCAGCATCCTTTGTGCCGGATACATGAACGCCTTCCCATGCTTCCTTGATGCCGAACTCATAACGTGCCTTACGGATGAGGTCTTCGGATACGCCTAAGATCTGCGACAGATACTTATCCGAGAAACCGTCGAGCTTAGCCTGTCTGAGGACGGATTCTTCAGGGATCCTGCCTGCGAGCTTGATGAGTTCTTCCTCCTCGTCAACGAGTTCCTTCATCTGCTCGATGAACCACTTCTTGATCTTCGTTGCTTCGAAGAGCTCGTCAACGGTAGCGCCCTTCCTCAAAGCCTCATACATGATGAACTGGCGCTCTGAAGAGGGAGCAGTCAGCTTCAGCATGAGCTCTTCCTTGGAAAGCTTGTTGAAATCCTTTGCAAAGCCCAAGCCGTAGCGGTCCTTCTCGAGGGAACGGATGGCCTTCTGGAATGCTTCCTTGTAGGTCTTACCGATGCTCATGACCTCACCTACCGCACGCATCTGCGTACCGAGCTTGTCCTGAGCGCCGTGGAACTTCTCGAAAGCCCATCTCGCGAACTTGATAACGACATAGTCGCCGTCCGGATAGTACTTATCGAGGGTGCCGTACTTGCCGCAGGGGATCTCGTCAAGCGTGAGACCGCATGCGAGCATCGCGGATACGAATGCTATGGGGAATCCCGTCGCCTTGGAAGCAAGAGCGGAGGATCTGGATGTACGGGGGTTGATCTCGATAACGACTGTTCTGTCCGTTACCGGATCGTGAGCGAACTGGCAGTTGCAGCCGCCGATGACTTCGATAGCCTTTACTATCTTATATGAATAATCCTGGAGTTTGTCCTGGACTTCCTGGGATATCGTGAGCATGGGGGCCGAGCAGAAAGAGTCGCCCGTGTGCACGCCGATAGGATCGATATTCTCGATGAAGCAGACAGTGATGACGTTGTCCTTGCTGTCTCTTACTACTTCAAGCTCGAGTTCTTCCCATCCTGCAATGGATTCTTCTACGAGGACCTGGCCGATCATGGAAGCCGCGAGGCCTCTCTCGACTACGGTCTTGAGTTCGTCGACATTGTATACGAGGCCGCCGCCTGCGCCGCCCATCGTGTATGCCGGTCTGATAACTACGGGGTAGTGGAGCTCTTCTGCGATCTTAAGTGCTTCGTCAACTGAATAAGCTTCGTGAGACCTCGGCATCTCGATACCGAGTGAGTTCATGGTCTCCTTGAACTCGATCCTGTCCTCACCACGCTCGATGGCATCAACCTGTACGCCGATTACCTTGACATCGTACTTATCGAGGATGCCTGCCTGTGACAGCTCGGAGCAGAGGTTAAGACCTGACTGTCCGCCGAGGTTAGGAAGCAGCGCATCAGGACGCTCCTTGGCGATGATCTGCTCGAGGCGCTTAACGTTCAGCGGCTCGATATATGTACGGTCGGCAACATCCGGGTCTGTCATTATCGTAGCCGGATTGGAATTTACAAGAACGATCTCATACCCGAGATTCCTAAGAGCCTTACATGCCTGTGTGCCGGAGTAATCGAACTCGCAGGCCTGGCCGATGATGATAGGGCCCGAACCGATGATAAGGATCTTGTTGATGTCGTCTCTTTTTGGCATTGTGTCCACCCCCGCGAAAATTTACTGTTATGAATTCTATCACAGATTTATCGCAAGAAATATTACGGATGCTCCAAACTTAAAAAGAAAAAATCCCTTTCATATGTAATGGTTTATAATGAGACCTATGTTCAAAAGTAAAAGCAAATATCTGACACTTATCCTGCCGGCCGTACTTGCGGTCTCAGCCGTCTCCGGGTGTGATCTGTACGCCGGCTATGAGTTGGAGACAGACTATCTTGGCAGCCAGACAGAGGCTGCCGCAGATGATCCCGGTTATGATGCGGACGATTTCGACCTCGAGATAGAGGCGGACACTTCCCTTCTTAACGAATGCGAATTCGACAGGGTCGTCGACGGCGATACGATCATCTGCTATGACAAGGACGGCAACAAACTCAGGGTAAGACTTACCGGCATCAATGCTCCGGAGTCTGTTCATCCCGACGAGGAGATGAACACCGAAGAAGGCAGACAGGCATCCGAGTTCCTCAAAGGCCTTCTCGAGGATACCGAGTATGTCTACCTCGAATATGACGTCGAACAGTTCGACCAGTACGACAGGACTCTGGCCTACGTCTGGATAGAAGAAGACGGCGAATACCTGATGCTCAACGAGATCATGTTATCCGAAGGCTACGCCGAGCCCGTGTTCATCAAACCGAACCTTAAGTACGCGGACTATTTCGACGATTATAAAGAAGAGTGAGTATTACTGCTTAGGCACCGCTGCGAAGAATACAAGATCCTCCGTACCGTTATTGATGAGACTGTGCGAATGACCTTCGGGGCAGTAGAGGCACTGCTCGGGAGATACTTCGAATTCCTCGTCATCCTGAATGAGCTTCCCCTTACCGCTTACGATGAAGATGATCTCACAGGAGCCTTCATGCTTATGGTAACCGATCGAACAGCCGGGCTTAAGGCAGCCCTTCATCATCTTGTTCGTGCCGTCATCATACATCTTGTTGTTGAAGGAACCCTCTCCTCCCTTGAAGCCGGGGTTCTCCTTCCATTCAACCGCATTGTAATCAATTATCATTACTCAAAACCGTCCTTCTTCATTCTCTCGTAGTCTTCGTCATCATAATCCACATGGCTCTCGCGGTTAAGTGCCGCATCTATCAGGGATTCATCGTACACCTGCGCCTTCTCGAAAGCATTCATCTTCTCCTCTTCGGGCTGATCCATTGCCTCGGGTGCGGGATACTGCGATACCGAAGGAGCGGCCTGCCTTTGAGAATTCTTGAACGATTCTGCCTTGGCCTTTGTCACTTCCGGATCTTCCTTCAGTTTGTTTGCTTTCCTGATGCGCTTGATCACAGATATTATTCCGATTACGATCACCATGTTCCAGATGAAGCCCATGATCAAGACTACAGGAAGCTTGCCGCTGCCGCTTGTAAGATCATCTATTCCCTGAACCAGCAGCTTGATCCCGACCATTATAAAAGGCACAAAGAGTATTGCTACTGCTGCCATCGCAATCGTACCCGCCGACTTCTGCTGCTTCGGATTTGCAAGCGGAGTGAACTCCTTGACCGCGGGTTCATCCGTATCTTCGATCGGGTTGCCGTTCTCATCGACCCTCTCGTATTTACGGGTATACTGAGTGAGCGTGAGACCCATAGCTACAATGAAGATGATGATGACAAAGATCATCACGGAAGAAGCACCCTTGTCTCCGGAATCTGCGGGAGCAGCCATGATGTAATCTAATGAATCCTCAAATGTCTCGGCTAGAGCCAATCCCGGCTCCGTTCCGCTCTCGAGCTTCTTCTGAAGGGCCTTGCCGAACTTCTCGACTTTGCTGTCAGTCAGGATGTCATCTGTATCGTCGCCTATCATCGACTCCCAATACCAGTCGCCTGCATCCTCGGGGTCGATCGAATATACGATCATAAAGTGCTCTTCGTCATCATAGTTATCAACATAAAGATCATAGGCATAATCCTCAAGATCTTTGTAGTCTTCCCAATCCTCGTTATAGACTGCATAGACTACGGGGCATACTCCTGTGAGATCCTCGAAATCCTCAAGTGCCTCCTCGAGATCTTCCGTATTATCCAGATACTCATAACCTTCTATATGGTTGTCCGGAGAAACATAAGATCCTTTGAGTTTCTCGGGCGCGATCTTATCCGAGAGCATGACCGCTACCGCAGAGAAACCGAGCAGACCAATGACTGCACAGAACGTGATCACTGTCGTGATGAGCTCCGCCTTGCCCGGAGCCTGCCTCATGTAGACATAATCATACTGACCGTTGCCTTTCCTGTAACGGTATCTCTTTGCACCCGGAAAATAAGTATGTGAAATGGTGTTGCGTCCGCTTCCTGAACCGCCGTGCGAACCTCCGTGGAATCCGCCTCCGGCAGATCCGCCGCCTCCTCCGTGTGGCATAATATCAAATCTCCTTTACTATCCCTTATATCTTTCCAAAAAGTATGCCGGTATGAACCGGCATAACTAATATACTACATTGTCAGTGAAATATCAGACTACCTGATCCTTCAATACATCAAAGGCTGCCTTTGCCGTAAGTCTGACATTCGGATCAGAATCGCCGAATGCGAGCTTCTTAACGTACTCGAGGCAATGCTTTGCATTAATATCAGCTGCAGCTGTTGCTGCAGAAGCTCTAACCATAGGTGAAGGGTCGCGCATGAGCGGGATCAGAGCCATGCCGCTCTCATAGGTGGGAATCTGACCCATTGCAATCGCGACAGCCATGCGAACATCATCGTCAGGATCGTTCGACAGCTTAATAAGTCCGTCGAGCTTACCCTTCGACGCGTATTTGCTTATCTTTGCTCTGAGAGAATCGATTCTAGCCATTACTATTCACTCCTTGCGATAATTCTAACACCGATTTGACAAAATGAATAGTCAATAAAAAATGAAATCAGAAAATCAAATGTATGCACAAACTTGCTCGAAAAAAAATATACAATTTGACATCTGGGGTTAAAAAGACCAAAGCAGCCTGGTTCATGTTTCAAAACCATAATTACCAGAAACATGTAAAAAGGCAACAAAAAAGACCTGAAGAAAACTTCAGGTCTTTCTGGCTCCCCAAGCAGGACTCGAACCTGCGACATTTCGGTTAACAGCCGAACGCTCTACCGGCTGAGCTATTGAGGAATAAGATCCGGCAGCAACCTATCTTCCCGGGCCGTTGCCAGCCGAGTATTGTCGGCACCAGCGAGCTTAACTTCTGTGTTCGGGATGGGAACAGGTGTGG